>JAEZRJ010000057.1 GCA_023412855.1 Bacillota bacterium | reverse complement strand
CAGGCTGGATTATCCAAAAAAGACGCAGAGAAGGCTTTAAAGGCTTTTACGGATGTAGTAGCAGACGAATTAAAGAAAGATGGTAAAGTGCAGTTAGTAGGATTCGGTACATTTGAAGTTTCCAAGAGAGCAGCAAGAGAAGGTAGAAATCCTCAGAGCGGCGAAGTTATGAAAATTGCAGCTTCCAAGGCTCCTAAATTCAAAGCAGGTAAAGCTTTAAAGGATATGGTTAACGCATAATAGCGAATGCTGAATGTTAAGAGAATCTGGAGACAGGTTCTCTTTTTTCTTTCATTAGAAAAATACACCTATTAAAGGGAAATAAATGCGCAGCTACGCGCGCCAAGCAAAAGCTGTGCTGCCGGAGTATTTGGCGGCGAGAGTGTGAGAAGCACACTTTTGTTCTGTAATAGGAAAGTGCATCTATTACAGAACCGATGGATGCGCAGCTACGCGCGCGGAACAAAAGTTGTGCTGCCGGAGTATTTGGCGGCGAGAGTGTAAGAAGCACACTTTTGTTCAATATATAAATAAAGGAGAATAAGAGATGCGGCTGGACAAATATTTAAAGGTTTCGCGCCTTATCAAGAGGCGTACGGTAGCGAACGAAGCGTGCGATGCCGGAAGGGTGCTTATCAACGACAAGCCGGCAAAGGCCTCCTCCAATGTGAAGCAGGGTGATATCATTACGATTCAGTTCGGCAACAAGGAAGTGAAGGTGGAAGTGCTGGACGTACAAGAAACCGTGAAAAAAGATGAAGCGAAGGAATTGTTTCGGTATATTTAAAAAAGGCCTCTCATATAATCTATAAGAGAAATGTGAGAAGAAAATACAAGGCGGTAAAGTACACTGCCTAATAATTTCTAAATCTCACATAAGAGGGGGTTCTTTTATGGAGGATTTAAATACTGCGAAGCAGCGTACACATAAATTGATGCTTACAAATAGGAGGACATGTACTATCAGCGGCGTAAGCGATGTGTTGTCTTTCGATATCAAAGAGGTGCTGCTGGAGACTGACCAGGGGATGCTGATGATCAAGGGCGGAGATCTGCATGTCAGCCGGCTGACGCTGGATAAGGGAGAGGTGGATATCGACGGCAAGATAGACAGTCTTACCTATTCGGAAGTGACGGGATATGGCGGCAAGGGTGAATCCCTTATTTCAAGGCTGTTTAAATAGGTGAGGCATGAGTCAGGACATTATAAACGAGGTATACTTTCTGCTCAGTTCTATTTTGATGGGAATTATCATTACCTTTGTATACGATTTTTTGCTCATTTGGAGGAGGCTTCTTCGGCACAGTCCCTTTTTCGTGTCCTTAGAGGACTTCGTATTCTGGGTAGCCTGCGCTATCGCTGTATTTTATATGCTCTATGAAGAAAATGACGGCATACTCAGATGGTTTGCGGTTTTTGGAGCAGCTATGGGCATGCTCATATATAAAAAAATCATCGGTGATCATTTTGTAAAAATCGTATCGACCTGTATAGAGAAAGAAATATATGTGATTCGAAAAATATTGGGCTTTTTATTCAAGCCGATAATCTGGGTATTGAAAAAATTAAAGAAATTTTGCACAGATCTGTTTAAAAAACAGCGAAAATTGGCAAAATATACAAAAAAGAAGTTGACGGTTTGCGTAAAAATGCTTAAAATAACATTATGTAAACATTAGAGAGCTTATACGCAACACGTAAAGAAAGGCAGGGAGGCTATTATGGCGAGGCGGGCAGCTTACCGTAAGAGAAATCAGAATAAGTTTGGCATGTTTCTGGTGACAACGGTAGTCGTTATGTTGCTTGTTGTGGTGGCCATAAACAGCATTGAGCTGAAGCAGAAGATTGCCATATATGAAGCGAAGGAGCAGGTGCTTGCCGGGCAGCTTGCGGATGAGCAGAAGCGGGCTGAAGAAATTGCTGAATATGAGAAATATACTCAGACTAAAAAGTACATAGAAGAAGTGGCAAAGGATAAGCTGGGTCTTGTACATGAAGGTGAGATTATTTTTAAGGATGATAAATGAGTAAAGGACACTCATAAAGAGAAGCAGGTGCTTATAATAAATGCAGATAACCGGAGTAAGCGGTATCTGCATTTTTTGTCGCAATAAAAATCGGATTCTTGTCCCGGTTTTGACAAATACGGCAAAGCACTTCTTGTATAATATTCCCTTACAAGAGTAGTGTGAATGATTCACGCGGTAAATTTGTATTGTTGCCCGGACTTACAGGCGGCAGATGAAGATTAAGTGGAGGGATGCGGAGTGAGAAAACAGCTTGTAAACGGGGAGGCGCCCTTTGACAGCGTATTGCCGGAATATGGAAAAAGAAAACTTTTAATGTATGCAGATTCCTTTCGGGATCTGGCAAATACATTTACCGATATGCAAAGAGAGGAAGAGGACGAGCAGGCACAGGTAAACGATAGACAGGAGTTTTTATGGAGAAGGAGGCTTGTGGAAAATCGCGACTTGATGGCGGATCATTTAAATGAAATGGCTCAGATTATGACACAGGTGGCAGAAGAGGCTTATAAACCGGTATATATGAGTGAACGCAAAATCAAGCAATTGGCCCATGCCCTAAAGGAAGAGGATGTGCTGTTAAAGGATATTTATATGCTGGAAAAAGCGGATGGACGCAAGGAACTGAACATCGTCATGCGTGCTCTAAAGGGAACGGCTCCCGGTGTAGACGAGGTGGGGAACCTTCTGTCCGTGCTGTTAAACTGCCGGCTTATGGCGGCGAGAAACAGTTCTATTTTCGTCGGAAAGGAGTGGGACAGTTATCAATATATGGATGAGCCGAAGTTTCACGTGCTCACCGGAGTGGCGAAGGCGGTAAAGGAGACGGAGAGCATATCCGGAGATAATTACGCTTTTGTTGAGGAAAAGGAAGGAAGTCTGACTGCGATTCTGTCCGACGGAATGGGCTCTGGTGAAAAAGCGTGCAAGGACAGCGAATTCGTAGTGGATTTGATTGAAAAATTTTTAGAGGCGGGCTTTTGCAAGGAGACTGCAGTACAGATGATCAATGGTTCCCTTATTGCAGGAGGCGAGACTCAGAACATGTCCACGTTGGATTTATGTCAGATTGATTTGTATACAGGTGTATGTGAATTCATCAAGATAGGTTCTGCTCCTTCTTATATCAAAAGAGAGCATTTGGTGGACCAAATATCGGCGAGAAATCTTCCGCTGGGAGTTTTCTATGAAATGGATATGGAGACGACAAGGCGCAGGTTAGTGGACGGTGATTATATCGTCATGCTCTCAGACGGCATAACGGATGCACTGGCGCAGGGAATCGGCGAGGACATTTTGCCCGAGGTCATCGGAAAAGCAGCGTTAAAGAATCCGGGGGAAATGGCGAATTACATATTGAACTTTTGTCTGCATCAAAGCAAAGGCAGGATCAGGGACGATATGACGGTAATGGTGACGGGCATATGGGAGAATTTATAATAAAACTACGTAAGAACGTGATTCAAGAGATGATTTCTGCTTCGCAGAGCGAATTTACATGCAAAATTTTTGCATTGCAGAAATCATATGTTGCTGAGAACGGAGTGAACAATAACGAACTGTAACAAGATAAACATTGCTTTTTTCTGTTAAATTGACTAATATAGATAATAAGATTAAAAGGCAGAATTTTCGTGCATAAAATGTCCTATTATATGGCTGCACATAAGGAATCGAATGAACGAAAGAATTTTTTCAAAAGTAAAAGCATATATAGAAAGATATCAGATGCTAGTGCCGGGTGATACCGTTGTTTTGGGGGTATCGGGCGGCGCTGATTCTGTGTGCCTTTTGCTGATACTCTGTGAGCTGGCAAAGGAGATGCCTTTGAAGCTCATCGTCGTACATGTCAACCACGGTATACGCGAGGAGGGGAAAAAGGACGCGGCCTATGTGGAAAGACTATGCAAGGAACGCAATCTGCCATTTTTTCTCATCGAAGCGGATGTGAAAGTGCTCGCAAAAGAAGAGAAGCTTTCGGAGGAAGAAGCCGGGCGCACTGTGCGTTATAGGGCTTTTGCGCATATTTTGGAACAAAATAGTAAGAATGAGACGGTGAATGACAAGCTTACCGATGGAGAAATTGCATATGGTAAAAGTGCCGGCAGAGAAACTGCTTATGGCAAGATTGCTGTGGCGCACAATGTCGGCGATAGAGTAGAAACGATGCTGTTTCATCTGTTTCGTGGAACGGGACTTTCGGGTGCCAGCGGGATAAAGCCGGTGAGAGGGAATATTATACGCCCTTTATTGTGCTTAAAGAGGGAGGAAATCGAGGAATACCTGAACGGAAATCAGGTTTCTTTTTGCATAGACCACACGAACTTGGAGGATACTTATACAAGGAACCGGATTCGCAACCATATTCTTCCTTTGGCGGAGAAAGAAATATGCCAGGGAGCGGTCACACATATGTGGGAAGCTGCCGATATGCTTTTGGAAGCAGAGGAGTATATTAAAAAGCAGAGTCAGAAGGTATACAACGAATGCCGGACTAAGCAGGATGAGATCTGCGGGGCGCAGCCTTTTAGAGTCGTGCTCCGGGCGGATCTGCTTGCTTCGCAGGAGCCTTTTATGCAGAAACAGGTGCTGTTAAAGGCCTTGGAGGAGCTTACGGAAAGCAGAAAGGATATCACCTCCGTCCATGTGGAGGAAATCAGAAAACTGTTAAGTAAGCAAGGCAGCAAGCAATTATCTTTACCTTATGGACTGACGGCGGCGAAAGAATATGACCGCCTGATTTTATTCGATGGAAATTTTGAAAAGCACCTGTCTAAGGAGCGAAAGGGGAAGGAACCTTTGTCCGTTTCCATTCCCGGATGCCTATCCGTTCCGGGGCTCGGAATGGCAGAATTTTCCTTATTTTCCCATGAAAAAACTCAAATTATTCCGGAAAAGTCATATACGAAATGGTTTGATTATGATAGAATAACTAGGTCTTTACTGTTCCGAACGAGAGAAACCGGAGATTATCTTACCATCAATGAAGACTTATCTAAAAAAACCTTAAAAGATTATATGATCGGAGAAAAAATCCCGAAAAACAAAAGAGGGGAACTTTATGTATTAGCGGACGGCAATCATATTCTATGGGTGCCGGGTCATCGCATCAGTCAATATTATAAGGTGACAGAATATACAAAACGTATCTTGCAGGTTACGATTCGGCCTCCGGCTTCCTGAAGCAAGTGGGCACACACTGTGACATTGCAGATACAATTTATTAAGAGGAGGACTTAAAATGTCAGAGAAAGTAAGAGTTATGCTATCCGAGGAAGCGGTAGATAAAAGAATTCAGGAAATTGGTGAGCAGGTCAGCAGAGATTATAAAGGAAAGCAGGTTCATCTAGTTTGTGTTTTGAAAGGCGGAAGCTTTTTTATGTGTGAATTGGCAAAAAGAATCACTGTTCCGGTATCTTTGGATTTTATGTCCGTATCCAGCTATGGAAGCGAGACGAAATCCAGCGGCGTTGTCAGAATCGTAAAGGATTTGGACGAACCTCTGAAGGACAAGGATGTACTCGTGGTGGAGGATATCATTGATTCGGGAAGAACGCTCAGCTATCTGCTTGAGATGCTCAGGGACAGAGGCCCAAAGAGCCTGAAGCTCTGTACGTTATTAGATAAGCCGGAGCGAAGAGTCGTGGATGTTCATGTGGATTATACGTGTTTCCAGATTCCCGATGAATTCGTAGTGGGCTATGGTCTGGATTATGACCAGCGATATAGAAATCTTCCTTATATCGGCGTTGTGGAACTGGATTAATGTTACTATTCAGCCTTCGGCTTCATAGCAACAATTGATGCACGAAAATACTGTTAAGCAGTATTTTGCGCTCGATTCCCCGGGTTTTCTGTGAACTCTGTCCACAAAAACACCTTGCGGACTTGAAGACGGAATGATAGTGGATTAACATATAGTATTATAAATGTTCGCATGGAAACTGGCATGCCGGATAGGCTGGACGGATGCGGACAGGAGGTTGATTTTGAATAATAAGAAAAATTTAAATACGTACTTTTTAGTTATCTTAAGTCTTCTCTTCCTCGCGGCATGGATGTTCAGAAGCTTGAACGGACAAGAGACCGATTATACGAGGGGAGAACTGACGAAGGATTTGGAAGCGGGCTCCGTGCTTGAGGCGGTGATTCAGCCGAACAAAGAAACTCCGACCGGAGTGGTCAGAGTAGCGATTAACAACGGAGAGGAAAAGACTCTGTACGCTACGGATGTAAATGAAATAGAAAAAGAACTGGTTTCCTACGGGCTGGACCCTGAGGTGAAGGATATTCCGAGGGAAAATTGGTTTATGACGAGTATGTTTCCTCTGCTGCTCGTGCTTGTAGTAGGCGTTTTCTTTTTCGTCATGATGAACGCGCAGAACGCTAATAGCGGCAGCGGCGGGAAGATGATGAATTTCGGCAAGAGCCGCGCCAGACTTTCCATGGACAGTAAGGTCACGCTTAAAGATGTGGCCGGGCTTCAGGAGGAAAAAGAAGAGCTGGAGGAAATCATTAATTTCCTGAAGGAGCCGGGCAAATTTACAAAGGTAGGAGCAAGGATTCCAAAGGGTGTGCTTTTGGAGGGTGCTCCGGGAACAGGTAAGACTTTGCTGGCAAAGGCTATCGCAGGAGAAGCGAACGTGCCGTTTTTCAGCATTTCGGGTTCTGATTTCGTAGAAATGTTCGTCGGTGTAGGTGCTTCCAGAGTGCGTGATTTGTTTGCGGATGCGAAAAAACATTCTCCGTGTATCGTATTTATCGATGAAATCGATGCCGTAGCGAGACGGCGCGGTACCGGTATGGGCGGCGGTCACGATGAGAGAGAGCAGACACTCAATCAGCTTTTGGTGGAAATGGACGGCTTCGGCGCCAATGAAGGAATTATCGTCATGGCTGCCACGAACCGCGTAGATATTCTCGATCCGGCTATTTTGAGGCCCGGACGTTTCGATAGAAAGATTACGGTAAGTCCTCCCGATGTGAAGGGAAGAAATGAGATTCTGAGGGTGCACTCCAGAAACAAGCCTCTTTCGGAAGATGTCAATCTGGAACAGATTGCGCAGACCACAGCAGGTTTTACTGGTGCGGATCTGGAAAATCTTATGAACGAAGCGGCTATCAATGCGGCGATGGATAACCGTGCTTTTGTAAAGCAGGACGACATTAAGAAATCCTTTATTAAAGTGGGCATTGGCTCGGAGAAACGAAGCCGCGTCATTTCAGATAAAGAGAAGAAGATTACCGCATATCACGAGGCAGGCCATGCGATTTTATTCCACGTACTTCCCGATGTGGGACCGGTATACACCGTATCCATTATCCCTACGGGCCTGGGTGCGGCAGGCTATACAATGCCTCTGCCGGAAAAGGACGAGATGTTCCTGACCAAAGGAAGAATGATGCAGGATATTATGGTATCCCTCGGCGGACGTATCGCGGAAGAGATTATTTTCGATGATATTACTACGGGAGCTTCCAGCGATATTAAGAAGGCCACTAAGGTTGCGAGAAAGATGGTGACCAGATACGGTATGTCAGACAATATCGGCGTGATAAATTATGACGACGATGATGATGAGGTATTCATCGGACGGGATTTAGCCCATGCAAAAAATCATAGCGAGTTGGTTTCGGGCGAAATCGACAAAGAGGTAAAGGAAATCATTAGCAGCTGCTATCAGAAAGCAAAGACGATCATCGTGGAGAACTTAAGCGTGCTTCACAAATGCGCAGAACTGCTTCTGGAAAAAGAAAAGATTTCCAGAGATGAGTTCGAAGCGTTATTTCATATACAGAATTCTCCGGTGGAGGAACTTACCGCAGAATAGTAGAAATGTATCAAAAGGGGCGGAAAAGTGTTGGGGAACGATGACATTGTGCAAAATATACAAAAATGCGACTTTGTTTTTGTAATATTTGTGAATCCTTGGTATTTACGCATAATGTAGGCTATGCTATTATACTACTTGTAACCCCCCCCAATACATTATATAGTTTTTTGCTATACCCCATAAGAAAGAAATACCTTCTCTAAAAAAGGCAGCAGATCGACAGGCTGTCTTTTTTACTGTTCTATAATAGGAAAAAGCCCCTATTATAGAAATAATAGATGCGCAGCTTCGCGCGCGGAGCAAAAGACGTGCTGCGAGGCATTTGGCGGAGAGAGTGCATGAAGCAAAAGATGTGCTGCGAGGCGTATGGCAGAGAGAGTGCACGAAGCACACTTTTGCTCTGAGATAGTCATGAGTATAGAATTGCTTGAATATCCACAATATATAGTATAAAATAGTTTTTAATAAGTGTAGGAGAACAATTATGGACTTAAATGGATTTTCTAAAATCGAATATGATCAGCATTATATATCCAGAATGCGTCCTGTTTTCAATAGAAAAGCTTTATTCAGTGACATGAGTGAGGATTATGTATATCCTCCTGAACCCAGTGCCTATGGAGAAATCACAGTAAAATTCCGAACGGAAAAAAATAATGTGGATAAGGTCTTTTTTGTATGCGACAATGAAAAGCATATAATGGTTAAAGCGGAAGCCGACGATTATTTTGATTATTACATTCATACGGTACAGTTGGAAGACAGAGAGATAGCGTATCATTTCGAGATTCAGGCAGGGAAGCTTATCTGCTATTATAACTATGGCGGAGCCATGAAAAATATGGATAAGCATTTGGAATTCCGTTTAATACCCGGCTATAAGACTCCGGATTGGGCCAAGGGTGCGGTCATGTATCAGATATATGTGGATCGTTTCTATAACGGAGATACCTCTAACGATGTGCTGACCAATGAATATCGCTATATTGGAGAGAACTCGGTAAAGGTGGAGAACTGGAACAAGTATCCGGCGAAGGTGGGAATGAGAGAATTCTACGGCGGAGATTTACAGGGAGTCTTGGATAAAATGGACTATTTGCAGGACTTGGGAGTGGATGTCATTTATTTTAACCCGTTGTTCGTATCTCCGTCCAATCATAAATACGATATTCAGGATTATGACTACATCGATCCCCATTTCGGAGAAATCGTGGAGGACGAAGGAAGCCTGATAGCGCCGGGGCAGGAGAACCGGATTGCTTCCAGATATATTAACAGGGTAACCAACAAAGCCAATTTGGAGGCCAGTAACCAGTTGTTTGTCCAAGTGGTGGAGGAGGCACACCGCCGGGGGATGAAGGTCATACTGGACGGGGTATTCAACCACTGTGGTTCTTTCAATAAGTGGATGGACAGAGAGAGGATTTACGAGAATGCCATAGGCTATGAAAAGGGAGCTTATGTGGATAAGGGGAGCCCGTATCACAATTATTTCTCGTTTCAGGATAAGAACGCATGGCCATATAACGGTACGTATGATGGCTGGTGGGGGCATGATACGCTTCCCAAGCTTAATTTTGAAGGCTCCAGGGAATTATTTGAATACGTTATGTACATTGCGAAAAAGTGGGTTTCCGCACCTTACAATGTGGATGGCTGGCGCCTGGATGTGGCTGCCGATTTGGGACATTCGCAGGAATATAACCATTATTTCTGGAAACAGTTCCATAAGGTCGTAAAGGAAGCGAATCCTAATGCGATAGTGCTTGCTGAGCATTACGGCAATCCGAAAGAATGGCTGCACGGTGACGAATGGGATACCATTATGAACTACGATGCCTTTATGGAGCCTGTTACATGGTTTTTGACAGGGATGCAGAAGCACAGCGATGACTATAGAGAAGATATGCTTGGAGACGTAGACAGTTTTTGGGGAGCCATGGTTTACAACGGTGCCAATATGACGATGCCTTCTGCGTATATCGCGATGAACGAATTGTCTAATCACGACCATTCCAGATTTCTTACCCGGACGAATAAAAAAGTAGGAAGGACCAGCACACATGGACCTGAGGCAGCAAATGAGGGCGTGGACAAAGCCGTCCTGCGAGAGGCGGTAGTTATTCAGATGACATGGCCCGGCGCTCCTACCATATATTACGGTGACGAAGCAGGGGTGGCAGGCTTTACTGATCCAGACAACCGCAGAACTTATCCGTGGGGGAACGAGGATGATGAGCTAATTGCTTTCCATAAGGAAATGATTCAGATACATAAGAAAAATAAGGAATTTCTGACCGGTTCCATTAAGTGGTACACGGAAACCGAAAGAAACATCCTCATTTACGGACGTTTCAACAGACAGGAACAATCGCTGATTGTAATCAACAACAATGATCATGAGGTGACGCAGGAAGTGCAGGTATGGTACTTGGGCACGCCCAAAGAGGGCGTGATGAAGCGTTTGATTCTGACGTCCAAAACAGGCTACAATACGGAGCAGAAAGAATACCCTGTTATTTCAGGCAAGGTCAAAGTGACACTTCCTCCGACGGCAGCTATTGTTCTAAAATCTCCCAGGAAGTCGACGAGAAATTTCTTGCAATTTAAATAACTATATGATATAAATGTATATTGTCAGGCATGATATGATGTTCATAACTGATAGTAATTACATGAAATGTGGATGGATTCCCGAGTGGCCAAAGGGGACAGACTGTAAATCTGCTGCAAATTGCTTCGGTGGTTCGAATCCACCTCCATCCATTTAATATCCACACACCTTGCTGGTGTGGCGGAATAGGCAGACGCAAAGGACTTAAAATCCTTCGGGAGCAATCCCGTGCCGGTTCAAGTCCGGCCACCAGCAGTAAAGTTTATATGGCAGAATCCTTTATTTAGCTGATTGCTATGGAAGGGTTCTTTTTTTATGCAATACGTGTCTTTTCAATTCTGTTCTTTGGAAGAGGACGGGTGCGTGGGGTGTGTAACCCCGCAAGACTTACGATAACCGCCGAGCAAGTGAAGCCGGAAAGGTTTTCATTGTTTTGGACGGGTAGATGTAGTATAATTTGACTCAGTTTAGAGATAAAAATTGAACGAAACAACTAATAAGATGTAATTATTATGCGAAAAAGGAGCGAATGCACGATGGACATCAGAGTTTTTTTAAAACCACGCGTTTGGTTGCCTATCACAGTAGGGATATTGATAGGTTTGGTTTTATTCATTATGGGCGAAAATGACGACGCACCCGGTCTGGTGCTAATCGGCTTTATTGCCGCAATTGTGCTTGTGTTTTATGGAATATACAATGCTGCGGCAGGTGTCAAAAAGGGTTTGATTCCCGCTATACTATGTTTTTTCCTGTTCGCATTCGGAGTTTTTGGAACGATAGCCCTTTCTATTGAGGGCGAATTTGCTGATTCCCCGGGCATTATCATATTTATAGGGCTAATCTGCATGGGTCTTCTAATAGTTGGTATCAGACTTTTGAAGAATAGCAGATTTAGGTAAAGCCGTTTCTCGCCCCTTTAATGGGAGAATATTATGAAAAGGAAGACGATGAAAGAAAATACTCCGCATGCCTCCAATACCCCCAACAAACGCTATAGCATAGCGGCGAATACGATACTGCTCGCATGGTTTTTTTTAGATATGATAGGAATATACTTTTCTGACAGCTATCTTGTTACTCGTTCTTGGAAAGAAGATGGGATTTTTTTGGTGATTTTTCTGATTGCGTTTCTCCTTTACATATTGAAAGAAAAAGCAGGTAAATATTTTCTGCTTATCTGGCTGTTCCTCTGGTCTGTTACACAATTTTTCAGCCATGAATGGTTCACAATTATGGGAAATGGGGAAGGAAAGATACGATATTTTAAAGATGCTGTAAAATGGATAGAATGTGAAACAAGATATGTACCGGACTTATATCACACTATTTTACATATATTAATTGCAGCCGCACTGATTACAACAGCGGCTTTTTGTATAAGGGTAAGGCTGTTCAGACGGCAATGATCCGTGGCATACCGGGCGGGCAACCCGGCAGATACGGCTGCCAGAGCCTGTATTTGCAGAATTGCGCGTGCCCTATGTTTGCAGGATTGTATGGAATTATAGTTAAAAATATAGTATAATTTTGTAAATAATAAAGTAAGCGGATACGGAACAAGATTATATTTTGCGGGGGATAAATCATGAAAACAATCGTTATAAGGGAATTTGGTAACTATATGGCTACAGATGCTCTCTGTTTTGATATTGAAAAGCTTAATATTAAGAATTGCATAGGCTGTTGGACTTGTTGGTGGAAAAGTCCGGGAATATGTATACATAATGACTTGGAAGATTTTTATAGAGGGTATGTCGGTGCTGATAAAGCGATGTTTTATGCAAAATTGCAAGAAGGATTTATAAGCAGTAAGATGAAGTCTCTCTTCGACCGGATGATACCACTTTTTTTGCCGTACACTTCCTTTCGCGACGGAGGCACTTTTCATGCTCCAAGATATCCCCAATATCCTAACATTGAATTCTATTACGATTATGACTTTAAGAACGAGGAAGATTTAAAAATATTTTCCGACTACATATATAAAGTGTTCGAACAATTTTATTCGCCTGAAATAAAAGTACTTCATATTTCAGAATCAGAAAAAGGGGAGACGGAATGAAAACAATAATCTTAAATGGATCTCCAAAAGGAAATGTGGAAAACAGTGGAAGTTACCTTCTGGCAAGAGCCTTTGCAAATGGAATGAGCACACCGTGTGAAATATTTTCAATTGCAAAAGAAAATCGGGAAAGCCTGATGGAAGCTATTTGTAATGCGGATAACGTTATTGTAATTACACCAAATTATATTCATTCAATACCGGCAGGAACGCTGGATTTTCTACACGCATTGCCTCCGTCAAAAGGAAATCAGGCCATCGGTTTTATTATTCAGGCGGGATATCCTGAATCCTCGGAGAGCGAAATCATCTGTCGTTATTTGGAAAGATTTGCAAAGCGTCTGGGATATACTGTTTTAGGTGCCATTGCAAAAGGTGAATGCGCGGGGCTTGCCATAGTGCCGGAGCGGTTTAAAAAGCTGCAAAATGACTTTTCGGAGTTTGGAGCCTTGTTTGAACAGACCGGTAAATTCGATGAATCTTTTATCAATAAATTTGCAAAGCCTGTCTACCTTACGAAGTTTCAAACGAGAATGCTGAATGCATCGGTACCTATCTCTAATTATTTAGGATGGAATAAGATTTTAAAAGCGAATAACTGTTATGAGAAGAGATTCGATATGCCCTATCTTGAAAAAAATTGATATATTAATAATATTCTGATATAAGTCATTTAAAGGGGAAATGTAGTATTCACGCGGGTTTTCGAGGAATTTTACATCAAGTCCCGTCTTTTTGTACAATGCGAAAGTGCGCGAAGCACACTTTTGTTTTGTAGTAAACTGCGGTATCATAGATTTAAGATTTATTTTCTCACAGAGAGAAATAGAAATTCGGCGGGCAGATTATCAAATTGGAGGAGTAAAAAACATGAACGGGCTAGTTGTAAAAACTCCGGCTTTTGAAAATGAAGGCTTAATACCTAAGGAGTATACAGGGTATGGTGATGATATATCACCTGAATTGCATTTGACCGGCATAGACGAACGCGCAAAGTCTATCATAATAATAATGGACGATATGGGGCATCCGGTACCGGCGTATAATCATTGGATCATATGGAATATTCCTGTTATGCCAATAATACCGGCACACATACCGCATGGTAAAGCTGTTGAAGCGTTGTCAGGCGCTGTACAGGGACGTGGGTATGGCAGACATAGATACAGGGGGCCTAAACCGCCATTTAACTGGTCGCATAGATACCGGTTCAATGTGTTTACAATTGATTGCATGTTGGATTTGCCAAGTGCATCAAAAAAAAGAGACTTGCTTAAAGCAATGGATGGACACGTACTCCAGCAAGCAGAGTTAACTGGTCATTACAGATAATGTTTCATATGAGTTACTCTCCTAACGTGCAGTAAAGGAGGATAACAGGAGCGCTGCAACTTCTGATCCAACTGCTCAGCAGAGGCATGCGTACGTATAAAATTCAAAAACTTAACTTCTTTAATCCACGCTCCGTTTAGTCTACGGAGCGTGGATTGTTTTCGTAGATCAACTATCTTACAATGTAACACGAGGTGATTATTATGGATATAAAAAGAAAACATGAACTTTTGGATGGATGGAAAAACCGGCAAACGCCCGCAAGCGAGGAGGATTTGGAAATGAATGAAAATATTGTAATGATTGCGGATGATTATGATCGCATCGACGGACGGAATGCCTACTGCTCAAATATTAAACGGCTGACCATAGGAGCTCCCATAATGGAAGAAAACAAGAAGATGCAAATTGCGGTACAGATTTGGAAGGAAAATGCAGAAGGAACATTGGAAGTAAGCATTGAACTTCCCATTCATCAGATATTCGACCTGATGATCTTTCTAAGCCGCACCCTGCTATATTTCAAAGAAGCCTATCGGATGCCCCTGCTTTACGACCCCGAAAATCCCACGGTGGAACGTCTCGGGGTGCAGGGCGGCGTA
Organism: Bacillota bacterium; assembly: GCA_023412855.1. GTDB lineage: Bacteria > Bacillota > Clostridia > Lachnospirales > Lachnospiraceae > Kineothrix. Next base: position 53,455 of record JAEZRJ010000057.1, on the reverse strand, counting down.
CTTCCGGTAACGGTTTGTGTGGAAAATCAGAACATCAACAGCGACATACAAACCTTTTCCCAAGCTTTAAACGATTTGGGAGAGCTAACCGGTGAGCGGCTTCGAACGCTCACTCGTATTATTGAAGAATTGGAGTGTTATTAACAATGGAAAACAAATGGATTCTGTCACCCAACAGACAGTTGACAGAAGAAGAACAGGCTCTTGTCTGGAAGAAACCCTCTTCTCATATTGAAAGCGATGCGGAACGGCGCATTTGCGAGTCAATTAAGCATAACTGGGAAATGGGTGAAATGAAAATCACGAATATTTTGCTGGAGGGCGATGCCGGTTCAGGCAAAACCCAACTGGCTAAGGCGCTGTCCTCTGATTTTGGCTTGCCCTACACCAAAGTTACCTGCTTTGCGGATATGGATAAATCTGATATACTCGGAACTATTTTGCCGGTATTGCAGTCGGATAGAAAAGATAACAACATAGAGTATCAATACTATCCGTCTGAAATTGTGAGGGCTTATGAAAACGGCTGGATTTTGGAAATTCAGGAGCCTACGGTTATTCGTGATGCGGCGGTATTGATGGCGCTCAACTCAGCACTGGAGCCGGATGGCAGTATTAATCTGCCAAGCCGTATCGTTCATCGTCACCCGGATTTTATTGCGGTTATTACAACAAACCGAGGATACAACGGCTGCCGTCCGCTGAATGAGGCACTGCGTGACCGGGTGCAGCATGCAGAGAAAATGGACTTACCGCCAATCGAGGTCATGGTAGAGCGGGCGGCGGCAAAAACAGGCTGTTGCGATGTCGAGCTGCTGCGCGTTTTTGCCCAGGCTATCATTATGCTCGACAGAACAGCCAAGGCCAATGCAATAAAAGGCGTGGCAGGTATGCGTTCTTACTTCTTTTGGGTGGATGCGGTTTTGCAAGGCAACGACGCGGCGAAATCCCTTTATAACAAGGTTATTTATAAAATCACCACCGATCCGGATGAAATCGCTCTATTAGAACAGGAGATGTTCCATCATGGAACAATGGAAGAGCTGGAAGTGGTTGTTTCCCGGCACAGAAAAACAAGCGGCGAAGTTCTGGAGCTTCGGGCGGATGGGGATTTTGAGGCATTGTCTCCTCTGCCTGACAACGAATATCCCCCTGCGGCAGCTCTGCGAAAATCCTCAGACAGCGAAGGACAATCCGATAGTCCTTCAGAAAACGCGGCACAAACACAGAGTTCAGACTCCGGAGACGATGGTGCCCCCATGTATCATGAGTTGCAGCCGGAGAAACAAGAAGATTTGGAGCAGGAAAAGAGCGCCTTTCGCAAGCATTTAAACCAACAGGCAAGGGCGGCTGTCAAAAGTTCCTCTCACGAAAAAATAGGAATGATTGTCCATCGCCCGGAATCCACAGCCGCCCACCGACAGGAGTACCGTCAAATTGCTTCCGCACTCATGCCGGTCATTCGGGAATTGACAAGAAAGACCGAGCCGCTTTTGGAACATGAAGTTTCTGCGGAGTTTGCAGGCAAGCGTGTTTTTGGCACAAAGTTTCACGCTGAAAAAGTAGCATCTCCGGATTTTTGTTACTTTTCCAAAAAGCGTCCGCCGGAAGAAGAACCTTCGCTGGCTGTTGCCCTGCGTATTGACCAATCGGCTTCCATGAACGCATTCGGACGATTGGCAGCAGCGAAGCAAGCCGCCGTTGCAGTCTATGAGTTTTGTGAAAAATGCGGTATCCCCGTGCTGATTTATGGAGATACCGCTGACCGTTCGCCAAAAGAGAAAATGTCTGTGTATTCTTACATCGACTGGGAGGAACCGAAGCTCAACGACAAATATTCACTTATGGCAATTCAGAGCATGAGTAACAACCGGGATGGAATGGCGCTTCGGATTTTAGCGGAGAAACTGGCAAATGCGCCTCAGACGACCAAGCTGTTGATTAGCCTGAGTGACGGCCAGCCCAAAGCGATGCCGGATTATACCGGCGCCCATGCTAAGGACGATATGAAGCAGGTATTCCATGACTACAGTCGAAAAGGTGTGTTGTTTCTGGCGGCTGCTATTGGACAGGACAAGGAAATGATTTGCGATATTTATGGGCAGGAGCGGTTTATAGATATTACTAATTTGGAACAGCTCCCAGCCCGTTTGGTCCAGATCATCGCTAAGTACCTATAAGTTGCGGAACCGATTAATATCAGCAGCATGGTAATCGTAACATACTCATGTTTGTACAGGTATCATTCCCATTTAAAGAATCGCAGGGAAATAGTAACGCATATTACGGCAATTACAATCATCACAACAACCGGAATGAAAATGCTGTCTATTGGCAGACCGAGTGAAGCAGCCTTAAGAAGCTTGATTCCTTGTGTCAATGGCAGCATATCTGCGGCTTTTTGAAGTCCGGCGGGCATGACCTCATAAGGGAGAGTGGCGCCCGAAAAAATAAGCATTGGAAAATACAGCAGGCTGGCGGCAACGCTGGCTATTTTTATATTAGGTGCGAGTCCGCCCACTAATAACCCTATGCTGAACATAGACAGCATAACAAGTAAGTAAGCACCTAAGAATTGAGGCCATGAACCTCGTAGATGATAGCCGAAAAACAGTATGCTTATCATATAAACAAGGATAAGGGAGACAATGGAGTAAAGAGTATAAATAACAACTTGTACCGCTAAGATAAGGGCGGGGCTGGTAGGCGTCACCTTAAACCGTTTTAATATTTTTCTGCTCCGGTAATCGGACACGACCAGAGGCAGGCCCATAACCCCTCCCGCACAAATGGCAATCGTTGATACCGCGCCGAAGGATTGCTCCAAAAAGGTATATTCTGCTCCCTCAAAGGCCGGCTTATTTCCAAACAATGCGCCTAAGATGACCACGACCACAATAGGCATACAGATAGCAAAAATAAACATATCCATTCCCCGGAGCGACAGCCTGATTTCTGTTTTTAAAAGTGCTTTAAATGCTTTCATTTTCTTTTTCCTCCTCGTCTGTGTACCAAAGATATGCTTCCTCTAATTTTTCATAGGGACTGGCTGCAACTGCGTCTTGTATTGTTCCGTAAAAAATAGTTTCCCCTTTTTTAAGAATCATGATTTTGTCGCAAAGAACCTCTACTTCATCCATGAAATGGGAAGTCAGCAGAATGGTCAGTCCTTTTTGCTTTAAATCCAAAAGGCTTTTCCACACATCCCGTCTTGCTCTTGCGTCAAGCCCGGTAGTCAGTTCGTCCAAGAATACAATTTCCGGATTTGGAATTAACGAAAGAACGATAAATAACCTCTGCTTCTGCCCTCCCGAAAGCTCGCTTACCGCACTTTTCAGCTTGTCTGAGAGTCCGAATTGTTCGAGAAGACCGATATAATCCGCAGTATTTCTGTAAAGGGAAGACGTAACCTCGCAAAGCTCAGCCACTCTTATTTTGTCTTGATAGTTGGCTTCCTGAAATTGAACACCAACTTTCTCAAAAAGCCTTTTCCGTTCCTTCTGCGGATTCATTCCGAGAATGGACACCGTTCCGCTGTCCTGTTTTTTTGTTCCTAAGATACATTCAATCGTGGTACTTTTGCCGGCACCATTTGCGCCTAATAAACCAAATACTTCTCCGCGGCAAATAGAGATATCAATATTTTGTGCCGCTTTGATATTGGAATAGGATTTGCATAGTTTCTTTACTTCTATAGCTGTTTTCATACGATATATTTCCTCCTTTTTTCTTGGCATAAAAAAAGAATAACACCAGTACAAAGTCTGGTGTTAAATAGGAGGGTTTGTTTCGAACTGTTTTTTCATTTTCTTAAGCTGTGCGAGCATAGCTTGCGCATTTTTCTCTGCGTAATGCAATGAAGTGAGCAGCTTGTCGCATACGGAAATAATATCGTCGTTTTCTTTCGGGGTATCGATGGCTTGCCGGATACTAGCGTCAGGATTGTGAGATAAAGTATTCAGCATTCGCAAAATTGCTGAAAGAGAGTAATTTGCACAGCGCAGGGAACGTATGATTTTTAGCCGCCGAACATCCTCCTCCTTATAAACGCGATACCCATTTTGTTTTCGTTTTACGGTAAGCAGGCCGTTCATTTCCCAATTTCTTAAAGCATCCATAGTGATTTGCAGATAACCGGCAGCTTCTTTTCTGGTCAAGACCGTATCATCTATTTCCTGTCCATTGCCAGACAATAGCTTTTCCGTAATGATTATGGCTTCCTCGGCATTTTTCTGTTCGCTTTCTATCTGCTGTAAGTACTGTTTTGTGAAATAAATTGCTTTGTCGAAATTACCAGAAGCTGAGGCCTTAATAATGGCAATCGCTTGCTTTCTTAGGCCGTTTTGCAGAACCTCTACCTGTAATGCCGTTCTTGCAAGCCTCATCTGCTCCATATGGAAATCTGTAAAAACCCGATAGCTGTTTGCTTTTCGCTCCGGTTTGGGGATCAGTGCAAGTTCTTCATAAAGCCGGACCGTGTTAGGGTGGACTCCGATACAACGTGCAATGTCAGATGTTTTATAGGTATTCATTTTATTTTATCACCACCATTCTATTGTGCTATAATATCATTATAAAAAGTCTGGTGTTATAATGGAGGGTTTCATTGTAACTTATGCGGGCAAAAAGCGCAAGAAAAGTGGCTTTCGGACCTTATAATACCGATTAGACTTAAAATGCCCTTGACCCAATTTACGTATATTGATATGATTAAATCATCTTTTCTCTTGTTTCGGTAAACAGTATGAAAGGACAGATTTATGAAAATAGAAAAAAATTCAACCGGTAACAAGACAAGCCTGCAGACAAAACTGATATGCTTGTTTCTTGTGACGTCTGTCATTCCGCTTTTTGTACTAAGCGTTTATTCTTACTACAATACTTCCAACACCTTAAAAAAGAATATGGAGGAGCTGACGCTCAACAATCTGGAACAAACTGGTAATAGCTTGGAAATATGGATGGAATCCTATGAAGATTTACTTTATCAGATTTATACCAACGACGATGTGGTAAAGCTGGTCGATAAGCTTAACAACGGGGAGGATGAATCCGTTACCAGAAATCAGCTCAGAAGAATATTGAACGGTCTCATCAATACGAAAGACTATATCCGTGCCATTACCATAATTACTTCAGAGAACAAGCTCGTTACCTACCATCAGTTAACCGCATATACGAATGAAGACTCTTGGATAAAGAATTTCAGCCTGGGACAGGAGGAGCTTTATGATTGTATATCGGCGGATAACAAGACGCATATTTTCCCTACGGAATATGCGGTGAGCTTCGCCAATGAGGATTATTACCTATTCCATATTTCCCATAGAATCATCGATTACAAAGACTTAAACAAACGAAACGGTGTCGTCATCGTCAGCATAGATGAGGAATTGTTAAAGAAGGTCTGCCTGACGAAAGGAGAAGACAAGCTAAGCTTCGATAATTTCAATTTTATAGTGGATAAAAAGGGAAGGATTATTTCTTATCCCGACAGTACAAGACTGGCGAGAGCGATTACGGATGGCGGGTGCACATCGCAGGAGAAGAAGGAAGATTATCTGAAGTTTATACATAGTGAAAATCTTTTTGAGGATAAGTATACCTCTTTGTATGTGTATGAGAATAAAGATCTGGGATGGGATGTTGTAAATGCAGTGAATCAGAAAGAGACCATGATGGGGATAACGAACCAGCAGAGAATCAATATTGCGGCCTGTCTGCTCTGCCTGGGAATGGTAGTAATCCTGACGCTGCTGCTGTCGAGGCAGTTGTCCGGGTCGGTGCAGAAGGTCGTGAAATCCATGGAAACGGTGAGCTCAGGCAATCTCGGAACCAGGGTGGAAGTGGACAAGCAGATGCCCCTGGAGGTGGAGTTTATTGCGATTCAGTTTAACGATATGCTGGAAAAGCTGGATACGGCGCTGAAAAAGGAAAAGGAAGCAGGAGAACGGCAGCGTCTGGCGGAGATTACCGCCCTGGAGGCCCAGATCAATCCGCATTTTCTATATAATACGCTGGATACCATTAACTGGATGGCAATCGACAAGGATGAATTCGAGATAAGCAACGCCATAAATACCCTTGCCTCTATATTGCGGTATGCTATAAAGAACAGCAATGCCACGGTGGAAGTGCGTGAAGAGGTCAGTTGGCTGAAAAATTATATTTATTTGCAGCAAACGAGGCTGAAAAATACATTCCGTTGTACCATGGACATCGATGCACAGGTTATGGAGTGCCGGGTGCATAAGCTTTTACTGCAGCCCTTTATTGAGAATGCCATTATTCATGGGTTCGAAGGAAGAAGCGGAGAAAACATGTTAACGATCCGAATGGCTAAGGAAGGGGAATATCTGCAAATCATGATAAGCGATAACGGCAGGGGTATGGAACCTTCCTTTGTAGAAAGGCTGAATGAAAGAGCCTTCCATATGATGGAAGAAAATGGAGATATCGGCATAGCCAACGCTTTTACCAGATTATTCATGTATTATGGGGAAGATGCTCACGTGAATATAAGAAGTGTATTGGAAGAAGGAACAGAAATTATAATTCTGATTCCATGGAGATTGACCAATGAAAGTGATAATAGTAGAAGATGAAATAAGAATCAGGGAAGGTATTTGCAAATTGTTCGGTAAGATGTTCCCGGAGTATCAGGTGGTGGGCATGGCAGTAAACGGTGAGGAAGGGCTTGAGATGATTCTCGATAAGAGGCCGGAGTTAGTCGTGACGGACGTGAAGATGCCGGTGATGGATGGCTTACAGATGGTTGCCAGAATGTATGAGAACAAGGTAAAGAGCAAAGTCATCGTATTGAGCGCTTATTCAGAATTCAGCTATGCCCAGCAGGCCATCCGGTTCGGAGTGAGCGAATATCTGGTCAAGCCGCTTGTTTTCATGGACTTTGTTCAAGCGGTAAAAAATGTGGAAACTCAGCTTGAGGAAGTGGAGAAATTAAGTCCGGAGGTATTGGGAAATCTGCAGCATGTTTTGTTCGGGCTCATTTTCGGCGGTATGATTTTGAACGAAGAGCTGTCTTCTTTTCTGAAAACGAAATATGAAATCGAAGCGGATTGCGGATTCAGCGAGGTGTCCATATATCTGGGAAGACAGTTCGAGTCTAGGTCTGGAAGAATCCGGCGCATTCTCGAAGACTGCCTGAGCAGGAAGGAAGTGAAATACTGTATTCTTGAGATACCCAAGGAAAAGCTGCTGCTCGTTGTATTTTATAGTATCCGGGAGCCGGATATTTTGGAGAGATGGTTCCGCTATGAGATTATCGAGCTGCTCTTTGCCATGGGGAATACGGATATAGGGCTGGGCTGGATCAATGCCTCGGGTGCGGGAGGGCTGCGGGAGAGCTTCCAGAAATTACAGCAATATATGGAATGGAACATTTCCTTTGGCGATAAAGTAATGATTTCCTATCCGAAGATTTTGCAGGTGCAGACGGCGGTCTGCATATATCCGATAGAGATAGAGAACGATTTAAAGGCTGCCATCTGCGCCCTGGATAAGAGCAGAATCGGAAAAAGCCTTGAGCGGTTTAATGCGTATTTTGGAACGGATTATATTTATGCACCGAAAGAAATCAAGGAAAGCTACGTGAGATTCTTATGGGTGATGATGAACGTTTCGAAAGAAATCGGCCTTTTGGACCATGAAAAGCTTGAACAGCAAAAAATATTGGAGAAAATTATGAGTGCTGTCAACAAAGAGGAGCTGAAAAAGGTTTCAGAGGAAATATTCTCTTTCCTTCGGGAGAGCATTCAGGAAGACGATGGCAATGTCGGCCTGAATGTGAAGAAGGCGGAAAGCATGTTTTTGGAATATTACCAGCAGGGAATTACACTGGAGGAAATCGCTGCCAAACTGAACCTGACACCGGAGTATTTAGGAATGCTGTTTCACAAAGAAAAAGGAATTAAGTTCAGCGCTTATGCCAGAGACTATCGCATTGCGAAGGCGAAGGCCATTCTTATTGGCAGCCAGATGAAGCTTGGTGAGGTAGCGGACAGGGTTGGATATTCCGATGCGAAATATTTCAGCAGAGTATTTAAGGAATGTACCGGACAGCTTCCGGCAGAATATAGAAGAACGCATAAATAATCTTAGGAAAGTCCTCCTTTTAAAGTTTTGTTGAGTTTCGGCGATAAAAGAGACTGACTATAATGAAGATACCGAAACAAGTGAGGAAGCTCGCTAAAACAATGAAGGAGGAAAGGTGAAATTATGAAGAGGGTATTGGCAACAATTATGGCAACAGCTATGACGGCGGCGCTTTTGACAGGCTGCGGACAGACTCCCGCTAAGGAGACCGGTGGAGATACGGCAGCCGCGACCACGGAAACCGCGTCAGAGGCTTCTGCAGAGACAACCGAAGAAGAAAGCCCGCAGGAGCAGGGCGGCGCGTCGGGAGACGTAACGATTTGGTATTATTGGGAAACTGAGGGACATCAGAAGGCGCTGAATCATTTAATTGAGGAATATAACAATTCGCAGGATGCGGTGACGGTAGAAGCGAAATACGTTCCCTTTGCAGACTTTAAGAAACAATTGTCGATAGGAGCGTCGGCGGATGTGCTTCCAGACTTGGTTATTTTGGATAATCCTGACCATGCTTCCTATGCTTCGATGGGAATTTTTGCAGATATTACGGATAAATTCGATGTCAGCACTTATTATGACGGTCCGGTCAATTCCTGTACGCTGGACGGAAGACTTTACGGAGTTCCTTTTGGAAGCAACTGCCTGCTTCTTTACTACAATAAAGACATGCTCGAGGCAGCAGGACGTGAGGTTCCCGCGACATGGGATGAGTTGCTGGAAACGGCAAAGGCATGTTCCAAGGACAATGTTTCCGGCTTCGCACATTGCAGCTTACAGAATGAGGAAGGAACCTTCAATTTCCTTACATGGCTCTGGTCTACGGGAGCATCCTCTTATGAGATGAATTCTGAAGGCGGTATTAAGGCCCTGACGGCTGTTAAGAATATGGTAGATGAAGGCGCCATGACAAAAGAAGCGATCAACTGGACCCAGGGGGATACGATGAATCAATTTATTTCCGGTAACCTCGCGATGATGATCAACGGAACATGGCAAGTTCCCACCATGAGAGAAGAAGTACCCGATTTGAACTGGGGTGTGGCTCCTATTCCGATGGATGCACAGCAGGCTTCAGGGCTTGGCGGAGAGAACTATGCAGTTATCGCCGGAGGCAATGAAGATGCGGCTATTGATTTCCTGAAATTTGCGATTACACAGGAAAACTGCTTGTATATGATGAATGCGATGGGGTATATTTCCTCCGACTCTAAGATTGCGGAAAATCAATTCAAGGGAGATGAGGTATACGAAGCGTTCGTAGAGGAAATGCAGTATGCTTATGCAAGAGGACCTCTGCCTGAGTGGCCGGATATATCAGACGCAATTTCCCTGGCATTTAATGAAGTTATGACCGGTGCGAGCACGCCGGAGGATGCGGCGGCAAAAGCGCAGACAACCATTGATGGGATATTAGCCCAGTAAACGGTTGAAAGGGGCAGGAAAAGCAGCAAAATGTGATTTCCTGCCCTTTTTTTGTCCAAAAATGGAGGAAATGTAATGAAAAATATAAAAAAATTCTTTAAATATGATAATGCAGGCATTTTTTTCGTGCTTCCGGCGCTGGCATATATGCTCGCTTTTGTGGGCTACCCTATTATATACAATTTCATTCTCAGCTTTCAGGATGTGACTGCCAGGAATCTCAAGAACGGAATAAGAGATTTCATAGGGTTCCAAAATTATATCGACTTATTTACGAAGGACAATGAGCTGACTACATCTCTGTGGAATACGCTTGTATTCACTGTTTCCTGTCTGGTATTTCAATTTATTGTTGGTTTTGCTCTGGCAGTATTTTTTAACAAAAAGTTCGCTTTTTCCAAGCCCGTAAGAGGACTTCTGATGATGCCGTGGATGATACCGATTACGATTACGGGCCTTATTTTCAAGTTTATGTTTGGAACCGATGTGGGAATCATCAATTATTTTCTAAAAACCATAGGACTGATCGGAGAAAATGTGGAATGGCTGACCAGCACAGCTACGGCAATGCCCGCCGTAATCTTTGCAAATATTTGGATCGGTATTCCTTTTAATATGATTTTAATTGCTACGGGGCTTACTATTATCCCGACGGAATTGTACGAAAGTGCTTCTATCGACGGCGCTAACAAGCTTCAGTCATTCTGGAGAATAACAGTTCCCCTGTTAAAGCCTACGATAGAATCCGTACTGATTCTCGGATTTATTTACACCTTTAAGGTCTATGACCTGATTTATGTTATGACCAGCGGCGGGCCGGTGAATTCTACACAGGTCTTGTCCACTTATTCCTATAAGCTGTCCTTTGAAATGTTTAAGTACAGCAAGGGAGCGGCGGTAGCCAATATACTGTTTGTTATTTTATTTCTTGTAAGTCTGGCGTACTTAAAATATGTGTATACGGAGGAGGAAGCATAATGGGAGCAGATGTGAAATTATCGAAAAGTAAAAATGCCATATATTGCATGGTTTCTATATTGGTCCTATGCATTCTTTTATTTCCGCTGTATTGGATATTAGTTACGTCCCTGAAAACGGAGAAGGAAATCTTTCAGATTCCACCGACCTTCTGGCCTGAAGTGCTGAATTTGAAGTCCTATATGGTGCAGTTCGACAGCGGAGACTTCAATATGTTTCACTCCTTTGGAAACAGCATGACTATTTCTTTATCCGCAATGGCAATAGCGGTGGTACTGGCAGTACCCGCATCTTATGGCATCGCCCGGTATGCCTTTGCAGGAAAAAGAGGAATTATCCTCATATTTCTTGTGACGCAGATGCTGCCGGTATCTGTGCTCCTTACGCCGTTATTCATAATGTTCAAGAATATGCATTTATATAATACCTTTTTTTCCACTATTTTAGCGGATGCAACGATAGGAATCCCTTTTTCGGTACTGATCCTTAAGAATTATTTCGCATCCATACCAAAGGAGTTGGAGGAGGCAGCCTATATCGACGGCTGTAACCGGTTCACGGCATTTCTCAGGGTATTGATTCCGATTGCGAAGCCGGGTGTGGTAGTTTGCGGCATTTTTTCCTTCCTTTATGCGTGGGGTGACCTTGCTTACGGCATGACCTTTATTCTGGATCAGGAGAAACGTCCGATTACAGCAGGAATTTTTAATTTCATAGGACAGTATGGGACGAAATGGAGCTATTTGACAGCATTTGCTGTGGTAACGATTATTCCGGTGGCCCTTATATTCATTCTTATGCAGAAATATATTATCAGCGGTATGACGAGCGGAGCGGTCAAAGGCTAGGAAGCTGGAAGGCTGAAAGAAAAGCACTTTCAACCTTGAGTTTGTGAGTCAAATAGACATACAAGCATATCTGCTTGGCTCATTAGGAGGCAAATATGAAAGAAGAAAAACACGAAGGGAAGAAAAAAAGAAAATTAACGACCAGTATAAAAAGGCTTTTAATTGCCGGTTTTTCCATTCCGGTCATCTGCGTTATCATAGTCGGAGTCTTCTCTTATCAAAGGGCTTCGGAGGAAATTGTAGCCGTATGCGAAGAATCCATGAAAAATACGATGAAAATGACATTGCAATATCTGGATTACGTATTTGCCGGAGTCCAGTCGGAATGTGTGCAGCTTCTCGTGGATGACAATACGGTAAATTACATAAAGGGATCGTCCTTCGATACGCTGGAAAAAAACAAGCAGCTAAGTGCGGTAAAAACCAATGTGCTCGCCAAGGAAAAGGCAAATAAATTTATTTCCGGCATCCATCTGATTCCTTCCGGTAAGCTGCAGACTGTTACGTCGGCCTCCGTTATTCAGAATGGATTTTTTGAGGAGCTGGAAGAAGATATTGCGGAAAAAAGCAGTTGGACCGGCAAACATACGTTGATTGATGAGAAGCTTAACATCGCTGAAGATGACTATGCGCTGTCTTATATGCAAAAAAGTATGGAAAATAATGCAGTAGTCGTAGTGGATATTGGAAAAGCTGAGTTAATGCAGCTTCTAAAGGAATTAAATTTCGGCGAAGGGAGCAGAATTTCACTCATCACCGCCGACGGGCGGGAAATAGCAGCAGGCCAGGACGGTGGGACAGCCTTTATGGGGGAAGACTTTTTCAGGGAAATCAACGGAAAAGGTTTTAGCAGCCTAAGCGAGTACGTAACCTATGACGATAAGGATTATTTGTACGTTCAGATGCAAAGCGGGCAAAATGGTGCACTTTTATGTGCCATGATTCCCGAAGAAACAATTATGACGAGAGCGTCATCTATTAAAATGGTAGTCTTCCTCTTCGTAATGCTCGCCTGCTTTCTTGCCATACTGACTGCTGCATTTATTTCGAAGCAGTTGGTGAAGGCAGTGAAAGGAATGGCTCAAATACTTGGAGAGGTTTCCGAAGGAAATCTTTTGGTAAAGGAGAAAAGTTTTTACCTGAAGGAAATAAACGTTTTGTCCGGACATATGAGCCGGATGATCGGGAAGACAAAGAAAATGATCGTTCAAGTCAAGAACTGCGACTGCGCAATAGAGGACTCTATGGAGAATCTGAAAGCATCTTCTGCAAACGTGCAGGAGACGGCGGTGTCCATTACGGATGTGGTAAAGGATATCAATCAGGGAATCTCCAGGCAGGCGGCGGAGCTTGAAAGATGCCGGGAGAAAATGGAGTATCTTTCGGAGCAGATTGAGCTTGTAAACGAAAGTGCAGGAAAAATAAAAGCGACGGCGGACAAGACCGATGAATTTATATCCGGTATGGAAATAACGATGACAGAGCTTCAGGAAAATGCCAAGGATGTTGAAGCAGTGTCGGATACTGAAGTGAAGTATATGCTGCAACTAAAGGAACAGTCGGCAAATATCGAAAGCTTTTTGGAAATAATAAATGAAATGGCCGACAGCACCAATCTGCTTTCGCTGAACGCTTCGATAGAAGCTGCAAGAGTAGGAGAAGCGGGAAGAGGCTTCGCGGTAGTAGCAGGAGAGATTCATAAGCTTGCGGACGGCTCTTCACAGGCGGCGGAAGAAATCCGAAAAATTATAAAGGAAATAGAGCAGCAGGTAGTCAGGACCGAAAGTGCAGTCTATGAAACGAAGAAGGCAGTAGAGGTTCAGAAGGAGAAAGCGGAGCTGACAACCGGAACCTTCTATGCAATGCGGGAGCAGGTGGATGGCCTGACAATCAGTTTGGAGCATATCGCGGACAGTGTATCGGAAATGGATAGACAGAGGAAGGAAGCGCTGGAGGCGGTCAGGGAAATATCGGAGGTTTCCGAGGAAAATATCTTGTATTCCGATAGGGTAATGGAGCAGGTAAAACAGCAAAAGATACTGAGCGGCAATCTGACCGGTATCGTTTCGATTCTGAAATTGAATATGGAGGAGCTGGGCAAGGCGCTGAATCAGTTTAGAGTTGACGAAAAGGAGAGAAATCATCAAAATGGAAAGAAAGAAGATACATAAAACTGATTTAAAAAATATTAGGATAGACGACAGTTTTTGGACAAAACGGCAAAGTCTGATTACAGATGTAGTTATTCCCTATCAGGAAGCCATTCTGGATGATAAGGTAGAAGGAGTGGAGAAAAGCCATGCGTTTGCTAATTTCCGTATAGCTGCAGGCCTGGAGGATGGGGAGTTCTATGGAATGGTGTTTCAGGACAGCGATGTAGCCAAGTGGCTGGAAGCAGCAGCCTATTCCCTATGCATAAAGCCCGATGAGGACTTGGAAAAAAGGGCGGATAATATCATAGATATTATCGAAAAGGCACAGCAGCCCGATGGTTATTTGAATACCTATTTTACCATAAAGGAGCCTGAGAAGCGCTGGACCAATCTTCATGAATGCCATGAATTATACTGTGCGGGGCATATGATGGAGGCAGCGGCGGCCTATTATGAAGCCACTGGAAAGGATAAGCTTCTGGGGGTGATGGAACGGATGGCGGACCATATAGCGAACCGTTTTCTTGTGGAGAAAAGAGAAGGAATTCCGGGGCATCAGGAGGTGGAAATCGGTTTGATGCGCATGTACCATGTGACCGGTGAGAATAAGTATTTGAGGCTGGCACAGCATTTTATCGATGAAAGAGGAAAGAACCCTCAATTTTTTATCGAGGAAACGCTAAAGCGCGGCTGGAAACATGAGATCATGGACCCATATAACATGAAATACAACCAGAGCTTTGCGCCGGTAAGAAATCAGAAAACAGCGGAAGGGCATAGTGTCAGGGCTGTATATATGTATATGGCCATGGCGGATATTGCAGGTGTGACCGGGGACGAAGAGCTGTTTAAGGCATGTGAGGCCATCTGGGAAAACTGTGTAAATAAGAGGATGTACATTACCGGCGGAATCGGTTCGAATGCGGAGGGAGAGGCCTTTACCATAGATTATGACTTGCCGAATGATTCCGTTTATGCGGAAACCTGTGCATCCGTAGGACTTATTTTCTGGGCAGAAAAAATGCTTGGCATAACGGGAGACGGACAATACGCAGATATTATGGAACGGGCTTTGTATAACGGAGTGCTGAGCGGCATGCAGTTGGACGGCAAAAGATTTTTCTACGTTAATCCGCTGGAGGTAAATCCAGGCGTGTCAGGAGAGCTTTTTGGCTATAAGCATGTGCTGCCCCAGAGGCCTGGCTGGTATCAGTGCGCATGCTGTCCTCCCAATGTGGCGCGGTTGCTTGCGTCCCTTGGCACTTACATATGGAGAGAAGAAGAGAGGGTTATTTATTCCGACTTGCACATAGGAGGAACCGCAGAATTAGAAAATGCGACGATACGGACTGTATCGGAATTCCCATGGAACGGAGCCGTCTCTTATGAAATCGCACCTAAGGGAGAAAAGAAGGAATTTACCTTTGCCATACGTATTCCCTCCTATGCCGAAGGCTATAAGCTGCTGTTAAACGGCCGGGATATAACAGCGGAACACGAGGTGCACAAAGGCTATTGCTTCATATCCAGAGAATGGAATGTGTCGGATAACCTCTCCCTTGCCTTTGATATGAGGATAAGAAAGGTACATACGAATACGGCAGTCAGGTCGAACATCGGCTGTGCCGCACTGCAGAGAGGCCCTATTGTCTATTGCTTCGAAGGGGCAGATAACGGAGAAAGGCTTCAGGAACTCCATATTTTGAAAAAAGGTGTCATAAAGGCAGAAGAGTATCAGGAGAATCTGCTGGGGGGAATTGTACCCATTAAGGCTCAGGGCAGCCGCATTTATGCAAATGAAGAATTATATTTCGAAGGAGAATTCGAAAGAAAAGAGGAAATGTTAACCGCGATTCCTTATTATGCATGGGGAAATAGGGGCTTAAACCAGATGAGAGTGTGGATACACGAGGATGGAGGTATTCTATGATTGAAAAAAGGGATGATAAACTGGTATTTTACTTTGATGGCGAAGAGGTATGGCTGGAAGCGTGGGGACCGGATGCGCTGCGAATCCGGGCAACGAAAAACGGCAGCATGCCGGCGGCAGACTGGGCTTTATGTAAGGTGCAAAAGACGGATTACCATATAGAGATATATGATAACTGCGGAATAATCACAAACGGAGAAATAAAGGCGGAAATTTCCAAGTTTGGAAAAATAAGTGTATACAACCGGAATAATCAATTGATTTTGGAAGAATACAGCAGAAACAGAAAGGATATATGCGGAGAAAAATGCAGCGCGCTGGAGGTGGAGGCGAGGGAATTCAAGGCCATTCCCGGCGGAGATTATCATTTGACACAACGCTTTGAGTCCCTGGATAAAAATGAGAAATTGTACGGTATGGGGCAGTATCAGCAGCCATATCTGGATTTAAAGGGGCTGGATTTGGAGCTTGCCCACAGAAATTCTCAGGCCAGCGTTCCTTTCCTGCTTTCTTCTTCCGGTTATGGACTTCTCTGGAACAATCCGGGAGTGGGAAGGGCAGTGCTCGGTAAAAATGTCATGAGCTTTGAGTCCTATTCTACGAAGGCGCTGGACTATTGGGTAGTGGCGGGAGATACTCCGGCCCGGATAGAGGAAGCCTATGCGGATGTTACCGGAAAAGTGCCGATGATGCCGGAATACGGCCTCGGTTTCTGGCAGTGCAAGCTGCGCTATCAGACGCAGGAAGAGCTTCTTGAAGTTGCCAGGGAGTATAAGAGAAGAAATCTGCCTATCGATGTGATTGTCATCGATTTCTTTCATTGGCCGAAGCAGGGGGAGTGGAAATTCGATCCGGTATTCTGGCCGGACCCGGAGGCGATGGTGGGAGAGCTGAAGGAAATGGGAATTGAGCTTATGGTTTCCATATGGCCCACGGTAGACAGAGAAAGTGAAAACTATGAGGAAATGCTGGAGAAGGGCTATTTAATCCGCACGGACAGAGGCTTCCGGGTAGGGCTTGATTTTCAGGGTGCCACCATCCACTGCGATGTCACCAATCCGGGCGCAAGAAATTATTTGTGGGATAAAGTGAAAAAGAATTATTATGAGCATGGGATAAAGATATTCTGGCTGGACGAGGCAGAGCCTGAATATAGTGTATACGATTTTGATAACTATCGATATCATACGGGGAGCAATTTACAGATAGGAAATATATATCCGAAAGAGTATGCCAGAACCTTTTATGAGGGAATGGAAGCGGAAGGGCAGAATAATATTGTAAACCTTCTCCGCTGTGCGTGGGCAGGAAGCCAAAAGTACGGAGCACTCGTATGGTCCGGGGACATTGCCTCCAGCTTTGGCAGTATGCGCAATCAGCTTGCCGCAGGGTTGAATATGGGAATTGCCGGCATTCCCTGGTGGACTACCGATATCGGAGGATTTCATGGAGGGAATCCGGAAGATTCCGATTTTAGAGAGTTGTTCGTAAGGTGGTTTCAATGGGGAACTTTTTGCCCGGTCATGAGGCTGCACGGAGACAGAGAACCAAGGCAGCCCCGTCAGGGAACAACGGGTGGAAGCGCCTGCTGCTCTGGAGCCGCTAATGAAGTATGGAGCTATGGCGATGAGGTATATGATATTTGCAGAAAATATATGGGGATCAGGGAAAATCTGCGGGATTATATCCGTGAACTGATGGTGCAGGCCCACGAAAAAGGCACCCCTGTTATGAGACCTCTGTTCTATGAGTTCCCGGAGGATATGAGCTGTTGGGACAACGAGGAGGAGTACATGTTTGGAGAAAAGTACCTTGTGGCTCCCATCCTATCGGCCGGACAGCGCCGGAAGGAGGCATACCTGCCTAAAGGCTGCCGCTGGGAAGCGATGGATAATGGAATTGTATATTCAGGCGGAGCGCATATTGTGGTAGATGCACCGATAGACTATATGCCAGTATTTAAACGATGTTAATAGAATGAAAGCTTCGGCAGCACGAGTGTTTATATCATAGGAAGGAAATACTTTCATACGTTAAAGCAGCAAGGTCTTTCCTCGTATGATATGAAAAAAGGCGGAAGCACTTACTGCTTTCGCCTTTTTTACTGTCCCGGTACAAGAATATTGTATCGGGAATTTTTGCATTTTCTGTTTACGTTCTATCTTACATAAATTGCTGGGGAAACTGGCGCATGATTCCTGAAGAAAAATAATCAGCCATATCCAAGGCTTCCTGCTCCACGCGGTTGAAGGCTGCAATATCGACTTCAAAGTCATTTGCGAGCCGGGCTTCCACTTCCTGAGTGGTCAGGTTGATGTGGTCGTAAAGCATCTTTTGCACGTCCTCAAGGTTGTAAAAGGGATTCATGCTGCTAAATACTTCTGCCAGTTGGTCTGCATTCTGATACCATCTTCTGGTAAGGGTCTCTGCCTCCGCGGTATTATCGTCGCGCAAGGCTGTGATCAGGTCAGCTCCGATCGTCAGATGCTCAGTTAAGAGCTGTTCGATGGTACCTGCGGTAGCCGGGGAATAGAAGTTTGCGAATATTGCCGCGGTATCCGCCGGATTTTCGAGAAGGCGGGCCTTGGTGGCGTCTTCATCCGCCAGCCGATTCGCAATACTGATGAGAAGCAGGCGTGTCCAGTATACGTGCTGTATCCACACTTCACGCATATCGCCAAGAAGGTTGAACTGCATGGAAGGGTTGGGGCAGGCGGGAGGATCCGAAGGGAATGTTTGCGAAATAAATTGTTCGCTGGGGCAAATGATAATATTGCTTCCTATTTGAAGATTATACGGGTCGAGACCCGGATTCAGAGCGAGAATATCTTGCACTGTAGTCTGGAAATAGCGGGAAAGCTGATATAGATTGTCACCCCTGCGGATTGTATATTGTACTTTTTGAAAACAATTCATAGAGATATCTCCTTTTCATTTATTAGTATCATATGCCTTGAAAACCCCTTTGCCACTTGTTGCTTTTGTCATAGAGAGGAAAGGTTACTGTTCACACAGTAGCTTAACACTTAAGAGATGATTTCTGCTTCGCGGAGCGAATTGAAATGCAAAAAGTTTGCATTGCAGAACATCATGCGTTACTGAGAACGGAGTGAACAGTAACGCGGGAAGAGAGGCGTGCGTATAAGAAAAAAATGTTTAAATGAAAAATGGGACATGCTATACTAAACTTGGGATGTGCGGTTTAAAAAAGGAGGAGGCAGCTTGCAGATAGTTGAAAATATTCAATTTATAAAAGGAAGTAAAGAAGAAGCGTTGCCGGAGATGCCGTTCGGTTTTCCTCATCTCGCTTCCTATGTCGAATTTAATAAAGAGACAAGAAGCCAAATACCCTGGCATTGGCATAAAGAGATGGAGTTATTTTACATTGAGCAAGGGAGCCTTGAATATCATACGCCCGGAGGGAGAACCTTTTTTCCACCCGGAAGCGCAGGACTTATTAATTCTAATATTCTCCATATGACAAAGCAGCCGAAGGGAGAGGAGAAAACGATTCAGAAAGTTCATATTTTTGACGTCTCTCTTATCGGAGGAAGACCGGGGAGTCTGATGGAACAAAAATACATCAGGCCGCTTATAACCTCTCCGTCAATTGAAGTTCTGGGGTTTTATCCACAGAAGGAGGAACATGGGGAAATCCTGGAGAAAGTAAGGAAATCTTTTGAAATCGGAAAAGAAGAATTTGCTTATGAAATAAAATTAAATGAACTGTTATCTGGAATATGGTATCGTCTTCTGGAAACATTGGAAGAGATACCGCAGGAAAAGCAAGGGAAAAGTCCGAGGCATGAAAAGGCAAATGAAAAGCTTAAAATGATGCTCATTTTTATTCATGAGCATTATGATGAAAAGATTTCGGTAAAGGAAATTGCGGATGCGGCATTTATCAGCGAACGGGAATGTTTCCGATCCTTCAAGGAAAATATGAGGATGACACCGATAGAGTACCTCAATGATTATAGATTGCAGTTAGCATGTAATTTGCTGTTAACCACCAGGGAACCGATTACTTCGATAGGAAATGCCTGCGGTTTGGGAAGCAGCAGCTATTTTGGAAGAGTCTTTCGGGAAAATAAGGGGTGTACTCCGATGGAATATCGAAAAAAATGGCAGGATAGTGACAAAGATTGGCATTAAAAGTATATTTTTACGGGAATATCTGCGTTATATTAATATCATAACGAGCAAGCCTTATGGAACCTGAGAAATAGATTGAAGGAGGATGCAGATGTTCAAGTTTAATATTTTAGATATGCCGGCTTTCTTAAAGGCTGTGAATGAATGCAGCGGCAAGGTTAATATAATTCAGGAAAATGGATATAAGAGTAATATTAATAAGCAATGGAGCATACAATCTGCGTTAAAGGAAAGATTCAGGGAGAATCATAACAGCCTGAAGGTAATTCTTTCCATACCGGATTACAAGGACTATCTGAGAGTAGTCCATTGTTTAATTAGTTGATGTATATATTTCATCATAAATAAAGGGCTTGTTTACCAGGTATTGGTAAACAAGCCTAACCCCTTTTCAGAGGGAAGTTTTCTGTTTTTCAGAAGGAAGCATTCTGTTTTTACGCGAGGATTTCTCCATTAGTACCTATCGTTATTACTTGCCAAGGTATGAATTTTCCGCTTGCCTGAAGAGCGGTTTTAGCAGCAGCTTCGATTCCTCCGCAGCAGGGGACTTCCATTCTTACGATTTTTACGCTCTTTATATTATTGTTCTTTATGATTTCAGTTAATTTCTCGCTGTAATCCTCCATGTCGAGCTTAGGACAGCCGATAACGGTAATATGGTTTTTAATAAAATCGCGATGGAAATTGCCATAGGCATATGCAGTACAATCGGCAGCGATCAGCAGATTGGCATTGTCAAAATAAGGTGCATTAACAGGAACCAGTTTGATCTGAACGGGCCATTGCATCAGTTCGCTGTTTATTTCTTCAAAGCTATGGCTCTTCTCTTCTGCAGGGAGAGCTTTTCTTTCGAGAGCCTGTGAGCGGGAACCGGGGCAGGTAAATGCCGGAGCGGCGTCCCTTTCCTTTCTTAATTGATTCTGCTTTACGGCTTCTTCGTCATAGGCAGCCGCCTCACGTTCCTCGAAGCTGATAGCTTCCGTAGGGCAGACAGGGAGGCAGTTGCCCAGACCGTCGCAGTAATCATCCCGAAGCAGTACGGCTTTGCCGTCTACCATTCCAATAGCGCCCTCGTGACAAGCAGCCGCGCATGCACCGCATCCATTACATTTATCCGTATCAATTTTTATGATCGTTCTTTTCATCTTAACTCCTATCTGTGTGCTTTGGCACACGTATAAATCAGGATGTTGAAAAAAGCTTTTATTTTTCAACCTAATATCATCCTTTCCGATTTAAACTCGTTACTCCGCATTTTCTTCCTTGTTCTTATGTGATGAGTATAGTAGAATATTAGAAAGAAGTATGTTGTTTTTGCAACGTAATCAAAACAATTAAAAAATTTTTAAAATTATATACTTGCAACTGTTGGAAAACACGAGGTTACTGGTGTGAAAGAAAGCAGAACTCCCATTGCTGTTTGTACCGTGTCCTAAGACGTGCGAAATGGAGAATTTTATGAAAGAATATTTTGAAATTATAAAACGAAGTCCGCTTTTTGCAGGTATTGAAGAAGATGAAACAGAAGAAATGTTCCGTGTGCTCGGAGCGTATATCCAAAGCTATGAAAAAGAAGAATTTATTTTCAGAATGGGAGAACACGTACATTTGCTCGGCATGGTACTCTATGGGGATGTCCATATCGTGAGGGAGGATTTTTGGGGAAATAGGAATATTTTAACAGAAATCGGTCCCGGACAGATTTTTGCAGAGACCTATGCGTGCCTTCGCTTTGAGGAGTTGGGGGTGGATGTGGTTGCGGCTGACAAGGCGGAAGTTCTTTTCCTCGATATTTATAAAGTGACCGGTGCGGACGGAGCGGAAAGCAGATTTCACAACCTTCTGGTCCGAAACCTCTTAGATGTGCTTGCGGGGAAAAATTTGATGCTGACGGCGAAGATGGGACACATCATGCAGAGAAGCACAAGGGAAAAGCTGCTGTCCTATCTCTCAGAACAGTCTAGAAAGGCTCACAGCCCGGAATTTATAATTCCTTTTGACAGACAGCAGATGGCCGATTATCTTTCTGTAGACCGGAGCGCCATGTCGAAGGAGCTTGGAAAGCTGCGTAAGGAAGGCATTATTTCTTTTGAAAAAAATAAGTTTAAGCTTAGCAGTTCGGGAGGGGGAGCGCTTGACTTTGCAGAAAAAAATGTTATAGTAAAATAGTAATTGTTATTAATTTAACAACTGTATAATGATTATTTATGAAAATAAAAATATATGGAGGTTAGGGTTATGGATACTAATATTTTCAGAGATATGTCTTACGGAGTATACATTGTTTCGACGATGGACGGAGAGCGTCCGACGGGCTGCATTGCCAACAGCATCATGCAGATTACATCTGATCCGGCGACTGTAGCGATAAGCATTAATCACGACAATTACACGAACGGATGCATCGATGCCAATGGTAATTTTACTTTTTCCATTCTGGCAGAGGATTCCGATTCCGGCTTGATCGGTAAATTCGGTTTCTGCTCTGGAAAAGATGTGGACAAGTTTACGGATGTAAATTACGAAATAGTTCAGGGAGTACCCGTAGTAAAATCTACATGCGGTTATGTAGTATGCGAAGTCATCAACAAGATGGAGACAGCCAGCCATACGGTATTTTTAGGAAAGGTACTGGATGCGCAGGTTTATGACCCTTCGTCGCAAGCCATGACCTATGCTTATTACCATAATGTTATAAAAGGAAAAAGCCCTAAAAATGCTCCGACTTATTTGCCTGAGGAAAAAACCCAGCCGGCAAAAGAAAGCGAAAGCAAGGTGAAATATGTCTGCCAGGTGTGCGGATATGTTTATGAAGGAGAAGACCCGATACCGGAAGAGTTCAAATGTCCCGTTTGCGGAATGGGATCGGATAGGTTTACGAGGGTAGAAGAATAAAGGTAAGAATAAGAGATTGAGAAGGCGTAAGCGGCTGTATTTTCTAAATGAAACCATTTATGTAGTGAAGGTGGGTTTCAGTAAGAAAATGCAAGCCGCTTTTTTATATTACAGGAAAGGCTGTTTTAATGTGTGAAAGTATTACCTTACCATGATATAAACACGAGTGGAGAACACTCGTGCCGCCCTCCGTATAAACGATGCGCAGCTACGCACGCGGAATAAAAGTAGTGCTGCCGAAGAAAGTTTTTATAGAGAAATCCGGATTGAACATGATGAATATAAAAGAGGCTGTGAGCTTTATAAACGGATTGTCAACCAGTAAAGAAAAAAAGTTGACAATGGTAGGCTGAAATGATATACTTTCACAGAGCTCAAGAAAAGTAACAGCATAATTTAAGAAATAACAACAAAATAAAACAGTACCAAAACAGCACTAAAACTTAATAACAATAAAACTTAATAGTAAATTAAGTAATCAATATTTTTGGATTGAGACGGAGGATATGACATGGACGCAGTGAAGGCAGGAAAAAGTAAGACATATGATATGGCATACATAGCAATTTTTGCAGTGTTAATGGCGATTTGTTCTTGGATAGCAATTCCTACGGTGGTTCCGTTTACCTTACAGACCTTTGGGGTCTTCCTGGCGGTAGGTGTTTTAGGAGGCAAGAGGGGGACTGTTGCAATTTTAATTTATATACTTCTTGGAGCCATCGGACTGCCGGTATGGGCAGGCGGTATGGGTGGTATGGGGAATTTGCTCGGAAATACAGGAGGATATATTATTGGATTCGTGTTTATTGCACTCATTATGTGGGGGGCGGAAAGACTGTTAGGCAGAAAGAGTTGGGTGATGATAGTTTCCATGGTATTAGGTCTGATAGTTTGTTATGCCTTCGGCACCTTGTGGTTCATGATGCTGTACGCAAAAAACACGGGAGCGGTTGGGCTTGGAACTGTTCTTGGCTGGTGCGTGATTCCGTTTATTATTCCCGATCTTGTGAAGCTGGCACTGGCGCTTATACTTAGCAGGCGTTTAAACAGAGTAATCGGAACTTTGTAGTTACTGTTAAGCTACGCAAGAACGTGATTTAAAAGATGAGTGCTGCTTTGTAAACCTCTGTAAGCAGGAATAAATGGATGCTAAAAAAAGGAAATAAAAGCATTATGAAAATATATGAAATAAGGCCGCATCATGGGCTGTGCCTCTCCTTTTTCGGAGGAAAGGGATATAGCAGCGAATTCGTAAAGCATATGACGGAGATAAAAGCGGAGGTCAGCAAGAATCCCACCGTTCTCCTCCATAGCCGGACTGATGAAATATGCAGCGTTTGCCTGCATAATAAAAAGGGGTCGTGCGAAAGTGAGGAGAAGGTGCAGCGGTATGATAAAGAAGTGCTGCGCCTATGCAGTCTGGACCAGAAAGTGGAAATAGAATGGAAGCTGTTCGAGCAGCTTTTGAATGAGAATATTCTGGGAGCCGGGAAGCGCGAAGCGGTTTGCGGCGACTGTGAGTGGAATGCCATTTGCAGGTAAAACTTCATATAGAAAAACAGCCCGTTACTGAGAACGGAGTGAACAGTAACAACAGCCCACAGGCCGGAAGCTTTCGCTTACCGGCCTGTGCAATAGATTTCAATGGACTTCGACATGAACTGTGCAGTACCATCGCCGAACCCATCGAGGTTTTTACGGAATCGTTCATCCCCGGTATACATCATGCCGAGGGATGCGAGCATTTCATCGCTGCATGTGTAAAAGTGGCTGGAAATGCAATTCTGCCAGCTTTTTACCGCAGCTTGCGCCTGTTCGCTGCCGGGGGATAGCCCTTGGCTGCTAAGGTCTGCGAAGGTGCGGAAGATTCCCTTTACCTCTGCGTCGATTTGTGCCCATTGCTCCTTGTTGTAGGAGGATGTGCGTTTCCTGCTCTGCGCATAAGCCTGCGTATTGCCCCAGCGTTCCTGCACTTCCTCTGCGTATTCTTTCATCGATTCTTCGATTTCTGTCATATCAAATTCTTTAAAACTCATTGTAGACTCTCCTTTTAATGTTTTTTCTGTTAAATTGATTAAATTGTCCAGACGTTCCCGCTTCTTAAGAAGCAGCTCCCGATGCTTTTGCAAAGCTTTTGTTTTGTCGAAGAGGGGACTGGTCACGATTTCCTTTATCTCGATTAGAGGAAAGTCCAGTTCTCTGAAAAACAATATTTGCTGCAGCAGTTCGAGGTTATCTTCATTATAAAGGCGATACCCTGTTTCAGTCACAACGCCCGGCTTTAATAAGCTTATTTCATCATAATAGTGAAGAGTGCGCACAGTAACCCCGGTCAGGTCTGCGATTTCTTTTATTTTTAAATTCAATGTGGGAACACCTCCATTTCTCGGCCGTAACTATAATCTACACTATGACGTAACGTGAGAGTCAATATTATTTTATTATTTTTTGAATTTTTTATTAAGCCCGTTATTATCATGCTTATTACATATATTGCTTTTTATACTGTACATTGTTAATGAGATACATCCTTTGCATGCAGAAATCATGCGTTACTGTGAACGGAGTGAACAGTAACGTATAAATTGTCTAAAAAATAGCAGTGGAATAAAAAGTTGTTACCCAATAGCTTAACTGCTATAATAATAAATATTTACTGTTAAAGGAGGGTTATGATGAAGGTTATTATTGCCGATGACGAGGATAAAATCTGCCAGTTAATTTATAAACTAGTGGACTGGGAGCAATTGGATATGCAGGTGCAGGCTATTGTCCACAACGGAATAGAGGCCTTGGAAGCAATTCAGAAATACCATCCTGATATCGTGATAACGGATATCCGCATGCCGGGCTATGACGGTCTTGAAATGATCAGAAGAGCCAAAGAAACATGCACAGATATGGATATCATCATTATCAGCGGATACCGTCATTTCGAATATGCCCAGAATGCCATACGCTACGGAGTGAAGGACTATTTGCTCAAGCCGATCAAGAAGGCGGAGCTTACGGATACCCTTACGAGAATAAGGGAGGAATATATGGAGAAGAAGGAAAGGCTTTCCGCCGAAGAACAGAACCGGATAACGGTCAAAAATAGTGTGGATAAGCTTAGATCAGCCTTTTTTACAGAGGTATTATTCCGAAAAGAGAAAAGAAAAGAAGAAATGACCATTGAGGTTATTAATGACGAATATCATTATAAATTCAGGAAAGGCTGCTACCAAGTTATCTTAATAAAAATAGATGGGATCGACAGCTCTTTTCAAAGCAATATTACCTATATTCAGGACAAGGTGCTGCAATCGGTAAACAAGCGCCTTGCCGGAGAATGCTATGAAATGGAATGCGTATTTGACGGAAATATGTGTTATGCGGTGCTCAACTTCAGCAATGAAAGCAAACGCTCCATCCGTAAAACACTGAAATCGATCTTGGATGAGCTGCTTTTGCAGAAGGATATTTTAGAAAATCTGAGGATTACCCTGGGAGCGGGAATTGTAGAAGAGGACATATCCGGCTTCATTATTTCCCTTAAAACAGCATCGTGGGCGATTGAGCAGAGGCTGATCCTGGGCATCAATAAAGTGATCGAAGGAGAGAACACATCCTTGAATGAAGTCGCCGACAGCAAGCTTTTTTACGACTTTAACAAACAGATGACAGATTCGCTGGAAAAGCTCAGTGAGGCCTCTCTCATAAATGCGCTCCGTTATTTGCAGACCGCTCTGAGGAATAAAGAGAATACGACAGGACACGAAATCATCCAAATGTCAAAGGAAGCGATGAATCTATATTTATTCACCATGAGGCAGAACAAATTCGCAGTGAAGGAAGCGGAAAGCTTCTTTGAAAAATTCAGTACGGATATCGAGAACATAGGAACTGCGGAGGAGGTTTTTTCCTACCTGACCCGGGCTATAGTAATGTCGTTTCGAAAGGCTGTGGCAGAGAAGCAGCAGGAAGACAATAAGCCGATCCGGGATGCCAAGCAATATATGAAGGAGCATTTTAAAGAACCGGTATCTCTGGAAATTGTAAGCGATCTGGTCGGATTTAACGCGACCTACTTCAGCTCGCTGTTCAAGAAAGAAACAGGAAAGACCTTTTCTGAATATTTAACGGAGATAAGAATGGAAAAGGCAAAGGAGCTTTTGAAGGATACCAATCTCAGTGTTGCCGCTATATGCACCGAGGTGGGGTACAGCGACAATAAGCATTTTACGAAAGGCTTTGCCAAGTATACGAATTTAAAGCCCAATGAATATAGAAAGATATATTCGTAAGCGCCGGAGGACGGTGTGATATATAAATTTTTACAGCGGGATTTATTTTGCTTGCAGATATTGTGGCTAAGATGTGCTGCACATCCGGTCCAGCGTCTGCATGTATGGAAAGGGCATAGGTTCTGTTATGAGTAAAGATAAAAAGTATCTTATTGGGAATGTAAAGCTATGGCTTTTGCTCGTGTTACTGCTTCAGGTATTTCTGCTGAGCGGATTGCTGGCGGCTGCGCTCCTTGCGGATGGCTTTAAGATAGTATTCGTCGTTGGGGTGATTGCCGAAGCGCTTATTTTGTATGTAGGTTACTTATTGGTGTACCGTAAGTACAAACAAATTGACAGAATAATTAAGCTCTATACGGAAGGCTATCTGGTCGATAATCTGTTGGAACAAAATATAAATGTCAGTCCAAACGTTAATAAGGCGCTGCGCATGCTCGGAGAAGGCTTGAACCGGACGGAGATTTTAAATATTTCCAAGAAGCAGGCTCAGTATCTGGCGCTTCAGAACCAAATCAATCCTCATTTTTTGTATAATACGCTGGAGAGCATACGAAGCGAGGCTCTGTGCAGCGGAATGGACGGGGTTGCGTCCATGACGGAAGCCCTGGCTACTTTTTTCCGCTATACCATATCGAATGTGGATAAGCTGGTGACTCTGGAGGATGAACTGTCGAATATAGAGAATTATTACATTATCCAGCAGTACCGGTTCGGGGATAAACTAAGCCTCAGCATAGAGTACGATGAAGAAGTGGACGATCTGTCCGCTTTGAACCTGTTCCTGCCGAAGCTGGTATTGCAGCCGATCGTCGAGAATTCAATTTATCATGGAATAGAGCCCAAAATAGGGAAGGGTAATCTGAAGATTCGCGTTGACCGCACGTATGACCGGTTGATCATCCGTATATCGGATGATGGAATGGGGATACCGGATGAACTTTTGGAGGAGCTGAACAACAAATTACTTACCAATTCCATGGAAGACGTCATGGAGCCTAAGCGGGAAAAACGGGGCGGAATTGCGGTCATCAATGTAAATAATAGAATCAAGCTTTTATTCGGGGAAGAATACGGAGTATATATTTACAGTACGAAGGATGTAGGAACGGATGTGGAAATTACGCTGCCGGTAATTACGGAGCAGGGATAAGTAACAAGAGAAGGGCATGAGTATCGGTGAAAAAAGAAATTTTGCGAATGGAAAATGTCATTACCGAAGGAAATGATATGACCAATCTGGATAACTTCAACTTACATATTTTTCAAGGAGAAATCTTTGGACTTATAGGAATCAACGAGCACGGAAAGGACAGGCTCGTGCAGTTGATATGTAAAAATATCCCGATTAAATTTGGCAGGATTTACTTCTCCGGCCATCAGGTCAACAGCTATCACCATAGGGAAGAAATCCAGAATAAAGTATATTTATTAGGACAAACCAGCAGGCTGGTGGATAACCTCACCGTGACAGATAATATTTTTGTGCTTAGGAAGGGATTCAAAAAATATTGCATCAACAAAAGAGTTCTTGCCAACCAACTGGTTTTTCTGCTGCAGGATATGGAAGTAAATATCGATCCGAGAGCATTTTGCATGGAACTTACGGAGTATGAGCGGTGTGTCGTCGAGGTACTGAAGGCGATTATCCAGGGAACCAGACTGATCATAGTGGATGATATCAGTAATGTTTTGAGTACGAAGGATCTGGAAAACTTCAAAAATCTGCTCGTTAAGGCCGCTCATAAGGGCCATACGGTTCTGTACTTCGGAAGCCATCATGAGGAGGTTTTTCCATTTTGCAACAGAGCGGCATTTATGAAGGACGGGAAGGTCATAAAGGTATTCGATAAGAAAGATATGAAGGATGAAAATGTAATTCCTTATACCATTTCTTTCGAGGACAAGGATAAGAAGATTCCGGAAGAAAGCTGTGGAGCGATTCATTTTCATGGTATTACTACACAGGACTTGCATAACCTGACGTTCAGCATGCGCCCTGGAGAATGTGTGGTGCTGTACGACAAGAGTAAAAAGTCTCAGCAGGATATTATTTCCTGTCTGAGCGGAGAAAAGGAGCTGGAGGCCGGTTCCATAGTGATAAACACAGAGGTGATAGATAAAAAGAACCTCAGAAAGAAGGCGAAGGTCAATTTCGGCATTATCGGAGGACAAGCGATCGAAACTATGCTGTTTTATGATATGAGCTACATAGACAATCTGAGCTTTATGCTGGATTTTAAAACCCCTCGTATAACAATAACCGAGAATGTCAAGAAAAGTATTCAAAGAGAATATTATAAAGAGCTGGGCGAGGAAGTATATGTGACGGATATCAGGACTCTGGATAAGAAATCCCTTTACAATATCATTTATTACCGGATACATTTATTGAACCCGAAGGTGGTTTTCATCGTTCAGCCGTTTTCTAATGCGGATATGTATGTTCGAAGGCATATTATCCATCTCATAAGAACTCTTAAGAGGAAGGGGATTGCCGTTATCATCTTAGCGGTTACGATTTCGGATTCCTTGTTTGTAGCGGACAAGCTGCTGTTGCTGGAAGATGGAACGGTAACGCAGGAATATCTTCCGGATGCTTTCGGCAGCATTGAAATAAGCATATAAAGACCAAAAGAATGCCCCCCTTATTCCAAAGAAACACCCCTACAATCAATTTGTAGCGGGTGTTATACTTTTTTATGTAATAAGAAAGTACTTCTATTACATAACAGCACGATATAGCTAAAATGGAAGGTGAATGGAATGGGAGAATATATCGTTGAAGTAAGCGGAGTAAGTAAAGGCTTCCCGGGTGTATTGGCTTTGGATAATGTAAGCTTCAACCTGAAAGCCGGCGAAGTGCTTGCGCTGCTGGGTGAAAACGGGGCCGGTAAATCTACTCTTATGAAGATTTTAAGCGGTATCTATGAAAAGGATTCGGGAACGATTAAAGTTTTCGGAGAAGAAGTGCACGATATGTCCCCTAAAAAGGCGCAGGAGCTGGGAGTTGCAATTATACATCAGGAGTTAAATATGTGTTCCCACTTAACGGTGGCGGAAAATATTTTTCTGGGCAGGGAAAAAACGAAATCGGGCATTCTCTCAGACAAAGAGATGGAGAAGCAGGCAAAAGGCATATTGGATAAGCTGAACATGGATATCGCTCCTGATACTGTGGTAGGCGACCTTGCCGTATCGAAGCAGCAGATGGTAGAAATTGCGAAAGCACTTTCTACAAACGCTAAGATATTGATTATGGACGAACCGACAAGCGCCCTTACGTCGAAGGAGATCGATGATCTGTTCCGTATTATAAGGCAATTGAAATCGGAGGGGTGTGCAATCGTATATATTTCCCACAGACTCGAGGAACTGCAGCATATCGTGGACAGAGTCACTATTCTCAGGGATGGCCAGTACATAACGAGTATGGATTTTGGAAATACGAATCTGGAAGAAATAATAGCAAATATGGTAGGCCGTGAAATTAAAGAGAAATTTCCAAGAATATCATGCAAAAAAGGAAAAAAGATATTCGAGGTAAAAAATCTCAATGCGGGAAAAATGGTGCGAGATGTAAGCTTTGAACTGTATGAAGGGGAAATTGTAGGAATCGCGGGTCTGATGGGAGCCGGACGAACGGAGACCACGAGAGCGATTTTCGGGGTAGATGCAAAGGAATCGGGAGAAATTATTTTAGATGGTAAGCCTATCACGATAAATAAGCCGATGGATGCGATCAGAGCGGGCATTGTCCTGGCCCCTGAGGATAGAAAGAAAGACGGATTATGCACTAAGCTGAGCATAAGGGAAAATATCGCACTTCCCAATCTCGATATCATATGCGACAAGCTGGGTATAGTAAACCGGAAAAAAGAAAAAGTCATGACGCAAAAAGCGGTAAGCGACCTGAGAATAAAAACTCCCAATACGGAAATAAATGCGGGAAGCCTTTCGGGAGGTAATCAGCAGAAGGTAGTAGTAGGTAAATGGCTTGCCAGAAATTCCCGGGTAGTTATTTTCGATGAGCCTACAAGAGGAATCGATGTTGCTGCAAAGGTTGAAATTTACAATCTAATGAATGAGTTGAAAAGGCAAGGAATCGGAGTGCTGTTCGTATCCTCAGAAATGCCTGAGGTTATGGGGATTTCTGATAAAATTATTGTAATGTGTGACGGTAAGGTAACAGGGGAAATGATTACGGAAGAAGCAACCCAAGACGCTATCCTGAAATATGCAACCAGTTTTGAAAAAAAGGTTGCGGCAGAAGCATAATGTGAAAGGAGCATAACTGTTAAAATGGAGAACAGACAGAATTTTTTAAGAAGAATGATGGCGGTAAGGGGAATGGGGCAGGTATTGACTGTAACGGTAGGTCTGATCGTATTATGTATCGTATTCGGTATCTTAAATCCGACCTTTGCTTCCTCTAAAAATATAGGGAATCTGCTTCGTCAGATCGCCCCAATCATATTAATCGGTATCGGTCAATCTTATGTGCTGATAACGGGAAACATCGACCTTTCTATCGGCTCGGTAGTCGGCATGAGCTGTATGATTTCGGCAACTCTTATGACAAAAGGCCTGAATCCATGGGCAGCGGTCTTAGTAACTATTTTCTGCTGTCTGCTGGTAGGAGTTGTGAATGGTCAGTTGGTTGCAAAATGTAAGCTGCCGCCTTTTATCGCTACGCTCGGTACCATGACAATAGCGAGAGGTATCGCCCAAATCGTAAATAATAACTATAATACGGATTCCATCGGCGACGCGGCAAAAGGCTTCAGAGACTTTTTCTACTATGGGAAAACGCTAGGCCTGTACAATACCATTTGGATATCCATTATTCTATGGCTCATCTTCAACTTTTTGCTCAGCAAGACCCGTACAGGAAGGCATATCTATGCAATCGGCAGTAATGTAGAGGCTGCGAAGCTGTCCGGTGTAGGTATTGTAGGAACTACGACAAAAGCATATATTGTCAGCGCATTCTGTGCCAGCGTAGTAGGGCTTATCATCTGTGCGACTTCAGGAATGGGCACTATGGATGCAGGAAATATGTATGAAATGTATGCGGTAGCAGCTTCCGTTATCGGTGGTGTAAGTACCTTAGGCGGACAGGGAATATTGTTAGGCACCGTTATCGGAGCGGCAATATGGGGAGTCCTTCAAAACGGTCTGCAGTTCGCGGGGGCGCCGGTAGCCATTCGGAATATAGTCATCGGTATTATAGTAGTAGTTTCCGTCTTACTCGATGTAGTGGTAAGAACGGGTAAACCACGAAAAGCCAAAAAGGGATAAAAGCATTTGCTCTAAAGTTAATGACTTAAGCATTAATATTAAGCATTTGCATTATCATACAAACAAAATATTTCATAAGGGAGGATATTAAATGAAGAGAAGATTATGTAGTGTATTATTGAGCGTTGTCGTTGCGGCATCTATGCTGGCTGGCTGCGGAAGCAAGGAAACTGCCCCTGCGGCGGAAACGAGTACGGCACCGGCAGCTGAGGAAGCTGCAGAAGCACCGGCGCAGGAGGCGGCCGAAGAGGAAACAGCACCAGCAGAAAGCTACAAAGTTTATTTGATCACGATGGATCAGATGGACCAGCATTGGGTAAATGTAGACGGTGGATGCAAGAAAGCAGCGGAAGAGCTTGGAAACGTTGAATACAAATGGCTCGCTCCGGATGTTAAGGATGACGCAAAACAAATCGAGTGTATCAATAATGCAGTAGCGGACAACGCGGATGCGATTCTCTTGGCAGCAAACGGACCGGATGCAGTTACGGCAGCTTTGGAAGAAGCAGTTGCAGCAGGAGTAAAAATCATCTATGTGGATTCAGCGGCAGATTTTGAAGGCGAAGTGACATTTGCAACAGATAATCAGGCAGCAGGAAAAACAGCAGGCGATGAAATGTTAAAGGCGCTTACAGATAAAGGAATCACTTCCGGTAAAATCGGCGTTGTTAATGTAAATGCGGCTACAGCATCATGCGTAGCTCGCGAAACCGGATTCCGCTCCGCTTTTGAAGGTTCTGATTTCGAGATTCTTGAAACCCAGTACAGTGAAGGTGATGCAGCTAAGTCCAAAGACATTGCAGCAAATTATATTACAAGCGGATGCGTTGGTATTTTCGGAGCCAATGAAGGTTCTACTACCGGAGTGGGCAATGCCATTCAGGAAGCGGGCGACGATGTGATCGGTGTAGGTTTCGACAAATCCGATACTATTTTATCCTTGATCAAAGACGGTTACTTACTGGCTACTATGGCTCAGAACCCGGATGTAATGGGATATGAAGGCTTGAAGGCAGCAGTGGCAGTGCTTGGCGGAGAAAGCTTCGGCGGAGCTGTTACGGATACGGGAGTTTCTGTTATTACAAAAGAGGGGCTGTAATTTTTTCAACATAAAAGCGCAATGAAATGGATACGGGTTATCTCATATGGGGATAACCCGTATTTTCAATCAGAGAAACAAAAGGTGATTTCTAATGAAAATGAGAGGGAAAATTCTAACATTATCTATAGTGCCGATTGTAGTGACGAGCATATTCTCATTGCTCATCAGCCAGATTCAATTTTCTAAAGGCTTGTATCAGGAAATCGAAGAGGGACTAAGGACGGTTGCAGTTTCTGCATCTAATCTTTACAGCACACAGGGGTATGGGGACTATGCTTTGAAAGAGGACGGAAATGTCTGGAGGGGAATGAATTTTAACGTCTCTGATTCCGCAGCCTTGCTCGACAGCCTGAGGGACAGGACAGGTATTGATATTATTTTTTATTTTGCAGAGGACCCTATTGTTACATCCATGAAGGACGGGGCGGGAAACAGGCTGGATGATTTTGAGAATGTAAAGCAGATGATCGGTCTCGTATATGAGGGGGAGAAAGAAGTCTTTGCAAAGAAAGTTGAAATAGCAGGAAAGCAATATCATGCCTGCGCCATACCGATCGTACAGCCGGAATCGGGAGAAGTGACAGGGGCATTGGTTGCGGTGCGCGGTGTGGAACGCATGCAGGCTCTTGTTCGGACAGCTATCTATGCGAACATGGGACTGATAGCCGCCATACTCGCCTTTTTCTGCCTCCTTTCCATCGTATTTGTAAAGTCTACGCTGAAGGATTTGACGAAAGCCAGAGATTGTCTCAACCGCTTGTCCAATGGAGAATTGGAGCTGAAAACAACACTTATTAGAAACCGAAAAGATGAAATCGGTGATTTATCCAAGGATACGCAGAAGCTGCAGGAAAAAATGATGGAGGTGATTTCCTCCATCAAGGAAAAAGCAAATATTCTGCATAAAGTATCGGACGAAATGCAGGAGGCTTCCGATGCCACGAAAGGCACAGCGAACAAGATGCTCTCATCCAGCCGGGATATACAAAAGTCGGCTGATGCTCAGGTGAAAACAATACAGAATGCGGATGGAAGCATGCGCGAAATGAATCGCCATATCGACAGTTCGCTGAACAGCATAGAGACTATAGGAACTTTATCCGAAAAAAACTTTGAGCTGGGAAAAGAGACGAGAACTATCTTAAATGAGCTGGAAGCTATAACAAAAGATTCTTTGCTCTCAATAAATACTATTTCCAGCCAAACAAATATTACCAATCAATCCGCGCATGAAATTAAAGAGGCGACAACATTGATTGCAAATATTTCGGAGGAAACGAACCTGCTGTCGTTAAATGCCAGCATAGAAGCGGCGAGGGCGGGAGAACTGGGCAAGGGTTTCGCCGTAGTTGCGGCGCAAATTAAGTCCTTAGCTGATCAGTCTACGGTTTCGGCAAAAAAGATAGAGCAAATTGTCATGAATTTGATTCACGAGACCCAGACCTCAGTTCAGGTTATGGAAGACGTGAACCGTGCGATGGAGAATCAAGTAAAAGGTGTAAACAGTACCAAAGCTATTTTTGACGAGCTGGAAAAGAATATCATGGTATTGGAGCAAAATGCAAAGGTTCTGGTAAGCGATATAGACGAGATAAACGGTACAAAAGAATGTCTCGGCGAGGATATGGCCCTTCTGCTCCGGGAGTCGGATAAAAATGCCGGATATTCGGAAAACACGCTGAAGGTGTCTATCGATATGGAGAATTCGGTAAATCAAATGGTCGATCTGACGAAGGAAATATTCGGACTCTCCCAACAGCTTTCTGACAACATATCATATTTTCATTCGATGGAGGAAAAAGAAAATGAAACGGTCTGAAATTAACAATAGTATTAAATATATGGAAAAATTAATTAAAAAGCATGGCTTTGAACTGCCTCCGTTTTGCGGCTGGACACCGGAAGAGTGGGCGGATAAAGGGGAGCAGTACGATGAAATCAGAGACAATATGCTTGGATGGGATATTACGGATTATGGATTGGGCAATTGGGAAGAGTTAGGCTTTGCACTCATTACCTTAAGGAATGGGAACCAGAAGGATAAAAAATATAAAAAGGTTTATGCCGAAAAATTATTGATGCTGAAAGAGGGACAGCATTCCCCCATGCACTTCCACTGGACGAAAAGTGAAGATATTATTAACCGGGGCGGAGGGACACTGATTATACATGTATATAATGATAAGGGAGACGGAACCTTTGATGACAGCGATGTATTGGTTAATTCCGACGGGAGGTCCTATTATGTGAAGGCAGGAACGGGAGTGGAGCTGCGTCCGGGTGAAAGCATTACCCTATGGCCCCATCAATATCATGATTTCGATGTGAAAAAGGGAACGGGAGATGTACTGATCGGAGAAGTTTCCATGTGTAATGATGATACCTCGGATAACCGCTTTTATGAAGAAATGGGACGGTTCCCCGCAATTGAAGAAGATGAGCCTCCTTACAGGCTTCTTTGCACCGAATATCCTGAAGTGAGGTAACGGGGTGAAGGGTAGTATTTGCTGACAGAGACGCAATTTTGGCTGCGTAGTATGTAAGGCCGAATGTAACGAAAACAGTCTGGAAAAATTGACAAAAGATTGACAAATGGGGCGAATGTTTATATGCTATATATTGTTATTCGCACTATTATTTGATGACAGTAAAAACCGGCATTGTGATAAAATATGCGGACTGAGGGAGAGGATGAGTAGTTATGGAAAATGCGGCTGTGGCGGAGACTATGCCTAAGAAAAAGGGAGTTACAGGAAGTACACTCAAACTGATTGCGATTATTGCCATGTTCGTCGATCATACAGGAGCCATTATACTGGAAAGAATGATGATAAAAGAGGGAATGGGCTCCATTCTGGATGTGAACGCTGCCGCTATGTTCATGCAGCAGAATATGGTGCTCTATATTTCCGATATCGTATTGCGGCTGGTGGGCAGGCTGGGATTTCCCATTTTCTGTTTCCTGCTGATAGAGGGTTTTGAGCATACGCATAATGTAAAAAAATATGCAAGCAGATTATTCCTGTTTGCGCTGGTTTCTGAGATACCTTTTGACCTTGGCTTTAAAGGGTCCTTTTTCTACTGGGGATATCAGAACGTATTCTTCACGTTGCTGTTTGGACTTCTCGTTATGATAGGACTTCGCTTCATAGAAGAGAAAACAGAATGGAATAAGATTCTAAAAGCCGTTGCAAACGTGCTCGTTCTGGTTGCCGGAATGGGTGCAGCAATAGCTATGCAGACGGATTACAGCGCCTTCGGCGTACTTACCGT
Source organism: Bacillota bacterium (assembly GCA_023412855.1). Lineage (GTDB taxonomy): Bacteria > Bacillota > Clostridia > Lachnospirales > Lachnospiraceae > Kineothrix. Next base: position 17,000 of record JAEZRJ010000057.1, on the reverse strand, counting down.
AGCAGTTATGTACCTCTTTAGAAATAAGAAGACTTTGTCGGCAGGTCTGGGATGTACTACCCTTACCGTGATGTCTCCTACCGAGATTACGGCTTTCTTAGTATTGATTCCCATACATAAGTATAACGGAGAAAGAGGCTGGAATATTAAATGGCTCTTCTATGCTTTTTATCCCGTTCATATATTGCTTCTGTACCTTATTGCCTGTGCACTTGGCTTAAGCCAGATGGCTATGTTTTAAGTTTAGCTTTTTTTAATGAAAATTTGTGAATCGTTTTATTGCATTTTAGCGCATAATCTTTAGAATAAATATCAAGGTTATTAAAAAACGGCAAATTATGGATTGGAGCAACGATCGTGAGAGAAAAGTTCATGCGCTTTATGCAGGGTAGATACGGTTCCTATGGTGCGGATTCCCTGAACAGATTTTTACTTACAGGAGCCTTGGTGGCAATGATTGTGTCGCTATTTACGAGATGGAATGTTCTATATGGAATAGCGTTAGCAGCGCTGATCTACTCTTATTTCCGTATGCTTTCCAGAAACTATACGCGACGCTATGCGGAAAATCAGGCATTTTTAAAATATACGATGGGAATTCGCAGATTTTTTACGAAACAAAAAAATGTGATGAGTCAGAGAAAGACGCATCATATTTATAAATGTCCCGGTTGCAAGCAGAAGATCAGAGTGCCCAAGGGCAAAGGGAAAATCGCGATTCGCTGCCCCAAGTGCGGTATGGAATTCATAAAAAAGAGCTGAACTTCGTCAGCTCGTCGAGTTTGCCGCACAATTGATTGCACAAACGGACGGAGCAAGGGCATGTATGATCGTTCCTAAAGTGAACGGTATATGTTTTCTTATCTACTCTGGCAATATGGTTGCAGTTTACGATAAATGATTTGTGACACATCATAAACCGTTTATCCAGCTTGGATTTAATCTCGGTCAGAGAGGATGAGAATTCCAATATCTCATGGTGCTTATGAAGCCGTACCCGGTGTGACTGGGTGGAAGGCTCGATATAATAAATCTCATCATATGGAATGATTAACAGCTTACTTTCCATGCGGATGGTCAACACATCCGTTACGGGATTGTTGGGCACAAGATATTTTTCACAAACATTCTGAAGGCAGTCCTTGATTTGGTCTTTGAAATCAGGGGCTTCTTTTATAATATATCCCAGCGGCTCGACCTTGTATTGAAAGGTATTGAGAGCCATCTCCTCATGTGTGGTAATAAAGATGATAAAGGCTCTCGGGTCATATTTTCTAATTTCAGCAGCCAACTGAATCCCATTCATCCTGCTCTTTAAATCGATATCCAGAAAATAAACGGCATTTTCCGGTTTTCTCTTATTTAGCAAGCTTATTAAATCGGAGGGCGCATCGGTAGCTGCCTTTATTTTCATATCCCACTCGTTAATAAGTATGGCATTATTTATTATTTTTTTCCAAAACTCTAATTGGAATTTATCATCTTCACATAAGTAAATAGGAATCAAGTCGATTGCACCTCTTCAGTATTGTGCTGCGTACATATTTCCAGCGTTTGCGTAAAAATATTATAGTTATAATTGGTTGAGTGGATGACATTGCTGTACTTATCCAAAATTTTATTGGAGCTGTAAAGGCCGAGCCCGCTATGCCCTTCTTTGTATGTGACATCCTTATCATAAATAGCATCAAGCTTGATATCAATCACTGGGGCAGAATTGGAAATGACAATGGTTACGGATTCTTCATTGTAGATGAGGAGAATGAGCAGTTTCTTCTCTTCGGATGCCTTTGCAGCCTCAATAGCATTATCCATGAAAGCACCTATTACAGTAGATAAATCCAACGTATCCATGGATATGGAGTTAATTTCCTCTTGTATTTCCAATGTAATGTTCAGTTTCTGGTTCATGGCGGAAATCAGTTTGGCATATAAGATGCTTTTCAGTTCCAAAACCTTTATATTGCTGAGCTTGCCGATAATAGACTCTTTGTTTGTAAGAGCTTCGCTGCTGGGAAGGATCTTCGTTCTGAAAAACACCTTCAGATTATCGATGTCATCGTCATCAATATAATATTGCATTGTGGAAAGTATATTTATGTAGTCATGCCTGAAAATCCGGGTGTCTTGGTATAAATCTTCGATTTTCTTTACATATTCCTCCAGTGATTGCTTCTGTTGCTTGATAAATTCCAGTTCTTGGTTCTTGTACATAATGCGGAGGCTAAAAAAGAAGATGATGAAGGTAATAATGAAAAAAGTGCCGAAAAGTACTGTATTAAAATAAACAACTTCTGCAGGATAGCCTTCTTGTTCTCCTTGAATAATATTATAATAAAAAATTGATGTACAAACTACAACCTCTGATATAAAGAGTATTAATACTTCTTTGGAAAATATAAGCTTATGTTGTGCATATAGAAACCTTAAGTAATACCCTATAAATTTCGAAACAGTACATGTTATAGCAGTATAAATAATTGTAAAGAAAAGGTAGTAATAATTATTAGCGGCAATATCGGAAACAGTTATGCCTATTAGGTTTAAAAAAGTAAATATTACATAGTTAATAAATATTGCTAGCAGGTATCCCAACAAGGAAAAAAGAGAATTAATAAAATAGTGCTTACTTGAAGCTGCTACAATTAAGAGCGCGCCTCCAATTGTAAATATAATAATATACTGCCCAAGTTGCGGCGCAAAAAAGAGTTGGCATAATAAGATATAAAAATACACAAAAACTTTATTTATTAATCTAGGTTGAAATAAAAGGAGATTGGTCATTGCCATCATTAATAACAAAGAATTAACCAATGAAATTAAAATAAATGATAAGTTATCATCCATGTAAAGTCTCCCCTAAAAATAATTATAATAGATTTCATTATAGCAATCATATCATTTTCACATAATTGAGTAAAGATATTTTGAAAAATATGGATATTTTTGACGTAAAATGCAAGAAATACTACATTCGTTTCTAAATCACCTCATAAAGGGAAAAGTTAATTATAATAAGCGATAGTTAGTTAACATATTTTTTATATTATAAAAAGGGGGATATAAACATGGAAGAAATAATGGTATCAAAAGTTACGGATTTGGCACATGTTGGAATGAAAAAAATAATTAGTATGGTACTGGTAGTTGCGTTATGTTTTTGTATTACAGGAATTGGTGATATGAAAGTTCATGCAGCAAACACTATAACAAAAAACGATTCAAGAACATCTGCATATAATTATGGTCGCTGGTCAGCTATCAATAGTAATTATGCCACAGTAATTTTGGAAAAAGGTCAAAGAGAATCTTGGCTTGCGTTTACTTTGGATGCAAATGAACATATATATATTAGAACCTCATATTCTAATGAGTATGAAGGCGAATGGTATGAAATTCAGGATGGACTTGGAAATACGACTGGAGCTCCGCAATATACGCCGGGCAATGTCTATGATATAGGTACTGCGACACCGGATATATTTTTAAATTGCGATAATAATTCTACATCAACAAGAACGTATTATTTGGTCTTACATAGAGGCAGTGTTCCTGCAGACACAGATATTTATTTTTCCGTGTCAGCATATAACAGAATAGAAACGGCAATAGGTAAGTGTTCTGTTTCAGGGACTGCATCAAATCCTGGCAGTGGTAACTCATCTATTATCACAGTAAACCTTACGAATAATAGTAGTTTCCCAAACGGAGCTATAGTGACCAGAATTGAATCTTCTGGAACCCAGTCTCCTAATCAGGGAAATGTGCGTCATATGATCATGCCGGCTAGCAATAATGTATGGTATACATCAACTGTCAGTAGTTCGACGAGCGGTTCATATGCCATAAATATAAATAATAATATACCAGTAAAACAGCTTTGGAGTTTCCGCTATAGCGCGCCGGCTACAGCAAAGTCGACGATGAAAAGCGTTTCCTTAAGAATTATGTTCCAATATGACTTAAGTGAAACGAGATATAAGAGAGTAATAAGTTTTTAAGGAGCGGTTTATGGGAATACAGAATACATTAAACACTGATTATTATAGTAAAATATCAGAGTATAGAGATAGTAATTTATTGCCAAAGAATTCCTCTGCTGATACTTCTGTAGGCTATCAGTATACAGGAATGACGGAAGAGATGCGTATTGGAATTCAGGTTACGCGCGAACATTATGAAAAGGTTTACCAAGAGAATCTAAAGCATTCCGATCCTCTGGCATACATCACCGAAAAGTATTATGACAAATCATCCAGATATTTTTGTGGATACATGACAGAGGAACAACGTATTTTTGCTGCCCGTACCGAAAAAACAATGATAGAAACAGGCGGCAAGACTATGTGTGGTTATGCCAGCTATGACTATTCCCTGAGAAATTATGAAGGCATTTATACGGGTGGGAAGAACACCGGATTTCACTTAAATACAGACAGAGAAAAACAGTATGCCAGAAGTGTGGTAAATCAGCAAATATATAGCCTGCTTGGAAAGAATGGGATTCAGGTTACAAATCAGATGAGTCTAAAGTTCCAAATAGACCCATATAGCTATAAGCTAACAGTGACAGGCAATACAAGTACGGATGTTTTATCTGCTATGGAACAGATATTGAATGAAGGAGATAATGCGAAGAATCTTTGGGACCATTTATGGATATGCATGCATGACAGGGATAATGAGATTGTAAATTTTCAGGGAAGCCGGAGAAAAGCAGAACAATATTCACTCTGGCATGAGTTTTATCAAACTACTGGTTATGACATTCGAGAGAGTAAGTATCAAAATGGTACCTTCGTAGCAGCAGACGGAACTGATCTTTTAGAGTTGTATAAAAAGAATGCCAAGCATATAGAAGGGATAGATCTTTATATAAAAAGGTTTTTAAGTTTTGCTCAAAATGGATGGAATAAAGCGGATGACTTAACGATTGCCGCCGGGTTTGACAGTAATGGGCTGTATGACATCGGACAGGAAAACGGATTTGGGATAAATCAGACGGCATGGATAAAAGGAGGAATACAAAATATATTAGATGTCAAAATCTGATAATAAACGGGGCTATTGGTTCTGGTAAATTATATCCGGCAAGTTATATGCAAGAAAATCATCGATGTTTGTTTTACCGCAATTGGTTAAAGAATGGTATGAATTATTTGCCAGCAGTAACTTGCGTAGATATTTGCCTTGACCGGAAGACATACGAGGTATATTGCTTGTGGATTAACGGAAAAAATATGGAAAATTTGCGATAAAATATTAGTACAATTGCATACCTCGCGGAGTAAAATATGTAAAAAAAAGAATATTTTTAACGTAAAGTGCAAAAAATCAAACGTTTGTAGCGAAAATGAACTAAAAAAGTAAAAATTCATTATAATAAACAATAGTTGTTAATATATTCTTCATTGTGTGAGAAAGGGGCTATGAGTATGAAGGAAAGTGTAGAAAAAAAGATAGCATCAAAAGTTGTTAACCTAGCATGCAATACGGTAAAAAATACAGTTGGAAAATGTTTACCGGTTCTAGTACACGAAGTAGAAATGCCGGAAAGTGTTAGAAAAGAGTTTATAAACAAGGATTTAGAAGTATAGTAATTTTATAGGCAAGTGTCTTTTTCATGTAAAGGGGTTAAGATAGATGGAGCCTGCGAATAGCGGGTTCCATTTTCGTAATAAAGCCTTTTAAAAAAAGGTCTTCCAGTAGCAGTAATGCGATTGGAGGATCTTTTTTTTAAAAAATACTTTCTATATGCAATCTTCCTGCTTTTAAATATTGTTCCATTGCAGATTATTTATTTCTCCTGATACTTCATACGATATTCATTAGGAGATACTTCCATATAGCGCTTAAAAGCTTTTGAGAAAGTAGAGTAATCGCTATAGCCCACAGAGTAAGCAATGTTCTGAATGGATATATTTTCTTTTTCGAGCATCATACAAGCTGATTTCATGCGGTATGACATAAGATAATCCTGAGGAGTTCTTCCGGTAGCTTCCTTAAAAAGCCTTGTCATATAGCTTCGGTCAAGCCCGCAGGCATGAGCGATATCATCCATATGTATCGGTTCGCTGTATTTTATATCAATAAAATTAATTATCTTCTTTATATAGCCCAGTTTCACATTATGTTCCGTATGTATGGTATTCGTAGAATAGTGGATAATATTATCAAATAATTCATAAATCTTCCCTATACAATATAACTCTCGATTATTGTTTTCCAAAAGTTCCTGCATGATAGAAGCTATTCTGCCGGAAGATCTTATGGGAAGAAACAACGGATGCTCAATGGACATACCCGATTGCTGAAAGAATTCTACGGTCTTAGGGCCGTCCAGATGCACCCAGACATAATCCCAAGGCTCTGTTTCATCTGCTTCATAGTAGGCAAGAGCATTTGGCAGAATAACAAAGCCTTGATGAGCAGATAGGGTGTATTGCTTATTATTTAAAAATAAAGCGCCTTTTCCTTTCAGAATATAATGAAAAATATAGTGCCCGCGCATAACGGGGCCGAAAGAATAGGAAGGAGGACATTTTTGTTTTCCTATCTCATATAGTTGCAGATCATTACATTGGTTATAATTTAAAAAGTAACATTCATCATAAGTTCTTATTTCGTTCATTTGTTTCTCCTTATTCATAGAAACCGAGTAAAAATGCTGATAATATACTTTTATTGTAATCTAATAAGCTGAATTAGTAAATGGAATAATTAATGTAAAAGTCACAAAATGACATATAGAAGTCATAACATGACATTTATGGAGGAAGGAATATATGATTAAATAACAATATCAAAAGCAACCATTTTTAATCGGGAGGAAAAGAAATGATGAGAAGAATTATCAGTACATTGCTTTGCACAACTATGCTTATGGCAACCTTGGCAGGATGCGGAAATACTACAAATAGTGCCGCGACAGCTAATGAGCAGGATGTAAAAGCGAAAACAGAAACCGCAGAAGAAGCTAAGAACGAAAATCAGACGAAGGAAACGCCGTCTGGAGATGCAGTAACAATATCCTACGCATGCTGGGATTCTAATCAGGCCAATTTAATCCGCACTATGGCAGATGAATTTGAAGCCGAAAATCCTGATATAAAAATTGATATTCAGGTAAGTGGCTGGAGTGACTATTGGACAGCCTTAGAGGCTGCCGGAACAGGAGGCTCGCTGCCGGATACTTTTTGGATGCATTCCAACAATATTTATTATTATGGTGCAAACGACCAGTTACTTGATTTAAGCGATTATATTGCAAGCAGCGATAAGGTTGATCTTGCCAATTATCCTGAAGGATTAAATGGAATTTATAATATCAATGGCAAACAGTATGCAATTCCGAAAGACTACGATACCATTGCGCTGTGGTACAATAAGACGCTGTTTGACGAGGCGGGTATCAGCTATCCTGATGATACATGGACATGGGATGATTTGAAAGAAGCCGCAAAGAAGTTGACAAAAGAGGATGGAAGTCAATACGGTTTCTGCGCCGGTCTGCATAATCAGGAAGGTTATTATAATTTTGTATATCAAAATGGCGGGGAAATAATTACGAAAGACAAGAAATCAGGATACGATGAAGAGGCCACAATTGCAGGCATTGAAGAATATTTTAGCTTTGTAAAAGAGGGTCTGTCTCCTGAGATTTATGACGATCAGGCACGTGCGGAAGCAATTCAAAACGGACTATGTGCAATGGGATTGTTCGGTTCATGGAATCTTTCCGGATTTGCGGCGTCTGATTTTATGCAGGAGAATTTTGACTGTGCAGTGCTGCCAATGTCAAATGATGGAGGAAAAGCATCAATTTTCAATGGACTTGGAAATGCAATCGCTGCAACTTGTGAACATCCGGATCAGGCATGGAAGTGGGTTGAATATTTAAGCAGCAAGGAAGGGCAAGAGCGCCAGGCAGAACTTGGAGTTGCCATCTCAGCGTATAACGGAACCGCAGATATGTTTACCGGTGCATATCCCATGTTTAATGCAAAATGTTATATTGATATGGTTGACTATGCGCAGATTCGCCCTTACTCCAACCAGACGAGCATTTGGGAAGATAAAGCATATGAATTATTAAAAGACGCTTATGCAGGAAAAGAAGATACGGCAAATGCATGTACCAAAGTTGCAGAGATGATGAATCAAGCTATTTCAGAAGAATAAAAAGTAAATGCGGCAGTAGCATTGCTGCCGCATTTTTGTTGAGGTAAGAATAAATGAGAGGCAGAAAAACAACAAAAAAAAGAATCCCGGTAAAAACATGGAATGAGTGGTGTTGGGGATGGGGAATGATATTTCCTACCATTGCGGGACTCATTATATTAAATATCATTCCTATCTTTGAAACATTTTATCTTAGTTTCTTTAAGAGTGGGGCATTTGGAAAGGGAAACATATTTGTTGGACTGGACAATTATGGAAAAATGTTTCAGGACACTCAAGTTTGGTATGCCGTAAGAAATACATTCGGCTATACTTTACTTGTTGTTCCGGTAACGATTGTAATTGCATTGCTTCTTGCAGTAGCATTGAATGGAAAAATGAAAGGGAAAGGAATATACAGAACGATTTATTTTATTCCTATGGTAGCGGCACCGGCAGCGGTAACTATGGTCTGGAAATGGTTGTACAATAATCAATATGGACTGATTAATCATCTGCTGGATAAATGGGGAATCGATACTGTTAATTGGATAGATAACCCTAATATAGCACTGCTTTCCGTTTCGATCATTGGTATTTGGAGTACGATAGGATACAGTATGGTTCTGCTTCTTGCAGGCTTACAGGAAATTCCGAGAGATTATTATGAAGCGTCGAATATAGACGGAGCCAGTGGTATTTGTCAATTTTTCAATATTACGCTTCCGTTAGTTTCACCGACGCTGTTTTTTGTACTTGTTACAAGCATTATTACCTCAATGCAGGTATTTGATGTAGTTTATATGATGATAGGGGTTACGAGTCCTTCCTACAATAGTACGGTATCGCTGGTTTATCTGTTCTATAATAATTCATTTAAATATTCAAATAAAGGATACGGTTCAGCCATTGTCATGCTCCTTTTGCTGATTATTATGCTTATTACAGTAGTGCAGACAAAGCTGCAGAAAAAATGGGTAAATTATATGTAAGGAGGATAACAGATATGAAAAGAAGAAAATCAATTACTACGTTATTTATACATCTGGTTTTAGTTTTAGGCGCATGTATTATGATACTGCCATTTTTATGGATGATAGTCACATCCTTAAAGACAGTGAGCGAATCCACATCCATGAATCCGTTCGTCTTATTGCCCGCAGAAGCTCAGTGGGATAATTATAAAATGGTAATTCAACAGAATGATTTTATAAGGTTATACTTTAATACTTTTGCCATGATGGTCATCCGCGTAATCTGCGCAGTGCTGTTTAGTGCGATGGCGGCTTATGCATTTGCGAGATTAAAGTTTCCTGGAAGAGATTTTTTCTTTAGTCTGGTACTGTTTCAAATGATGGTACCCGTGCAAATTTTTATTGTACCGCAATATTTAATGATCGATAAACTGGGTCTGCGCAATACAATATTCGCATTGGTTTTTCCGGGATTGGTAAGTGCATTCGGTACATTTCTTTTACGGCAATTCTTTATGGGGCTTCCAAAAGAGCTGGAAGAATCGGCGAGATTAGATGGCTGTAATATTGGTCAGACCTTTTGGAAGGTCATGCTTCCATTGACCAAATCGGGATTGATTGCACTGGCTATTTTTACAGCCCTCTTTTCATTCAAGGAGCTGATGTGGCCAATGATAGTCAATTCTAATTCTGATGCGGCTACATTATCTTCCGCATTAGCCAAAATTTCAAGTGCATATTCAGTAAATTACCCACAGTTGATGGCGGCGGCAGTTTTGGCAATTTGGCCAATGATGCTGATCTATATTATTTTTCAAAAACAATTTATTGAGGGAGTTGCAACATCGGGAGGAAAATTATAGATGGCTATTATATTTTCAGAAAAAGCAAAAGAGTTCCATTTATATAATGATCAAATCAGTTATATTATGAAAGTATTGCCCAATGGACAGATGGGAAACTTATATTATGGAAAAAGGATATGTCATAAAAATGATTATTCTTATCTTTTAGAAGGACGGCATCGGTCTCTGGCAGTGTATACCAGAGAGGACGAATATTTTTTCAGCCCGCAGTATACGCGGATGGAATATCCGGGAACCGGAACGGGAGATTTCAGAGAGCCAGCTTTGGAAATTGTACAGGAAAATGGAAGCAGAATTACTGATTTTCGGTATCAGTCTCATTCGGTTTATAAAGGAAAACAGAAAATTTCGGGTCTTCCGGCCTTATATGTGGAGGAAGAAGATGAGGCAGAAACGATAGAAATTACTTTGACAGATTCGTTGTTAAAGGTAGACTGTATTTTGCAGTACAGTATTTTCAGAGATTATCCCGTTATTGCGCGCAGCGTAAAAATTTATAATCATGGCAATGAAAAAGTAGTATTGGACAGGGTATTTAGTTCCAGTGTGGACCTGCCGGATGCGGAATATGAAATGGTTCAGCTATCCGGTGCATGGGCGAGGGAGAGAGGTGTTATTTCCCGTAAACTGAATGTGGGAGTGCAGGGGATTAACAGCAGAAGAGGAATCAGCAGTGCGGAACAAAATCCTTTTATAGCACTTAAGCGTTTGGATACAAATGAATTTTGCGGGGAAGCGATAGGATTCAGCTTGCTTTACAGCGGAAACCATATAGAATCAGTAGAAGTGGATACCTGCAATATGACAAGAATTCAAATAGGAATCCATCCGGAAGGTTTTTCGTGGTTGTTGAAGCCGGAAGAATTGTTTCAAAGCCCCGAAGCGGTATTGGTTTATTCTGATCAGGGAATGAATGGAATGAGCCAGACCTTTCACAGAATCTATCGAAATCGTCTGGTACGCGGCTTATGGAGGGATAAGGAGCGCCCTATCTTAATAAACAATTGGGAGGACACCGGACCACAGTTTACGCAGCAGCAAGTTCTGGATATAGCGTCAGCAGCAAAACAAATGGGAATAGAACTTTTTGTTTTGGACGACGGATGGTTTGGAAAAAGGGATGATGATAAATCAAGCCTTGGTGACTGGTATGTAACGAACTACGATAAGCTTCCTGAAGGAATAGAGGGATTAGCTAAGAAGATCAATGCCATGGGTATGAAATTCGGCTTGTGGTTTGAGCCGGAGATGGTAAACAAAGACTCTGACTTATATAGGAATCATCCGGATTGGATACTATGCGCACCGGGAAGGATTCCGTCTCCAAGCAGAAATCAATATGTATTGGATTACACAAGAGAGGAAGTTGTGGAATATATCTATGGTTTGATGGAGCAGTTGTTGATAAATGCCCCTATTTTATATATAAAATGGGATATGAACCGCTATCTTACGGAAACTTATTCTATTGCACAAAGTGCCGATGAACAGGGCAAGATATATCACAAATACATACTTGGAGTATATAGACTATATGAGCGCTTAATAGAGAGATTTCCTGAAATATTATTTGAGTCTTGTTCCAGCGGAGGAGCGAGATTCGATCCGGGAATGCTTTATTATGCACCCCAAACGTGGACAAGCGATAATACGGATGCAATAGAACGCGTTAAAATTCAATATGGAACATCGTATGTTTATCCGCTGAGCAGTATGGGAGCACATGTTTCTGAGGTTCCGAATCAGCAAGTAGGCAGAATAACACCGTTGGAAACACGGGGAAATGCTGCGCAATTCGGAATGCTTGGTTATGAATTGGATTTGCAGAAACTGACAGAACAGGAGCAGGAAATCATAAAAGACCAAGTGGAATTTCATAAAAAGTATCGAAGATTGATTATGAATGGTGACTTTTACAGATTGCAAAATCCCTTTGAAAAAAATGCAGGGGCATGGATGGTAGTATCAGAGGATAAAAAGGAAGCCTTAGTTGGGTTTTATAAAATACTGAACGTACCTAATGAAGCGTGGATACGTCTGAAGTTATCGGGCTTGGATAAGAATAAAAAATATATTTTAGATGAAGACAGCTCTGTATGGTTTGGCGGAGATGAGTTAATGCATGCTGGAATGATAATTAACAAAGCAGATTTATGTAATAAGGGAAGGGATTTCAGTTCAAAAATTTATCAATTAAGGTCTGTATAGGATTAGGGAGAAATATAAGTATTGTAAACAAGAGGATTGTAATAGCATTTTACCAAAGGAAAATTGACTCATTAGGGGGCAAGGCTGAAAGAAATGCACCTTTGTCCTCCTTGATTTGTACGCCCGCTAAAGCGGGTAGATGGGAGCAAAAATGAGAGAATATAAACTGAGGAAATTGATGTCTATAAAGACCAAAATGCTTGCATTGGTACTTGTATCAATAGCATTTACTATAGCTATTGTATTATCGCTGGTAATGTCCATAGTAGGAAAAAGTTATAATCAAATATTACAAAATTATATGGCTGATGTATGCGATACAACAGGCGCCAATATAGATTCGGCTATTTCAAGAAGCATAGCGGCAAGTATGGTACTCAATAAAGATGCATTGGAACGATTGGTAGGGATGGTGCAGATTAATGGCGTGGACTCCAGTTATGCCTATGTATTTTTGGCAGATGGAACAATACTATATCATCCTGATTCGGATAAAATCGGAAAAGTAATACAAAATGATCTGGCAGATAATATCCTTTCTGACATTGCGAATCACGATATTCCTGAAAATGGTGTGGTTATGATAAACGATGAGGGAATAGAAAGGTATGCGGCTTATTACATAATTAAAAATGCCACGGCTGTGCTCGTTATTACTGCAGATGAGTCAGAAATATTAAGTTCGGTAGATAAGATTTTTTCTTCCGTTGTTTTATGCGGAATTATTGCTTTTGTAATTATCGGAACTATTGCTTATGGTATATCGGCGCATATAATTCAACCATTATTAAAGCTTATATTAGTAATAAAACGATTTGCTATGCTTGATTTTACAGAGGAAGCAGATAGCTTGCAAATTAGTAGCCGCAAAGACGAAATGGGGCAAATTGCAAATACAATTGATGAACTTCGTAAAAGGCTGGTCGATATTGTTTCTCAGATTAAGCAGCAGAGTATGATTCTATACAAGGCATCCTATAATTTGGACCATAATGCGGATATTGCAGTATCCACGGTAAAAAGTGTAGAAAAAGCGGTAGATGAAATTGTGCAGGAAACAACGAATCAGGCCGATAAAACAGAAAAGGCAACAGAGGATATCGTTAATATTGGAAAGTTGATTGAAGGCACCAATGCTGAAGTAAGCCAGTTAATACAAAAAATGAACTTGATGAAAGAAGCGGCGGATGAGGCTTCAAAAACTCTAGATGATTTGAATGATATAAACCAGCATGCAATTAGCGCTATTGGGGTGATATATGAGCAGACGAATACAACAAATGATTCCGTAATAAAAATACAGGAGGCAACAAAAATAATTGCGGCTATCGCTGAAGAAACAAACCTATTATCATTAAACGCCTCGATTGAGGCGGCGAGATCCGGTGAAACAGGCAGGGGGTTCGCAGTTGTAGCTTCACAGATAAAAAAACTTGCGGACCAATCCAATGCGTCTGCCCACCAAATCGAAGACATAATTAAAGTTCTGATCAACAATTCTGAGAAAGCAGTTTCTACGATGAACGAAGTGAATAAAGTTATGGAGAGGCAAAATAAAAATGTATCGAAGGCGGAATTAGCATTTGAAAAGATACTTGATGGAATCGGCCATTCATTTTCAGCAGTCAACCAAATTGCATCCAGTTCATCACAGCTTGACGAGGCGAGAGGTTATATTACGGAAGCCGTTTGGAGCTTGACAGCAATTGCCAGAAAAAATGAAAAGAATACAGAGGAAACATCAATATCTGTCAGTGAATTCAAAAATATAATACAAGAAGTTAAGGACAATTCTCAGCAATTGAAAGTTGTTGCTGATATATTAGAAGAAAATATGGGTTCATTTCAATTGTAAAAGTATTGTAATATAATTTAATGTATTTGAAAATATCATCTTGAGCTTGTTCAGGCGTCTTATAATGAGAATCCTGAATAAGCTCTCTTTTTATGGTCTCATAAAATGATTCTATAAGAGCATTATCATAAGGATTTCCTTTTCAGCAAGACTTTTCTGCCTGGAAGAAAGCAGATGACGTATAATAATCGAGAAGCGGCAGCTTTTATTGTCATTTTTCTATATTTTGTAAAGATTGACTTTTTGAAAGAAATCTTGGATAATATATCTGAAACCGATTGCAAAGAATGAAAACGAGGAAATAATTATACAAAGGGAGGATATGTTAATGAATACAACAAAAATCACCTTAAATGAGAATTGGAAATTTTATTTAGGTGAATGCGAAAATGCCTGGTATGCCGGCTTTGATGATAAAGAATGGCAAAGTATTTCTATTCCTCATGACTGGTCAGTGACACAGCCCTTTTCACAGGAGTATTCCAGCGGTACGGGCTATCTGTCAGGCGGAATTGGCTGGTATCGGCTGCATTTTCATATGCCTGAGGAATATGAAGGAAAAAATGTACGGGTAGTTTTTGACGGTATTTATAAAAATAGCCAGATTTGGTGCAATAGCTATTATTTAGGGAAACGTCCTAATGGTTATGTTACCTTTTCTCATAAATTAACTGACTTTATCAATTACGGCGCGGATAATGTTATTTGCGTTAAAGTAACACATACAGATTTAGCAGATTCCAGATGGTTTACCGGGAGTGGAATTACCAGAAAGGTAACACTTTCCATAGAAGAGTTGGTGTATCCTTCAGAATATGGTATTATATTTGAAACGGGCAAATGTGATGAGGATAGTGCTGAAATCGATGTATATCAGGAAATTTATAATGATACGGACGCATGTGTGAAGGTTGCTGTAGAAGTTGACTTTTGTACGGAGGAAGGAACCTTTATAAAAAAGCTGACAGAGTCTTGTGAAGTAGAAGCCGGGCAATCTTCGCAGATACGATTGAAGGGAGTTATCGATCATCCGAGGCTCTGGTCGATAGATAGTCCTAATCTTTATCAAATGAAGACATTTTATACGGTCAATGATGGGAACCGCTATTTGGCAGGGGAAGAGATGGTTGGAATCAGGAGTATTTCCTTTTCTCCCGACAAGGGTTTCTTCCTGAATGGAAATGCAGTAACGATCAAAGGTGTCTGCGTACACCATGATGCAGGCTGCTTAGGTGCTGCAGTGACTGCACAGGTTTGGCAGAGAAGGTTAAGCAAATTAAAAGAGTGTGGATGTAATGCGATTCGCTGCAGCCATAATCCGCATATGCCGGAACTGTATGAGCTATGTGACGCCATGGGATTTCTTGTAATGGATGAAGCTTTCGACGAGTGGGAAAATGCCAAGAATAAATGGTCTACGGGCCATAATGTATATCCTCCCAAGCATCAGGGATATTTTGAGGATTTCCATGAATGGCATGAAGCAGATCTGCGTGCCATGGTGAAAAGGGCAAGGAACCATCCCTGCGTTATTTTATGGAGCATTGGAAATGAAATTGATTATCCGAATGATCCTTATTGCCATCCGATGTTTGAAACTATGACGGGAAATAATGATGCAGATAAACCTGCCGCAGAGAGAATATATGATTCCTGCAAGCCGAATGCCGTACGATTGGTAACTTTGGCAAAGCATTTGGCGGAAATTGTGAAACAGGAAGATTCGACCAGACCGGTGACAATGGCTTTGGCATTTCCGGAACTCTCGGCTAAGCTGGGGATTCTGGAAGCTTTGGATGTGGTAGGCTATAACTATAAAGAACAGTTTTATGCGCGTGATCACAAGGAATTCCCCGGCAAGCCTTTTTTGGGGAGTGAAAATGGCCACAGCTATGAGGCATGGAGAGCCGTAGTGGATAAACCGTATATCAGCGGCCAATTCCTTTGGACTGGAATCGATTATCTCGGTGAAGCGCATGGCTGGCCAATCCACGGGTCCGCAGCGGGACTTCTGGATGTGGCAGGATTTGAAAAATCGAGATTTTTACGCAGAAAGGCATTATGGGGCACGGAGGCTGTTCTGGAGCTTGCTACCGGAATTGAAAATCAGGTAACAGATCGTAATGCAGAGTGGATTCCATACAGTCAGCGATGGAATTATGAGAATGGACAGAATGTATTGGTAATGTGTTATTCTAATTTGAGTGAGGTCAGGCTTTTGCTTAATGGGAAAGAAGTTGGCAGTGCAAAGGAATACAATGCCGATGGTGCATATCAGTTTATAGTTCCTTTTGAAACAGGGTTACTGGAGGCGGAAGGTTATAGCGAAGAAGGACAAAAGGTAAAAACGGCGTCTCTATGTACCACAGGTAATGCGGTGCGTGTGCAGGCAAGCTTATGGGAAGAAGATGATATACTTAGCGGGCAGAGCTTTGAAGCGGTGTCGAAAGGTTCAGGCTACCTATATCAAATGGAGATTCGCCTTCTGGATAAGGAAGGAAGGCTTGTAACAGCAGATGACCGGCTGATAGGGATAAGGGTAGAAGGAGCCGGAATTCTGGCAGGCATGGAAAATGGGGATTTGAGTGATAATACCTCGTATGCAAAGGCGGAGAGAGGTACTAGAAACGGCAGACTACTGGCATATATCAGAAGAGATGGACCCGGCAGGATTACAACGGAAATAACGGTCGAGGGGTTGGGTGACAAGGAATTCTATATGATAGAATGAAAGTGGTTTTTAAACAGAGTAAATAATTGCTAGGAGAAAAGACGAATGGATGCTTATAGGAGTGGTGAGAATAAGGTAATTACCATTTATGACATAGCAAAAGAAGCGGGAGTATCTGCGTCAACAGTGTCCCGGGTGCTTACCAACAACGCTCATGTCCGCAATGAAAAAAAGCAGCGGGTATTGGAATTAATTGAGAAGTATGA
>JAEZRJ010000016.1 GCA_023412855.1 Bacillota bacterium | reverse complement strand
TTTTTTAAATCGTTTTCGTACAGTCGACAAATTTATGTTTTTTAAGACATTTTTTGCACACAAATAAAAAAACCTTAATTTTACTGGTATTTTACGCAGTTTCGTCTTGCATTATAAAAATATATTCTGTATAATTTAATTCGCGAAGAATTTTGTCTTTTACTTGACTTTTGCTTAATCGTTTTCTATAATGCATTTTTAAGAGGTATTTTTGCTGTCATTAATTGTTTTCGTACATATTTTCATGCATTTCCATTTATTTAAGTACTTTTATACTTTATTTTTATCGTTGTATTCTTGCTGTCTTCCGGTTGCTATACTTTTCTGTAATATGAGTGCGTCTATTACAGAAACAATGGATACACAGTTTTTGTCCTATTTTTTGATCAATTCATTTTATTGCTTATTACTTAGATTTGACGCGATGATAAACATGGTGGATTTACATTTCACACCCTTACTTATGGGATAGGGAGGATAGGTTGAAAAATAAAAGACTTTTTCATCATCCTGATTTATACGTGTGCTAAAGCACACAGATAGGAGTCAGGTTGAAAAATAAAAGCTTTTTTCAACATCCTGATTTATACGTGTGCCAAAGCACACAGATAGGAGTTATTATGAAATTTGGATTTTTTGATGATAACAAGAAGGAGTACGTCATTACCACCCCCAGGACGCCCCTTCCGTGGATTAACTATCTCGGATGCAATGAGTTTTTCAGCATTATTTCCAATACCTGCGGCGGATACTCATTCTATAAAGACGCGAAGCTTTTACGTCTTACCAGATATCGTTACAACGATGTTCCCGGCGACGTAAACGGTAAATACTTTTTTATTAAAGATGGAGATACCATATGGAATCCCGGCTGGCAGCCTACGAAGACCGAGCTGGATTCCTACGAATGCCGCCACGGCATTGGCTACAGCCGCTTTACTTCATCCAAGAACGATGTGCAGGCTCAGGTTCTTACCTTTGTTCCCTTAGGCGATAACTGTGAAATCAGTTCGCTGAAGCTGACCAACAATTCCTCTTCTGCAAAGACACTTTCGCTCTTCTCATATGTGGAATGGTGCCTTTGGAACGCAGATGATGATATGAAGAACTTCCAGCGTAATCTAAGCATCGGAGAAGTGGAGGTCATCGGCTCCACGATTTATCATAAGACAGAATACAGAGAACGCAGGAATCACTACGCTGTTTACTCGGTAAATTCCAAAATTGACGGCTTCGATACGAGCCGCGATGATTTCCTTGGCGCATATCGCGGTGCCGACGCTCCTTTGGCAGTAGAAAACGGTGCATGTACGGGTTCCATCGCCAGCGGCTGGTCTCCCATCGCAGCCCATCAGCTCAATATTTCCTTACAGCCCGGCGAGACGAAATCCTTTATCTTCGTACTCGGCTATCTGGAAAATTTGCAGGAAGAAAAATGGGAGTCTCCGGGCATAATCAACAAAAAGCCGGCAGAGGAAATGCTCGCCAAATATCAAACAGATGTGGATGTGGAAAAGGCCTTCGCTCAGTTAAACAGCTATTGGAACAGTCTGCTTTCCAAATATTCGGTCAAATCCTCAAACGATAAAGTGGATCGCATGGTAAATATCTGGAACCAATATCAGTGCATGGTAACCTTCAATATGTCCCGTTCCGCATCTTACTATGAATCCGGTATCGGAAGGGGTATGGGCTTTCGCGATTCCTGTCAGGATCTGCTCGGTTTCGTTCATCTCATTCCTGACCGCGCAAGAGAAAGAATTATCGATATCGCTTCTACCCAGTTCCAGGACGGAAGCGCGTACCATCAGTATCAGCCCCTTACGAAGAAGGGCAATTCCGACATCGGCAGCGGCTTTGGCGACGATCCGTTATGGCTCATCGCAGGAACCAGCGCTTATGTTCGGGAAACGGGAGACGTTTCCATATTGACCGAAATGGTGCCTTTCGATAACGATGCTTCTGTTGCGGCACCGCTCATGGAACATTTAAGACGTTCGTTAGATTATGTCATAACACATAAAGGTCCTCACAAGCTGCCTCTAATCGGACGTGCCGATTGGAACGACTGTCTGAACCTGAATTGCTTTTCCGAGCATCCAGGTGAATCTTTTCAGACCTTCGGCCCAAGCGAAGGACCAGTAGCCGAATCCATATTCATTGCCGGCATGTTCGTTAAATACGGCGAAGAATACGCACAGCTTTGCGAATTGATGGGAATGCCCACAGAGTCCGAAAGAGCCCGAAAAGAAGTGGAGCTCATGAACGAGGCGATTTTAAAAGACGGTTGGGATGGCGAGTGGTTTATCCGCGCTTACGATGCATATAGCAATAAGATCGGTTCCAAAGAATGTGAGGAGGGTAAGATTTTCATAGAGCCTCAGGGCTTTTGTTCCCTTGCCGGAGTCGGCGTAAAAGAAGGTTTAGCAAAAAAAGCTTTGGATTCTGTGAAAGAAAAGCTGGATACAGAATACGGTGTTATGATTTTACAGCCTGCCTATACAAAATATCATCTGGAGCTTGGAGAAGTTTCCTCTTATCCGCCGGGCTACAAGGAAAATGCGGGTATCTTCTGTCACAATAACCCGTGGGTCTCCATCGCTGAAACGGTAATAGGACGCGGAGACCGCGCTTTTGAAATCTATCAGAAAACCTGCCCTGCTTATGTAGAAGAAATTAGCGAGATTCATAGAACGGAGCCTTACGTATATGCACAGATGGTAGCAGGACGCGATGCGAAATTCCACGGCGAAGCAAAAAACAGCTGGCTGACCGGAACCGCAGCCTGGACCTTTGTCAATATTTCACAATATATTTTAGGCTTGTACCCGACTCATACCGGACTTTCTATCAATCCCTGTGTGCCGAAGGGCTTCGGAGACTTCGAGCTGACCAGACGATTCCGCGAGGGCAATTATACGATTAAGGTACAAAATCCCGACAATGTGGAAAAAGGTATAGAGCAAATATATGTGGATGGAAGTCCGATCAGCGGATGTGTCATCCCCTACGTAAAAGGAAAGACCTCCTACGACGTAACAGTCGTAATGGGCTAAAAATTCATGAATAAACTCCTGCAAGGACGGCAAAATATTTGATATACCTTCTCATCCTTGCAGGAGTTTTTATATTGTATCTTACATTAGCGGACCAAACAGCCGGAGCACTCTTCCTATAAGCCTTAAAAGCACCGGAATCTTTTTATAATATGCCATATCTATCTCGATGCAGCTCTCCAAGGTTTTTGCAAAATCTGCTTCCACGTCTGCCACTGCCTCATTTCTGTGCAGATAGACACCGCATTCAAAATGATGATACAGACTGCGGTAATCCAGGTTTACTGTCCCCACCACCGCCTTTTCATCGTCAGAAACAAAAAGCTTCGCATGCACAAAGCCCGGCTCGTATTCGTATACTTTTACGCCTGCCCCAAGCAAATCAGGATAATAGGTACGGGAAATTGCAAAAACTGCTTTCTTGTCCGGAATGTGGGGAACGATCATCCGGACATCCACCCCTCTTCTGGCTGCGTATTGAAGAACATCGAGCATCGCGTTGTCCACGATAAAATAAGGAGTCATGATATGTACATAGTTCGTCGCCTGATTTACCACGTCCATATAAATCGTCTCAGCAACATTTTCCGGAGTTGCCGGACCATCTCCATAAGGGATTACGAAGCCGGAGCTTCTTACCGCTTTCTTTTCGCTCTTTCTGATGTATTTGGAATAATCACCCGCCGCCGCTTCCGATATGTTCCACATCTGCAAGAACATAAGGGTAAAGCTTTTCACGGCATCTCCCTCAACCTTAATCGCCGCATCCTTCCAATGTCCGAATCTGATTACCTCGTTAATATATTCGTCTGCCATGTTGACTCCGCCGGTATACGCCGTCTTGCCGTCTATGACGAGAATTTTCCTATGGTCTCTGTTATTCTGAGCCGTAGATAGGAGGGGGATAATAGGCGAGAACATCTTTGTCTTAATCCCGTAAGCCTCCAATTGCTTCGGATAGGAATAGGGCAAGAGCAAGAGAGAGCACATGCCGTCATACATGAACCGGACTTCCACGCCTTCCTTCACCTTTTCTTTAAGAATCTCCAGAACGCAGTTCCACATACGCCCTCTCTCCACGATGAAATATTCCAAAAAGATGAACTCCTTCGCATCCTTAAGCTCCTTCAACAAATCAGCGAATTTTTCTTCTCCTGCAGGAAAATAAGTGACAGAAGCGCCGCCATACGAAGGAAAACCACCTTCTGCTTCCACATAACGGCTTAAGTTAGCTATATGGGCACTTGAAATTTCCATCCGCTTTCTAGTCTTTTCATCGGTATGGAGAAATTCTTCCGTTTCCTTTCGCCTTTTATTCAACCGCTTTTTCATCCCCAGGTTCGTCCAGTCTCCTACAATGAACAGATAAAGCAACGCACCGAACACCGGAGCCGCACAAATGGGTATGACCCACGCCAGCTTGAATTCGGGCATTTCGTCCTTATTGATAATATAAATCAGAAGAGCAGCACTTACAGATACCATCACTGCCAAATACACTTCCGAATATTCTTCCAGCCATCTGAATCCGGCAATCAGCCAAAAAAGCTGTATCAGCAGAAGGATAAGGGTAATCATCGTCCTGCTGAAAACTATTTTAAAAACTACGCCAATAAACCTTTTCACGTCCTTCGTCCGCCTCCGCATTTATAAAAATCCGGTAAAACTTACGGAAGCTTTACCGGATGTTCTTATTCTACGCCATTCATCTTAATAGTTCTCAGCTCTTACCTGAAAATATGACTGAGGGTGATCACAAACAGGGCATACCTGAGGCGCTTTCTTTCCAACATGGATATGACCGCAGTTCGCACACTGCCAGATAACGTCTCCATCCTTTGAAAATACCGCATCTCCTTCGATGTTCGAAAGAAGCTTAAGATATCTCTCCTCATGCTCCTTTTCGATTTTCGCTACACTTTCGAACAACATTGCAATCTTATCGAAGCCTTCTTCTTTCGCCTCTTTTGCAAACTTGGCATACATATCGGTCCATTCGTAATTCTCGCCTGCCGCTGCATCCTTCAGATTGTCCATAGTACTGCCAATGCCGTCATGAAGAAGCTTGAACCATATCTTCGCATGTTCCTTCTCGTTATTCGCCGTCTCTTCAAAAAGAGCCGCTATCTGAACATATCCGTCTTTCTTCGCTTTGGAAGCGTAGTATGTATATTTGTTTCTCGCTTCTGATTCCCCTGCGAATGCTGTTTTTAAGTTAGCTTCTGTCTTTGTACCCTTTAAATCTGCCATAGTCTTATTCTCCTTTTCTTTTTAGTTATTTTTACGATTTCCAGGGCTTATTACCCTGTCCATCGCTCGTGCACTCCATTACCGACTTGGTCAACAGTCTACCGCATTCGTGTCATCTTCGCTGACACGCTTGTCACATTCCTCGCAGATTCCTT
This sequence comes from Bacillota bacterium, assembly GCA_023412855.1. Taxonomy (GTDB): domain Bacteria; phylum Bacillota; class Clostridia; order Lachnospirales; family Lachnospiraceae; genus Kineothrix. The sequence goes on along the minus strand of JAEZRJ010000016.1, from coordinate 41,795 downwards.
CGAACAGCAAAGTATGCCCTGTAATTCGATAACCATCTGAGCATTCGATTTCTTCCTCCGGTACAGGAAACTTCTTCATACTTACATTGCCAATTCTGCCGCATTTCTTACACTGCACATGACAATGCTTTTGGGTCTCGTAATCAAACCTATCTCCTCCTATGACATTGGATATCCGAAGAATACGGCCCTCCTCCGCCATCCGGTTCAGTATCCGGAAAACGGTAGCACGGCTAATAGACGAATGCTTATTGCAAATCTCAATATAAATGGCATCTGCCGTAGGATGATCGTGCATCTGCCGTAAGGTCTGAGCCACGATTTCCTGCTGTATAGTATTTCTGCGTTCTGCCATGAGAATCACCTCTTCGTTATTCTCGTGAAGGCAACGAACCAAGTGGGCATGCATGCATGTCCATTTGGCGACTGCTCACCGGGCAAATCCCCGCAGCTTGCAACGCCTTCCATCTTCATGCCTCGCCGCTTGCTGCGAGCGAGGTATTTGACTCTGCACTGACGTTATCAAATTATACGCTAATAATACTTAGTATTATTAAATATATAATACCATATTGATAAAATTTGTCAATATGCTTTCACTATTGGTTCAATCTTCCCATGGCCTGATACGGTACGAAACACCTAATAAATCGCAGATTTTCAGGCATTCTTCCTGCTCCTCTTTTGTAATTGCAGTTTCCACTGTCGTAAGTATAACCTTAGGCACATACCTTTTCACATTTTCTGCAAATTTCAAAAGCGCATCAAAAGCCTCTTCTCCGAATTTATTCCGGGTCAGTCTATAATATTCCTCCCTGTCCGGTGTATTCAGACTTATGGATATGGTATCCACATAGCCGTCAAACATAGGGGCCGTGTTCTTTTTATGGATTAAATCGGAAAGCCCGTTGGTATTTACCCTTATCGGAAGCTTGAACTTCTCCTTTACGTATCCGGCTATTTCCAAAAGTTCCTCCAGCCTCTCCGTAGGCTCGCCGAATCCACAAAATACCACTTCCTTATATTTGGTCATATCAAATTTTTTGAATTCGTCTTTTACCTCTTGTACGGAAGGTTCCCTTTCCAGCCATAAGCTGCCCGACTGATTCATTTCCTCCCGTGTCTGCCGCAGGCAAAATGTGCAGGCACAGGGACAGCGATTAGTCAAATTCACATACAGATTATCGTACACTTCATATAAAACTGTCATCATAACGGTTATACCTTTCTCACGGCCTTCTTTCACCGCGGTGGTGCCTTCCTTATTTCGATTTTCTCAATTTCTCTTCAGTGTATACAATACTTCTTCAAAGCATACGCCGTCGGTCTGGGGAATATTCATCTCCACGGATTTCACAATACATTTTTTCACGAAATCGGAAGCCTTCTTTACAGAGCGTTCAAAATCCACTCCGTTTACTGCATCCGCTGCTATAATAGAAGCAAATACATCGCCCGTTCCCGATCGCTCGGTTCCCGCTTTATGCGTCCGCAGAAGCTTCGGTTCCTTCCCTTTTTCCATTACATAATTCGCAATGAATTCTCCCTGTGGAATTCCGGTAATCACTACTTTCTCCGGCCCGCGGCAAGAAAGCGCCTCCGCCATAGCATATAGTTCTTTTTTCTTCCAGCCGTTTTCCTTATATGGCGTCTTCGTCAGCTTACAGCATTCTGTCAGATTAGGCGTTATAATATCAGCATAGGCAACTAACCGCCCCATCTCCTCACACATTTCGTCCGTGTAGGTGGCGTACATTCTGCCATGGTCGCCCATGACCGGATCGATCACAACAGTAGTCCTATCGCTTCGAAATTCTTCGATGAAATGAATTACCGTCTCTATCTGTTTCCTGGAGCCTAAGAATCCGGATGCAATTCCCTCGAATTCCAGTTCCAGCTTATGCCACTTGGAAATATAATTCTCTATTCTGTCCGTATAATCATCGAAAAAGAAATCTTTAAATCCGGTATGGTTGGAAAAAATAGAAGTAGGTACCGGACAACACTGTACTCCCATATAAGAGATAATCGGCATCGATACCGTGAGGGAACAACGCCCGAAACCGGATAAGTCATTAATTACTGCTATTTTTTTCTGATTGTTATGGGACATAATTTGTTCTCTCAGATATTTCATAAAATTCTCCGTCATTCTCTAAAAAAATGTCTACCAGAAGCGGGTCAAAATGGCTTCCTTTTCCTTCTTTAATGATATTCACACTCGTTTCATGGGAAAAGCTCTCTTTATACACTCTCTTTGAGCGGAGCGCATCGTATACGTCTACCAACGCCATAACCCTTGCAGCTACCGGAATATCCGTTCCCTTTATACGATTGGGGTATCCGCTCCCGTCCCACTTTTCATGGTGGTAAAGGGCAATATCCATTCCCATTTTAATGAACTCGTTCATCTTGTATTTCTTCTGAATGCTGGACAGCGTTTCATACCCTATGGTAACGTGAGTCTTCATAACCTCGAATTCCTCGGGTGTCAATTTACCCGGCTTTAACAAAATGGCATCGGGGATTCCTACCTTGCCTATATCGTGCAAGGGGCTTGCCTTCCCTATATTTTCTATAAAGGTCTGGTCGATTTCACCGGGATATGCTCCCAGCTCCCAAAGCTTCTCTGCCACGAAACTGCAATATTGGGCCGTCCTCACAACGTGCTCACCCGTATCATCATCCCTGGACTCGGCCAGCTTCACCAGCGCATGGATGGTGGCTATTTGAGAAGCACTTATTTCCTCCACCTTTTCCCGGACTAAGTCCTCCAAATGATTGTTGTATTCCGTCATTTTTTCCTCGGCAATCTTAGCCGCGGTAATATCCTGAATCGTACCGTGCACCGATATCGCTTCTCCGCCTGAATCGTGCAAAACCACACTGCGGATGTGAACCCATTTAATTCTTCCATCCTCCATAACCAGACGATAACGCAGTTCGGGCAGTTCGGCTCCCTCCATGAAATCATCCAGAATCCGCATCGCCTTTTTTCTATCCTCAGGATGAACTTTGCCGAAAAAGATGTTCAGACTCGATTCCTCATCATCTCTAAGCCCCAATATTTTATTCGTCGTACCGGACCACCCCAGTTCCTTCGTCCTGATATCCAAATCCCAACTGCCAAGCAAAGCGATCTCCTGTGCTTCTCTAAGTCTAGCATCGCTCCTCTCCAGCCGCCTGGAGACCTCCGCATATCTGGTCATAAGCTCTGAAACCAGCGTTGTCTGTATGCAGTTATCGATTTGATTTGCAAAATAATCAAAAACGGTCTTTATATGTTCGTCTGCATAAGAGCTCGACTGCTTTTCTTCCATTTCCGCTATAATTTCTTCCGCCCGTCTCAACATCTTTCCTCCTCTAAGAAGTAATCGATTCCCACGTTGGTCAATGCTTTCAAATGTGATACGGCCGCTTCCTTCGCAGCTCTGGTATGAAGAATGCTTCCATGCTGCGGCGCGATAAGGGAAATATCCAGTTCCTCTATTCTCTCCAACGCATAAACCAGCGCTTTCTTCGACGTCATATTATGCTTATGAAAATTGCAGATACCCTCTATCTGGCAATTCTTATTCGTATAGGGACAGATTTCCTGCGGCAGACAGTCCTTGCAGCGCTCGTCAATCTGTGTATAAAGATGCCAATTGTAGTCGTAGCTTCCGAAAATATCGCTGCTGAATAGTACCTTTGTCTTCGTATCATACGTAACGAAGCTGCCGGGACAATGCGAATAAGGCGTCCGGATAAATTGTAGGCGTCTGCCGCTTGCGAATTCAAACTGCATTTCCATCTTCTCAATGCAAAGTTTTGGCGATCTCGTGGAGTAATAATTGATAAAAAGGTTGTTCTCCCGGTGCGAAATAACTTTCAGGTCCTCGCTGTTAATCATGGCCTCCATATGCGGAATATTCGCACATAAATCAGGATCATAATGCTGGTAAATCAAATGTTTAATCTGGCTCGGACTCGTTCCTGTCCGCAGGATCTTCAGCATTACCGTACTAAAGTCGCCCCTGCTGCCGCTATCGATCAAAACTGCTTCTCCCTCATCCACGACAAGATAGGGATTGCAATGCAGCCCCATGTTCTCATCGGCAAACCCAACCCAGTAGACCCCCTGCGCAATTTCAATATATTCGCTGTAATCCAATGTCTGATCTCTCATTCGTAGTCGTCTCCTTTTTCATTGGGAAGGTTCTGGTTCTAAGAACAAAAGTGTGCTTAACACACCCTCGCACCCAAATACTTTAGCAGCACAGCTTTTGTTCCGCGCGCGTAGCTGCGCATCTGGTGTTTCAGTAATAGAGGCTCTTTCCTATTACTGAACAAAAGTGTGCTTCGTACACTCCCGCACCCAAATACTTTAGCAGCACAGCTTTTGTTCCGCGCGCGCAGCTGCGCATCTATCTTTCTTTAATAGGTGCTCTTTCCTATTAAAGAACAAAACTCGAACCACATCAACAATATGTCCGAGTTTTCGCCGATATAAAATATTATAGTTTATAAGAATTGCGGATGCAAGATGAATTCCATATTATATGAAATAATATTTCTTCTATTTGAGTCCTGCAGCACTTTCATCCAATTCATAATATATATGCAGATATACTGGCCCCGATAACATATTCTCCGGAACGAAACAATGCAAAAAACCTGTAAGCATTACACTTACAGGTTTTTTCTTCATGTACGCAATCGTACAAAAAACGTGCGCTAGAGGATTCGAACCCCCGACCTTTTGGTCCGTAGCCAAACGCTCTATCCAGCTGAGCTAAGCACACATCCGCTGCAAACGTTATTCTCGTTCGCAACGATTTTTATTTTACATGCTTCTTAAATAAATGTCAAGTACAAAGCTTAAAAAACTTCATTTCCCGGGAATGAAGGAATTCCTGCAAATCCTTTCGCCAAATCCTCGTCCGTAGGGACATAATCCGACATTTCTCCATTATGAAATTTCTCGTAGGCTACCATGTCGAAATATCCGGTACCGGTAAGCCCGAATACAATGGTCTTTTCTTCGCCCGTCTCCTTGCATTTCAGCGCTTCGTCAATTGCAACTTTTATTGCATGAGAACTTTCCGGAGCAGGAAGGATGCCTTCCACCCTTGCAAACTGTTCTGCCGCCTCGAAGACAGAGGTCTGCTCTACCGCCACCGCTTCCAATAAACCATCGTGGTACAATTGAGAAACGACAGAGCTCATTCCGTGATAACGTAAGCCTCCCGCATGATTCGGGGCAGGCATAAACCCGCTTCCCAGCGTATACATCTTTGCAAGCGGACATACCTTTCCTGTATCGCAGAAATCATATACATACTTTCCTCTCGTAAGGCTGGGGCAGGATGCCGGTTCTACCGCTATGATCCGATAATCCGCTTCACCCCTCAGCTTTTCCCCAACAAAAGGGGAAATCAATCCGCCCAAGTTAGAGCCGCCGCCTGCACATCCTATGATAATATCCGGCTTAATATCGTATTTCTTGAGGGCCGCCTTCGTCTCCTCACCGATAATCGATTGATGCAAAAGAACCTGAGACAGCACGCTTCCAAGTACATAGCGATAACCCTCCATACTGGTAGCTGCCTCTACGGCTTCGGAAATCGCGCAGCCGAGACTTCCGCCCGTTCCGGGGAACTCCTCCAGAATCTTGCGGCCCACATTCGTCGTATCGGACGGAGAAGGCGTAACCTTAGCGCCATAGGTGCGCATCACTTCACGCCGAAACGGCTTCTGTTCGTAAGAAACCTTTACCATGTACACACGACAGTCCAAATCAAAGTATGAGCACGCCATGGAAAGGGCTGTTCCCCACTGTCCTGCTCCGGTCTCTGTCGTTACACCCTTTAAGCCTTGTTCCTTCGCATAATAAGCCTGTGCGATGGCGGAGTTTAATTTATGGCTTCCGCTTGTATTGTTTCCTTCGAATTTATAATAAATTTTCGCAGGCGTTCCCAGCTTTTTCTCCAGACAATAAGCACGGATAAGGGGCGCCGGGCGATACATCTTATAAAAGTTCCTGATTTCCTCGGGAATATCGATATAGGCATCCGTATCATTCAGTTCCTGCCTTACTAACTCATCACAGAAAACGCCTTGGAGTTCTTCGAAGCTCATCGGCTTCAAGGTACCCGGATTCAATAATGGTTCCGGTTTATTTTTCATATCTGCACGCACGTTATACCACTGCTTCGGCATCTCGCTCTCCTCCAGATATATTTTATACGGTATCTTCTTTTCTGACATTTTATTTCTCCTCTCGGGACTTTATTGTTTTAGTGCAATACAGCGCAGCTTAAAACAAGTTTATTAAAAGCAGCGGACAATGTCAACCTTTTTTGATGTTACCCTCAGGAACACATAGTGGAGTTTAACGCAAACTGACAGTTCACATATGGAGAGTGAGCCATCAGATTTATATTTTTTTGTTAAGTGGGTATTCATAAACTGCTATTTTTGCGTAAAACCTTCATTAAAATATTGCATAATAATAAAAATAATGATGTATAGATTGAAAATAATGCAACTTTCACGGTAACAGGGTACCATACAATCATATAACTCCACGTGGCTCCATTAAATAAAAATCCTGGTAAAAAATATACGATACAGCTTATCAGAATAAAGATAATCGATATAACAGATATTTTTATAACATTTTTTTTACTTAGTGAATAAAACTTTTCTTTCTTTGTTACAAACTGATAAATTGAACTTATAAGTGAGTATAAGTTTACACATATAGCAAAAAACAATATGAAAATTATCGCTGTGCAAACCTGATCTATCTTTTGATTATAATCTGCGACACTTGCATAACTACTTTGACTGTTAGAAAATAATTTTATAATAGATTGTGCAATATCCATAGCGTATGTCGTATTTGTATTACATAAAATTGCCACACCTATTTTTTCATCTGGCCTAAATATAATAAATGAAGAAAAATTAGGATTGGAACCACTGTGAAGAATTTCCGTCCCCGCGTTATTGTATACTATCCAGCCAGCAGCATAGGCCATTCCTTCTCCAAAAGTGTTCACACTCAGATTGGGATATTGTGATTGCGCAATTAATTTTGTATCCAGTAAAGATGTTTTGTCTGTGTCCATCTGAATTTTCAGCCATGTAGCCATATCATTGGCGCTCGAAATGATATAACCCGCCGGTTTATTACCTTCATACCAAGGAGCATTGTAATACTGCGGCAATAAGAAGCCTAATTTATATCCGGATGCCAATTGGGTTTCATTCGCCTTGCTTTTAAACATATAGGTATTGCTTAGTCCTGCGGCATCAAGCACATATTTTTGAATATAATCTTCATATTTTTCCCCTGAGGCTTTTTCAATAAGCAGTCCCAAAACATCATAATTAATGGTTGCATATTCGTATTTAGTACCAGGCTTACTTACTAATTCCAGACCAACGACCGTTCTGACCGTCTTTTCAATTGCATCGGCATTTTCCACATTCAGTTCAGGAATCCTGTAAATCGTATTGGATGAGATTCCACTTGTGTGATGCAGGAGCTCTTCAATGGTCACGTCGGTTTCTTTACCGTTATAAAGGAGTGTCAACCATGGTATGTATTTTGAAATAGGATCACCCGGATTTATCAGGCCGTCTTTTTGTAATTGAAACACTCCAAGAGCTGTAAAAGCCTTACTGTTTGAAGCAAGTTGAAATAAAGTATCGGATGTGACTTTCTCTCCAGTTTCTATATTGGCATAACCGAATCCCGCTTTATATGCCGTTTCTCCGTCTTTGACAATCGCCACTGATAATCCGGGAATCTTCCCTTGTCTCATTTTATTTATTATCATTTTCTCAACTTCCGGAAAAGGAGTTCGCGTATCCACGTCAATTTCGTTATTTGTCTGCCTGTCATTGGGTTGAATAATCTGTTTAGCATTCCGAGATATAAACATATATCCGGAAATAAAAAGCAGAATTACTGTTATACTTATGATAAATATATCTTTTTTTGAACTCTTGCTTCTCATTCCTTCCTCCTGATTTTTTATCACTCTTTATTATTATCCAAGAAATGACGGCCGAAAGCAATATACAAAAAAAACAGATATCCAACATCCGCTTTTAACCATTGTAAAAATAAAGAGGATAGTAAATGAGAATTTATTTGCTGGCATCACCACGTGTGCAAATTGTTATAAACAATTGGCGGAAATTTCCAGAACTTATGTCAAACTGCATGTGTACAAAGCTTTGGTGATTGTCAGCGAGAAAAACTTCGAAATGTTGAGTAACAAGTTTCAGGAAGAACAGAAGGGGAAAACATCCGGAGTTTTATTGCCCTGATTAAAAACATGAAGCATATGGATGAACTAGACAGACCGATTGTGCCGCCTGCTGAACGAATTGAAATCGGTGATATCCTCACAGATGCCGATAGTGTGAGGTGCCAACACATTTTTTTACATCGCTACTTTCCCTTTCTGATTCTTTTTGTACTTCTTTCTTGCCGCTAAGAGCTCCGATATTTCCCCGGCAGAGGAATAGCTTTTTTCCCTATTGTCAGCCATGGCTGCCGTTACCGACAATAGCGGAAAACGTTCCAGTTCCCCTTGTCTGTTCAGTGTTTCAATGTATCCGTTTCTACGGTCCTCCGGCGAATAATAACCGTGTACCCTTTCCTCGTAATCCTTTATGATCCTCGAGCAAAGGTACTCACAGTTATGATGCTTGAATATAGCTACGAAATCGTCACCGCCGATATGCCCTACAAAGTCCTCTTCAGATATGTTGCTCTTCAATATCTTGGCAAATTCCTTGATTGCCAAATCGCCCTTTCCGAATCCATAAACGTCGTTAAAGGCTTTGAAATTATCCAAGTCGAAATATACCACCGTATATTTTTCTTCACTGCGTATCGCCTTTTCGATTTCCTCTTCTATTAGGAGGTTTCCCGGCAGCTCCGTTAAAGGATTTTGTAATTTTGCCGCAGTTACTGCTATTTCTATCGTCTTTTGCAGAAGATCCTTGACCGTCACTATTCCACTGTATTCTCCTGCATCAGTCACCACTACGAAGTCGTAAAGGCATTCGTTTTCTCTTTCCATAGCGCTGTTGGCAACGGAGCTGATAGATGACATGCGGTCAACCATCAAAAACCTTTTCTCCATGATAGAGCCTATTTTTTTCCTTTGGTGAAGACTGAAACCGTATCTTCCTCCCAGGCACTGGCTGAGCTTATCCCTCGTTACGATTCCCATAGACCTATTGTTACTATCGATTACCGTCACTCCCTGAATACCGGGATTTTTATCGAACAGCACCGCGACCTCCTCCACCATCATATGAAAAGGAACCGTCTTTCCAAATGCACTGATATTATCGATGTAATATTTCTCCACACCCATATGGATTCCGCTGTTTTTCCTCGCATTGCATTTTCTTATGATAGAAAGCACTTGATGATCCAGCTTGTCTATTACCTCTCCGGGACGTCCAAGCAAGAAGCCTTGTCCATAATGGACTCCGACTTCTATGAGAGCATCCAGTTCTTCCTCCGCTTCGATTCCTTCTGCAATCAAAAACATTCCCAGGCTGTCGGTGAGCCCCACCAGACTCTTTATCAGAGCGCGTTTCATTCCGTCATTGTGGAGATTCTGAACTAATTTCCTATCCAGCTTTATAAAATGGGGCTTTATATCACAAATCAGATTCAGCCCGGAATAACAGGAGCCCACGTCATCCAGCGCGATTTCATACCCCTGCTCTTTATAGTGCGCAACTGTTGCCTGAAATGCTTCGCTTTCTTTTACCGAGCTGTTTTCCGTTATCTCTATAATTACCTGCTCCGAGGAAACATGATAAGTATCCAAATGCTCCTTCGTAAATCCCTGCCGGAATTTGGCATCGTGCATTACAAGAGGGTTTACATTTAAAAACAATTTTTTCTTATAACTTCTTGCTGCAAATAACATGCTTAAGGACTTTGCCCTGCATAGCTTCTCCAGTTCCCAGATTCTTCCCTGCAGCACTGCCTGCTCGAACAGCACTTCTATATTTTCGATTGCAGAATCTCCTGTAATACGGCTCAACGCCTCGAATCCAAGAATATCCCCGTCCCGCAGGGAGACAATCGGTTGAAATACCGACCTTATCCTCTTCTCTTCTATGATATTGTCCAATTCCAGCTTCCAGTCTACCATCTTTGCTTTGCCTCTCAACAGATTTTATTACCGTTCGCATTCAATTTGAACTGCATACCGAGGATTTCCGATGCTCTTTTGCACATGAGCATTCTTTGCAGGAATATTTCAAAATAATCCATAATAGAACAGATTTCTTCATCCAATTCAATGTTCAAACGAATAGCTTTTTTGTCCGCATGAATTTCCATCTCTGAGGATATGGCTGCATAGTTTACTCTATCGTGTTTATCAAAGGTAGAAATGTTCTGATTTCTCACCCTGTTTCTCCGCACATCGGTCTTATCCGCCAATATCAACGCTGCCGATACCTCGTCCACCGCCATTCCGGTGCTCTCGTCATGCTGCCCGATAGCGCTTACCACCACCGCTATATCTTTATAATCCATCCCCATATCACGCAGTATCTGAAACGCCATCAGGGCGCCGCTGTGAGCGTGATCCGAACGGTTTATACTATTGCCTATGTCGTGCATATATCCTGCTATCTTAGCCAGCTCGATAACATTCTTTCCATAGCCCGATTCCCTCAGTATCTTCCCCGCCATCTCCGCTACCTTCGCCGCGTGCCGCTCCGAATGCTCTGTATATCCCATGCTTCCGAGGGTATCATTCCCTTTCTTTATATAGGCGTTAATTTCCTCGGAATCTTTTATCATCTTATATGTGATCTGCTTCAATATTATCTTATCTCCTTTGCATTTCTTTATGGGTGTTCTTTACACATTTCATCCCACAGATGTTATTATTTCCCATAGTAATATATTTATTTTTTCAAAGCTATCCTTCTTATCTTAAGATTGGGTAAAATCCATGTAAAAAAATGTGCTTCGCGCACTCCTGCGGCCAAGGTTTGACAGCAAAGCTTTTGTTCCGCGCGCGTAGCTGCCCATGGTTTATGCAATAGGAGCATTTTCCTATTACATAAAAAGAGAGCGGTAATACGCTCTCTCATTCCCCATATACCTTCACACAATTCCTTCCGGCCCGCTTCGCATCGTACAATGCTTCGTCTGCCTTACAGATAAAGCCGCGCATTTCCAAATTGTCTGCGCTTCCCGGAATCTCTGTGTATGCTCCTATACTGACCGTAAGGAATCCCTGTACCGTATCCTCCCTTTCAAAGTGGCTCTGTTCCACCGTTTCCCGTAGGTTCTCGGCGTAAGCAAGAGCCTGTTCCTTTGTGCAGCCGAAGATGAAGATTACAAATTCTTCCCCGCCATAGCGAACAATTTTCGCCGTCTCGGCAGGAAGACACTTTTTCATAATTCTCGATATTTTTACAAGGCACTCGTCACCTTGCTGATGTCCATATGTATCGTTATATTGCTTGAAATAATCTATATCCAGCATCAGACAAGCTAACGGTTTTTTCTCCATCTTATCGATGCTGTCATGGAAGCGTAGATGAACGATTTCTGCCAAATAGCGTCTATTGTATAATCCGGTCAGACTATCCACGATGATTTCCCGGTTCAGTCGCTCATTGGCCATAGAAAGCTCCTTGTTCTGTTCGTCGATAATTTTCTGATTCTTGTAGTTTCTCGCTCTATACCAATTGAAATAAACGGAAACTGCCACGGAAATGACAGCAATAAAGAAACCGTTCATCCTCTGGTAAAAGATATTTTCTTCCCCTGCAGGAGCCGGAAAATAGGGAAGCCCTGCACTGAATACCACAAAGGCTGATGAAAAGGTCAGAATGCTCTGCCATGGCTCTAGCACGGCCAGCGCAGCAATCATCAAAAGTATATAGGTATATACCGTCAGACCGTCTCCCCGGAAGCGGTCGAACAAAGTCACCCCGCCGGCCCACATCACAGTAAACATCACGTAGACAAATCCCAGATTTCTATATAAGATATATTGCTTGAATTTCTTCATTTCCCACAGAATATCCAGTCCTATAAAAGCCACCGTCACAGCCAGCATGCCCACATACAAAAGAAGATATCCTACTTCCGTTTCCGCACTGAAAATGCTCTCCGCTTTCCTTGCTGACAGAAATATCAGTCCGAATTCGCATACGCAGATAATGAGCCGCATAATATGATACGACTGCTTCGAATAGTAAAATAATTCTTCCTCTACGTCTTTTCCATACCTTCCGCCCGGACACAAGCCTAAATACGTTAAAGCTTTTTTCATGTAACTCTCCCTGACTCTTACCGTCTTTTTACACAAAAAGACATATAAAACCAGCCTTCCGGTTTCACATGTCTTTTGTATTGCTGAAATTATATGTATTATTTTTGTACAATAAAAGTGTGCTTCACACACTCCCGCTGCCAAATACTTTGGCAGCACAGCTTTTGTTCCACGCGCGCAACTGCGCATCTATCTGTTATCCCAACTCTTATAATATCTCAATTACCGCCGCAACGCAAGAGGGAAGCATTAGCCTGCTGCCTTCTCCTATGCTCTTTATTTCAATACCTTCCATGTTACAAAGCAACATTTCCCCCGTTTCCTCCACAGTGAGCGCGGCTTCCGTTTCTCCAAAATTCGCCGCAACGAGGATTCGCCTGCCTTCTGCCTGTCTATAGTAAGCGAATATCATTTCCTCCGACTCGAAGGCCGGCTGAAAATCTCCGTAGGTAAATATTTCCCTGTAAGCCTCTGACTTTCTAAGAGCTATCAGTTTTTTATAGTAAGAGAGCACGGAATTTGCATCCTTCTCCTGCGCCTCTACATTGATTTCCTTATAGCCCGGATTTACCTTAAGCCATGCAGTCCCTTCTGTAAACCCTGCGTTGTCCGCCCCGCTCCACTGCATCGGGGTTCTTGCATTGTCTCTGCTGTGCCTGAAGCATGCCATAAGGGCTTCCTTATCCGATAAGCCGGCTTTCCTCGCAAGTTCATACTGATTTATGGTATCAATATCATTATATTCCTCGATACTGTCCATCATGCAATTTTTCATACCGATCTCTTGTCCCTGGTAGAGGAACGGCAGTCCCCGCAACAGAATGCTGGTAGTGGCAAGCATCTTGGTACCATTGTCGTTTTGGGCATAAATCGGAAGATAGGTACATGCCCCCCGGGGCTCGTCGTGATTCTCTATAATATTCGCTAAAAATCCGGTATTCTTACATTCCTTTTGAGAGGTATACAGCGCTTCTCTCCATTTTCTAAAGTCGAACTCCGGCGCATCATACCAGCCATGTTCCCCGAAAGTTACAGAAAGCGGTGAAAAGTCGAACATAGTAGAAAAATGTCCTTCTTCTCCGATGAATTGCCTAAGCTCATCTTCTTTCATATTAAATACTTCCGCCACCGTAAACGCATGGTGCTTTTCAAAGGTCTCCCTCTTCAGTTCCTGAAGAAAATCGCCTACTCCCTCCGCTTCCTCCACCATCTTCGTACATGTGACCAAACCATCATCTCCGTCAGGCTCATAAGAAGGGAAGCTTAACACCTTCTTTATATTGATGATCGCATCGATACGAAAACCTGCCAGCCCCTTATCCAACCACCAATTGATCATCTGATACAATTCTTTTCGTACCTTTGGGTTTTCCCAGTTCAAATCGGGCTGTTCCTTGGCAAATAAATGAAGATAGTATAAATCTGTTCCTTCCACCTTCTGCCATACGCTGCCTCCGAAATAGGAGCGGTAATTGCTGGGCGGATTCCCGCCTTTGCCTTTTTCAAAGTAAAAATAATCCGCATATTCACCGTAAGGATCCGCAAGTGCCCTCTGGAACCATTCATGCTTGTCCGAGCAATGATTGATTACCAAATCCATAAGGATATACATGTCCCTCTTCTTCGCCTCTAAAAGAAGCTCGTCGAAGTCCTCCATCGTTCCAAATACCGGGTCAATCTTATAATAATCCGAAATATCGTAGCCCTGATCCACGAAAGGGGACTGGTAAAGAGGGGAAATCCATATGATATCGATTCCCAGCTCCTTCAAATAATCCAATTTCTCAATGATACCTCTGATATCCCCTATTCCGTCACCATCGGTATCGTTGAAGCTCTTAGGGTATATCTGGTATGCTACTTTTTCATGCCACCACTGTTTTTTCATATTCATGTAAGTAACCTTGCCTTTCTGCTAGTCTGTAAGCTTAATTACATTATATGAACATATATCCTATCATTCTTTATCTATTCTGACCAATTATTACACTATTTTGACTTTTTGTTCTGTATTCTGAGGGCGATAACCCTTTTTGCTCTCTAAAGCGCTTAATAAAATATCCTATATTGTCATAGCCGCATTCCATGGCGATATCTATAATCTTTCGGTCTGTCTGCTGTAAATAGCGCGCCGCCTTCTCGATTCTTACCTCATTGATATACATGGTGGGTGTCTTTCCCGTAATTTTTTTGAAATACCGGCAAAAGTACTGCTCGTTGATACCGATGAGCTGGGCCATATCCTTGCCCGTAATCCGTCTATTATAATGCTCCTGGATGAATCCAAGGACTTTTTTTACATTATTGATCTTCTCACTGTTATAATCGCCGGTACTTTCCATGTTGATAAAGCTTCCGCTTTCATAAAGATAAGCCAGCATTTCGTACAAATATGCCTTAGCCTTCATGCAAGAAGCAGGATTTTCTTTTTCTGCCTCCGAAAGCACCGCTTCATAAAGCCGTTTCAGCTCTTCCCATATCGAATCATCGGCCGTAACAATTTGAGGAAACTGCATGCGCTTTTCCAAAAGAGGAGTTATAACCTGCAACTGCACGCCGTCCAATTGTTCAAAACTGAGCATCTTCATATCGAATACCATTGCATTCTCCAGACCGCCCGGCTCTCCCTCTATGGAATGGATGTCACCCGCGCCCACAAATAAAATAACCGGGCCTTGCAGCTTATATTTTTTCATATTGACGTTCACGCTGAATCTGCCGCTCACAAGGTAAATGATTTCCGTTTCCTCATGCCAGTGAAGCTTTACCGCAAACCGCTCCTGCGCCTTCTGCCAATAATATACGGCAAGAGGAAACTTCACCGTTCCGTGCACCATGTCCTCTTTCAAACCGACCTTATTCATCATTCTTCCTCTTCCCGATTCCTATTGAATACGAAAATCGTCACGTCCTTCTTGCTTTATCCGATATAGCATTTCATCCGCTTTTTTGAACAAGTCCTGAAGCGATATTCCTTTTTTGGGCACCACACCGCTTATACTAAGCCCAATGGGATATGCCACTCCATCGTATTGAAATTCCTTCATTCTGCGGCGAAGCTCTTCGACACGCTTTCTCAACAGCTCATCTTCCGCTCCGGGCCCTCTGACGAACATAATGAACTCATCGCCGCCCCACCGGCTGACAATCGTATCTCCTTGAAAGATTTCCTGCATGTTGCGGCCCAGTGTCCGAAGCACCTCATCCCCGTACAAATGCCCGTAAGTATCATTGATTAGCTTGAACTTATCCACATCCATGAGCAGGAATACGTTCTGGGAATATTCCCCCAGATTTTGCAGTGCTTGTACAAGCAAGGCCTCTGCTCCCGCCCTGTTGAAAACCTTCGTCAGCTTATCGTACTGACCGATTTCCAACAATTTCTCCTGAGTCTGATGCTGCTTCTGCGCATCCACTAAAACACCCAGAAGTCTCCTTTGCATGCGGCGCGACTCCTCGCTGCCTACTACGATATATATCATACTGAACCAGTTCCAGCCCTCTCCCCGCATACCACACTGGAATTCCGTCTGGTAGGTCTTTCCCGGTTCACTGTTCAAACAGAATTTATCGAACTCTTCCTTTGTCAAAGTAATGCGAAGTTCCCGTTTCGCCAACTTATCATGAAGGTTCTCCACTACTTCCGGTATATCTATTTCATCATGCCTGTTACCAAAAAGCACTAATCTGTCATTTAAAAAATCATATTCCATGCCCGCCTGACCGAAAGTATCCGAAAGAAGCTGATAGCTCTGCTCATGACCATACAGCTCACTTTGTCTCTCGGCATGTGCTTTCATATATAGAAGTAAAATAAAAACTGCTAAAAAGATGAGAATAAACACACCGTTTAATGCAATAAAACTATTGCTATACATTAACTTTACAATCTTCGGCTCATTCAAAAGACGGTCTCCGTGAAGTGTCAGGCTGTCCGCCACTTCTGCATCAGATATACTCTCTCTCACCTTTTCCAGAATCCCCTGCAGGACACTCTCCGATTCTCCGGTCAAAAATCCTATCGTCACATAAGCCTGTGGGATATTCTTTATCACGATTGTCTGCGCTATTGCATAGCTAGTCAGTGATTCCACCGTATAGAAATCGCTGATGATAAAATCCGTCTGTTTTTTCTCTACCGATTTCAGGCAGTCCTCCAGCGTTGGAAATTCCATCCGCTCGATCTTCCCGTATTTATCAAAATTTATGTAATCCGCGCCCGTCGGTACAGCCGCCTTCAAATTCCGATCTTCAAATAGTACTGCACCGGTCCCTGTAATCATCTGTAAGGGCGCAGTCATATAGGGGACGAAACCCTTCTGAGTATCCTCTTGAAGTCCGTCCTTCTCCATAAACGCGGCGATATCGGCCTGACCGTCCTTCAGCAGTTCAAGGGCCCTCTCATAATCTTCCGCTTCCACATATTGTATGGATATTCCATTTTCTTTTTGCAAGGTTTCCAGCATATCCAAGGCAAAGCCTGAATAGGTGTCCTCGCTGCTTTTGTACATGTAAGGACGCCATCCGTCAACTACTGCGACTCTGAGAACTTCCTTTTTCTCCAGATACTCTTTCTCTTCCCTGGTCAAATCCATCGCGCTGCTTTCTGCCGCCAGCGCAGGAATGGAAATTAGCATATTTAATATCATACTGACACAGAATACGAGAAGGCATCCTTTCCTTTTCCGTTTCATAAGCTCCCTACTTTCCTACCAACCAAGTTTGCTTACTCCCCACGTAAGTTCAAATATATCATATTGGTTTCGCGTATTCAATATTATTGATAAAATAATTAAAAATCGGACAGAATATTTTTCGACATTCTCCCCGATTTTATACTAATAAACGACATTTTTATACCGTTAACTGTTTTTTATTGATAAAACAACCTCGCGATAGCAGAATTCTTATCCAGAATGATCGTCTTATTCTCACCTTGTAAGGAGTTCTTAAGCGCATCCAGGCTTCTGATGTACGTATAAAAATCTGCCTTGCTCTCATCGTTATAAGCCTCCGCCAGTTTTTTCATATATTCCGATTCACCCGCAGCTTCCAAAACAGCTGCCTGCTTCTTGGCTTCCGCCAGCATGACCGATACATTTTTATCCGTCTGGTTCATGATCTTCTGCGCTTCCGCCTTGCCCTCAGCCGTATAAGAAGCCGCTATATTATTACGCTCCGAAACCATTCTTTCATAAACCGCTTCCTTATTGTCGTCAGGCAGATCCAACAGCTTAATTTCTGTCTTGACGATTTCGATACCATACTCTCCGATTGCCGCATTGGCGTTCTGGGTAATCATCTCCGTCAGCTTCGTTCCTCTGGCCGCAATGATTTCATCCTGCGTCATAGAGCTTATGACATTCTTAGTGGCATTGTAAGCTGCCACACTGCTTCTGTCTTCTGCGCTTCCGATAGAGTAATTCAGCGTCTGTGCGAATTTAACCGGATCCGTAATGCGCCATAATATATAATCGTCGGCAATCATCGATTTCTTATCACTTGTAATGACATCTGACTGATTGATATCGTAAAGCCGCAGCTCTTTAGGAATCTTTCTTACCGTCTGAATAAACGGGACCTTGAAGCTGGCTCCCGCCTCAGATACTATATATTGAATCTTTCCAAACTGAGTCACTGCCGCGTATTCGTTCTCCGCAACGGTAAAAATCGAATTGCCGGATATGAATAACACTGCCAGAACTACAATAACCGTTATAATTTTCGTTTTTTTCATCTATTTTCCCTCTTTTTATCCGTACTCATTTCTCTACTGTTCCTTACTTTCGTCGCTTTTTTCAGGAAGTGCATTTCCCTCTATATCGGTTCCTGTACTTTGAGTCGTGGAAGACTTGCCGCCTTCCATACCTGAAAAAGGCTCCAATGGCAGAATGTTCTGGGTATTCCCATCATCGATAATGACCTTTGCGTCAGGAAGCACATCCTCCATCGTCTCATAGAAGATACGCTGCTTCGTTATGAGAGGATTCTTGATGTATTCCGCATACATCTCATTAAATCTCGCCACCTGTCCTTCTGCCTCACTAATTCTCGCCGCCTTGGCAGCTTCCGCCTGCTGAACGATCTTATCCGCATCCGCTTCCGCCTGCGGTACCTTCTCATTCTGATATTTCTTCGCGTTATTGATAGCGGTCTCTTTTCCCTGCTTTGCAGTCTCTACAGACTTAAACGCCTGCATAATAGTGTCTGTAGGCGGTTCAGCATCCTGAATGGTCAAATTTACAATCTGGAGTCCGATGTCGTTCTTTTGCAGCTCCTCACCGAGTAAAACCCGGATGTCCGCCTGAATCTGGCTCTTTCCCGTGGTGATAACGTCATCGACCTTATAGTTGCTTATAATCGTTCGAATACATGCCTGCGCGGTGTTACGAAGAATCTCTTCGGGAGAACCGGAGGCATACAAATAAGTTTGAGGGTTGCTTACTCTATATTCCAAATAAAAATCTACGTTGACAAAATTGAAGTCGGAAGTAATCATCATCGCCTCTTCAGGCACACTATAATTCTCCGATTCCTCGTTGGATGTACGGTAACCTATCTGCAAACCATGTGTGGTAGTATCTACCTTAACCGCATTCTGAATAAAAGGGATTTTGGCATATAATCCGGCTCCCTTCACATCTATCACCTTACCGAACATGGTAATAACAGCCTGCTGCTGTTCCCCTACTTTATAGAAACTGCTCAGAAGACAAACTGCTGCGATAAGTACCAAAAGGGTTATCTTGATTCCCCTCACTACTTTCTTAAAATTAGAGGAACCTTTGCCTACTTCTCCTCCGCTGAATCTTTCGAATCCAGCTCCATTTTCATCTCTCGTTACTTTCATTTTCTCTCCTCTTTTTAAAATCTCATTAGGTTGTAAGTGTAAATGCCCTTCGCCCGCAGGTAAAACCTCAACTACGGAACCAAAAACCCCCGCGGCCTAATCAAATAAAATGGTCTCCGAATATTCACTACTCGGTAGCCCTATTCCTTATTATACACTATGATATTTTAGATGCAAAATTAACATTATATAAAATATATAAATTTTATTTATTAATTATACCTATAGATACCTGCCATCCTCTTTTTCATTCATTATATTTTTTACTGCTTTATCCCCTTACTACTCTATATCCTTCCACTCACAACCCCTCGCTCCATTTTCTCCCTTCCCCTTATTTCAATACCCATTTCCATTAACGCTTCTATAAATTAATGATTCTAACACTTTTTTTCTTTCTTTTAATACATTCACTTAAGCCTTCTATTTCCCAATGATTTATCATCATCCATATGACTATTCCCCCACTCGCACAAACATTGTAAAACCGGCATAAGAGTCAATCCCCTCTCAGACAAAGAATATTCCACCTTCGGCGGAATCTGAGAGAACTCCTTGCGCACGATCAAATCATCCGCTTCCAGCTCCTTCAGCTGAGTACTAAGCATCTTATGTGTAATCGTCTCAAGCGAACGCTTCAGCTCCCCATACCGTAGCACATCCCTCTTCCAAAGCCAAAATAATATATGCATCTTCCACTTACCATCAATCAAAGACATCGCATACGCAAAAGGCCTCACATTCACCTCTCCATTCGCACAGCTTTCCATCCCTTTTCTCCTTCCCAACCAATGCCAGAAATATACTCCACAACCTTCAGGTGCAGTTCCGTCACCTCAAGCGAGCCTTTCTTCGGCGGCTTTGTTTTCGGTTCCGTTAAGTAAGCGGCTTGCATTTTCTTAATGAAACCTTCAACTACCAGGGTAAACACCGCACGGATGCGGTGTTTAGGTAGCATAGCACATGAATGTGCGTTGCTACCGCCCTGTCCGTCACCACCACATCCCCGGTTTCATTTAGAAAATGCAGCCGCGCACGCCGGAACAGAAAACAAAGCCGCCGAAGAAAGGCCCTCACAACCTCCCCAACTGCACTCACACACACCCATATTTCACAATTCCCACTCTCTATTTGGATAGTATCTCACCAAAAAGTGCATACTTGCAGTTTCACGCATATCAATGTATCATACAAATAATAAATCATCAAGGAGGAATATTAGATGAAAAAAGAAATCGAAGTTTTTGATTATGCAAATGAGATTATGAGCGCCGTGAAGACTGGCGTCTTATTAACTACGAAAACAGATGACAAAGTAAATTCCATGACCATATCCTGGGGAACGCTGGGCATTGAGTGGGGCAGGCCTATCTTTACAGTGTTTGTCAGGGAAGGCCGTTTTACGAATTCTCAGCTGGGGAAAAATGCGGAGTTCACGATCAACGTTCCCTACGGCGATTTCGATAAAAAGATTTTGGGCTTCTGCGGCGCGAAATCCGGCCGGGACGTGGATAAGATAAAGGAACTGGGCTTAACTCTCGAAGCTCCCGCCAAAATTTCCGTACCGGGCATCAAGGAACTTCCTCTTACACTGGAATGTAAAGTACTATATAAGAATAAGCAGGAAGGCAGCAAGCTTCCGGAAGAAATCAATACTGCATTTTATCCGCAGGACGTGGACAGCAGTTTCCACGGTGCGAACAAAGATTACCATGTCGCTTACTGCGCAGAAATTGTCAGCGCATATATCATAGAGTAAGCGGGACACATATGAGATAATTTAAACTTGTTTATCGATATACCATAGGCGGAGCCTTACCGGTCCGCCTATGATATATTATGTATAGGAAAGGCTCTATTACATAAAAATAGATGCGCAGCTGCGCGCAACGCGAGAAAGACACTCACGCGGAACAAAAGCTGTGCCGTCAAACCTTGGCCACGGAAGCCTGCGAAGCACACTTTTGTTCTTTCTGTCTCATCAACTGCCAAAGCTGCTCTCCGGCAGAAACAGCTTCATCGCCGGCCCGGGCCTCTTTCTTCGTTTCTTCCTCCGGCCCGTCAAAAGCTTTGAGGAGTTTGTCCCATTCCTTTTGCGTAAATGACTGGCTCCCTATCTGGAAGCTCGGCTCCGTATCCCCGTTTTTTACCTTTTCGAGTATCTCTTCTTTTTTGTCGCGAATCTGCTGCATGAAGTCCGATGTCCAGTTCTCCTTCTCGTCTCCGCACTTTTCCCGCAGCTTCTGACGAAATTCATTTTGCTCGTCATAACCGTTTCTTAATCCCGTTATCGCCATATCATTATCCTCTTCAAAGAAACCGCCATCCATAGCACAATTTACATCCTTGTAATATTACTATCGGTATCTTTCCCCAATTAATTTAGCTTTTCAGGCTTATTGGAAATGCAGCCGAAATATGTTAAAATATTGGCAATACTAAGGCTTGAAAAATAGTACCATTAAGGCCCGGATAATCTACGATTTCAGTGAATTGCGAGGAGAAGGCTATGTTAAAGGAAGAACGCCATCAGCATATTTTAGATGTTCTGTATGCATCCGGAAAGGTGAGCGTGGAGGAACTGGCACATAATTTCGGGTTGTCCAGAGACACTATCCGAAGGGATTTGAGCGAATTAGAGGAACAGGGAATCTTAAGACGGGTATACGGCGGCGCTATTGCGCAGAAGAGGCTGCCGTTAGCTTTGGACGCAAGAAAGAACCTGGAAAGGGACGAAAAATACATGGTCGCCAAAAAGGCCACCAGCCTCGTCCGCCCGCATTCTCTCATCGCAGTGGACGGCGGCACGACAAATACGCTGTTTGCCTCGCTCATGCCGATTTCCATCACTCTGCGCGTGGTGACCAACAGTTTCCCGGTTGCGGAAGAGCTTCGCAAGCGCCCCAACATAGATGTCACCTTTCTGGGAGGACATTACAACAAGGAATCCCAGACTACTGTGGGCGAGACTGTTTATCAGCAGCTAAAGGAATTTCGCTTCGATCAATGCTTTCTGGGTGCCTATGCGGTGGATGCACAGGGCGGCATCTCGGTGCCCTATCCCTACGAGGACGAAACCTCTGTAAAACGGCTTCTTGTAGAAAACAGCTCCGAAATTAACGTCATGTGCTCCTGCTCAAAGTTAAATAAAATTTCTAACTATATTGTCTGTTCCATCGATGCCGCAGACAGAATTATTTGCGAGCATCCAGTCACAAAACAAATGCAAACAAAATATAAGAATAAAATCTGCTGGTGACGCAATCTTGAAGTATCAAAGAAAATGCTTATAATTATAGATATCAGGTGGTGATATTATGTTCAAAATTGGAGAATTTTCAAAACTGACACAAGTTTCAATACGAATGCTCCGATACTATGATGAAATAGGGCTTTTAAAGCCCGCAGAAATTGATAAATGGACCGGATATCGTATGTACTCCGCCGCGCAAATACCTATTCTTAACAGAATCGTATATCTGCGCGACAGTGGATTTAATGTTTCCGAAATTGCGTCCGCTCTCAACAAAAAAGATGATAAATTGCTTGTGGAACAGCTCGATATAAAATATGCTGAAATAGAAAAAGCAATTCAAAATGAGCGGGGAAAATTAAAAAAAATAGAACTTGCTAAAAAAGAAATCCAAAACGAAAAAAGTGAAATGCACTATAATATTTCCATTAAATCCATTCCCAGTTATCAAGTCCTTTCCCTGCGCAGGGTAATAGCGGACTACTATGCGGAGGGCGAGCTATGGCAGGAGCTATCCGCTTTTGCCGCAGATAATCAGATTATTATATCAAATGATACTTTCTCTATTTATCACGATATCGAATACAAAGAAACCCATGTTGACGTTGAACTATGTGCTCCCGTGAAAAAATGTGGCAGGAATACTGATATTTTTATATATCGAAACACTGAGCCTGTATCGGTTATGGCTTGCACCATGGTATATGGTGATTTTTCTAATATCGCCGGAGCATATACGGCTTTTGCCGAGTGGCTGCAAAAGAACAGCCGGTACAAGATGTCAGGTCAAACGAGGCAGATTGTGCATCGCGGGCCGTGGAATGAAAATAATTCTGAAAAATATCTGATAGAACTCCAAATACCATTGGAGACTTTGTAATCAAAGCGTCCTGCATTTTTGCAGGACGTTTTTTTATTTCCTTGACCCTCACATGATGTGAGGGTTTACGCTGTACCCACATCAAAATATAAGGAGGATATTCATATGAGTAATTTAGCGGTACATTCTATTGGAAAGATTTGCAGCAGTGAAAACGGTACGTTTATTGAGGTGGATAAAAATTATATTCCGGCTTTACAAGCCCTGGATGGTTTTAGCCATATCAACGTACTTTGGTGGTTCAGCGAATATGATGACGAAGGATCACGCTCGGTACTGCAAACAGAGCAACCCTACAAAGGCGCTCCGGAAATAATGGGGATTTTTGCTACAAGATCACCTGTGCGCCCTAATCCGATTGCTTTGACTGCAACAGAAATCATTCAAATTGACTTTGAAAAGGGCCTTATTCAAGTTACCTTTATTGACGCAAATGACAACACACCAGTACTCGACATCAAGCCCTACACACCCAGCCTTGACAGAGTGGAAAATCCCGGTGTCCCTGCATGGTGCAGCCAGTGGCCGAAAAGCACGGAAGAATCCGGCCGCTTTGATTGGGAAAAAGTTTTTAATTTTTGAGAAGTATTTTTATAAATGGACCGTTACCCTGCGGAATGCTGCTTTGAAAGTGCAGCATTCCGCAGGGCTTTGTTGTCACTTGCATCAAATACTCATTTTGCAGCACATATTTATTCATAAAATCTTCCGGAGATATGTCGCAAATTACCACGCACTTTCGTCCATTTGAAAAGCAAAGCCAACTTCTTCTTTTCATCATTTCAATATCATTCTTATTCGCATATATCTTTATGCAGGTTTTATCTATCTCCGGAAATACTGTATTTTCATCCTTCCAAATAAAAACATGCAAAAACGTGCAAGATATATGCTTGATACTACATCTTACAAGTGCTACGGTAAATACAATAAAGTAATACATTATCCCTTATTACAGTCATGGTGATAAACAATTGTAAAAATATAACTTACTCGAAAGGGGCAAAATTTTAAAATGAACACAAATGTAAAGAAAGACGAACGCTGTCTGCGCGTCGGTGTCCTGGGGTGCGGCATTATCTGTCAGGCGGCTCATCTCATCGGAAGCAGTAAGGCCAAAAATATCCATTTGCAGGCAATTTGTGATGTTTCTGAAGAGCTCTTAAATAAAATGGCCGCTGTTTACGAGCCGGACAGTATTTATACCGATTATGAGAAAATGCTGGCGGATTCCTCTGTGGAAGCTGTCATCATCGGAATCGGCGACCAGTTTCATGTGCCCTGCGCAAAGCAGGCTATTTTAGCAGGCAAGCATGTTCTTTTAGAAAAGCCGATGGGTGTTTCCATCGAGGAGTGTTTGGAACTGCAAGAATTGGCGGAGGAAAGGGGCCTTCTTTTGCAAATCGGGCATATGAAACGATATGACGAGGGACTGCAATATGCAAAACGCTTCAAGGAAGAGAAGATGGGTGAAATCACTACCTATAAAGGCTGGTACTGCGACAGTATCGGACGATATACTCTGACCGACAATGTCATGCCCATCCTTTATTCCAGCTCATCCATGAAAAAACCGGATGGAAATCCGAAAGCCGTACTGGACCGTTACTATCTCCTCGGACACGGCAGCCATCTGTTCGATACTTCCCTATACTTCATGGGGCCCATTCGAGACGTCTGTGCCCGCTACATTCATAAGGATAATCTGCATTCGTGGCTTATCGACTGTAATTTCGAAAGCGGCGCCATCGGAAGCCTGGACCTCACGGTAGCAATTGCCCAGCACTGGCATGAAGGCTGTGAGATTTACGGCACAGAGGGAACCGTCTATGCAAAGACATTTAATCCTTGGGAATTCCGCTCTTCGGTTGTGGAATGCTTCGATAAATCTACGGAAACTGCTTTCACTCCTGCTGCCTTTGACGGGCAGTTCTACCGCCGGGAGCTGGAGGGATTTGCAGAGAGCATCATGGAAAATGTCCCATGCACAGGTGCTACTGCACAGGACGGCATTATGATTATGCAGGCGTTAATTGCTACTTACCAGTCGGTGCAAGAAGGCGGCACATGGGTGAAGCTTAAAGATGTAAAGGGAGGATTATAAGGAATGGAACTAGGAATTTTTTCCCGCACTTATGAAACAGATAATATAGAAGAAACCTGCCTGAGAATGAAGGCTGAGAGACTTGTTCATACGCAGTTCAATCTGCTGAACGCCGGAATGCCTACACTGCCGGAAGCTTTTGACGAGAAGAAAATGGAAGAAATAAAGGAGATAACCGGTAAATATGGAATCCTGTTGGATGCACTTTCCGGCACCTTTAATATGATTGATCCTGATAAAGAGGCAAGAAAAGCAGGATGTCTGCAATTCGAAACCCAATGCCGTATTGCCCGTATACTGAATATTCCCATCGTCACCCTCTGTACCGGCTCTAAAAACAAGGAGAGCAAGTGGAAATGGCATGAGGACAACGAAAAGCAATCTTCCTGGGATGATTTGATGCGTTCCACAGAAATTATACTAAAATATGCCGAGGATAATCACATTGTTCTTGGTGTGGAGACGGAGGTCAGCAATATTATCGATACCCCGGAGAAAGCCCGCAAATATTTGGACTGCATAGGAAGTCCCAATATCAAAATCATCATGGACGGCGCTAATCTCTTTCGAAAGGAGCAGGCGGACGATATGCCCCGTATCCTGGAAGAGGCTTTCGACATCTTAGGAAAGGATATCGTGCTGGCTCATGCCAAAGATTTTACGGCAAAGGAGAATATGGAATTCGTAGCAGCCGGGGAAGGAATGCTGGATTTTAAGCTTTATATCGCCTTACTCAAAAGGAGTGGCTATAGGGGCGCCCTCATCATGCATGGACTGTCGGAAGCACAAATTCCCGGAAGCCGGAAGTTTTTAGAGGAGATAATTGTAAATGCATGAGTTCATACACCAAGGTTTAAAGCTGGAATACGAAGTGTCGGGAACAGGAATTCCGTTTTTATTTCTTCATGGAATGGGCGGAAGCACTGAGCAGATTCATTCCACCTACCAACCGTCAAATGACATACAGTTAATCGCCATGAACCAGCAAGGCCATGGCGGAAGCGAAATAGACCCGGAACATTTGGATTTCGATCGTCTAAGCGATGATGCCATCTCGCTGCTGGACCATCTGCATATCGAGAAAGCATATCTTGCAGGCATCTCTATGGGTGCCGCCGTCAGTCTGAATGCTGCCTCCAGATATCCAGATCGAGTTATGGGACTGCTTCTTATTCGAAACGCTTGGACAGACAAGTCCATGTCCGATGAGGTAAGAACAGCTTACCGCGACTTGGGGATGTCACTAAAAAGCGGAGGCCCGGAAGCATTTTACCGGACGGAGGGCTGGAACATCGTGAAAGAATGCTCTTCTTATACAAAGCAAGCCTTCCTTTCCCCTTTTTTCGAGCCTGCCTCCGTAAAGAACTGGCAAAAATACTTGATTCTTCCGGACAAGGCTCCGATAGCTTCACTCACTGACCTCACTATGCTGAATATGCCGGTCACCATACTGGCAAACAGAAATGACCTATGCCATCCCTATGAATATGGAGAATACCTGCATACGCATATTCCCGGCTCCACATTTATTGAGATTCCCGACAAAGACGTGGGCAAAGCTGAACATAACGCTATGATCAACCAGGCTCTTCGTTCGCTCCTTCACATAAATCCATAATCTGCGCATACCAGTTTCTTTCCGTTTGGAAGCGGATATTCGCTGCCAAAAATTTTGCCGTAGCCTATGGACTGCATGGCTGCAGTAAGGCTTTCTTCCTCTATTTCGTGATGTACTTTGGCTATGCCGTCAAAAGAATGAAGATAAGGGGAATCGGAAACGAACCCCTCGTCTACGTTCACTTGAATAATACACGATACGTAAGGAGCTCCTACCGCTTCTGCCACATGAAGAAATCTATCATAACCGATATATTCTATCAGCAGATTTGCAACGATTAAATCACAGCGCGGAAGCTTTATGTCATTCGACAGCAAATCGGCACATAGCGGGGAAAACATGTCTGAAAGATCAGGGTAGCGATGAAGGCACTCCGCTAAGTATTCTTTGTTGACGTCAACACCGTAAACCCTATGGATCTTCTGTGCATCTATATGTTCCAGACCATTTCCTCCGGCAATTCCCAAGATCATTATGTCGGACACCGGATAACGGTAAAACTGATCCTTCATCATCTCGTTCAGCGCTTGAAGCTGCTTGACAGAAGTCAGGCTCATATGCTTTTCATAGTTGGTTAAATCAATTTCTTCCCATGGATTCATTGCCTTCTCCCTTCTTCTTTTTCCGCAGTTTCAGTTCCACATTCTGCTTTGACGCCGTCTCTTTAAAAAGCTTCTCCGCATAAGCGGCCCTTTCCTTCACAGACAGGCGCTCTTTTCCTTCGATAACGGATAGCTGTCCCATGATTTCTTTTATATCTTTTAATTCCAATAAATTTACCGCGACACAAAAAAATGTTTTCTTCCTGCCGTCATTGTACTCAGATAGCAGAAGCTTCAAAATCTCACTCTTCCCAGACTGCTCGTCGTTATATGCGTCCATCCCGATTTCCTTGAACTTTTCTATATCACTCATTTGATTTTTATGTGTAATAAAAGAGTCAAAAGCATCGACTCCTTCATATTTCCCACAAGGGAATTCTCCGCATTGGAAGCAGTACTCCGGCTTATGATGGGATAAGCTGCATCGTGCGACCGCACACCCCTGATTGCCTTCTCCGAGGCCGCATCCGGGACAATAGTTGCCCAAGCGCATGGGACAAAGCCCGCAATTCAGTCCGCATAAGGAAAACCACGGATTCGTTCTGTAAAAGTCCTTCATTTCCCAGCTCCTCTCTCAAAATATAAAGGCTAAACTATTCCTAAGATGATAAAACATTAACGGAGTTGAGCAGCTTACTTCCCTTTTCACAGATTTCATAAATCTCGTTAAACTTCCTCTCAATCAAAGGGTTCACCACCTTGGATCGGATTTCCACCAGCTTCTTGAAGAGAAGTACCGGAAGAAGCCAACCCGTGAAGGCAGGTATTGCAAGCAGGATGCAGAGGGCAATTTCAGGCGGCTGTACTGTTACCGCAAATACTGAGCCTGCCATACATGCCGTACCAATAATTCCTACAGCAAGCGCGAGGACTATCGCTAAAATGCTTCTGGACTTTTCCAGTTTCTCAATATCTCTGACACAGGCCTCAAACTTTTTTTGAAGGCTGGTCAATTCCATTTTGTTCCTTATCTCCCGGTTCCGCTTCAGGTATAGAGTTACCTTGTTCCGGTTCGGATGATAAGCAGTACGCCTATGGCCTCTAAGAACTTTCTCGCTCCTATTGCTGTCCATTTCCCACCCGAAATTCTTATACCCGTCGGTTAAAAAGGAGGTCTTCGATGTATCCGAAGACACCTCCATATATTCATATCCCACAAATTCCTTATTCTGCTGATTCATTTCACTCATAGCCATTCTGCCTTTCCCCTATGCCGCCATCCCAATTTATACGAACACATCTGCTAAGGACAGTATGACAAATATAACCGTTAATGTACAGACCAAAATTTTTTTATCTTAGTTTAAACTTTAAGTATTGTTTGTAAATTATACCCAAACCATGAATATTAATATTTAACAATCTCTCCTCTCTTTATTTCCTCTTCAGCCGAAACAATCACCTTGCTGTCCTTATTGATCGTCCCTTCCTCCAATGCCGCAAATCTATCGTTCTGATCCGTTACTTTCACACTCACCTTCTCCACGTACAACTCTACACCCAAAATCCCTTTCCGTTCCTTTACCTCAAACACATAATACCGTTCCTCTTCTTTATGCAAAGCTTCCACAGGTACACACAGTTCATGACTCTCTCCCTGCACGCTTACGCTCATAGTCCCGGAGGTTCCCGGACTTGCCTCCTTTTCAGGAAGATTCATAAACACATCATAGCTCCCCGGACTGACATTACTTTCCTCAAGATAATCCACCGTCACTTCCAGGCTGGCTTTGCCTCCAAGCTTGACATTTACCTTGTCCCCCTTATTCACATACTTTTTCTGCTCCTTTTCCAAGGTCACCTTGAAACGGCAGGGAACCGCATCATCCGTAAACAAAAGAGCCGCCGTATCCGGTGTTCTTCCGCCCACTATAATGGGAATATCCGTAATAAACCCGCCTGTCTGAGCAGTAATCGTTCCTCTCTGCTCCATAATCTGCTCATATTCATCGATATCTTCCTGCAAGGCTGCAAGCTCCAGCTGATAAATGGACAGAGTAGAATCCGACTGCCCCGGCAAAAGAGCGTCCTCCACTCCCCTTTCTTCCTGCTTTAACGTGCTGCTTCTATCCACATAGGCATCCTCCCTCGCATCCTCCGCACCATCTAATATTTCCTGAAGACTTTTTGTCTGATTCTTCCAGTTCTCATATGCACTGTCCTCACTGCTGAAATTGGGTTCCGCTGCCTTATTTCTTTCATGAACAATAAGTTCATCCCTCCAATTATTCAACTGCGTTTTCGCTTCCTCAAGCGCTGCTTTTTCTTCTTCTGTTTTCGTTCCTTCCGCTGCTTCCATATCCGTTACTATTCTTTCCTGCGCCGTAATCTTATCGAGCAATTCATATTCTTTGTTCAGCCATGCGTTATATGCATCCCACGCCTTTTGCCTATCCTCATTTGAGGTAACACTCGCCGGATTATTCAAATGACTTTGCAGGCTGCCGTCTGCCTTGCTCTTATCCTCCTCCGCCCGCTCTACCGCCGTACCTGTTTTACTATCCGCAGATGTGTAGTCTTCTTTCGCCCTCTTCTCCTCCAATTGCCGTTTTTGCTCCTGCAAGGCTTGATTAGCCTGTAAATCGGAAATCTGATAATTCAGTTTGGTTATTGCTGTTTCTTTTTCCTTTATTATTTCCTGCAAATCCTCAGTATCTACTTGGAATAAAGGCATTCCTTCTTCTATCCGGTCTCCTCTTTGTACAAAGATATTCTCTATCCGCAATCCCTCAAGCACCGTTACCGCCTGCTTTCCGCCTTCTACCGTGATACCTTCCTCCTCCACAATATGCTCCACATACTTCTTTTCAGGCGTACCAGTCTGCACCACCGGCAAACCTGATACATAGATACTTTTGGATATAATGGTACACAGCCACATAAATACTAAAAATATGACAAAAGCAATCATCCATTTTTTGAATCTGCCGGTTTGTAAATTTGTATCTGCCAAATTTACCAGGCTTTTCTTTTCATTCATATTTCATCTACCTCAACCCGAAATATTTTCTATGCTTTTAATCCGGAATAAATAATACCTTGTTCCAAATAATCCTGACCTATCATAAATACAAATACCGACGGCAACAGCATCAAAATAGAAGCGAGGAATGCATATCCCGCCTGATCCCATGTGATTTCAGGCAAATACAGAGACAAAGGCCAAAGCGCCTTATCCTCCAGGAAAGCCATAGGCTGTTCCATCATATTCCAGTACTCCAAAAATCCTAATACCATGGCCGAAAGCATACCGCCTTTTCCAAGCGGTAAGCCTATCTTCAAAAATAAGTATTCTTCTCTCGCTCCGTCCATTCTGGCCGCTTCTAACAGTTCTATCGGAATTGCCCGGAAACCTCCATAGGTAAGAAAAATAGGAAAGGTACTGAAGACTGCCGGCAATATCACTGCCATATGGGTGTTCAAAAGAGAGAACCTATTCATCACAAGATAGCTGGATAGCATCGTTACCTGAAAAGGCAAAAGCATCAGAACGATATAAAGTGCAAAAAGCACTTTGCTTCCCTTTACCCTATACACGGCAAACGCCCATGCAGCAGGTACCCCCACAAACAGCTGCCCTGCCAAGATTAACGCTGCCAGCTTCATTGAGTTCCAGAACAGTATAAAAAACTGCGGCGTGAAAAACAGCAGTTTTGCATAATTTGAAAAAGTCGGATAGTCAGGCACGAGCTTCCACGAAACAAACCCGGTACCATTCGAAAGAACCGGCGAAAGATAATCCCTTAATTCGTTACTTCCCATAACCGATCCTGTTACCAATAAAAGGATTGGAATACATACGAAAATCCCCGGCAAAAGAAGCAGCGCTGTTGTCACTGTCCTTATTGCCGTCCCTTTTATCCTTCGAAATTCCCTCCTGCTTTCATTTCTATTGCATACACATGAGGTTTTTGTTCGTATTCTCTTCATAAACCCTCTCAACCTTCCTCTTTATCCCAGAAGTATTGTAACAGCATAATTACCAGGAACAGAAAGCCCCCTACACATATCGCCGCTGCCGCCATTTTGTCAAACTCCATATTTACAAACCAATTATTAAACAGATGCTGAAGCAGATAAATATCCTGTGCCGGATAAGCTCCTGCCACCAGATAGGCTTCTCTGTAAATCTTAAAAGAATTTAAAAAGGAAAGGATTACTATTGTATAAAGACTTCCCTTCAGGTTCGGGAGCACAATTCGAAAAAAGCACTGCGTACCGGTGGCCCCATCTACTTTAGCAGCCTCTAAAAGCGCATTCGGTATGCCTGATATTCCCGCCAGCCACAGCACTACCGTATACCCCGTATTTTTCCAGATGTAGCTGAACACCAGTACCCAGAAAGCCGCACCGCCTCCAAGATAATCCGTATGAACCTCTCCCCAAAGCCCCGTCCATTCTCCCAGACGGCTTAAGTATAAATTCAGGAACCCCTGCTTATAAAAAAATAGCTTCCAAACGATGACCACTGTTGCCGTAGGCATGGCGAGCGGAAACAGGTATAAAGATTTTATGACTCCGGCATCCTTTTGCCGGGAAAGGGGCACCGCGATAAGAAGCCCCGTTATTGTGAGCAACGGAATACATACACCCGTAAACCGCAATGTGTTTTTTACCGCCAGCAAAAATGCCTGGTTGTTAAAAATAGTCTTATAATTTTCAATACCGTTAAACCGCCCCGTGACTGCCGTCGTAAAGGACCTTCCAAATACATCGAAAAAGGGCAGTATGACAAACAGAAGCACGCCTGACAGGCTAAATGCCAGAAACCGGAGGAAAGCCCTCCGCTCCCTGACCGACCTTTTGTAGGTTTTAAATTCCTTCACCGCTTCCTCCGATTATTCTCCACAATTCCCCTCACAGGACACGAAATCCTATCCGTCTGCCATTTATTCGGCCATGTAAATAGACACCTTTTTTACAATAGCGCCCACTGCTTCCTCCAGACTCTTTCCGCCTTGCATGTAATTGATTCCTTCCTCACATACCGCATCCTCCAGCACCGTATCTTTTATATAAGGAGTGTCTGCTCTTGCCATCCAGTCTCTCAGTGTTTGAAGCTGCCCTTCATCCACCCAATACACATCGAGAGAAACCATCATTCCGTCCCCATCGGACATTCCGATAGAACCGTAAAGTCCGTCTTCTCCCATATGTTCTTCCTCGGGTATAAAGCCTTCCTCAAAGGCCGCTTTATTTACCGCAAGACCGTTAAACAGTGATACCTGGTTCTCCTTTCCTAAAAGAACCTTAAGCAGTTCCTGTGCCATTTCCGCATTAGCTGAAACTGCACTGATACCTATTAGTGTTTTTGGAAGGAATACATTTTTACTCTGTCCGCTTACCGGAAGAAGCACATTATCCTCGAAACCTTTCACCCTCTGTACGGAATTGAGTGAAGCATAACTATAGGGATCGGGTAAGGTTCCCAATACCATATGGGTCATTCCGCCTATGTAACCCATTTCATCCATAGCTCCGAAGTAATCCCATTCTTCTCTGGTCGTTGCATATTCCGTCATATAATAATCATTTACACTGTTATAACGATCGATATCCTTCTCCGACGCACCTTCCATCTGAGCATCATAGACTCTCTTTGCCTCTGCAAGGAATTCTGAAACGGCAGTTTCATCAATCCCTCCATTCTTTGTTTTCCATGCAGGGGATGAAATCATGGCCAATAACCGAATAATCCCTCTCTCCGAATAGATATCCAGCAATCCACCTTCCGGATTGTCCTCACGAAGTGCTTCCATCGCATCCGCTATGCCGTCCATATTCTTCATCCCGGAGACATATTTCTCTTTCCCCAATACGAGCGGAAGCTGTACTTCACAAGGAATCGTATAAATCCCGCCATTTTTCGTAAATGCGTCTGTAATATTGGAAAACAGCTCCGCATCTCCCGTCAGGCCACTCAGGCAGGCACTTAAATCCAGTAACATCCCTTTTTCGATATAGGAATCCAATGGCATATTATCAAGTACAAGCAAATCAGGCCCTTCCCCGGCCATAATCTGCGTATTCAATTTCTTCAGCGCATCATCTCTCGTAACGGAGTTATCATCACCCATTCCAATCTCATAATCGACAAAAACATCCGGATTTTCGGTCTGATATATGGAAATTGCCTGACCCATGGTGTCGTTTTCTTTTAAGCTGTAAACCTTTAGCTTTTCACTTGGCGTTGATGGTATATCTGCATTGTATACATAATGCACCAGCTTACCGCCTGAAAACAGGGTCAAAAATTCATTATTTTCCAGTGCGACCATTCCAATCAATCCATCGGCAGGATTGCTGAAGCTGGATAAGTTTCCGTCAATGACCTGCTCTATGGCGCTTCCCCCGATCACATGGCGATGCAGTCCTTTTTTTCCTGCCATGTAAAGAACTCCGTCCTCACCGGTAAAGAAATAGAAATCATAAGTACCGAATCCGTACATTTCTCTTTGCGTATAATTCTCCAGAACAAAATCGTTTAAAACCTCATCCTCTACATATTCTTCTTTGGCCATATCATAAATTAATATCCCATTGGTATAAGTGTAACCATCTATAATCATGAGATCACCTTGAAGCTGTATCATCTCAGGGCGTCCTTCTACCGTAAGAAATTTCTCACTGCTGCCATCCTCATTTACTTCATAAATGGTTTCTCCCAAGGTAGTTACGAAAATCCTGCCGGAATCCGCAATCCATATTCCATAAGGGTATTTCTCATCTTCCGTCAAAGAAAACTGTGCTTCTATCCGGGTTCCGTCCGGCTTTACGATCATACATACGGGATGAAGCTGAAACAACTCATCAGAAGCCTCACCGTTATCTTCTCCCTCTCCGCTCACTTCACTTCCGGTTTCTCCGCCGTCTGCTTCCTTCCCGGCTTCCCCTCCATCCGTTTCTACCGCATTCGCTTTTGTAAGCGCCTCCTCTAAGTCTGTCTCTTCCCCGGAGGAGGAACTGGCATCATAAATAACGCCCGTCGTTCCATCTGTACCTATCGCAATATCCATGATATAAGCATCTTTGGCCTGCAGTGCCGTAAACCAGTCTGCCTCTTCCGGATTCCATGTAATGCCGTTATCTTCGGATTTAATCTGTCCCATATAATAATCCGCAATGATGAGCTTCCCATCGGATAGCTTCGCAATGCCATCCGGTCGGTAACAGTATTCTGACAAGTCTGTCACATTCTCCACATACCGTCCCATCCCCCTACTGCCTTCTCCGGTCGCCGATACACTGTCTTCTATCTGAGCTGCCCGCTCTGCATCTCCGTTAGCTGACCCCATTGTCATATCTTTGGCTCCGCAGCCCGCTGTCGAAAGTATCATTGCTCCGGTGAGAAACAGACTTATCAGTCTTTTCCTAAAAAAATCCCTTTTCATTGTTATTCTCCCTATTATTCTGGCTTTTCTTACTTAACTTCATTGATTGAAATAATATCGGCATAAAAATCATTTCCGTCCCAATTGCCTGTCATATGCAAAATCATACCCTTTTTAATGTCGTCAAAGGATCCTTCTCTGCTTTCTACATTCCCTCCCCCATCTCTGATTATATTAAATTCATACTCCGCTCCAGCATTAAAATATATACTCAGTATGTTTTCATTTCCATCCTCCGAGGCAGATGACACGGCAATCAGACCATCCTCCGTGTCCATTGTAAATATCTGGCTGACCGTGGTACTGTTATTGCCAACATCTTTTACCATACCGCTTATTTCTTCCTTTACACTTTGATTGTCGGAATTATTTTCTGTGCTATTCTTTTGCTTCTGCGCTTCCGTATCTGTATCTGTATCTTCTGTTTTTGTATCTGTTTCTTCTGTTTCTTCTGCTTCTGTACCTACAGTAATATCTTCTGTTTCACTATTCTTTGTTCTACTGTTCTGCGGTCCACCATCCTCTGTTTCCATCGACACTTCATCTTCTATAATTTCTGCTTTAAGAGGTGCCGCTTCTTCTGTCTTACTTTGGCAGCCTGCAGCCAGACAAAGCGCTGCAATTATCAGCCCTATAATAATCATCTTCTTGTTCATTACTTTTTCTCCTTTTACATCTCTAATCAATTGCCAATTGCAAAACTCATATCTTAAGCCATTTTATGTACAATTTCACGACCTTGCAAAGGCTCTTTTCATGATGTTCATCATAACAGACCATTCTCTAAAGTTTCTCTAAGGTTAAAATTTATTTAAATTCAGCATTCCCTTATATGGAAATTTAAGTTTTAGAGAATATTTAAAGATTTCTATGTTACTATAGTGGTAGTATTTACATTCCAATTAAGAGGTCATATAACATGAGAATTTTACTTGCCGAAGACGACATAAACTTAAATCATACTCTTTCCTATCAGCTAAATGCTCAAGGCTTTACGGTAGATTCCTGTTTTGACGGGGAAGAAGCCTTATTTTTTGCCAAAGAAAATATTCATGACGTCATTCTGCTCGACCGCATGCTTCCCATGATAGAGGGCACCGATGTACTGCAAAATTTGCGCAAGGAAGAAATCACCATTCCGGTAATATTAATTACCGCTTTAGGAGCGTTGTCCGACAAGGTAGAGGGGTTGAATATGGGAGCAGATGATTATCTGGTCAAGCCTTTTGCATTTGAAGAACTTCTTGCCAGAATTTACTGTGTAACGAGGCGCTCTCCCATCCTCGTCAAAGATAATAAATTTGTTTTGTCTGATGTTACTTACTCTCCCGAAGAAAACATTTTAATAGGACCAAAGGGAAATTGCTCCCTTTCCAAAAGAGAAGGCACTTTACTGGAAGCCTTTTTACGAAACCAGGGACAGACGCTTTCCAGAAGCACGCTGTTATTAAAGGTATGGGGACCGGACAGCGATGTGGAAGACGGGAATCTGGATAATTATATCCACTTTTTACGCAGACGGTTTCTGGCGATCGGAAGCCGGCTCCAAATCAAGACGATTCGGGGGATAGGCTACTGTCTGAAGGAAGGAGCAGCTAATGTTTAAAAAAGTACATTTTCGCCTGACACTCATGTGCGGCGGCATTACAACTTTAATATTGGTGATTATGACGCTGGGCTACTTATACATATCTGAGAAAAACTTAAAAGATACCCAGCTTCTTTCCTTTCGAAATAATATGAATACCGTTACTGCCAATTTAGAGCAGCAGTCTGTCATTACGCATGAATGGCTGTCCAAACTGGAGGATAACGGTAAATATATGATTTTTCTGATGGACAATGACATTCCCTTTTTATTTAACAGCCGTTCCACACATTCGGATGTGGAGGAATTGTATACGGAGGCCTTTACCTATTATCGGAATAGCTTTTCCGTAGAGACGACAGCGCCTGCGCTCTATCATTCTATTCATACAGAATTTATCTTTAGCTCTACAAATAAAGAAGAATATTATGCTTCCGTCATCACCTTGGAAAAAGGAAAAAATATACTGCAAATGCTGGTGCTTTCGCCGCTGACACCACTGAAAGAGCAGCTTCTTAACCAACGTCTTTTTTTTCTGGGTATCATTTCCTTCGTCCTGATTATACTCTGGCTCTTTTCTTATGCTTTTACTAAAATACTGCTGCATCCGATAGAAGAAAACAGAAAAAACCAGACTCAGTTCGTAGCCTCCGCCTCCCACGAGCTGCGTACTCCTCTGGCTGTTATCCTTTCCTGTCTGGAAAGCTTTAAGCAGGCGCCTGAAAATAAAAAAGAGACGTTTCTTAACATCATGGAATCCGAATCCCGGCGCATGTCAGCCCTTGTCGACGATATGCTGGACTTATCCCGTTCGGACAACCACAGCTTTTCTATCGAAAAGGAAAACGTAGAATTAGATACACTTTTGCTGAATTCCTACGAAGCGTTTGAGCCCATGGCAAAAGAAAAAAAACTGACGCTGTCCATCCATCTGCCGGATGCTGCTCTGCCATCCTGCATCTGCGATAGGAATCGCATTAGACAAGTAACTGCCATCCTTTTGCACAATGCAGTAAGCTATACTCCCGCAGGAGGAACCGTAAGCCTCTCCCTTCATCTGAAAAAGAAGCATTTTCTTATTACCGTCATCGATACGGGAATCGGTATCTCTGACGATGAAAAGGAGAAGATTTTTCACCGCTTTTACCGAAGTGAAAAATCCCGAAGCGCCAAGGGACACTTCGGGTTAGGTTTATGCATTGCTTCTGAAATTGTGAAGGCTCATAACGGCTCTATACGGATTACCGATACGCCGGAGGGCGGTTCTACCTTTACGGTATGGCTCCCGATGCTTTGAATAAGCGCTGTCCTTTTAAGTCAAAGTCCTGTTGTCACCCGCAAAAACATCATAATTTCTTTCTCAATCCAGTTTCCATATTCCGGCATAAGCCATACGGTCCACATTTCCTCATCATCAGGATCCTGCAATGCAAAATAAGCATCCTCTCCATCTTTATAAATAACAATATCTTTATGTCCCGGTTCATTGATCCCCTCTTCCGGTAAATATGGTTCATTGATAACGCGGATCCATACATTACCGCTATCCGTACCTTCATCCCACTCCCTTTTGCCGGATGCCAAATAGTCCCCCAGACAACTCGCACTCTCTAAAATAAAAATATTGTCTTTTTCAGACACCATCTGCCCTTCTCCGGTAATTCCTGCTCCTCCCCTCGGAATAATCCACAGCAAAGTATCGATGTCACTTATTACGTTGGGCTTTTCCTCCGTGGAGAGAAATGCTCCGCAGTCTCCTTGCGCATTGATAAGAAAGGAAGATTCTCTTCCTCCAAAGTCAGTTTCTTCCGTTTCCGTCACCGGAAGCTCATTTGATATCGATTTACCGCCGCACGCGTAAAAGGCAAATAAAAATATACTTAATAAACAGATAAATGCAATCTTTTTGTCCATATTATCTCCTCACTTTTACAAATTACTCTTTACATCCATATACCCCCGCATTTTCTTCCTTACCAACTCCTTTATTCTATTTCCTTTCTTTTCCCATGTCAATGGAAAACGGGTTCAGCCTCATGGCTGGCTCATGAACTCGTCCGGTCCTCCATGATTTATATCCTTGCTTTAGAAAAACAATATTTCGTTCAAAAATTCTGACTTAGACTATAACCGCAAGCTTTTTCTGCCAATGGAAAAAGGTTCTTTAAGAATACAAAAAAGTCCCTTCCTAGCACTTAACTAAGAAAAGGACTCTCTTATATAAACCTTGGCGTTAGTGATTAATTTGTATATTGATATCTATCATCACCTTTCAACTAATCACAAATCTTCTGTACCCTTCCAACGATTCCGCCTTCTAACATTACCTTTATTCCTCTCGGGTGATTTGCTGAATTGGTAAGTAATCTCTGTACGATACCTTCTGTTAATTTTCCTGTTCTCTGGTCTTGTTTCTGTACCACAAGCACCTTTATACCTACTTTAATATTACTTCTAACTGTTCCATCCATCGTTTTATCCCTAATCACTTTTTCAATTTTATGTTTCACATTTATAAGTTCATTTGCCGCCATTTTCATCATGTTGGCCAGAATGAATTAAGTTCCGTTCACTCACTGACAAATGCAATATCTTTCACAAACCGCCTTATTCCTGTTTGAGCATCATATGCTGCTTTACAACATCTAAAATAATAGGAGCTGTTAACATCTTACTATATAAAACTCATTGATACTTTTTGCCGTTGACAAAACGGAAATCGCAGCAATCATCGCCCGCTGCCAATGTCTTCGTTCGGATGAAACTCATTTTGGGCTGCAAAGTGCCATATACGAGGACATCGTTTTCACAAAAATGCTGGCAAAGCTCCGGACAGCCAAAAAGTGCGGTGGTGTCGCGGTATACACAGGCCCTGCAGTCAAAAGCGATTTTCTCTTCATCTTTTTGCAGCCAATGGACATCCCAGCCAATATTAGGGTAGTTCCTATCCATTACCGTTTGGCATAACGCGCAAAACAGAGAATAGAAAAAAGGCAACCGAGAGAGACGGTGAAAAGTACTGCCCGCATTTTGGGCATGTTCGTGCATAACGCCGACGAGGAATGTACGCGCTTCATCCTTCGGCACACCATTCTCCTGCATGACCTGATAACAAGAAATCATCGGGAGCAGATTTTGATCCAAATGGTGACGAATTGCTGTATTCCCCCTGTCATCTACACTAGAAATTATGGTTAGCAAGCGTTCGCCTGCCTGTGCGTAGATGTGCCCGCCTTTTTCTTTGCCGTATTTATGGCAAAACTCAGTGTGAATATTGGAAATGATACTTTTGTTAAATACTCGGTTATATTCTGTCAAACTGATTTACCTTCCTTTCATACTTATAAGCTTTACTTATTCTTTGAATTCAAGGATTTTCCACATACTAGTTCTCCATATTAAATTGCAAACAGACTTTTTTCATTAATTCTGTGACCGACAGCGTCCCATCATTTACAAATGCCTTATATCCAAGCAATTCACATTGCTCCCTTACTGCTTCTGAAAATAAAATATCCCGATTCATCCAGTTCATAAATGCTTTTTCCT
This sequence comes from Bacillota bacterium, assembly GCA_023412855.1. Lineage (GTDB taxonomy): Bacteria > Bacillota > Clostridia > Lachnospirales > Lachnospiraceae > Kineothrix. The sequence continues at coordinate 1,631 of JAEZRJ010000016.1, read as the reverse complement.
TATCACTACAACCATCAAGTACATATGGAACCCATTGTCTTTGTCTGTAATGTGAGATTTGAAACTCTGGCGTTGGCGTAATATTAACATATCGTTGTTTTGCAATATTGTGCTTTTTCATCAAGTTTGGAGTAAACGCTGCTCCTTCTGTTATAATTCTGCTATGGTCCGAAATGCCCTTAATTTCTTCTACTATAAATTCGAAAATTTCTTCGTAAAATTGTAATTCTTCTATATTTTGTTCCACTGGATTCCGCATCCACGTTTCCTCGGGTGTCATAATGCCTTGTTTTGTGCAAATTGGTTTTCCTGCTTCTGCCCCCATTTGCGTGTATGTGTCTAAAAAATCATCTACTTTATAATAATACAAATTATATTTTTTAGAAATCGCTTCCGCAATAGTGCTTTTCCCACTGCACGGTGATCCACCTATATAATATATGTCTATCATCTAACAATCCTTCCATTCTGTTTTTAGATTTATTTACTGACATATTTTAAATATCCATTTGCTTGGCACCTTTCTTCTTTATAAATAATTTTGAGTTCAAACTACACGATAAATTTCTATTTATTTCCTGCCACAAGCACTATTGCACTTATCATATCACATTGTTTTATATAGGAAAAGACGTATCTTCCGCCGAAGGAAAGATATGTCTTTTAAAATTAACAATGGGAAAAAGATTTTTACAATCAGCCATCCGTTTATTTTCTGTATGGAGTGACATTCAGACTTTTTGACATGTATAACACTAAATCATCGTCAACGAAAACTTCGTTCCCGGGGAATATCTGTTGATTCCCATACCATAGGCCTGTACCATCGGGTATATATCCACGTTTCACATACATTCTCTGAGCGGTACCATAATCGCGGTAAAGACCAACACCCAGCGACACGATGTCACTTTGCTTACTTGCACATTGTTCCGCCACATCCATGAGTTTCCATCCAATTCCTTTTTTTGAAGTGACTGGATGACATTGAAATCCTTAATCTCAGGAATTTTTTTATCTTTAAACGGGCCTTCGTTCGCATTCGGGATCAGCGTAACGTATCCTGCGCAACCGCCTTCGAATTCTGCTATCAGTACGATTCTTTTCTCGGTATTATACTGAGAATAATAATATTGAAATAATTCTCTTGTCTTTGATTTGTCGAATACGGAAAAAACAGTATATAAGGCTGAAATATCTTCTTTAACCATAGAGCGTATCAATAAACCACTGTTCACTACAATAATTCATGAGCCCCCTATTTATCATGCATTATATATTAAATTCATTATATTATATTTTGAACATTATTTGTGAAAATCAATAACTCACAATACATAATATCATACGTTCTTTAAAATAAAGAAAAGCATAATTTCCACTAAGGGAAAATTATGCTTTTCTGCTGCTGGTGGCCGGACTTGAACCGGCACGGGATTGCTCCCGAAGGATTTTAAGTCCTTTGCGTCTGCCTATTCCGCCACACCAGCTTATACAAAAAACTTAATGGGACCTATAGGGCTCGAACCTATGACCCTCTGCTTGTAAGGCAGATGCTCTCCCAGCTGAGCTAAGATCCCATAATCAATATGATATTCAAACAAACGACCCGGATGGGACTCGAACCCACG
>JAEZRJ010000002.1 GCA_023412855.1 Bacillota bacterium | reverse complement strand
TCTTCGCCGACATTCCCTCACCCCTTAACACAAAATATGCCCTAATACATTCATAATTTACACAATATTTATTATATAGATATTAAGAGGGAATTTCAAGTCCTAAATGATGATATGCCAAATCTGTCGCTGTTCTTCCTTTCGGAGTTCGGTTTATAAATCCGTTTTTTAAAAGGTAAGGCTCATATACGTCCTCCAGGGTGCCGGCATCCTCTCCGATGGACGCAGCCAGCGTGTCCAGCCCCACGGGACCTCCCTTGAACTTATCGATTATGGTAATTAAGATGTTCCTGTCGATATAATCTAATCCCATGCGGTCCACGTCCATGAGATCCAGGGCTGTCTTAGCCACTTCTTCTGTTATGATCCCATCGTACCTTATCTGTGCGTAGTCCCTTACCCGCTTCAGCATCCGGTTCGCCAGCCGCGGCGTTCCCCTGCTTCTCCTTGCCAGTTCCTCTGCTCCCTGTTCTTCGATCGCAACGTTCAAAACCCTTGCGGAATGCAGAATAATAATTTTAAGCTCCTCGACGGAGTAGAATTCCAACCGGTGAATTACGCCGAAGCGGTCTCTTAAGGGAGCTGTCAAAAGTCCCGCTCTCGTAGTCGCCCCCACCAGCGTGAACTTGGGAAGTTCCAGGCGTATAGACCGTGCCGCAGCACCTTTTCCTATTATAATATCTATGACATAGTCCTCCATCGCCGGATAAAGAACCTCTTCCACTTGCCTGTTCAGGCGGTGAATCTCGTCCACGAACAATAAATCACCAGGCTGTAAATTATTCAGGATCGCCGCCATCTCCCCCGGCTTCTCGATAGCCGGGCCGCTGGTGACCTTCATATTGACTCCCATCTCCGCCGCTATAATACCGGCCAAGGTAGTCTTTCCAAGCCCCGGAGGACCGTAGAACAAGACGTGATCGAGGGAATCATTTCTAAGCTTTGCTGCGTCGATATATACCTTTAGATTCTCTTTCACCTTCACCTGTCCGATATAATCTGCAAGGCACTGTGGTCTGAGCGAGCCTTCGATTTTTATATCTTCTTCCGTCAGGTTTGTTTCTATCATTCTTCTTGCCATTTATATAACCATTTTCCTTTCAAAGTAAACATCCAAGCGGCAGCTTTCACAGCACAGTTCACAGCGAAAGTCCCCGCTTCATTATATCTTCTTAAGCGCAAGCTTCAAGATATCCTCCGTATCCATATCCTCTGTAACAGCAATCTGCTTTACTGCCTTTAACGCCTCGGAGGCGGAATAACCCAATGCAGTAAGCGCTTCTATCGCTTCATTCCTGGCGCTTGTATCACCGGATGATGCCTCGCTAAGACCGCCGCCCATACCTTTATTCACGAAAGTATCTTCTATGGAAACCTTATCCCTAAGGTCGAGGATTACTCTCTCGGCAGTCTTCTTCCCAATGCCGGGCGCTTTGGAAATTTCCTTCACATCTCCCGAAATAATAGCGAACCGTAAGCTGTCCGCACTCATTACTGACAAGATGGCAAGGCCGCCCTTGGGACCGATTCCATTTACCGTAATCAGCTTCTTGAATATGTCCAGATCGTCCTTCGTAAGAAAGCCGTACAGATGGAATGCATCCTCTCTTACACAGGTATAGGTGTATATCTTCACTTCCTCGCCGATTCCCGGCAGCATTCCTGCCGTACCCGAGGATATTTTAATATTGTATCCGATGCTGTTCGCCTCCAGAACGAGATTATCCTCTGTAATATCAGCGATTTCGCCTTTTATATATGCTATCATAACCGTTTCTCCTGATTTTTGTTTTTCATTTCATGTGTATGAAATTAAGTATATCACGGCGAACGTACGTTTGCAACATCATCCTTCCATAATCTGCAGGGTTCGGATATTAGGATCCTTTATCTTTTCCATAATGCATATTACATGATTCTCTAAAAAGTTATCTTCACCTTCCGTAAGTCCCTGCGAGGTAAGCTCCTGAAGCACCAGATTGCATATCGCTTCCACGATAATCACCTTTTGATCCTTCGTATTCAGCGTATATAAATAATCCTTTGCCTTTGCATCTTTCCAAGCCTCTGTCTGATTTTCTGTCCGGGCGAGAATATTTAGTATTTCACCGATTTCAGATAATACGGGAAGTTCTTTCATTCCATGGTGCATCCATTTATAAAAGGGTGTATATTTTTTATTCAGAAGATATACCATAGAAATTGTGCTTTTTATAAATTCTGCCAGAGAAAGCTGTGCCGCTACATGCTCTCCCCGTTTCATCGCCCTTGCGTAGTTGTATTGTCCGGACTGAGCCATAACGGCTGCTCTTGCCGCTATCTTTTTTACCCTTACATCCTCGGGATAAAATGCCAGCAGTTCATTTCGTATCCGGCTGAATTCTCCCAAAGGATCTGCAAACACTTTGCCGTTCACCGCGCTGCAAAGCATGGACTCCGGTATCCGCAGCCATTCCATATTACTTCCCGGAACATCCTCACAGCCGATGAGTCCATAGTAAAAATCAGGAATTGCGTGTACGCCTACTCTCCCCCTTCCATGGGCACTCACGATTCTTCCCGATACCCCTTCGAAATCCGCCGGGAGTCTTTCAAATTCCTGAGTCATTTTTTCACCGTACTTCTCATAATCTTCTTTCGTCAGCCAGACGCAAAAGGAAGGTCCGTAATCGTGGTCCATGGAAATCTCGTCGTCAAAACCGAGGCACTCGGAACCTTGTCCGGCCAAGCCAACCGCCGCCCGTCCTGCAGCCTCGGGAAATTTTTCTTCTAACATTTTTTTACCGTATGCAAGGTAATATTTTTCCGATAACTCTAAGCCTTTCATTGCTGCAACCCAATTCTAGCATAAATTTCTTCCGCATTCTTCCTATAATATTCCGCTTTTTCCTTATCCTCCAGGCATTCACAAACTGCGGCACAATTTTCGCACAGCACGCCATAGCTTTGGTTCTCACCAAAATGCTTTTTTACCTCAGACAGCGCCTTCTCATAGGAAAGCAAGGAGTTTTCATAATCTCCTATACGGAAATATGCTTCTCCCACACCTGCGAGGGCCGCACTATAATGAGCGTCTGTATGCTCTCCTCCTGCAGCATCGAAGAATCCCAGAGCTTCTTCCAAAGCTTTTGAAGCATCCTCAGGCTTGTCCATTTTAAAATACAAAAGTGCAAGATTCGTCAAGGTCGTCGCCTGCTCCGCTTCACTATTTTCCATGGCGCTTACGATGGACAGGGCTCTTTTGGAAAGCTCCGCTGCTTTTTCATTCTCATTCATCTGCTCCAGCAAAATGCTCATGTTGTTGTAGAGTCCTGCGAAACGGTAATCATCTTTTGGGAGCAGGTTTTCATATATCTGAAGTGCCTGCAAGTAGTATTTGTACGCCGGTTCCAGTTCTCCTGCCGCGCGGTAAGCCGTCGCTGCATTCAGAAGCGTTGTGGCGAAATGTTCACTGTTTTCCAGTTGTAATTCTTCTAAAAGTAAAAGGACATCCTCTGCGATGTCAAAGGCCTTTTTAAATAGAGAGGTGCTGCGGTAAAAGCCTATCATTTCGTTGCCAATTACGATATATGCAGGGTAGTCTTCCGCTTCTTTGGCTTTTTCCAGTTCTTCCAGCAGATAGGGCTCCACTTTATCTATTTCATTTCTCCGGAACAAATTGTCCAGATGTCCAAAAAATTGTTCGGTATTCATTTATGGGATAGCTCCTTTTGATTGTGACTTTTATTATTAAATGGTATTTTAACATATTGATGGGAATATGGGAAGGAGCGGGGGCTGTTGAAGGTGATATTTTACACTATGTTAATTTGAAACACAAATTCTGTCTGATCTTCAAATTTCTCAATGCCTTTTTCATATATTTCCATACTTTTCTTTTCAGCATAACTCTTAAATAATGTTTGGCTCGCTATGTTTGTATCTGAAATAGAAAGCTGAATATTACAATAACCTAATCTTTTAGCCTCGCTAACAAGAGAATCGATCATCATTGTTCCGATACCGTCCCCCCTGTGCTTAATGTCAACACATAATTGCCAAATAAAGATTGTTTCTTTATCCAAACTGGGAATCCCGCTTATATATCCAATTATTTTATCCTCTGACTCTACGACCTTGCATGTTGATGAATAATAATTCTGCAATATCCAATATACGTACACATTATATGGCAATACATAAGGAATCCCCTGTTTTATCAGCTCAATTATTTTTTCTAAATCATTTTTTCTTATTTCTCTGACTTCCATATGTATAGTTCCTCCAAATAAATTACGTTCGTCACCTTGTTGTCACTTTTCATTAGGGTGTGTCTGAAAACTCATTGCCCCAATCTGTACGCCCCACTTTGCGGTATTTTTGTCCCAAATTCAGTTGACGTAGCCCACTACGCCGTCTTCATTTGGGAACAAATCTCCCACAAAGTGTGACGCACATCTTGAAACAAGCAGTTTTCAGACACACTCTAAGTTATTTAATATTTTTTTCTTTCTATAACAATATTATTTATTCAAGGCAACATTCAAAATAATCATTCTAATAAAGCTAGTTCGTAAACAATCATGTACCATTCATTTTGTTTAATTATACAGTGTATGAACGGAGAATTACAGTATTTTCTCATATTAAAGCTTTTAATCCATTTAAACCAATATATACAACCAGGGCGTTATTTGGTTGCTGACCTGACAGATGAATTTTTCCTAAGCTCACTTTATAACAGCACCCGGAGTTTATCTCCTCCTTGTTGCCTTCATCTAATTGTAGTATAATGCCATTGACTAATAGGGCGATATCAAGCTTTGATTTAGATACGCCTTTTGCAGCATTTGTAAATATAAGGTTACTATTCACAGCCATGCTGTTCATAGCAACAATATAAGTGCTTGTCATCATGCAACTACACAATATTTCTACTAATATACGAAAGGATGAATGTAATGAAAATTATTTTTATCAGGCACGGAGACCCCGATTATGCGAACGATACCTTGACGCAAAAGGGCTGGAGGGAAGCGAAACTTCTTGCAAAGAGGGTAAGCGGATGGAATGTAAAGGACTTTTACTGCTCTCCCTTGGGACGGGCACAGGATACTGCTTCTTGCAGTTTAAATATTATGAACAGGCAGTCTGTTACTTATGATTGGCTTCGGGAGTTCTATTATCCGATTACTGATCCTACTACCGGGAGATACGGTGTGCCTTGGGACTTCATGCCTTCTTACTGGACGGCGGAACCGTTGTTCTATGATAAAGATCATTGGCATGAAGCGGCTGTTCTTAGGAGCAATAGCGAGCTGAAGCCTGCATTCGATGAGGTTTGTCATGGTCTCGATAATATCTTGGTAAAATACGGCTATGCGAGGGACGGTATGATATACCGCACCGGAATAATAAAAGAGGAGTCCGGTGTTTCTTCCCTTACTCCCGATTCAGGAAAAGATGCCGGTACCGCTAAGCTCTTAAAGCCTTACAGCGATGATACCATCGTTATTTTCTGCCATCTGGGTGTTACCTTTGCGATGATGTCACATCTGTTAGGAATCGCTCCTACTTTATTATGGCAGAACTTTTTCATCGCGCCTACTTCGGTTACTGTTCTCATTTCGGAAGAAAGGGTCCCCGGCGAAGCGTATTTCCGCGGTCAGGTAATAGGGGATACCTCACATCTGCGCGATGGTAACGAGCCGATTTCACAGGCGGGATATTTTGCGGAGCCGTTTCAGCTATGATAAAAGTGTGCTTCTCACACTCATGCGGCCGAATACTTTGGCAGCACATCTTTTGTTCTGCGCGCGTAGCTGCGCATTGTTTGCCCGAAGGGCTTTTCTGTTTACAGAAAAACCGGCATCTCGCTGCGATATTGCAGGCGGGATGCCGGTTTCAAAGTTTTATCTATTGTTGATATAATTAATCAACCCTTCCGACGCAATAATCTTCTGCATGAACTCAGGAAAAGCCTGACCTTGGAACTTTGTTCCCTTCGTCAGATTGGTAATGACTCCGGTATCGAAGTTCACTTCCACTTCGTCTCCCGCCTCAATTCCCTTGGATGCCTCGGGGCACTCAATAATAGGAAGTCCTATATTGATTGCATTGCGGTAAAAGATTCTCGCAAAGGTCTCTGCGATTACACAGCTTATCCCAGCCGCCTTTATCGCTATTGGAGCATGTTCCCTGGAGGAACCGCAGCCGAAGTTTTTGTTCGCTACGATAATATCTCCTTTTTTTATATCCTTAATAAAATCCTTATCGATATCCTCCATGCAGTGGGTTGCAAGTTCTGCCGGATCGGAAGAGTTCAGATATCTTGCGGGAATGATAACGTCCGTATCCACATTGTCCCCATATTTAAAAACTGTTCCTTTTGCTGATTTCATATATTCCTCCATTCTGCTCTTTGGCAGCTTTTTAATCTTCTATCGGTAAGCCTTCTTACTGCAAGCGGCAGGGACAGGAAATCTTACCTTCAATCGCGCTGGCTGCCGCCACTGCCGGGCTCGCCAGATAGATTTCTGACTTTACATGTCCCATACGGCCTACAAAATTACGATTCGTAGTGGAAACACACCGTTCGCCCTCTGCAAGGATTCCCATATAGCCGCCAAGGCAAGGACCGCAGGTAGGAGTGCTGACAACTGCTCCGGCCTCGATAAATGTCTTTAAAAGTCCTTCCTCCATAGCCTGCATATATATTGCCTGCGTCGCGGGAATAATGATACAGCGCATTCCCTTTTTCACATGTCTTCCCTCGAACACCTCCGCTGCAATGCGCAGGTCATCCAACCGTCCGTTGGTGCAAGAGCCGATGACCACCTGATCGATCGCAATGTCCTCTTTGATATCGTCGATAGTCTTCGTATTTTCCGGAAGATGAGGAAATGCGATGGTAGGTCTTAAAGCACTTAAGTCTATAGTATATTCTTCATCATAAACCGCATCCTCATCCGCTTCATAAACGGTGTACGGCTTTTGGGAATGTTCTTTGATATATGTGATTGCCAAGTCATCCACGGGGAAGATTCCGTTCTTACCGCCCGCTTCGATCGCCATATTCGCAATCGTAAATCTGTCGTCCATAGAAAGATTCGCAATGCCTTCTCCTACAAATTCCATAGATTTATAAAGAGCACCGTCCACGCCGATCATCCCGATAATATGTAAGATCACATCCTTGCCGCTGACCCACTTGGACATCTTGCCTACCACATTGAACTTGATTGCTGAAGGCACTTTAAACCACGCTTTTCCGGTAGCCATACCTGCAGCCATATCCGTACTTCCCACACCTGTGGAAAATGCGCCGAGTGCACCGTAGGTACACGTATGGGAATCTGCTCCGATAATAACATCTCCGGCAACCGTAAGGCCTTTTTCCGGCAAAAGAGCATGCTCAATTCCCATTTCCCCTACTTCGAAATAATTTGTAATGTCATTACGATATGCGAATTCCCGCACACATTTACAATGCTCCGCCGATTTAATATCTTTGTTAGGCACGAAATGATCCGGCACCAGAGCAATTTTATCCTTGTCAAAAACACCGTTCACTTTCATTTTTTCCATTTCTTTAATCGCGACCGGACTCGTGATATCGTTGCCGAGCACCAAATCCAAATCCGCCTCTATCAATTGCCCCGCTTCCACTTTATCGAGTCCGGCATGTGCCGCCAGAATCTTCTGGGTCATTGTCATTCCCATCGTCTCATTCCTCCTAATAATAGTCTAAATCGCCGATTCTCTCCATACCGTTTCCTATTTTACCCGAACGAAGAATCACTATAATGATTCTACCATGAATATACAATTTTGAAAAATATTATATATTCATAGTTCCTATAACTTGTGGTTATGTTATTACAATGCTATAATTACTAATATCTATTCTTTTTTATATCACACACGAAATACATAGTTCTAATTCGGACATGACCTGAGGCCATATATATGTACGTAATCTGTGAACTTACGGTATCTTCCAAATAAAATGATGTTAATTGAAGAAACCGGCAATTGAAATAATTTTAAGCACAAGTAAGAATACTAATGCCAGAAAACAAGGAAAGGTACTATCGTATATTATGGAACAAAATCTCAATTTATATCAAATATTTTATGAAGTAGCCAACTGCCGCAATTTCTCCGTTGCCGCCAAAAAATTATATATCAGCCAGCCTGCTATCAGCAAATCCATCTCTAAGCTGGAGGAATGCCTGAATGTGACGCTTTTTCACCGTTCCTCCCGAGGCGTAACCTTGACGAGCGAGGGGGAAATGCTTTATAAGCACGTAGAAAATGCCATGCTCGCGCTGCGTTCCGGTGAGGAAATGCTGCGTTCCTCTGCCTCCCAAGGTATCAGCCACCTTTCCATCGGAATCAGCACAACGCTCTGCAAATATATTCTTCTTCCTCTTTTGAAGGATTTTATTGCGGGAAATCCCAATATAAAAATTACGATTTCCTGCCAGTCCACCTTCGAAACGATTTCCGATTTAAAAAGCGGCGCAATAGATATCGGGCTCGTAGGAATCCCTCCTAAGGAAATTTCAGATTCGTCTGCGGTCTCCTATCTTCCTGTCAAAACGATAGAGGACATTTTTGTCGCTACGGATAATTATTTAGCTCCATACTCGTATAAAAATAAAGGAGATTCCCATGAAAATGAAAGTTTTTTCAAAGACGCTTCTTTCATCATGCTGGATAAAGAGAACATATCGAGAAAGCATGCGGATACCTTTTTATCCGAGCATCAGCTTACTCTTAAGAATATTATCGAGGTGAATAATATGGATCTGTCCATTGAATTTGCCAGAGCCGGACTGGGTATCGCCTGCGTTATCAGCGATTTCGTAAAAGAAGATTTAAAAAATGGAACCTTACGCGAATTAAAGCTGGGGCGTAAGGTTCCAAAACGTCAAATCGGCTTCGCTTATCCTTCCAAAATACCGATGACAAGTGCTATGAATACATTGATTCAGTACTATCAGGTGCTCTTGTAAGGAAAGTCTAGTCATTTATTCTATTAATAATTATCAATTAATTATTGATCAGCTTGTTGCTTTCATTATTCCAGCTATACAGCTTGCGGATATCCTTACCTACTGTCTCTGCAGGATGCTCAGCAGCTAATTTTCTCATAGCCTTGAAGTGCGCCTGTCCGCCCGCTTGAGACATATCCAGTAAGAAGTCTTTAGCAAAGGTTCCGTCCTGAATGTCTGCGAGGATTTTCTTCATAGCCTTTTTTGTATCTTCCGTAATAATCTTAGGTCCCGTAATATAATCGCCGTATTCTGCTGTATTGGAGATGGAATATCTCATTCCTTCAAAGCCGGACTGATAAATAAGGTCTACAATCAGCTTCATTTCGTGGATGCATTCGAAGTAAGCGTTTCTTTCATCGTATCCAGCTTCTATCAAAGTCTCAAAACCAGCCTGCATCAGAGCGCATACGCCGCCGCAGAGAACTGCCTGCTCGCCGAAAAGGTCTGTTTCCGTTTCCGTTCTGAAGGTTGTCTCGAGAACGCCTGCTCTTGCACCGCCGATTGCCAAAGCATAAGCTAATGCCATATCCAGAGCTTTTCCCGTAGCATCCTGATGTACTGCTACCAGACAGGGAACGCCTTTGCCTTCCTGATATTCACTTCTTACCGTATGTCCCGGTCCCTTAGGCGCGATCATCGTAACATCTACATCCTTAGGAGCAACGATCTGTCCGAAATGGATATTGAAGCCGTGTGCGAACATAAGCATGTTGCCAGCCTCCAAATTAGGCTCGATGGAATCTTTGTACATTTTAGCCTGAAGCTCATCGTTGATGAGAATCATGATAATATCTGCTTTTTTAGCAGCTTCGGCTGCCGTATATACCTGAAAACCCTGAGCTTCTGCCTTTGCCCAGGATTTTGAACCTTCATAAAGGCCGATAATGACATTGCATCCCGATTCTTTCGCATTGAGTGCGTGTGCATGTCCTTGGCTGCCATAACCAATAACAGCAATTGTTTTTCCATCCAGCATGGAAAGGTTACAATCTTCCTGATAATAGATATTTGCCATTTCTTTTTCCTCCACTAAATTAATATTGTTATTTTATAACTGAAAGGGTTATTCCCTAAGAGCTAACACATTGTGAGTGTTTTAATCTCCTAAATAAGTAACGTTATGAGTGCCTCTTCCCAATCCGGTAATACCCGTTTTGGCGAGCTCCAGAATCTCATAGCCGTCTAACAGGCTGATAAATGCTTCTATCTTCGACTGTGCACCTGTTAATTCGATAATCAGGCTCTCTGCAGCAACATCGATAATCTTCGCGCGGAACACATCCGCTACCGCGATAATCGCCTGGCGCTCCTTAACAGCCGCTTTTACCTTAATCAACACCAACTCCCTATATACGCTATCGTCGGGCTCCAGCACCTTGATATCCCTGATATCTACTAATTTCGCCACCTGCTTTTCTATCTGATCCAGTATCTCATCGTCTCCCGATGCCACAATCGTAATTCTTGTAAATCTCGGATCGGCGGTAACTCCCGCCGTAATGCTTTCGATATTATAGCCCCGTCTGGAAAACAAGCCTGATATTCTGCTCAAAACGCCGGCAGTATTATCCACCAGAAGCTGGAATACTTTCTTACGCATGGAACTCCTCCATTCTCAATTGTCACGTTCGACATTTATTTTAGCAACACTAGTAGTAAAAGTCAACAAGAATACTTTCATTCTCTAAGACTTTAATTCGTTGAATTGAATTATCTCATGATTTCCGGTCCGTTCAGTTCTCCATATCCTTACACTTCTGGAGCGCCAAGGTCCCAGTTCTGGCAACCTCTACGATACTGATCGATTGCAGCATACTGATAAACAACTGTATCCGCTCCGGCACGTCGCATACCTGAATGATCATCATGTTCTTGGACATATCTACGATCTGGGCTTTCATAATATCGCAGTTCTCCATAATATCGCGGCGATTGTTCTTATTGTACTTTATCTTGATCAGCATAAGCTCCCTGCTGATACTGGCACTCTCATCGAAGGTCTTAACTTTTATGACATCCAGCTTCTTATTCAGCTGCTTTTCTATCTGCTCAATAGTCCTCTCATCACCGCTGCTCACTATGGTCATGCAGGATACTGCGGAATCGTCGGTTTCTCCAACTGCGAGAGAGTCAATATTAAAGCATCTTCTGGAAAAAAGTCCTGCTACCTTACAGAGAACACCTGATCGGTTTTCTACTAATACGGAATATATTCTTTTCATCTCACTCATCCTCCTATTACCAAATCCATCGGATTTATCAGGCACTCTAACAGCATGGACTTATCCTCTTTTAAAAACTGATCGATAACCTCATCCGCCTTCTCCATATTGTATAAGCGGAGAAAATCAATTTCATAAGCTGCCGCCAGCTTCTCCAAGTCAGGGCTGCCGGATAAATCGACTACGCAATATTTGTCTTTGTAGGTATAATGCTGGTATTCGCGCACCATACCCAGATAATTGTTTTTCAGGACAATGATTTTAACCGGAACATCATGCTGCTTCATCGTCGCTAACTCCATCATGGACATCTGGAAGGAACCGTCACCGCATACTGCAATTACCTGCTTCTTTTCGTCCGCAAGCTTAGCCCCAATTGCCGCAGGGATGGAATATCCCATGGTTCCCATACCGCCGGAGGTCAGGAACCGGCCATTCTTTACGATATGATAGCTGCAGGACCAAATCTGGTTCTGCCCTACGTCCGCAACATAAATGCCGTCGTCTTCCATCTTTCTCGAAAGCTTCGCAATAAACTGGGCAGGATCTACATAATCCTTATCAGGGCTGCGCTTCACCGCCAGCGTCTTCTTGTATTCGTTAAGCGCATTTACCCATTCCTCATGTTCACAGGAGATTTCCTGCGCTCCCAAATCTCTGAAAATATGTCCCGCATCCCCTACGAGAGGAATATGTGAGCCTACATTCTTTCCGATTTCTACCGGGTCCACGTCGATATGCACGAGAACCTTGTAATTCATTATCATATTCGGATGGCTGACAGCCCTATCCGCCACTCTGGCTCCTACCATGATCAGCAGATCGGATTCCTTCATGGCACGGTTGGCGCAAGGTGCACCATTGTTTCCAACCATTCCGTAAAACATCGGGTGCTCGCTCGGCATAACACCGATTCCCATCATCGTAGAAACAACCGGAATACCGTATTTTTCTGAGAATTCACGAAGCTCCTTTTCCGCGCTGCTCAAAAGCACGCCTCCTCCGACGCAGATAAGAGGCTTCTTCGCTTTTTCAAGCTCTTTTGCCACCTTTTTGATCTGAACCATATTTCCCTTTACGGTAGGCTTGTAAGTTCTCATATTTACTTTTTCCGGATAGTTGAATTTCGCAATAACCGCGTTTTGTATATCGAGGGGTACATCGATGAGCACCGGCCCTTTTCTTCCTGTATTCGCGATATAAAACGCTTCTTTGAATATACGGGGAATTTCATCGGCATCCTTAATGAGATAGCTGTATTTTACAAAGGATTCCACTGCCCCGGTTATATCTGCCTCTTGAAAAGCATCGCTGCCGATCAGATCGCTTTCCACCTGTCCAGTAATGCATATAAGCGGAATGCTGTCAGCAAAAGCCGTAGCGATTCCCGTAATGATATTGGTAGCCCCTGGGCCCGAGGTAACGACGCAGACGCCGGCCTCTCCCGTTACGCGCGCGAGTCCGTTCGCCGCATGAGCTGCGCTCTGTTCCGTACGAACGAGAACCGTGCGGATATCTGTATCCAGAATACTGTTAAAAAAAGGACAAATTGCTGCTCCCGGATAACCAAAAATTATTTTTACGCCTTCTTCCTCCAGACACTTTACCATTGCATCTGCACCAATCATATTTTATACCTCATCTTTCCATTCAATATTCTATTTACCGAGTCACATTGTTATTTTAGAATTCTATAGCTAATATCAGTCCTCTATGTTCAGAATATGCTTCGTTAGCCTGACCGCATCCGCCGCATCCTTAGAATAGCCGTCAGCTCCTATTTCATCCGCATAATCCTGAGTAATGACCGCTCCGCCAATAATGACCTTAGCGGTAACGCCCTGCTCTCTCGCATATACGATGACTCGCCGCATTTCCTGCATCGTCGTCGTCATAAGGGCAGAAAGGGCTATAACACTGGCATCGTTCTCGATTGCCGCTTGAATAATTTTTTCCCTGGGTACGTCTTTCCCAAGGTCAATGACTCGGAAACCATAATTTTTCAGCATCAGCGCCACCAGATTCTTTCCGATGTCGTGGATATCACCTTCTACTGTCGCTATAACTATTGAAGGCATCTCTTTGCTTCCACCAGCCTCTTTCAGCAGGGGCTCCAAATATTCGATAGCCGTCTTCATCGCTTCCGCGCTGGCGATTAGCTGGGGAAGGAAATATTTGCCCTTATCGAAGAGGTCACCCACCTCGTTGATGGCCGGAAGAAGCGCATCGTTCAAAATCTCCTGGGGTCCCCGTCCTTCCTCTAACGCCGTTATAGTATAGTCGGTGATTTTTTTCTTATTTCCCTTTAACACCGCTTCCCTTATAGTAATGAGTATTTTGCACTCATTTATAATAGATGCCTCCGCATCCTTGCTCGCTTTTACATTTTCTGCCCCTGAAGAGGGGACATTCTCAGCCTCCAGTGCTTTCTTCTTCGCATCTATGCCGCCTATCAACTCGATATAGCGGATATCAGCTTCCTCTTTGTTCAGAAGCAAATCGGAAGCGAAGGCGCTGCACACCAGCAACTCCTGCGAGGGATTAGCAATCGCCATCGTAAGTCCATCCTTAATTGCCATCGTCAGAAAAGAGGTATTGACATATCCTCTCTGAGGAAGCCCGAAAGAAATATTGGATAATCCGCAAATAGTGGCATACCCGTTTTCCTTACAATATCGTATCGTCTCCAAAGTCTCCAAAGCTGCCCTTTTGTCGGCACCCACGGTAGCTACCAATCCGTCTACAACGATATCCTCTTTATCCATCCCCAGTTCCCTTGCCCGGAGTGCAATCTTTTCAATAATATCCTTTTTTTCCTCCAGGCTTTTGGGGAGCCCCGCGTCCGATAAGGGGAGCAGGATGAACATCGCTCCGTACTTCCTTACTATCGGCAATAATTGATCGAATTTTATCTTCTCATAAGAAACGGAATTGATGAGTGCACGGCCGGGATAGCGCCTGAGTGCGGCCTCCAGTACGTCGATATGGCTGGAATCGATGGACAAAGGAATGGAAGTCACTCCTGCCACCTCCTCCAGGGCTTTTAACATGAGCTCCTTCTCATCCACTCCGCTCATTCCCATATTCACATCCAGAATGCCCGCCCCGCATGCCTCCTGCTCCTGCGCAAATTCAGCGACCATATCCATGTTTCCGGCTCTAAGCTGTTCCTGAAGTTTCTTTTTACCCGTTGGATTAATGCGCTCGCCCACAATGATAAAGTTATCGTCCAAACCAAATTCTACGGTCTGACGTTCCGAGGTCAGGTAACGCTTCGCAGGCGTCTGTCTCTTTATGAGGTTCATATGAGAGGTACGTTTCCTCAGCTTATCTATATATTCCGGTGTCGTACCGCAGCAGCCGCCTAAAATCGACGCTCCGGCTTCCACCAGCTTTGCCATTCCTTCCGCAAAATCCTCGCTGTTCATATCATAAATGGTATTGCCTTCCTTATCCAGATAGGGAAGACCGGCATTGGGCTTTGCAATAATCGGTATGGAGGTAACCTCCGCCATTGTTTTTATGATATTTACCATCTTGTCCGGTCCCGTGGAGCAATTAGCTCCCACTGCATCCGCTCCGAGACTTTGAAGTACAATCACCGCTGTCTTGGCGTCCGTTCCGTAAAGAGTCCTGCCGTCAGACTCGAAAGTCATGGTTACCATCACCGGCAAATCACAGCTTTCCTTCGCCGCAATAAGGGCTGCACGGCTCTCCTGCAGGCTCATCATCGTTTCTACTACCAGAAGGTCCACACCTCCGCGCACGAGATAGCCTATCTGTTCTTTATATATATTGATCAAATCTTCGAAATCCATGGTTCCCATAGGTGAGAGCTGCTCTCCTGTCATGGTAAGATCGGCCGCGACCAGACAGCGGCCTCCTGCCGCCTCCCTGGAAATTGCAACTAATTCCATGTTCATCGCTTCGATTTCCCTTTCCAGACCATATTCCGCAAGCTTTACGGAATTGGCCGAGAAGGTCGGTGCATAAACGATATTGCTTCCTGCTTCTATAAATTCTTTCTGTAATGTAATCAGCGTATTTTTATTTTCCAAAATCCATTTTTCCGGGCAGACGCCCACCGGCATTCCTCTTTTTAACAAATTAGAGCCCGTAGCACCGTCCAGATAAATCGGATGTTCTTTTATAAAGCTTCTGAATTCATTCTTTGTCATATCTATAATCCTACTCCTCTCGGTAACTAAAATAGCCGTACAAAGATATGTTTAAAACACATGCTACCATAAATTTTAAAAAACTACAATATTTGATGTGCGGATTCTTGTCCACAAAAAACATTGTTACTGTTCACTCCGTTTTCAGCAACGCATGATTTCTGCAATGCAAAAATTTTCCATGCAAATTCGCGCTGCGAAACAGAAATCATTCCTTGAATCACGTTCTTACGCAGCTTAACAGCAAGTGTTAAGCTACTATATGATTAGTAACAAAGCATCTCTCAATTTTGATTGCTGAATAGTAACTTGCTTTCACACACTATATATGGTAACTTATTTTATGGATATTGACATTTACGGAGGGGATAGCTTGAACAGAAAACTTGTATATATATTTCTTTTTTCCTTTATTTTTCTTATGATTGCCGGATGCGGCAGCAAGAAAGAATTGGAAGAATTTAAAAATAACATGGATACTTTTTATTCGGATATTTCCGAATACGATACAATTATAAATTCTATCGATGCGAATTCCGAGACCTCCGTTCAAGAGCTGCT
The DNA here is from genome assembly GCA_023412855.1 of Bacillota bacterium. Lineage (GTDB taxonomy): Bacteria > Bacillota > Clostridia > Lachnospirales > Lachnospiraceae > Kineothrix. Next base: position 13,694 of record JAEZRJ010000002.1, on the reverse strand, counting down.
ATCTGCCTTGGACGGAATTGGAGAACGCTTTTCGTGGATGGCCTCCCTTACCGTTCCCGAGGAGTTCTCTTCCATCGAAGCCCTTTCCGCACAAGCAGAGGAATCTATGGCAAACGCCGTTGCCCTTTATCATCAGGCGTTTGAAAGTGAGACCTTCGATTCTGATGCTGCAACTACCGCGAAGGAATATTACAATAACGCCAACCAAAACGTTCGTGAGATTCTCTCCATTCTGCATGGAGATGTTCCGGACGGAAGTGATGCTTATTCCGATACTTCCGCCGGAGAGATAGACGGAGCAGAGCCCATTCCTGAATAACAAAGGCGTGCTTCACACACTCCCGCGACCGAATATTTGGCAGCATCGCATTACAGAAAAAAAATAGGACTGATCCGGTTTATATTCGCTTCTTATAAACCGGATCAGTCCTATTGTATTTAACAATTCCCTTCATACACATACCTCAAGTACTCTCTTGCCGTTTCGGCAAGAGCATAAACCGTTTCTACCCTGGTAGCCTCTTTGTCCTGCATTTTCCACATTGGGAAAAAACGGGAAATATGATAGGGTATGTTTTCATCGATTGAGGCCAGCCATGCCGCGGCCTCCTTAAGCTCCCTCACATCGTCATTTTCGCCCGGTATGATAAGCGTCGTAACCTCCACATGGCTTTCCTTTGCCGCCCTTTCGATAAAAGCCTTTACCCTGGACAAGCTTCCGCCTACCTTCTTGTAAAAATCCTCGGTAAAGCCTTTTAAATCTATATTAAAAGCATCCGTATAGGGCAAAAGTTCCTCCAATATCTCAATCTCTGCACAGCCATTTGTGACAATTACATTCTTAAGCCCATTTTCCTTTGCCAGCTTCGCGCAGTCCCTCACATACTCATAACCGATAAGCGGCTCATTGTAGGTATAAGCAATTCCTATATTTCCTTTTGCGGCATAGGCAAGGGCTTCTTTCACAAGCGCCTCGGGCATTCGTATTCCATAGTCTGCCTCTTCCTCTTTCACCATGGAAATCCCATGATTCTGACAAAAACCGCAGGATAAGTTACAGCCGTAGCTTCCCACGGAGAGTATTTTACTTCCGGGCAAAAAGCGTCTGAGAGGTTTTTTCTCGATGGGATCCAGGGCATAGGAAGTTATTTTTCCATAATTCGTGCAGACGATTTTACCGTTTTCATTGCTTCTCGCTCTGCACACCCCCGTTTTCCCTTCCTCTATCGTACAATGGTGCATGCACACCGGACAAACCGCTTTCAATAATGTCTCACCACCTCAAAACGCTCCAAAGAGCATTTTCCTTCCCTGTAATCCTCTTCATCAATTCCCGCCTTCTTTAAAGAAATACTTATCTGCTCCTCCACCGTTTCCACCCCTTCCAGATTCGGAAGAAGAAGTCCTCTCCTGGTTCCCATCGATAGGATCACGCCGTATTTTTTCACATTCAGTTCCTCTATGGATGTAACCGGTTCCGGGGCAGACAGAACATCTACCGTGCAAATAATATTGTCGAGTTCCGTCGCCTCCACTTGCGGGAATCTCGGGTCCCACAAGCCGGCATTTACCGCATTCTCAACGACTTCCTCCGCCACACAGTTTTTCGTTCCCTGTATGGTTCCTATACAGCCTCTTAAATTGCCATATTTCTTTAAAGAGACAAAAGCTCCCGCCTTTTTCTTGAGCAGCTCTTCAGGCAATCCATCCGGTATCGGATAATTAACACCGTTTTTCAGATAATATTCCAAGGCTTTTCTGGCTAAAGATACATAGACATCCTGAAAAGCAGCTACCGCATATCCAACTCCAAAAGGTCCTTCATAGGATAGAAGTTCCGCTTTAAGAGGCAGCCCGTCCATACAGCCCGCCATAATGGAAATAGAACGATGTCCGCATTCTCCCGCTTTCTCGCAGAAATCTTCGGAAAATTCAAGTACCTTGGCCAAATCTCCTTCCGCAAGTATCTCCGTAATTTTCCGGTCATATTCCGGTCCTTCTTTGGCATATTCATATGGTCCGCTGTCTAATAAACGATGGGACAAGTCCCCGCTGGCCACAACGACAATCCGCCGCCCCGTTTTCTCTGCGGCTTCCCTTATCATTTTTCCCAAGCGGTAGTGTTCGGATAATGGCAGACCGGATAAGCCTATCCTTACTATTTTAAATTTTTTCACGTAGGCTTCCTTTATAAAACGAAGAGGAATCATCGTTGCGTGATCCAATGCCTTCTCCCTATCGCCCTCCGTTCCCGCCGGAACTTTATTACTGCGTGCTTCCTTTTCAATCTCTGCCGCAAGCACCGCATCATAATCCGCTTCCAATACGATTTCAGGATAACCGTAATGCGAAAAGTCCCCTGACGCATGAACGCCGGGCGAAATATGAAAATAGTCTCTATACATAACAGCATGGGGCGAAATGATAACAATCGTCTCGGGCTGCATCATCGCGATTCTTTTTGCAACATCCTTGTATGAATCGATCGTTTTCTGTATCCTGCATTGTTCTCCATGCCCGATTTCCGGGAAAATCAGGGGCGGATGGGGAACCACGAATGCTCCTGCGATTGGCATAATATACCTCCTGTCACTATGATTTATATATTAGTTTCTAACATTTGCTTGATATGGGGAATGCTGCTTCCTTTTTCCCTCAGTTTTTTAATTTCTGTTATTCTCTGCAGCGTCTTTTCCCTCGGGAATCTGCGGGTCAGGTTCTCTTCCTCCTGTTCAAAGGAAATCAAACCTTCTTCCGTATAAAATTTCAGCGTGCTATATCGGCATCCTGTAATCCTGACAAGCTCCCCGATTGACACATATTCCGATACCATAATTTTTTCCATTGTTCTCTGTCTGGACATATTTCACCTACCTATATACCGGCAAAAGCTCTACTCCCTGAATAGGAATTCTGCAACTGCGGGCAGAAGGCCATATTCTGTAATATGCGTTATCAATTTTCACCATTGTTTCGCTTTCTATCCGTAATTCTTCACAGGAATGACCGTTTTCGCGCAAAAATTTCATTGCGTTCTGCCTCCTGTCCTTTACCGTCGTTCCTAAAATAACCATATCGATAAATATTGCCTGCCGTCTGTCAAAAAAAGGAAAAAGGAGGTTTATGCCCTCTAAATAAGGATTCTTAAAAATATTGCGCTTAAAATCAAGGTATTTTAAATAAGTCCGCCTTACTCCGCTATGGAATTCCTGCCCCAGAATAATTTTATATAATTGATTTTCTGCCGAAAGTTCTATAAGCCGTGCCTCTATTTTATACTGTTCTTCTATGGAAAAAATATCATGCATACATCCGCATTCCCGAATAAGCCAAAGAACGGCTACTGTTTCCTCAGTAACTTCTCCCGGTTCCAATATGACAGCTCTTATGCTTTCGGTTATCCTCTGATACGCATCTTCATTGCTTTTATATTCCCTCATGGTTACATTCGCCGTATAATAATTCATATCGCAGCCAAGAAGATTCGGGACTTCTTCAAGTACCTTTTCCACTTTTAATACGGACACTATTTCTTTTTCCAGACTCCGTCTCTGCTTACCATTCATTTTCTTGATATTTTCTAACTGATGGCAAAAACGATTCTCAAACTCATTCATATTTTCTTGCACATCCTCCACAAGCAAGGTCTGCAAAACATTTGCCGCCGCGATTCCCATGACTGCAGCTTTCTTTGCCACCGTATTGTGCATGCTGTCCTGACCGTCCAGGGCCACCAATGCAAACTGCTCCATTATTGTATAATCCATAATAATATTACCCTCTTTCTGCTTCGGAATATTTGTACTACTTACTACTTACTACTTACTACTTACTACTTACTACTTACTACTTACTACTTACTACTTACTACTTATATTATAGGCTATAACTTAAAAATAATCAATAACAGCATTAATTAAAATGAATAAAAGTATATAAGAACGTTTCTCACCGCAAACAATTGCAGCCACAATCGCTGCTTATTAAAAACCACGGCAATTGTGACTGCAATATTTAAGATATATTTATTAATTATTTATTGCGGCTTTGCTGATCTGGAACGAATAATTGATATCTTTTCCTGCATTTATACGGTAATCAGGCTCAACATCCGCACCCCAGCTATCGATTCCGCCAACGCCTCTTACTGCTCCAAGAATAGATACCACCGTTCTTCTTGCCGGAGGGAGTTCTTCATGATGAGAAGCGTTTTCAAGCTCCAGCGGGGTGTAGGGAATACAGGAAAATGCAAATTCCTTCCCCTCTTCCAGCGCAGAAAATTTAAGTCCAAAGGTCTTATTGTTTTGATCCGCATTATTTAAAGTCGTGTCCCTGTATACTTCCAGCCATTTGGTCTTCATATGGACATTACAATCCTGAGGCACCAGATATTTCGTTACCGGCAAACCATTTATGTCATAAATGCCCGGAATCCCTCCGGCCATTCTATCGGGATAGGTCTCCCCGGATAATCCCTCGTACCTGTATCCTACCGCCTTTGTCGGCATGACGAACCGCATTCCGAATACGGGCAGCTCCGGCAGCTTATCATTTCCATAATATCGTACATGAACATTTATCTTACCGTCCCCACATACCTCGTAAGCAACTTCTACTTTTGTAGAAGGCACAGTTATTGTCTCATAGAAAAACTTAAGCTGTACTTTTTTAGCACGTTCATTTCCCGTATATTTATTATTTTCCGGAGCGATTGGCAAAGGGATCTCACTTCCGTCTACCATAACCTCTCCTCCGATATGGGAAATAAAAGAATCGGCTCCCATCCACATTCCGGAACGGAGCGGAAAGCCGTTTCCTCTGTCGTTATCCGTTACCGCGCGCCAAAAGGCAGGCTTCGGAGTACGGTACAGCCATTCCTTACCGTCGATTACCAGGGATTCCAATCCTCCTTTCACATAAGAAAACAGATAACTAAAGCCCTCTCCATGCAGCCCAAGCACGCTGTCTCCATATACGATGCGCAGCGCTTCATCCATATATTTCTCTTTATTTATATAATCCATAATAATACTTTACCTCCTGCATCGCGGGTTTTTCCGTTCTATCGGCAAATACGATCCCATTGCCGGAAAACTCATAGTCGGACGGACGGTCGTCGAAATCTCCGCCATAACGCAGCACCTTTTCCCCGCTTACCTCATCCTGAACGAAAAGGGCCTGATCGATATAATCCCAAATAAATCCGCCCTGATACATGGGGTATTCCTCCAGCAAATCGATGTAAGATTTCATTCCCCCGAGAGAATTTCCCATGTCGTGCATATATTCGCATAGGATAAACGGCTTTTTCGGATCGTTTTCCAGATACTCCTTTATTTGCGCAGGAGGCGCATACATGCGGCTTTCCACATCGGATACAGTCTCTTCATAAGCTCTGTTATGTACCACTCCTTCGTAATGCACCAGTCTGCTGTCATCTGTCTCTTTATAAAAACGGTTCATACTCTCTATTCCGTCTCCCGCATAAGACTCATTGCCCAGAGACCAGAATAAAATGGAAGTATGGTTTTTGAATACTTCGAAATTCGTCTTCGCCCTGTCCACTACCGCCGGTTCCCAAGCCGGAAGACTTCCCGGTACGTTCCAAGACGGCTCCACCGTCCCCAGCTTCTGCCAGGAACCATGAGATTCCAGATTTGCCTCCGCCATCATATAGATACCATTTTCATCACACATATTATACCATGACAGTTGATTAGGGTAATGGCAGGTTCTGACCGCATTGATATTGTTATTTTTCATAACCTGAATATCCCATTCCATTTCTCTCCTGCCGATGCAGCGTCCGCCCTCAGCGCTCCATTCATGACGGTTTACTCCGTTAATAATCAACCGGCTTCCGTTTAAGAGCATCAGCTTATTCCTGATTTCGATCCGCCGAAAACCTGCCTTATAAGGAACGAATTCCACTTCTTTTCCGTTCTCATCCTCTAAGCTTATGGTCAGCTCGTATAAATATGGATTCTTGTGACTCCATGCAATGATTCCCTTTAATTCTTCCGGCTCCATATGAATATTGCCGTTTATAATAGGAAGCTTTTTCTCCAAGCAGACCTTATTCTCCGAATCTGCCAGCCTTATCACCACAGTTCCTGCCGGCTCATCTCCGGATAGCTTTACATCCAAAGCAAAGGTTCCCGACACATTATCTTCTTTAAGTGCCGTCTTAGCCCAAATATCCTCCGCATGCAGCTTCGGAAGTGCATACAGCGTCACATCCCTATAGATACCGAAGAAACGAAAAAAATCCTGATCCTCCAAATAAGCCGCCGTACTCCTCTTATGAACTTCAACAGCGAGTACATTACCCTTTTCCTTAATAAAGGGTGTTAAATCGAACTCGGAGGGCGTAAAACTATCCTCTGCATAGCCTACAAAACTGCCGTTCAGCCAAACATACATCGCCTGCTCTACGCCTTCGAAAAAAATAACAACTCTTTTACCTTTAAGCCCATCCTCCAGATCAAAGTGCTTGATATAAGAACCTACCGGATTGTAGTCCGCCTTGCTGAAGCTTCCATCAGCACCATCCTCCTTATGCAGCGCACGGGCCGGCCTTCGAAACATATGCCCTTCCCACGGATACATCGTATTGATGTAATGAACCTTATCATAGCCTGCAAGCTCGATATGGCATGGCACCTTTATATCGCCAAATCCCTCTTCCGAATAATCTTCCTCAAAAAAATCTGCCGGCCGTTCCATGGCATTCACAGAGTAGCGAAATCTCCATTCTCCGTTCAACGGCTGCGCCAAGGAATTCTTCCCATGCAAAAATTCTTCTCTGCCTGAATAAAATTCATGATCGCTATGTGCCGGCAATTGGTTCACGCGGAAAACCTCCGGTTGATCCAACCATGTAATATCTGCTTTCATAAAGCTTCCTCCTTGTGTAATGATGGGTATCAATTAATCATTCCTTTACAGCACCTGCCGCCACTCCTGCCAGTATATACCTCTGAAAAAACACATAAATTGCTATGGTAGGTATCATAATAATAATGATACCGGCAGCCAATGTCTGCCAGGAACCTAATTGGGCATTAGCGTAGTCCATCAAAAAGGTCGTAAGGGTGCGCAGTTTGTTCTTAGGCATATATAAATAAGGAATATACATGTCATTAATAATATTAATGGCCTTTATAATACATACGGTAGCGGTAGCCGGAGCCAATAGCGGGAATATGATCTTGATGAAAAGCCCGAAATAGCTGCATCCATCAATTAACGCCGCCTCATCGAGGGAAACGGGCAGACCGGAAATAAACTGCCTGTAAATATAAAGCTGCATCAGATCAGAAGCCACATATATTACGATAGGCGCTCCCAGCGTATTATATAAACCAAGGCCTTGAATCACCTGAAAACGTGCAATTTCCGTCACAAAGGTGGGTATCAGCATACCGATAAAGAATAAAGATACTACAAGTCTCTTCCCTTTGAATTCAAATCGTTCTATAATAAATGCGGTTATCGTTCCGAACATAACATTAAAGAATATAGATACCACTAATATAATACCCGTATTTTTGAAACCAATCAATAAGTATTTATTGGATAGCACATCCATAAAATTATCGAAAGTAATTCTGCCCCACTCCGGCAACAATAAAGGCGATGTGGTAACCATATCCGCCTTCGTTTTAAGCGCAGCAAACAAGGTGAGAATAATGGGGGCCATAACAATCACTACCATACCCGCACAAAGGAGCTGCTTTACGATTTGCGTTGAAATTCTCTTTACCATCTCATTTCCTCCTGTCTCTAAGTATCAAGCCGTGGATGATTTTATTCTGGATAACATAAATAAAGACTATCATGATCATAATCGCAACTGCCATCGTGGAAGCCAGACCGAAATTCGAATAAGTAAAGGCCGTTTCTATTGTATACAGAGTAAACGTAGAGGAAGCATATCCTGGTCCCCCCGAGGTAATTACGAAAGGAATATCAAACACCTGAAGCGAGCCTCTTATATTGTCGAATAGGACAAAATCCACCATGAGCATAATACCCGGAACTTGAATGTATTTAAATAGCTGCCATACATTAGCGCCATCCACCCTTGCAGCCTCCGCCACGTCCTGAGGAATCGACTGTAAGGCGGCCATAAATAGAATTACATGATATCCGCTGAATCTCCACACTGAGACAAAAGACAACACATAATTAACTATCTTAGGGTCTGACAACCAGTTCCTGATCAAGAATTCCAGATTCAATACCCCTAAAATGGCATCAAAGGCACCATTGATTGGAGAAAAGAAATAGGAAAAAGCATAGGATACTGCAACACCGTTGATAATGTAAGGCATAAATACCATCGTCTTATAGAACTTTGCTGCCCGCAGTCTGCCGGTAAGGATAACAGCAAATCCCAGCTCTGCCGCAATCATAAACAAATGAACGACAAAATAAACAGCATTGTTTTTCAGTGACAACCATAAATCTTTATTTTTCAGCATAGATATATAATTTACAAAGCCCACGATGCTACTGTTTTTCGAATATCCGTCCCAATTGGTAAAGCTCATGCGAAACAAATCCGCCGCAGGGATTACAACAAATACAATCAGCAATATAACGGGCACTATTAATGCCGTTATAACGAACTGCATCCTTTTTTTTCTCAATTTACTCATACAAATAACCAAGCCTTTCTTTACTGCCTGCAATCTTTCGCACGCAGACATAGGGTATAATAGCTTTTCTAAACTTTTGCTTTTCAAAACATGAGGACTGCTAAAAGCAGTCCTCATAGACCTTAAATCTTACTGAATTTGCAGCTTGCTTCTTGCATCAGCCCATTTTGCATTCAATTCATCCAATGCGGTATTCAAATCAAAACCATCCGTCATCATCTGTGCACCAAGTTTTTTATAATCAAAGGTTGTTTCGTTCTGTATTGCAGTAAAATCATCGCCGCCACCATCATACATTACAAGAATCTTGTCGGGTGTGAGCTCATCTGCCTGCGCCAGTACCGAATCCTTCTCCTTGGGGAAATTCGTCATGGATGATGCAGAGGATACGTAATTTATATAATCCGGATACCATGCATCGGAGTAAAACCATTCAACAAAGGCAACCGCTGCCTCCTGGTTTTTGGAATGAGTGGTTACTCCCATAAAAGAATCCCCCTGTACGATTACGTTATAAGGATCCGACTCCGTGTTTCTTGTAGGAAGATAAAAGGTTCCTAACTGAGAAATATCATCCGTACCGTTCTGAATGTTCTGAAGTCCCCAGTCTCCAAGGGCAATAATTGCTGCATTTTTTGCCGCAAACAATGCTGTCACCTGATCGTTTCCAAGCCCTAATGGATCCTTGCCCAACACGCCGGACGTGAACAGGCTGTATACCTTTTGATATGCTTTATTGATGTCGGTTCCTTCCGCAAAGGGCGCATCCTGACTTGCCATGGTATTCCAGTTCTGCCCATTTCCCGACTCCAGTGCGGGCATGAATTCCATATAAGGATAGTCCGGCCATTCATCCTTAAGACCACAGGCAATTGCCATAAAGTCCGAATTATCTTTTCCATAATAATCCTGCAATGTCTTTGCTGCCGCTTCAAATTCCGGCCATGTGGTCGGAACTTCAACGCCCGCTTCCTCAAACATATCTTTCCAATAAAATACATATTCATATCCAGAGGTCATAGGAATACCTAAAACCTTTCCGTCAATGGCATATCCTGCCGCCAGATCATTGTTTGCACTAGCCTGAGTTCCCGACAAATCCACAAGATAATCTTTAAATCTGGACAGAGTAAAAGGCTTGTTAAACATAATATCCGGCAATTGGTTCGCCGAGGCTCTCATCTTCATCGCATTCCAATATTCGCTGTCATCTTTGATTTTCTCCACTTCAATATCAATATTAGGATATTGTTCCTGAAACTTTCCTACCATATCGTTATCTTCGATAAATTCATTTAGGTTGTTATCCCAAATGGCAAAGGTAAGTGTGCCGCTTAAATCCTTCTTTGAAGAATCCGTCGCTTCGGTTTTTTCAGCTCCCGTCTCCTCTTTCCCCGTTTCTGCAGGCGCGCTTTGCGTCCCATTCGTTTCCGCCGTGCCCGTGCTGCCACATCCTGCAAGCAAAGATGCTGTCATCACACAAGTTAGTAATGTTGCTAATACTTTTCTTTTCATTGAGCAATTCCTCCCTTTCTTTTTGTGGATTCAGCATAACAGTCTGTAAAAAATGTTTCCATCTCTTATATTCACTTTTATTGACTTTTCTTCAGATTCAGTTTTTTTACTTTCTTGTTATTTATAAAGTTTTTTTGATTAATCGTAAGAAAAACCATGCATTTTACATGGTTTTTCTATACTGTGAAGGGCTGATACCATTTATCTTCTTAAACATTCTGTTAAAGTGCTCTGCATTTTGATATCCAGTCATCTCAGCAATTTCGTACACCTTAAAGCTTGTGGTTTTTAATAGTTCTCTCGCCTTTTGCATTCTAAGTCCCGTCAAATATGAAGAGAAATTCTCCCCCGCCTCCTTGGTGAAACGATTCGTAAAATATTTCTCGTTCAACCCTACATACTCTGCCACCTTTCCCAGCGTAAGCTCTGTCTCCTCATAATGAGCAGTAATATACCGCTTGGCCCTCACTACCATATCCGTCTCTGAAACCTTCAGCTTAGAGGCAGAATAATCCATAATCCATGCGAAATAATTAGTAAGCCATATTTTCAGACCCCTAACGTCCTCTATATGACGAAACTTCTCTACATAGTCGTATTGCTTCCCGAATACCTCGGCAAAATTGGAATTATCTTCACTGAATCTATTTCCTATCGCCAGAACCGCTGCACAGGCTAGCGGATAAAGCTCTCCCATGGCGCGATTATGAAACAGTTCGAATAGTCGCTCCTTTTCCTCCACCATATTTTTTTCATCTGCAATATAGAGCGCCCCTGCCAGCCGTTCGTACTCCCTGGAAAGAGCGATAATCTTTTCCCACTGGGAGCTTTCCTCGCTCACATCGATAACCGCGCATTCTCCTCGCAAATGGCGCAGGCACATTTTGCTTCGTATATCCTCGATCCGGTGTTTAAAATCTCCGCAACCGAAGGCCTCATGCCCGATAAGAGCGCAAATTCCTGCACCAAACTCCGCCTTTGCAGCTTTCTGCAAATCCTGCACCATTTTTTTTACTCCAGACACGTAATCGTCTTCGGTAATCCGGTAAAATATGAAAAAGAAATCGGAACGCTCCATGTAAAGGAGGCATCTTGATGCAAAGCGCGGATTCCGTTCAAAGCTATATGTCAATCGGGAAGCCCCCTTCACCTCATCCTCTTCTCCATGGTAGCCATACACAAAGAAACCCAATATCGCATAGTGTTCCGCAAAAAATTCAGCAAAACTTGTGCTCACCTCTTCCGGTGTCATTTCTTCTTTGAGCATCGCCGCCAGATAATCCTTCGGAGCCCTCTTTGCACTCCTCACCCTATCCTCGTATTCCTCGATTAGTGCATTCAACCGCCTTACCATGGCATTGAACTGATGAATCATAGTTCTGATTTCAAACTGACCGCTGGGAGATATGTGGACTTCCAGATTCCCTTCCTCCACTTGCCGTAAACCACTGCTGATTTCCTCCACCGGTTTTACAATACTCCTTAAAAAATACCGGGAAAAATATGCCGCAAGTGCCAGAATCAACACCGCCGCCAAAAGAATGAACACTGCATTCTTCCAGTAATCGGCGGTAAGCTGCGAGGTTTTGATATAGCTTTCGATATACCATACCGTATCATTGAATTCAATCGGAGTTCTCACGCACGTATATTTTCCTTCCAGAATCTGCGCGGTCTCCTCTTGTGTGGAAAATATGACCAGTCCTTCTTCGTCCGTGATCTGTGCGATTCCAAGCTTGTTCTTTCCTGCTAAATAGTTCGTATTATATTTCCTGATTCGTTCCGCCGCCGCAGTGGAATGATAGAATGTCACCATCTCTATCCTTTGAGAACGGTCCGTGGTCACATCGGGAGCAAGCGCGAACACCAAAACAAGCATATCTTTTTTACCTCCGGTAAAAAGATCATTTAACGAGTTCGTATCATATGAGCCTACAAATACTCTATTAGGATTTTCCAGCGCTGCCTGATACCATTTCGTCTGTTTGATTTCCTCCTCTGAGCGGTGAATATCATTTTTTATATAAGTCTCCCTGCCGCTCTTCATGTAAAAACCAACAGAAACTATATCTTTTACCGGTTCCAGCGCCAGATTACCTGTTTGCGCCAGCTTCTGCGCATTCTCATATCTGATTTCCCACTGCGCCGTATCTGTACCTGCCGCGTAAGCCAATATTTCATTATTGTTAGTATAAATCAAATGAGACAATCGCATGGACATAACGCTTATATCCGATAGAAGTTCCGCGATAACTGTTTGCTGCGCCTGCTCTATATTCTCCATCGCCTGATTCTTGAACTGCTGATTCAAAATCAAAAGCGACACCAGCAATACAATCAATATAGGAATCATAATAAAAAGAAGAAAAAGCATATTATATATGGTTTTTAAAGGAAGCGTCTTCATTTTTTGTTTTTTAATCATCGCCGTTCTCCACATAATGATCGTGTCTTCAATGTTATTCCTGCGTTTAAAATTATATCATAATTGACTTGTATTAGAAAAGGACACAATATTAAACAAATACATTTGCCTTTTCATAATTTATCATTGTCATCCGGTCATTTACTATATGTTCTTCACCAATTCTTACAAAGCCGCATTTTTCATATAAGTGGCAATTCCCACTCTCCTGCTTTATGGTATCCAGCCTCCAGGTAATTGTATTTTCATACATACGAAAAAGATTTCTTATTACTATCTGTCCAATTCCCCTATTCTGAAACTCTGGTATAATAAACAACGGTGAAATATAATTTACATCCTGTATATAATCAGTCTCATTTTCTTTTTTGCTTTTTTTCCTCGCTACCCTGACAGCCCCTACTGTCTGACCCTCGATAATAATTTTATAATATTCACCATTGAAGTGCGTAAGCTGATAAATCACTTTATCGATTTTCTCTTTTGCCGGATTTGTTTCATCATCGTGGTATTTTTCATATAATGGTAAAAAAGCTTCATACTTTATTTGATGCAGCAATTCTGCATCATCTACTGTTGCCAATATTAATTCTATTCTCTCATTCATCCTTTACCTCCATAACATACAAAAAATCGCATCAAGCATTCCATATGCCTGACGCGATAAATATAATACAAGATGCAAATATATAAAAAGAAAACTCACATTCTCATCTACGCACAGACATATAAGACCTATGGGCTTACAACCGTGCATCCGATGTGCTTCAGTTATAAGCAAATACGTCTATCATACATGTACATATACTCTCTTGAATATAAGTTCCGATTCATTTTGTATAATCTCCTTAATATTTTTTACAATGCTATCACCGCAAGCCCCTGCTGTCAACAGATATTTTTTATGGTTGCATTTTTCATTTAAAATCTTATTTTCTCTTATCTAACTATCAAGTTCCTCCCGATGCAAATTCGAGAAGGATAAATAAATATGCTTAGGATTGGTAATTATTATCCTTAGTTTTGCATAAACACAATGCTGTGATATTAAGGATAATAGTAATTATTACAAGGATAACCGACGCCGCAGA
>JAEZRJ010000067.1 GCA_023412855.1 Bacillota bacterium | reverse complement strand
CCCCATTTTTCAGTGATTTTATGAGAATCACGCTGCTCTCATCAACAGCGGTGATATAATCTCCCGACTGGCTGGAAAACATTCCGGTCAATAGCTCCGACGCCGTCGCATCCCTCTCCGTCCTTGTTTCTACCAACAGAACTACCCTGGGTACGGTAACATCCACATGGAGCTTCTTTGCCCGATTGTAAATATCCACCAACAGAAGGTTATCCAACAGAAGATTCTGGAAAAAATTGTTACGATCAAAACGCTCCTTGTATGCCACAATCAAATTCTGTATCTGGCTTACAGCAATCTTACCTATCATATATGCTTCATCACCGCTGCCTCTGGCTACCAGAACATACATCAATTCCCCTTCATCCCTGATTTTCAATAAATGTTCGCTTCCGATGACCTGACTGTCCGCCGGAGATGTTGCAAAATCCGTTATCAGACCGGTGTCCAGGTTTTCCGCCGGAAATGTGGATGCCACCTCTACTCCATTCAAATCGAACACACCCAAATCCACCTTTGTAATGGCGTGCAATTCCTCAATGCTTGTCCTGATTATCTGACTTGATACCATATGTTTACAAACCAGCCTTTCCGAAATAAAATTCCTCTTATGATCATACCCTTATGATAAATTATTTTGAAGTGTTGTGCAAGTTAAAATATATATCTAATTTTCATGGAACACTTTCCTATTACATAAAAAAGGGGGATGCAACCGCATCCCCCGAACCGTTTCACTAGTTCGTGATAACCTGTTCTGTTTCTTTATCAAATACGTGAATCTTCTCAACGTCGAATGCGAATTTAACCGTGTCACCGGGTCTTGCTGTCGTGCGGGAATCTACTCTGGCAGTAATCGGGAACTCTGCCAAATCAAAGTATAAGTAAACTTCTGCGCCGAGCAATTCATATACCTTAATGGTAGACTCGAATACGCATTTCGAGGTCTCTATGAACATTTCAGAATCATATACGTCTTCCGGACGAATACCGAAAGTAACGCTCTTTCCTGCATAACCGCCTTCGATCAATTTCTTGGATTTTGCCGGAGGAAGAGGAATGCTGTTACCAGCAACCTTAAGGCTTGCTACATCGCCTTTTACTTCAACTTCCGCATCTAAGAAGTTCATCTGAGGTGAACCCATGAATCCTGCTACGAAAAGGTTCTGGGGATTCTCATATAAGTTCTGAGGTGTATCTACCTGTTGAATAAGACCGTCCTTCATAACTACGATTCTCGTACCGAGCGTCATAGCCTCTGTCTGGTCATGTGTAACGTAGATGATGGTTGTGCCAAGTCTCTGATGAAGTTTTGCTATCTCGATACGCATCTGTACACGAAGCTTTGCATCCAAGTTGGAGAGAGGCTCATCCATAAGGAATACCTTAGGATTACGAACGATAGCACGACCCATAGCAACACGCTGTCTCTGTCCACCGGAAAGAGCCTTCGGCTTACGGTCGAGAAGGGGAGTTAAGTCAAGGATCTTAGCTGCCTCTTTAACCATTTTATCGATTTCATCCTTCGGAACCTTTCTTAATTTAAGACCAAAAGCCATATTGTCATAAACTGACATATGAGGGTACAGAGCGTAGTTCTGGAATACCATCGCAATATCTCTGTCCTTAGGTTCAACGTCGTTAACTATTCTGTCGCCGATTTTCAATTCGCCGGAAGAAATATCCTCCAAACCTGCGATCATACGAAGTGTTGTAGATTTACCGCATCCCGAAGGACCTACGAAAATAATGAATTCCTGATCTGAAATCTCAAGACTGAAATCTTTTACCGCTTCAAATCCGTTAGGATATACCTTACAGATATTCTTCAATGATAAACTTGCCATTTTATTTGCCTCCTAATCAACTTTGTTTCGTGGTTCCGCGTTCAAACCGGAATCGCTTATTATGAGTGTTCTTTACTCATTATGAGTGTCTTTTACTCATTAACTATGCATTAAGTATATCGAATCCTGCTTCTTTACGCTATACCAACATTCCACAAAGATTTTCGAGCACATTGTAGAAATTGCTTATATTACCTATATATTTTTATTAACAGCGTCAATTTGAACAATATTTTTTTTTCATCCTATACACATTGTACAAACGTATTATATACCCGCTTCGTCTTGTTCCTCTTCTCCGTAAAAAGCCAGTTGGTTCTTGCCGCGCTTCTTAGCTATGTAGAGAGCATTATCCGCTGCCTTGTACAGGCTCTCGAAATCCTTGCCGTCTCTGGGGAACACTGCTGCCCCTATGCTGGCGGTAGCCATATATTTTACGTATTCGCCCGCTTGAAAATTCTTGAAGAAATTACAAAGCTTTCCGGCCTCCCTTTCCAATAGGGTGTCGTCATTCAGATGCTTCAGAAATATGGTGAATTCGTCTCCACCCGTTCTTCCGATGACATCCGTCGCCCGAAACGTAGAACCGATCTGATATCCGAGAGAACGCAGCACCTCATCGCCAAAAGCATGGCCGAGCGTGTCATTGATTTTCTTGAAATTATCGATATCGAGGACGAACATCAAGCCCTGTTCCTCAGGATTCTTTTCCATCCATTCCTTAATCTTGCGCTCGGTGGCCAGTTTGTTGTTCAGGCTGGTAAGAAGGTCTGTATCCGCTTTTTCTCCAAGCTCCTTGCTCTTCTCGCTGCTCTTTATCTTATCGATGATGTTGATAACGACGAGCAGGCCTAAAAATACCCATATCGCCACCACCAACTGGTATATCATTTGTTTGGCGTTACTCCAGCCTCTTTCCTGGAGGCCGTCCACATAGCTCTGATTCACCCCGGCTACCAGCGTCCATTTATTGATTCCAACCGGCGCATATACAAGCTGCCTAGCCTCTCCGTTCACTACAGCGCTGAAGCTTCCCGCAGTCTTATTCTTCATACGGATAATCGCCTTGGCAACTTCATCGTCATAGTCTCCGCTTTCCTTAATTGTCGTCCAAAGGTTATCGCCCTTAAGGAATTGGCTGTCATAATCGGTATTTTCTATAATCATTCCGTCGGGAGCAATAAGAGCATAAAAAGCATCGGCATCAAATTCTGATTTTTTAAACAGACTTCTCAAGTTCTCTACAGGATAGTACATAAGCAGCCTATCCGAGTCAGCCTCTGTTCCCAAGGGAATGGCTGCAATGATCGCTTTTTTATTCATGCCGATTTCGTCTGCTTTCACAGAAAGGTACCGTACCTCGCCTTCGACCGTGGCAATTTTTTCATCTGCGGCTGAAAGATCTGATCTTACAGTACCTCCGAATATCTCCCCATAATAACTTAAATCCTTAAGATTTATTTTGGAGGTGTTCTGATCCAACCCATTACCCTCTTCATCGCTATAAATTACCGCATAGGCTTTGGAATTGTTTCTAAGAACGTCCGCCATATTGGCAGAGAACACCTTATTGAAATCAATATGCTCTCCCATAAGGTGACCGATGGGCTTACCCGCGCTTACCATGGATGCCAGCTCAAAATTAATCTTCGCGGCGTACTTCTCGGCTACGTCCATCATACTGTTTTCTACTTGTTCTGCAGCTGCTTGACTGCTCTTGGCTGAAAAGTTAAATAACATTACGATAACAACTACTATTAGTACCATGGCTGGAATCAGCCATTGTGTAACAGCCGCTCTTGTTTGCCCGTCTTTCATTGCCATCTCCCTAAAATTACTTTACCTCATCATCTTGACCAATGGTTTCAAATCTATCCTCAATAGGTTCCTCTTCGGGTTCAAATTTTTTAAAGGTTCCGCTGTAAAGCTTCGCGGAAAAATAAGCCGGCACTGAGATTCCAAACATAAAAATGAGAGGAACCGCCATAGGAGTAATATAAAACAGTACGATTGGCACCGCATATACAAGCAGCATAAGAATCGTCTTCGGAAAACTTAAGATCGACATGAAGAACGAATTCTTAATCGTATTCAACACCGTATTTTCAAATCTGGAAAGCACCGGGAATACATAAATAACAATCATCATCATGAACAATCCCAGCACAAACAAAAAGATTTTAAGAGCCTTGGGAAATTCCATTGCCGCATAGTTGAAAATCAGAATGTCTCCGGCAAAAACCAATATAAATACCAAGATAATCAGCCATATGATAGTCGCCTGCTTAAAGTTCTGCCTGAAGGACTTAAAAAATGACTTTACGATATAGCCCTCCTCATTGCGTACCATCTTGAGCAATACGTAGTTCAACGCAGTCAGGGAGGCCCCTGCCGTAAAAATCGGAATACAACAAATTATTGTTAAAATATTCAAAATCATCAAGTCCGCCATAACGGTCAAAAAACGCATAACCGGGCTGTCCATATCAAAAAACTTACCCATATTAACTTTCCTTTTCTCTCATTCTAATTATTTTATATACTTAGCTCCATAGGCGTATAACGGATGCCGTCGGCTGTCTGCTCCGGCTGTAAATCCCTAAAGCCCAATTTATGGTAAAACCCCACTCCGAAGGGAGAGGAGTTTACCGTAACTCTTTCGATTCCTAATTCAGACTTGAGATATTCACACAGACGATACATCAGCGCCCGCCCTACCCCTTTTCTATGGTGCTTCTCATCCACGAACAAAAGCGATATGTGAGAATTGCTTCTTACTGTAATCATACCGACTATTTTGCTGTCCTTAAGCGCAACGAACATCTGATAAGCCCCCATAATAAACATGCGGTGCAGCGCATTGTCGGTTATGAAATTCTCAAAACTTCTGACTCCTTCAGGTTCATAATCCTCCGCTTCAAATTGAAGAAAAGTCTTCCATGCCAGTGCTATCGATTCATCCCACTCATCCTCATAAGCTATACGAATCTCGTAAGAGAATTCACCCTCTGTCATTGTTTTTGTCCTTTCAACGGTCTAATTACATGTAATTATAACGAATCCTATTGTATTTTACAAGAAATTATATGCAAATTATAATTTCTTTTAGTTCTAAAGTACTATTCGCATTACTGTTCAGCCTTACTGATGCCGCAAAAGGTATTTTATGAACGAAAGTGTGCTGCTCCCACTCCCGCGGCCAAGGTTTGGCCGCACAGCTTTTGTTCCGCGCGCGCAGCTGCGCATTGTTTGCCCGAAGGGCTTTTATGTAATAGAATCACTTTCCTATTACATAAAGAAAACTCGCAAAAAAATCGGGTCTTGCAGCCTAGTTGAAGAGGCTGCTGAAGAAATCCTTCACAGAATTCTTGATGCTTTGGAAAAAGCCTCCCGCTGCATTAGCAACTGCATCGCTCACCGCTTCGCTGATCGCCTCGTCCGCATGGTTCACGATATCGGCGCCGTATTTACTGTACAGCTTCTCCGCCTGACTGATCAAATAATCGCTGTTCAGGCCCATACCCTCGAGCTTGTTCATCAAATCCACGATTCTCTGTATTTCTTCCTTCGTCAGGCTCACTCCGAAACGTGCTTCTCCCTCTTCTACAGCCGCCCGGATATCTTCATCCGTCTCCAGCTCTCCGTTCGCCACTTTCTCCTTAATATAAGCAATTAATTTCTCTATATCGTCGCTGTTTACATTTTGAGCTGCTTTTGCAAGCTCTCCGGTAGTAATGAGCTCATCCAGTGCACTGGAAAGAGAGGCATCGGAAATTGTTGTTCCTTCCATCTTCTCATAAGCCTTCACCGCCCCTATCAAAGCGGCAGTTCCCGAAATCTGCGAAGGCGCCGCAACGATTACTTCCGTATCCTCCACCCCTGCCGTAAGCAGGGCATTGCGGTACATGCCGGTGGTACAGTAATTGATATTTTTCGTCGTTACCGTGACCCCGCTGCCCGGTGCCAGCTTTTTCAGCATCACGCTGGATAAGGACTTGCTGCCGATGACAGAGGAGCTTAAGTATTCATCCAGATATTGATGCTCCTGCGCATTCGTCACATAAACCACATCGTATCCTGCAAGCTGGTCATTCGTTATTCCCATCAGCTCCAGCACCGAAGCCTTTTGCCCTTCCGTAAGGTCCGCGCCGAGAGCTACCACTATCTTGCCTTCCTCCTGCGCGGACGCATTCATGCCTAAGAAACCTGTCATAAATAAAACGCCTATTAATGCCAACCATTTTTTCATAATAACTCCTATCTGTGTGCTTTAGCACACGTATAAATCAGGATGTTGAAAAAGCTTTTGTTTTTCAACTTAATCCTCCATGTTTTCGACGCCTGCAAATTTGGGCGCAGACATAATATTTGCAAGCATGACATTTGCAAGCAAAATGAATTTTGCTGTAAAAACTTATTTTTCACACTAAACTCTTTTTTTGTTGTCTATCTTCCCGCCTATAAGATGGATAATATCCATAAGTATATATCGTCATATACTTTCAGTTTATCCGTTTCATTCAATATTTCGTGTCTGTCGTTCTCGTAAAGCTTAAGCCGCACATTCTTCATTCCCAAGTCCAGAAACGACTGGTATACCGCTTTTACTCCTTTTCCATAATTACCTACAGGGTCCTCTGCGCCAGATGCGAATAAAACCGGCAGTTCAAGAGGCATATTTTTCAGATTTTCCTTTTTGTTCAATCTCGCCAACAGCTCGAAAAGAGTCTCGAATCCATTTATGGTAAAAGTAAATCCACAAAAATCGTCATTCTCATACGCATCCACAATTTTTTTGTCCTTAGTGAGCCAGCTTACTTTCGACTTCTCGTTTTTTATCCTCTTTCTATAGCCTAAAAAGGACAGCCAGTTTAATAACCTGCTTTCTTTTCGGGAGTCACGAGCAAGCTTCTGCAAAGTTACTATAGCCTTTCCGAAAGCCACAGCAGCCCTTGACTTGGCTCCGGTTCCTACGATGATGGCGCCTTGTATTCCTGTCCCGTAGCGGCATACATAATTGCGAAGTATGAAAGAGCCCATACTATGTCCGAGAATGATATAAGGCACGCCAGGATATTTTTCCTGAGTCTGTTTCTTGAGCCTGTGCGAATCTCTCACCACTACCGTGGCCGGGTCCTGCTCACAAAAATATCCTTTCGTTCCACCCTCTCCGACCGTTTTTCCATGGCCCAGATGGTCCTCGCCTACCACCATGATTCCTTTCTTTGCCATAGCTTTTGCAAAGTCGTCATAGCGTTCTATACGCTCCGCCATCCCATGTATGATCTGCAGAATGCATATAGGCTTATCCGTATCGGGTGTCCACTGCTTTGAATAAATTCTGCTGACGTTATCTCTGGAGTCAAAATACGGGTCTTCTCGTCTTACCATAAAATTCCCTCCATTCTTTTGTATGGCGAAGCTCATAGAAAAGCTTCCTGATATGGAAATGAGTTCACAAAGGAAAAATATCCCCTTGTGAACCCATTATACACCATAATATATAATATTTTAAGTTTATAATATAAAATTCCTTAAATTAGCATATCTCTGCGCCTGCAGGCATCGCCTTTTCCGGAGTCATAAGGGCCAGATTGCCGTCCTTATCTTCCGCACATAAAAGCATTCCTTCGGATACGATTCCTGCTAAAGTTGCCGGCTTAAGATTCACCAGCACCATTACTTTCTTACCGACCATTTCCTCCGGAGAATAATACTGCTTAATGCCGGATACGATTTGTTTCACCTGACTGCCGATGCGCACCTTGGAGCAAAGCAGCTTTTTGGACTTTGGAACTTCTTCACAGGCGATGATTTCACCTACCTGAAACTGCAGCTTGGCAAAGTTGTCGTAACTGATTTCCGGCTTCGCTTCGATATCTATCACATCTTCAGGAACTGCTTCCTTCTGAGTCTCTTCGTCCTTCTCCGGCTTTCTGCTTTTGAACAAAGCTTCCGCTTTTTCCAGCACTTCCTTTACATCTAACCGTGCGAATAATATTTCCGGTTTCTCGGTCACCTTATTGCCGGAAGGATATTGACCGAAGGCTGCAAGCTCCTCAAAGCCTCGCAGGGAAGTATTTAGCTGTGCTGCGATTTTTTCAGCAGTGGCAGGCATAAAGGGCTCCAGCAAAGAAGCGCCAATGACAATGCTCTCTACCAGATGATAGAGCACCGCAGACAGCCTATCCGCCTTAGTCTCGTCTTTTGCCAGCACCCACGGTTCCGTTTCGTCGATATACTTATTACATCGTTTGAAAAGTACGAAGATTTCCGATATGGCATCCGCCACTCTCAAATCCTCCATCTTTTTTCTCACTCTTTCATAGGTTCCGGCAGCGATTGCCTTTAAATCATCATCCAGAGCCTTCTCTGCTTCGGAAGCTGCCGTCTTATCCGCGACAATTCCATCGAAATATTTATTGCTCATGGAAATGGTTCTGTTCACCAGATTGCCAAGGGTGTTCGCCAAATCAGAGTTAAGCCTTTCCACCATAAGTTCCCACGAAATCACTCCATCGTTTTCAAAAGGCATCTCATGGAGCACGAAATAGCGCACCGCGTCCACACCGAAAAATTCCGCCAAATCGTCAGCATACAGGACATTTCCTTTCGATTTGCTCATCTTTCCGTCTCCCTGGAGCAGCCACGGGTGGCCGAATATCTGCTTAGGCAGCTCCTCGCCAAGAGCCATAAGGAAAATCGGCCAGTAAATCGTATGGAAACGAATGATATCTTTTCCAATCAGATGCAGGTCAGCGGGCCAGAGCTTTTTATACTGCTCCGTATTGTTTCCGTCACAGTCATAGCCGATTCCGGTAATATAATTGGTAAGCGCATCCAGCCATACGTAGACAACATGGCCTTCGTCAAAGTCCACGGGAATACCCCATTTGAAAGACGTTCTGGATACGCATAAATCCTGAAGTCCGGGAAGCAGAAAATTATTCATCATTTCGTTTTTACGGGATACCGGCTGTATGAATTTCGGATGCTCATTGATATGCGCGATGAGTCTATCCGCATATTTGCTCATTTTGAAGAAATACGCTTCTTCCTTCGCAGGCTTTACATCCCGTCCGCAGTCCGGACATTTGCCGTCCGCAAGCTGGGATTCCGTCCAGAAGGATTCGCAGGGAGTACAATACATTCCTTCGTATGCGCCCTTGTAGATGTCGCCCTGCTCGTACAGGCGCCTGAAGATTTTCTGTACCTGCTTCTCGTGGTAGGTATCCGTGGTGCGGATAAATTTGTCGTAAGAGGTATCCATAAGATTCCACAGATCTTTGATCGTTCCCGCAACGTTATCCACATATTGTTTCGGGGTAACACCGGCTTCCTGCGCTTTTATTTCAATTTTCTGTCCGTGCTCGTCGGTTCCCGTCTGGAAAAACACGTCATAGCCGTCTTTTCTCTTGAACCTTGCGATACTATCGGCAAGCACGATTTCATAGCTGTTGCCAATGTGAGGTTTGCCAGAGGTGTAGGCAATGGCGGTGGTGATGTAATATTTTCCTTTGCTCATACTTTGTTGCTCCTTTTTTAAATTAATAAGATTTAATAAGATAATTAAAGAACAAAAGTGTGCTTCATACACTCTTGGGACCAAATACTTCGTCAGCACAGCTTTTGTTCCGCGCGCGTAGCTGCGCATTTATCTTTCTTTAATAGGTGTACTTTCCTATTAAAGAACAAAAGTGTGCTTCATACACTCTTGCGACCAAATACTTCGTCAGCACAGCTTTTGTTCCGCGCGCGTAGCTGCGCATCTACTTGTTATGTAATAGGTTCTTTTCCTATTACATAACAAAAGCCCGTCTTCTTAGATTGACTAGAAGACGAGCGAAAAGCCGTGTTACCACTTCCTTTTGTCCGCCTCTCACGAAGCGAACCTCTGTGGGTACTGTCAATTTATACGCTGCTCATTTATGAGCCTAAGCATGAATTACTTTATACCCTGCCGCTATAACAGGCGGACCTGTCGCAGCCTTGCCGTCGCCGGTTCGGTGCGCTGCTCGGAAGCCATTTTCAATATGTTTTCACCCGGTTCCTCTCAGCATTCCGTTAGCTACCTTACCTAACGAAATGGAACCTTCTCTGGAAAGCTCTCGCATATCTACTCTCTTCGTCACTGCTTTTTACTTCATTTTATTGATATTGTTAGACTATCACAAAGAATTTATACTGTCAATCACGTTTCCTGCAAATCCGGCCATTCATGCCGCGAATCCAAAATTGCGTAACTCTTTAGTATGCCAATATTTCATATCCATCCTCTGTGACCGCTATCGTGACTTCCCACTGAGCCGACGGCTTTCCATCTTCGGTGTAAGCGGTCCAGCCATTGTCATCATCGATGTAGATTTCACTGGTCCCCATGTTGACCATGGGCTCTATGGTAAACACCATACCTGGCACCATAAGCGTTTCTGTACCTTTTGGGGTTACATAGCTTACAAAAGGGTCTTCGTGGAACTCTATTCCTACTCCGTGCCCGCCGATTTCACGGACTATGCTGTAGCCGTTCTGAAGCGCATGACTATGAACAGCTTCTGCCATATCTCCGAGGAAGTTCCAAGGCTTCACCTGTTCGATTCCTTTTTCCATGCACTCCTTCGCCACACGGACGAGCTTAGCGTTCTGCTCTTCCACTTCACCGATGCAGAACATACGGGAAGAGTCGGAAAAATAATCTTTATAAATCGTGGATACATCCACATTGACAATATCTCCGCTTTTCAGAATCACATCTTTCGCAGGGATGCCGTGACATACCTGATTGTTAATGGAGGTACATACGCTCTTCGGATATCCGTCATAGTGGAGAGGCGCCGGAACAGCGCCGAGCTTTATAGTCTTCTCGTATACCATGCGGTCTATTTCCTCCGTGGACATACCTTCCCGTATATTCGCTTCTACGTAATCGAGCAGCGCTATATTGATTTTTCCGCTCTCCCGGATACCGTCTATCTGTTCTTTCGCCTTTATCATATCCCTATCGGGAATCATGTGGCCTTCCCTTTGATAGCGCAGGACCTTATCGTCGAAAGCTTCATGACAGGCTTTATATTTTCTTCCGCTCCCACACCAGCAGGGCTCGTTTCTCTCCAATTTCTTGAACATAGCTTTTCCTTCTTTTTTCCAAAATATTTGAACTTATTATAAGTGTCCTAAAATATTATAAAACATTTTTCATAAATTACATACGGTATTTTTCATATATTTGATGAAATAAATTCTCAGTTACTGTTCACACAGTAGCTTAACACTTGCTGTTAAGCTACGTAAGAACGTGATACAAGAGATGATTTTTGCTTCGCAGAGCGAATTTACATGCAAAAAGTTTGCATTGCAGAACATCATGCGTTACTGAGAGCGAAGTGAACAGTAACATTTCTCATATATTTTATGCAGTATTGTCTAATACTTTCCAGGATATGTGCCAAAAGCTGCTCATACCGAGTCTAATGCACGTATTGCAGGAGACAATGTGTGATTTTACCGGCTTAATCGTGCCGCGTTCGCAAAAATTGCAACGTCGTATATCGCAAAATCGAACATTAGGTTCTGTACAATAATAAGCGGGTTGCAATGCAAAATGCATCACAAACCCGCATAAATACTATATTACTCTTCCAGTTGCCAAATATGCTTATCCTTTCGGAAAAATAAACAGACAAAAATTCCCGCAAAAGCAAGAATCAAAAACAACAGCGCCGCACCCGAGCCCTTACCGCTTCCGAACAATACCGTTAAAAAACTGTCGGTATCTTGTGTCTCCATAAAAGGCTCAAATACCTTATCAACTAAAATTCCACCGAGAAAATATCCTATTGGAATCGTGAAAAATTGCAGCGTATTTCTTGCGGAGTAAACCCGGCCCTGCATTTCTATGGGTATACGGCTTCTGAAAAGTACGTCCATATTCGCTCCCATAACAGGTATTGTAATCCAGCCTAACACTGCCCCTATACACCACAGGGGGACAGACTGTCCGAATGCCAAAAAGAAATTTTCCGTACTCATAGAGATGAAAAGAGCAATGAAAATTACTCTCACTCTACTTCCAGGCGCCGGCAATAACGATACGATGACACTGCCTGCCAGTGTTGCAATCCCTACTGAGGCATTCACAATTCCTAAAGCCACTTCACCGCCGCCCTGCCTCGATAAAATCATGGCAGGAAATGCCGCATTATACACAGAGGCAATGAGATTGATAGCAGCCAGGAATAATATTAAATCCAAAATTCCCCGATTCTGCTTTAAATAAATCAGCCCTGCTTTTGCAGCCTTTAAGATTGGTTCCTTTACTGAGCCATCACTTTTCAGCTCAGGTATCCTTATAAAAAACAAAAGGGAGATAAATGCTACACCAAAGCTAAATAGGTCAAACGCAATAACTGTCTGAACACTGAACAAAGAAAGCAGTGCCGTTGCCAAGACAGGTGTTATTACGCTCACAAGCGAATTGGATAATGACCGCATTCCGCTTACCTTCTGATAATATTTCTTTGGCGTCAGCAAGCTTGTCGTAACATCCGCAGATGGCTGCTGTACCGTATTCATTAGTCCGTTAAGTGCATTTAAGCAGTACAAATGCCATAACTCTAATCTATCCGACTGTAACAAAATTAAAACAATAACGGCACATCCTGCCGCAAAACTGTCGCATAAAAGCATGGTAAGCTTTTTGTTCCATCTATCGCTCAATGCACCTGCAAAAATACTCATTAACACATAAGGCGCATAGGAACAGATGGCAAGCAATGCCGTCTGCAAGGCAGAACCATATTGCTGATATGACCATATGACCAGCGCGAAATTTGTCATTGCACTTCCCAATGACGAAAACGACTGTGACAGCCATAAAATAAGAAAATCCCGTAAATCTTTTATAAATATTTTTAATGAATTCATTTTGACTTTGCTCCTTTTGATTTAAGTTATTAGTTCCGGATGCAAAGTCTATGGGACTTATTTTGTCTCCATGCGAGTCAGTCCTAATAGACCTTGCATGGAGCTGAAACAATACAAAGAATCATTTCTTATCCTCCTCTAAATTTATAAAAATCATATAACTTTAACTTGGCGCTATTTACATTATTCCATGTTCCGCTTTTAGTGTTATGAAAATATCATTCATCGAACTCATCCGCTTTCGGCGTATATTCACCTGTGACCTCAATGATATTCCCGTCCGGATCGGTCAATTGGAAAAAATAATACGGAGATACATTGCACACATATTTGATCTTTGTTAAATTCTCAGTAATGTTTAAAAATTCTATCCGTCCATATTCCTTCTGTAAATCCTCGGTCCAAAAATTAAATACAAATTTATGGGTGTTTGGTGCCAGAGCTATAGACTCCAAATCATCAAACATATCGGAATATTCTCCCTTATGTACTACTTTATCAGGATTATCCTTATCAAAATGGCCATTCATCAATGAAATACAATTTCCTTCAAAAGAAAACATCGCAAATCGATCCATATTACGTCTCGTGACAGGAAATTGCAGCAGTTTTTCATAAAAATCGATTGATCTTTGAAAGTCATTGACTATCAAATAAACGGAACCCAAGTGCATCTTAAAATCCCCATGTATTATAAATTCATCTTATATCTGTTTTCATGTTAACGAGAAAATTATATCACGTTTTTTGTTACATTTCCACATAGTTTGTAAGTCCGGCGATACCTATTCACAAAAATCGTTACTGTTCACTCCGTTTACAGTAACTCATGATGTTCTGCAATGCAAACTTTTTGCATTTAAATTCGCTTCGCGAAGCAGAAATCATCTCTCGTATCACGTCCTTATGTAGCTTAACAGCAAGTGTTAAGCTACTGTGTGAACGGTAACCAAAAATCTCCGCCTTTCCTAAACTCAAAACAGAAAGGCGAAGATTTCTAATGTCTCACTCAATTTACCTGATTCATTTAACGAATTATCTTAATATATCTATTTTTGAAATGCCTCAAATGATTTCAGCATATCCTTCACATTCTGCCCTATATCACCCCTGAAAATCGCTGAACCCGCGACAATCACGTTTGCTCCTGCCTCCAGTACGACGTGTACGTTGTCTGCAGTGATGCCTCCGTCCACTTGAATATCCGTACTAAGGCCTCTTTCCTCCATAAACTTACGAGCCTGCCTGATACGCTCTGTCGATTCCGGAATGTAGGCTTGTCCGCCAAAGCCCGGTTCCACAGTCATTACCAGCAGCATATCCAGCTCGTCCAAGTATGGAAGAACTGCTTCTATAGGAGTTGCTGGCTTTATAGATATACCCGCCTTCTTTCCAAGGGCGTGTATCTTGTCGATTACAGCTCCGGGGTCCCGCACCGCTTCCAGATGAAAGGTGATAATATCCGCTCCGCATTTCGCAAATTCCTCTATATAGCGCTCCGGTGATGCAATCATCAGGTGTACATCGAAAATAATGTCCGACGTTCCCCTTATGGAGCTGATGACCGGCATGCCGAAAGATATGGAAGGCACAAAGCTTCCGTCCATAACATCCACGTGAAGGTACTGTGCTCCTGCCTCCTGAACTTCCTTTATCTGCTTTCCTAATACAGAAAAATCTGCTGCAAGAATAGACGGTGATAATATCAGCATTTTCTCTCTCACTTTCCGATGAACTCTTTTACCGATTTATATACGCCTGTGCCATCTAAACCGTATTTTTCTAACAGTGCCATAGCCGGGCCGGATTCGCCGAATACGTCCTGCATACCAACCTTTTTGACCGGTGTGGGAGCTGCTGCGGATAATGCGTCGCATACTGCGCTTCCAAGTCCTCCGATTACGGAATGCTCCTCGGCGGTAACTACCTTACCCGTCTTCTTCGCAGAAGCTATAATAAGTTCCTCATCCAAAGGCTTGATCGTGCAGATATTGATTACCTCTGCGCTGACACCTTCTTCCGCAAGCTTCTCAGCGGCTTCCAGAGCGCTGCTTACACAGATTCCCGTAGCTACGATGGTTACGTCCGTACCCTCTCTGAGCAAAGTGCCTTTTCCTATCTCAAATTTATAATCCGGTCTGTCATTGATAACCGGACATGCTGCTCTTCCGAAACGCAGATATACCGGTCCGTCGTGCTCGATCGCAGCTCTTACCGCCGCCTTCGCTTCCACGTCGTCCGCAGGGTTCATAATTACCATACCAGGAATCGTTCTCATCAGCGCGATGTCCTCGTTGCACTGGTGGGAAGCTCCGTCCTCGCCTACGGTAACGCCCGCATGAGTCGCTCCGATTTTTACGTTCAAATGCGGGTAACCCAGCGAGTTGCGCACCTGCTCGAAAGCGCGTCCTGCCGCAAACATTGCGAAGGTGCTCACAAAAGGAATCTTTCCTACTGTAGAAAGTCCTGCTCCGATACCTACCATGTTACATTCTGCGATTCCGCAGTCTATATGTCTTTCGGGAAAAACTTTCTGAAAAACGCTGGTCTTTGTAGCAGCCGCTAAATCGGCGTCCAGAACTACCAGATTAGGGAACTGCGCGCCAAGCTCCGCAAGCGCATTGCCATAGCTTTCTCTCGTTGCAATCTTCTTTACTTCTGACATAAATCTTCACCAATCCTTTCCAAGTCTGCCATCGCTACCGCGAACTGCTCGTCGTTAGGCGCTGTACCATGCCATGCTGCCTTATTTTCCATAAAGGAAACGCCCTTGCCCTTTATGCTGTGTACAACGATTGCCGTAGGCATTCCTTTCGTTTCACGAGCCTCTTTGAAAGCCCTTCTGAGATCGTCGAAGTCATGTGCATCGGCATTGATTACGTGAAAGTTAAATGCCTCGAATTTTTTATCTATCGGATAAGGAGAACATACATCGTCTACCTTGCCGTCGATCTGTAAACCGTTGTTATCTATGATCGCTACCAGATTATCCAGCTTTCTATGCCCGGCGAGCATAGCTGCTTCCCATACCTGTCCCTCCTGAAGCTCTCCGTCTCCCAGAAGTGTATATACGCGGAAATCTTTTCCGTCTAATTTAGCTCCAAGTGCCATTCCTACCGCTGCAGATATTCCTTGTCCCAAAGAACCGCTGGACATGTCTACTCCCGGAATATGCTTCATATCCGGATGTCCCTGCAAATAAGAACCAAGCTTGCGCAGTGTCTTCAAATCCTCCACGGGGAAGTAACCCTTGTGGGCTAATGTGGAATATAATCCCGGTGCAGTATGTCCCTTGGACAATACGAATCTGTCTCTATTTTCCATCTTAGGGTTCTGCGGGTCTACGTTCATTTCTTCGTAGTACAGATAGGTAAATACATCTGCCGCCGACAATGAGCCGCCCGGATGTCCGGCTTTTGCACTGTGAACCGCTGTAACGATTCCTTTTCGCACTTCATTGGCTTTTTTTTGTAATTCTAAATTCTCCATCTTTTTCCTCCAAAAATAAACCGCATTTACTAAAACACTTTACTAAACTACTCTACCACATATTAAATTTCCCGTCTATATCGTAACATGAAATAAATTCTGCCAATTCACGGACTTCTTTCAGCAGTTTTACCTTAAATGTCAGTAAAACATTCATTTTAATGCAATGGAAGCGCTTTTCTATTACAATAACAAGGGGAATCCTTAGGATTCCCCTTACGCAGTTCCGGTATACCGGAACTACTTACGTTTCTCCTTCGCCTTGGCAAATAGGCTCTGGAGTATGATGAAAAAGGCTAGCAATGCTGCTATCGTGATTTTGGTCCACCAAGAGGACAAGGTCCCCTGGAAGGTAATGAACGTCTCTATCGTTCCTTTGATCAATACGCCGAACAAGCTGCCGATGACATTACCTACGCCGCCGGTAAGAAGAGTTCCGCCGATTACGGCGCCGGCAATCGCTTCCATTTCAAAGCCCTTGGCCTGCTCTACGAAACCGGAGCAGGTATTCAAGCAGAATAAGAATCCGCCGAATGCCGCCAGGAAGCCATCGATAATATATACTTTCAGCTTCGTTCTCCTTACGTTAAGTCCCATTAAGAGGGCGGATTGCTCGTTGCCGCCTACTGCGTAGATGGAACGTCCGAACTTCGTATATTTTAACATGATAAATACAATGACCAGTACTAACAGCGCCAGTACAACACTCGGATAAATATACGGATTTATGGTAACACCCTTCTTATTCACATATCCGCCGAAGGGAAAATATATTTTCTCTTGTGCCCAGCTTAGGAACAGTTGGTTTTTGATGCTTATCATCTCCGTACTTATAATGGCCGTCATACCTCTTGCAAAGAACATTCCCGCCAAAGTAACGATAAACGGCTGAATTTTCAAATAGGCGATGAGGAAGCCTTGGACCAGCCCGAATACGATTCCTATCAAAAGCACGATAATAACGGCAGGTACTGCTCCGATGCCCTGCTTTTCCATCATCCACGCCAGGAGCATACAAGTCATGGCCACTACGGAACCTACTGAAATATCGATACCGCCGGTAATGAGCACCATCGTCATGGATACCGCGATGACGATCAGACCTGCGTTGGAAATGAACAGATTTAAAAATACCTGAAGCCTTCCGAAATTATTATCTCTAAATACAATCAATCCGATGGCATACATGATAAAAAACAGCAAAATCGTAATGAGAAGCAGGAATTGATTGCCTTCCAGTTTGAATTTCTTCATTATGCCACCTTCTTTCTAGCGCCGCCGCCGATTTTCTTCTTTGCGTTCTTCCAAATCTTCGAAAGCTCGGGAGACTGCAAAGATACGATAATCACAACTACGATAGCTTTGTATACCGGAATTTGATCCGCTGATACGCCCATAGCGTATAACGTGGTGGTAAGCGCCTGAATCGTGTAAGCTCCAATTACGCTTCCTGCCAGGGAGAATTTACCGCCTCCGAGGCTGTTTCCTCCCAGCGCTACCGCCAGAATCGCATCAAGTTCCATATTCAGTCCCGCGTTATTCGCATCGATAGAATATACTCTGGAGGTGATGATGAGTCCCGCAATGCCGGCACACAAACCGCAGTAAGCATAAGTCAAAAACTGTATCATCGTGGAATTAAGTCCCACCAGCCTCGCTGCCTTGGCATTGATACCTACTGTCTCAATATAAAGTCCCAGTGCCGTTTTTTTCAATAAAAGCATCGTTAATATTACTACGAGAATCGCGGCAAATACCGGTGTCGGAAGAGGAACTCCATCTATGAAGCCTCCGAGCTTCTTGAAATGATCCACGCGCACGTAAATCATCTGTCCTTCTGTAATAAGCTGCGCGATACCGCGGCCGGCTGTAAATAAAATCAGAGTGGCAACCATGGGCTGAATCTTCATCTTAGCCACTAAAAATCCGTTCCACGCACCGCATATGATACCTATCACCATCGCCGCCAGCACTCCCAGTATATAGGGAGCATGGTATTCGTTTACCGTCTGCTGACCGCCCGAAAGCACGAAGCAGCAGAGGGCCCCTGCCAGGGCGCTGACCGCACCCACGGAAATATCCGTACCCCCGGAAGCCGCGACTACCAATGTCATTCCTACTGCGAGGATTACCAGCTCGCTGGCGCGGTTTATAACGTCGATAATATATCCGTAAAATACTCCGTTATTAATCGTTATTGCAAAAAAGGTGGGCGTCTTGATGACGTTAATAAGAAGCACCAGTGCCAAGCATAGAAACG
This sequence comes from Bacillota bacterium, assembly GCA_023412855.1. Lineage (GTDB taxonomy): Bacteria > Bacillota > Clostridia > Lachnospirales > Lachnospiraceae > Kineothrix. The sequence goes on along the minus strand of JAEZRJ010000067.1, from coordinate 2,284 downwards.
GCAGGAAAAGCTTATATCCCGTCAGCCTCTTCAATGTATTTTTCGCATTATTCATCACTTCCACCTCCCGCTATCGCTTTCATGACGCCTTCCTGAGAAAGCTCGCTGTCTCCGAGCTCTCCTACTTTCCAGCCGTCTCTTAGAACTGCCATTCTTGAACAAGTACGAAGCATCTCTTCGATTTCGGAGGAAATGAACATAACCGCCATACCTTCTCCCGCCAGCTTAAGTACAAGCTTCTGAATCTCTGTCTTCGTACCGATATCGATACCTCTGGTAGGCTCATCCAAAATGATGAAATCGGGATTGGTAAGCAGCCATCTTCCAAGGATTACCTTCTGCTGATTACCGCCTGAAAGCTGTTTGACCGGAACTTCTCTATTCGCCGTCTTAATCTGTAAAAGGTCTATGTACTTATCGGTAAATTCTTCCTGCTCCTTCTTGCTCAGCAGTTTAAATATACCCTTTTTCGCCTGCAGCGCGATAATGATGTTCTCTCTTACAGAAAGGTCCGCAATAATACCCTCTTCCTTTCTGTTCTCCGGCAAATAAGCCATTCCTGCCTGCATCGCATCGATAGGCGCGCCTACCAAAAGCTTCTGTCCTTTTACAAAAAGATCTCCGCCGTCAGCCTTATCCGCACCGTAAATCGCCCGTGCCAGCTCGCTGCGTCCTGAACCCAAAAGACCCGTAAGCCCGATTACCTCACCCCTGTGTATCTGGATGTCAAAGGGCTTGATCGTGCCCGTATGATGCAGTTTCTTTGCATCGATTACCACTTCTTCGCCAACCTTGCCTGCTCCCTCTCCGCTCTTCTTGATGGCTGCGAGATCGTCAAAATCCTTACCCATCATTTCCGCAACTAGACGGACTCTCGGCAGCTTCTCCACTTCGAATTCTCCTACCAGAGCACCGTTTCTAAGCACCGTTATGCGGTCGCACACTTCATATACCTGCTCCAAAAAATGGGTGACGAATATAATTCCTACTCCTTGCGCCTTTAACTTTCTCATTAAGATAAAAAGCTTCTCCACTTCTCCGTCATCCAGAGAGGAGGTAGGCTCATCTAAAATAAGAACCTTTGCGGACATATCTACTGCTCTGGCAATCGCTATCATCTGCTGCAAAGCTATGGAATAATTGTCCAGCGTCTTCGTTACATCTATATTTATATCCAGACCGCCTAAAACTTCTTTAGACTTTTTGTTCATGGTTTTCCAGTCAATTGCCCCGAATTTCTTGGGTTCCCTGCCGATAAACAAATTCTCTGCCACGGAAAGGTTCGGACAAAGATTGACCTCCTGGTACACGGTACTGATACCGTTTGCCTGTGCCTCCTGCGGCGATTTGTTGATAATCGGATGGGAGCTTTCATCTATTATTATTTCTCCCGATTCGAATTCCTCTACTCCGGTGAGCACCTTGATTAATGTGGATTTTCCCGCACCGTTTTCTCCCATTAGAGCGTGGATTTCTCCTGCCCTTAAAGTAAAGTCCACATTTTCCAAAGCAACGACTCCGGGGAAATTCTTATTAATATGGCGCATCGTCAATACGATTTTATTTTCCTTACGGCTGTTTTCCATTTGGGCTTCATTCCTTCCTTAAAAAATCTGCCATACCTTTTCATCATCTCATAATATATCTTTGCCACTACCTTGCGTATCTGCGCACCCATTTTATGTAACAGGAGCGTTTTCCTTATTATAGAATACGGCGGGGAAGAATCCATTCCAGACTCTCCACCCGCCGCCCTTGCATTTCTTAGTTAATGCCAACCATTAATATTAATATGCGCGTGTCTCTTTGATTGCTGCAACGTCCATGGATGTATCGAAGTAAGCTTCATCTACATACTGAATCTTATCAACGCTTTCGCCAGCTTCCAGCTTCTGAATAATTTCAGCTACACGGGGGCCGTGAAGAGGGTTACACTCGAAGTCTGCATTCATATCGCCTGCGATCAGAGAGTCAAAAGCTGCTGCCACTGCATCGAAGGAAATAATCGTGATATCGCCTTCCGGTCCGCATGTCTTACCTGCTGCTTTGATAGCGTCGATTGCACCGAATGCCATGTTATCGTTCTCACAAACAACTACATCGATGTCAGGATACTTCTTCAAGAAGGACTCCATAACTTCCTGACCCTTGGACTGCGTGAATTCGCCGGTCTGTTTGTCTAACATAACCCAGTTGTCCTGCATTCCGCTTGCGAAACCGTCTGTACGTCCAACCTGAGCGGAAGCACCGATTGTTCCCTGAAGAGTAACGATGTTGATTTCCT
>JAEZRJ010000059.1 GCA_023412855.1 Bacillota bacterium | reverse complement strand
TTGTCATGCAGTTTTCAATGTTCATTGAACTTATTCCAAGTTTATTATTTATCTGAAATGCATTTCTGCAATTCATTCATAAAATATCAATTTAGGACTTGACTTTTAATAGTTAGTCTTTCTATATAATAGCGCTGTCTTCATCGAATTTCTTTACAATAGCATTGGCTACGAGAATAGTAATGCAGCATGCCACCGACTGGAAGAACGTAGCCGCTGAGGTCATTCCAATTGGAGTAGCCGATTGGAGCGCATTAAATACATAAGTATCGATGGTCGCCGTCGCATTGAATATGGAACCGCTGGCTCCTTGCGAAAGCTGATAGAACAAACCGAAATCGGAATAAAAAATCTTTCCTACATTCAGGATAAACATCATAATAATGACATTTTTAAGGCAAGGCAGCGTAATATACCATACCTGCTGACTTTTATTAGCTCCATCCACCACTGCCGCTTCGTACAAAGTAGTATCAATTCCCGTAATGCTGGATAAGTAAATGATCATGTTGTATCCTGTGGATTTCCACAAATACATAAAGATGAGTATGAATGGCCATACCCCCGCTTTCATGTACCATTGAACGGGCGAATTCCCTGCATCCTTAATCACCCCGTTAATGAATCCGTTGCTCTGATTTAAAAAGGCATCCAGAAAATATGCTACAACGACCCACGACATAAAGTAGGGAAAGAACATCAATGTCTGATAGACCTTTGACTTCCTCTTATTGTGCAACAAGCTTATCATTACCGCCATGCCCACGGAAAGCACCATGCCCAGAACAATAAATGTAAAATTGTATAAAATAGTATTGCGCAGAATAATGAACAAATCGTTCGATTTAATTAAAAATTCAAAGTTTTTAAATCCCGCCCATTGGCTGTGGATTACATTATAAATGAAGTTCTTCCCGCCCGTAATTTTATAATTTTTAAACGCAATGATTAACCCGAACATCGGCAGGAAGCAAAAAAGTATATACCATATCGTAGTGGGCAGCGCCAATATTGAAAGCTCGGTATCATTTTTCGTCCAATGCCGTTTTTTTCGTTTCACCGGAACACTTTTACTTTTCAATTGTTTTCTCCTCCTTTGCCTTTATGTGGTTGCCGCTTTTTCATTTATTTAAATCTCTGACAGAGCTTCTAAAAATATTCTTACCTATCACCCGGTAAACCTCCCCGCCCTTCTTGCTCGGATTGTCCATACGTCTGACGATTCGCTTCGACACAACCTTGCCGATTTCCTCCATATTGACAGCTATCGTCGTAAGCTGAGGCTCACACAACTCCGCATAGATATCGTTGTCAAAGCCTACAATGGATATATCCTCCGGTATACGAAGATTCCTTTCCTTCAACACCCTTACCAGACGAAAAGCCGCTTCGTCACAGTTACATAGAAAAGCACTCGGAAGAGTATCCGGAAGCTTAAGGTCTATCGCTTCTCCCTCTATCGTTCTATCCGGTATCAGCCACTGCGGGTCGGGCTCTACTCTCTGTTCCATAAGAGCTCTCATATATCCGAGATAGCGGTCCGTAATGCTGGTGGTGGCTCCCACCGTACCTACGAATCCAATATCCTTGTGTCCCATCTGCATAAGATATTCCGTCATCTCATAGGTGCTGTAAATATTCTCCGTTACCACGGAGTCGGACTTATGCGTCTCATCGTAAACGTCTACATAAACCTTCGGCAGCTCGATGGAGTCCACTTTATCTCTGACCACATGATCCAAAATCCCCAAAAGAATGAGACCATCAAACATTCCCTTCTTCTCAATCGTCTCCAAATCTCCCATAAGACTGTTTCTGTTAGGAGTAATCATGACGCTGGTGCAGGATGCCTTTCTCAGCTCACTAATGATCCTCTCATACATTCCTATATAGAATTTCCCACTGTCCGACATGGAGGTAAATCGGTCGCTCATGATGACACCAACCTTCCTCGTCTTCCGTTGCCCGTAGTCGGGAAGGATATAGCCATACTGTTCTGCTACCTGAAAGATTTTATCCTTCAGTTCATCGCTTACGCCGTCTTTTCCGTTCAGGGCCTTGGAAACCGTTACCTTACTGATTCCCAGCTCATCCGCTATGTTCTGCATGGATATTGGTTTTTGCACTGCCATATCCGCTCTCCTTTTCAAAATATATGTTAGGTTACATTTGATATATTTAACTTAACATATATTTCATCTTTTAGCAATAGTTATTTGTCATTTTGTATGTATTTTATTTTTAAATATTTATTTTCTATCCATATCATCCAATAAATATCAATCTTTGAGCATGTAGGAATTGTTGTTTTTATTTAAATATTACTATTTTCCCTTGTTCGGTTTTTTCTATACTTCTTCTTTTTCATTTTTTGTTACTTAACATTTTATTACATAAGTCAGTTCTTTTCGACTTGATTCCCCGCTTCTTTCCTTGAACTCTCATCTGAAAAGAATAAAAGTATGCTTCACCCACATTCGCAATCAAACACATAGGCAGCACAACTTCTATTCTGCTCGCAGCTGTACCTCTTTTATCCGAAGGACAACAACACAAATAAAAAAACACTGAAAATCTTAGCAGTTCTTAAGATTTTCAGTGTGTTATGATTCGAAGATATCTAAGACAAGGCCGGATTCAATTCATCCCTTTTTGAAAAAACTCCAATTCCTTATTGAAGGCATCGGCCACTCGCTTATCATTCAGCCATATGATTACATTCACGGAAACAAATACGAAAACAATAAAGAGAGCAAGAATAATGGAAAATCCCGGTGAAAAACGAACTCCCGAAGCATAGTTAAGCCCGAAAATCATCGCCTCGATCAAAAACAGATGAAGCCCCTTCCTTGCAATGGCTTCACTCACACTAAGTTCTCTTTTGGAGTAGCCCACAAAACCTAAGAGGGAGGACAACAACCCAATGAGAGGAGGAGAAAAAAAGGCATAATAACCGAAGGTAACCTCTTTGAGATAAAGGCTTCCTATGATGGCACTGCCCAATGTTATAAGTGTCGTACTGATGAAAAAGACCGCAGCCAAATCGGATATTACATTTTTATATTTCATTTTTGTTTCCTCCAAACACATTTTCTCTAATCGAGCTTATATACTGCCTTGAAATCATCACCTTCTCGCCGCTTTTCAGATGGGCGAGAAAGCGGCCGTTCAGCGCCGGACTGATGCTCTTTAACTGCATCAGGTTCAGCACTACAGACTTGGAGCAGCGAATGAAGTGATAGGGCGCATACGCTCTCTCTGCCTCATATAGCCTGAGCTTTATCTCGAATACCTTATTCTGTGTATAAGCGAACAGCTTCTCATCTACCGCTTCAAAATAATAGATATCCTCCAGTTTGATTTTCGCCATATGCCCGTCTTCTACTCCCGGCAGTTCTACCCCCTTCGATAAGGCATAGGAATAAATATCCTTGATCTCCTGCGTCAGATCGACACATTCAATGACCACCTGCTCTTGCGCTTTGTCCTTTATCTTCCTCACCGTTACCTTCATGTCAATATTCCTCTTCTATGGCCAGCGTCCCTTCTCCCTTCAGATAATAATTGAAAAAGGTAAGCACCACATAGTTTACATCCTCGATACATTCTCTGGCATCTACGGTGCCCACGCCAAGCAGTCCTGCAAGAGGCGGAGAAACAAGAGGTAAATCTGTAAAATTAAGATGGCCCGCATTATCGAAAATCACTTCTCTATAATTAAGTGCTCGTTTGCCTACATAAAAATTCACATACCCATCTCCCGGTACTTCAAACGCCAAGTCGTGTATTACCTTAGAATTTACATCCAACAAAGGAATTGGATATGGCTCTTCATTGAATATTTCCATACCATCCTTAAATCCAGCATATTCGCCTAACATAGTACCTTCCAAATCGATGACCGCATCAATATCCCTCCTCTCCCTTCCAATTTGAACGGATGCCGCTCCACCGAGAGAATGCCCGAATAAGCCAATCTCATTTCCGTCAATCCTCGAAAAAGGTACCTCATTTACGGTATCTGCTTTCTCCAAAATAGTATCCAGAACAAAATTCATGTCCCCGGTCCTCACCTTCATCCATTCCCGGCTATTCAAATAAGTCGTCATTTCCTTATCTGAATTATCCTCACCCTCCGGCGTTTCGTCCGAGTTCATGGTATAAATCTGATCAATGAATTCCTTGGAAGCATAGGTCGTCCTTCCATTTACATCCTTGACAAACATGGCGTGATAAGGATGCCCTATGCTGGCGACTACATATCCATGAGAAGCCAGCTCGGTATAGGTTGAGTTGTTGCTGTCAATGACACCGAACGCTCCGTGAGAAAAAACAACCAACGGATAGCTTCCAGTCTCGGCAGGATACCAGAACTTCACTGTTACCGTTCTGTTTTCACCCGTATCCGAAAATGTTTCGATACGGTTCTCGTCCACATATGTATATTCCGCAATTTCCACTGCGTGATCTCCCGTCACTGGAAGCGGCTTATACTGGGGAAAAAAGAATGCCGGCATCAACGCCAAAAAATAAACGGCTATGTTGGCTAGAAAAAGTGCTATTCCCTTTCCTTTTCTATAGGATTTACCTTTACCCCTGTATTCCGCAAACAAACCTATACAAGCCTGAAATAGTAAAACTAACAATATCGCGCCATATCTTGACGTTTCTTCCAAGATACCTGTAATAAGCAATAGCGTTAAGAATGCCGCAAAAACTATTTTCCAAATATACTTCTCTCTTCTCTTAACGATTCCCGTTTTTAACGGCAAAAGTAAAAAGATGATTTCTCCCAGAATAAGCAGAATCAATATTACAGTTCCCATTTAAAAGCCTCCTATGTTGTCTATCATTCGATTTATAGAAAACATAACACATTCATACGGCGCGGGCTATCCTTCTTCGGATGAGATGCTTATTGAATGGATGAAATACATTTTCAGTTTATAAATTCTTTAACTTAACAGGAATAAAGCTTTCCATCTGTGCCCACCCTTGTGCCTTTATGATTGGCTCAGGTGTTATGATATGGCCCATCGCATAGTGGTTGGGGCGAACATCCAGTTCCAGTATTTCAGATTCCTCGATATGCTTAAGTGCTTCTTCATATAACCTCCCACCGCTTTCCTCATCGCCGTCCTTATATACATAAGTAAGATAATAACCGCCTTCAAAGTCAATGACCTCATTTCCTCCGTCATCCATCCCCTCACTCAGCGCCCACATCCACACCATCCCTTGCTTATCTTCATCGAAATACAAAAAGTCCCGCGGCCTGAAGTTGTCTCTGTCACTAGACTTTATCTCCGAAAAATAGGCATCGAATTTCCCTAAAATACCTGTCGGAGAAAAATCGAAGTCCTTATCCGGTCCCGAAGATGCCGCCTTAAACGGCGGCAATGATATTACTCTGAATTTCATATACTTTCCCTCCTCAACTTACATTTGTTGTACATAATAAATTTGTCGTACATAATAATCTTGTATGTTTCTTTTTGAATATTTTATCATACTCCCTGGGGCTTTACTACTTAGGGCGAAAATTTTATTGAAATAATACTTGAATTTATCAAAAAGTGCAGACTACTGACATCACTACAGAAGCCGCATATACCTCTACCGTTTCTGATCTGCATCTTACATCCGCTCTTTTTTCTTCGCTGGGTTCCACTATTTATATTACTTAATATAATAATATTAATACTTCTGTCTTTTTCAGGAGAAATCAAATGGATTACTCTAACCAAAAAAACTTTATAGATGCTGGCAGACAACAATCACGAACCCCTCCGCCACCACCACCTCCGCCGCCATTTCCAGGAATAAACAGGCCAGGTCCCGGACAGGGGCCGGGACAGGGACCGGGACCGGGACCAGGACCGAGACCAGGACCAGGGCCAGGACCAGGGCCAGGACCGAGACCAGGGCCAGGGCCAGGACCAGGGCCAGGACCGAGACCAGGACCGGGACCAGGGCCAGGACCAGGACCGAGACCAGGACCAGGGCCGGGACCAGGACCAGGACCGGGACCGGGACCAGGACCGAGACCAGGACCGGGACCAGGACCGAGACCAGGACCAGGACCGAGACCAGGACCGGGACCAGGGCCAATTCCCGGAGGCCCACCCACATCGGCACCGCCAAACTTCACCCCTTCCAGGCAGATAACTCCCTTCAGGGTTGACCCTTCCTCCATCCGGAACTGCCTGGGGCGCTTCACTTATATCTGGATGAGTAATGGTAATGAGTTCTGGATGTTTCCTATTCAGGTAAGCCGCAATACCGTAACCGGGTTTCGATGGAACCGATTCTTTCAATGGACTTTCTTCGGGGTATCTCTGGACAGAATTGATGCATTTACGTGCGTATAAGTTTCATTTAAAACAGCACCACCCATTCTAGTTTGGGTGGTGCTGTTAATCTTATAAAATTATGATATTTTTCTGCATTTTACGTATCGACTAATTTCCCATTTGCTTTGCAACTTCCTCTGCAAAGTTCTCTTCCTTCTTCTCCAGACCTTCGCCCGTTTCAAAACGAACGAATTTCTTCAGCGAAAGATTTGCACCGTTCTCTTTTGCAACCTGAGCAACGTACTGAGCAACGGTCTGCTTTCCGTCTTCTGCTTTCACGTAGGTCTGCTCTAAGAGGCATACTTCTTTCAGCTCTTTATTAAGGCGTCCTAATACCGCACCTTCGATAACCTTCTCCGGCTTACCAACCATTTTGGGATCCTGAGCGATCTGAGCAGCGATAATTTCCTTCTCATGCGCTTTGTATTCTTCGGAAACCTCTTCCGTAGAGACATATTTCGGGGAAAGTGCTGCGACCTGCATAGCGAGGTTCGTAAGCGCTTCCTTTATCGCATCGTTCACAACATCCGTAGTTGCTTCTACGACAACGCCAATTCTTCCGCCACCATGTACGTAAGTTACTACACAGCCGTTCTCAGCTACTACCTTTTCAAATCTTCTGATATTCAAATTCTCGCCGATAACAGAAATTTTTTCTATTAATGCTTCTTTTACCGTCTTAGAAGAATCCTCTTTCCATGCCTCAGCCATAAATGCATCGATATCCGCTGCATTGGAAGCTACTGCCTGCTCTGCAACATTCTCAACGAATTTCTGGAAATCTTCATTCTTTGCAACGAAGTCTGTCTCAGAGTTAACTTCAACGACTGCTGCACATTTATCGCCATCCGTAGCTACGCGGCAAAGTCCTTCCGCTGCAATTCTTCCAGCCTTCTTCTCTGCCTTAGCCTGACCATTTTTTCTCAAATATTCTACGGAAGCTTCCATATCACCGTTGTTCTCGGTAAGCGCCTTTTTACAGTCCATCATACCTGCACCGGTCAATTCTCTCAATTCTTTTACCATTCCTGCCGTAATGCTCATTTAAATAACCATTCCTTTCTTCACACTATTCTCTATACTATGGCTTATTCTGCCGCGATTTCTTCCATATCGGTTGCTTCCGTAGCCTCAGCTGCCATTTCTTCAGCCACTTCCGTGAAAGCTTCCTCTCCCTGATTAGCTTCAATTACAGCGTCAGCCATCTTAGAAACGATTAATTTTACGGCTCTGATAGCATCGTCATTTCCCGGGATGATGTAATCGAGTTCTTCCGGATCGCTGTTGGTGTCACCGATTCCGATCAACGTAATACCAAGAGTATGAGCCTCCTGCACACAGATTCTTTCCTTCTTAGGGTCTACTACGAAAATAGCATCAGGAATTCTCGTCATATCTTTAATTCCGCCCAGGTTCTTCTCTAATTTCTCCCACTCCTTCTTGAGTGCGATAACTTCTTTCTTAGGAAGAACATCGAAGGTTCCGTCCTGAGACATCCGCTCGATCTTCTTTAATCTGTCAATTCTGCTGCGGATCGTCTTGAAGTTGGTGAGCATACCGCCTAACCATCTCTCATTTACATAGAACATTCCGCAACGCTCTGCTTCTGATTTAACGGCATCCTGTGCCTGCTTTTTCGTACCTACAAAAAGAATGGTTCCGCCCTGAGCTGCGATATCGAATACCGCCTTGTAAGCTTCATCCACCTTGCCTACAGACTTCTGTAAGTCAATAATATGAATACCATTTCTCTCTGTGAAGATATAAGGAGCCATCTTAGGGTTCCATCTTCTCGTCTGATGTCCAAAATGAACACCTGCCTCTAATAACTGTTTCATTGAAATAACGCTCATGTTTTTTACCTCCATTTGGTTAATTTGCTTCCGCATATCTTACGCTCCATTGCCTACCTTAAGCGTCAAAAGCACCGACAATGAATAGATACACGTGATTTTTAGTCACAACATTCGAATTATAACATAACAAAAACCCTTCTGACAAGGGTTTTTACGAAATTTGCTGAAAATTTGCTGAAATTATGTTACTGTTCACACAGTAGCTTAACACTTGCTGTTAAGCACGTAAGAACATGATGCAAGAGATGATTTCTGCTTCGCGAAGCGAATTTAAATGCAAAAAGTTTGCATTACAGAACATCATGCGTTACTGAGAACGGAGTGAACAACGACTATTCCGCGAAGTGTTTTGTGCTGTTTTTTCACAAAATCCCGAGGGTATTTTTACTGCTCTGTATTCTCTAATTTTCCGCCCGTAATAATCGTTGCAATATCCTCTTCGGAAGCACCGGAAGGTATCTTATATTCCGCCGCGACAATCTTTCTGTCATACCCATTGTTTAATAAATACGTATCGAAATCATCTGCCGATGAAATTAAATCGAATTCTGCAAGCCGTTTGCATATGCTGTAAGGAGCTTCGCCTTTTTTTACGGAAAAAACCGTAGGCTCCGGTTCTTCCAGCTCTGCATCCGCCATGCCGGCCACTTCATCCTTTAAAACTCCATCAGAATCAGTTTTAGCTGCTTCCACGTCAGAATCACCTGAGGTACCGTTCAAGTCTGCCGCATCTTCAGATTCTTTCCCCGTCTCATTCACAGGAAGAGCCTCCTGCTCTTTTACGGCCTCTGCCTCCGAATCGTCCGACTTATTAGAGGCACCTTCCCCCTCTTTGTTTTTCACTTCTTCCGTGTACTCTGTCAGGACTTTATTCTCCACCATACCTAGAGCCTTCGCCCTCGCTATGATTTCGTCGTTCGTAAGGGCTTCTCTCTTTCCGCCCGTCGCAAATCCCATAATAACGGCGGTAATGATTATGCCTAAGCCAAGCCCTCTCAAATAATATTTCAAATTCATATCCGTTCCTGCCCGTCCTAATTTCGGCCTGCCCGCTTTACGTCTGCTCAAATAAATCGATGACCAGCTTCACTTCTCCGACGCCGAGTCCTAATTCCTTCGCTATCGCAGTTTGGGATTTTCCCTCCTTGTGCAGACCTAATATTTTTTCATTGCTATTTTTGCTCTTTTCTTCTGCGATTACAGGCTCAGGCTTAACCGGCTCACTTTTTACTTCAGCCTCACCACCTACAACCTTCGTTTTTACCGTATCCGCAGCTTTGCGTCTGCCACCTTTTTTTACCGTCACTTTTTCCGGCGCAATGGGTACAAATGCAACTTCTTCTTTAGGAGTTTTTGCCGCCACAGGCGCAGCCTTTTTCTCTGCCTCGTTTTTTTCTTCTTCCGGCAGTTCTACCGCCTGTTTTATTTCCTTCGCCACTTTACCGGCTTCGCTTACCGTACTAACAAGATTTTCATGCTTATCGTTCAGCATGTCATATAAGAAAATCACTTCATTATGATTCTTGTTAATATTTTCCAAGACGAGATCGGAGTATTCGTTGACTGCCATAATTTTCTCATTTGCCAGCCGTTCCATGCTTCTCTCCGTTTTTTCCATGGAGTAAGTGACCGTCTCATCGACAATATCACCAATACGCTTCTTGGCCTCTTCTACCTCTTTTTCTACCAGTTCTTTTATTTGTCCTTTATCTATCTGCGGCCCCTTTTCCTCAGTTTTCCCCTTCCAAACAGGCAAAACAAAGCTCAACACCAAAATGATACCGCCAATAATAAGAAGAACAATTTCCGCTGTGTTCATAGATTGTCTTCTCCTAAATCTTTATGTCAAACCGATTCATATTTTTAATCATAACCTTCCCGTCAGGACCGTCCTTCTTCTCCTCGTCCTTTTTGCGGTGCTGTCCCCCGTCGCCTGAATATTCGCCATTCCCTTTATCCTTGGCGTCAAAGCGTTTGTTTTGCTTTTCGGTATCCTCCCCTTGATGCACCTGCGTCATACGATCATCCACGACTTTGCTGAATTGTTTCTGGAAATTGCTCTGATCGACCATTCCCTTATTGTCTTCATTATGCTTTATCGTAGTGTAATCTTGCGCGCGTGTTATCTGTCCCTGCAACTCAATACGGCTAATCGACATCGTTATGACCTCCTTTTTCACTAAAGTGCCGTCATTTTTACCTCGCCATCCATTTTAATGAATTTGCAATACTGCATTTCACTCTTTATTATCATAGACAAATCACCGATGCATACACGGGTTCCTCCGTATACTACGCCGGTCACATTGACACTGGCTCCTGACATATTGCCGATAAAATCCTGAAGTCCGTCCATTTCTGCCATCTTCTCTTCTATCTCTTTCGTCTTTTCCTTATTTAGGAAAATCAAAGACTTCATATATTGTATCTGTTCCGGAGACAGCTTTACCCCTTTCGCCAGCTTTTGCTGCGTGGACGTGAGAATCGGCTGAACCGATTTCACTACCTTTGTTGCCTCCATAATTTCCTTCTGTAACTCTTGAATACGAGTCTTCGTAGTGGGATTAGCTCCTACCTCTACTATTGTATCCACACCCATAGGAGATCCTAAAGTTTTTACGGTTATCGTGTTCGTAGCGCAGACCCGGCCGCCTGTTATAAATCCACGTTTTCCGCTTACCGTCACCTCAGTTCCCGCCTGCACCGTACTATGCAGAATAGATTCTGACGACACATATCCGCCTGCTATCGCCGTAGTATTCTCCATATACCTCGCAACAATATTCCCCTGCGCCCGCAGAATTCCCCGATTCATGCCGTTCATGCCTCTGGCTATGGTGATATTGCCGCCAGCCTCTAAGAAAGCCCCCTCTACCACGCCTTGAACCTCGATGTTTCCTTTCGATTTCACGGAAAAATTTGCGCATATATTTCCTCTGACCTGAACGCTCCCGTCATATTCGATATTTCCCGTGGCATTGTCTACATTATCAACGGATAAGACATCAGAAACAAATACCTTCTCATCCACTAAGGTCACATGCCCGTCCACTTCAGAAATCATGGTGAGCTTGTCCTCGGAAAGAGTAACATTTCGGCTGTATTTCAACATCTTTTTCTTTACATCACGGGGTTTCAGCCTCTCCCCCATCAGATTAGTGCCTGCCTCTCCCATGTCTTCCGGGAACAACCTGGCGATTACATCACCTTTATGACAATGATTGATTGTATTCAAATTAAAAAAGTCCACGCTTCCGTCGTCTTTCAACGTAGGCTTTACTTTTAAGTCCGTATTAAAATAATATTCTATATAAGCATCTGTTCCGTGACGGGGTTCTTTTCCCCTCGCTACGATGATATCTTCACAATAACGTCTATTTTCAAAGTACTTGATTATTTCCTCTTCCTGTATTCCAAATTTGATACCTTTAAAACCAAGATCATCGATAAATTCGCTCTTGGTCATCTTTCCGCCGTTAACAGAGGGCGGATAAAAACGAACGGTAGCAATCATCTTATCCTGACTCACCGTCAATTTATAATTCTCGCGCTCTTCCATACCCGCCACATTATTAATAATTACCGTATACGGCTCCGCTCTTCCCATAAGAGAATGCAGCGCACGATTATCGTATGCGATGTTTCTGCCAGACAAGTATTCTACAATTTCGCTTAAATTGGCCGTCTCTCCACCATTTGTCGGCGGAAATACCTGCAATTTGGTTACACCTTCTTCACAAATAAGTTGAAAATATCCATTCATAATAAGCTAACCCCACTAACTAATAGTCAATATACCTATGTAGTTCCCCATTTTAGTTTTCATTTTCTGCAATCCCCGCGTATGCAGTTGTGAAATTCTCGATTCTGACACTTCCAATATACTGCTTATCTCCTTCAGCGTTAATTCCTCATAATAATATAATTCGATTACTCTGCGTTCCTTTTCCGTAAGCAGATCCAGCGCCTCTCCCAATACCTCTTTTAACTCCGCTTTTTCAACTACATCTTCCGGACTGTCAAAATGTGAATTCTTATTATTTTCGGTAGGAACCTCACTTCCCTGCTCCATGAACTCATTCAGAGACACCACATTCGTGATCTTCATCTGTGACTGCCACTCTCCGTACTCCGCCTCGGAAATTCCAAGAGACACCGCAATTTCCCCTTCTGTCGCGTTTCTTCCGTGTAGCGCCTCAATTTCTTTTATCGCAGTCTCTACCTTCTTCTGGCGCTGTCTTATCGTTCTGGGAATCCAGTCCATCTTGCGTATCTGATCGAGAATCGCTCCCCGGATACGCAGACTCGCATAAGTCTCAAATTTGACCTCCTTCATGCTGTCAAACTTATCGATGGCATCTATCAATCCGAAAATACCGTAACCGACTAAATCGTCGTATTCGACGTTATATCCCAAATACATGCTGAGTCTGCCGGCTACCAGCTTTACGAGCGGAGCGTATTCCAGGATGAGTTTCTCGCGTACTTCAGCTGACTTCCCTCTCCCGTATTCCTCCCACAACTTTTTTCTGCCTGCTTCGTCCATACTCTCCTCCAGTTGCCCTTAAGATTGTCTTCTCTATGAGTCCTCCTGCCCTTCTTCCTCCGCTGCCGCTTCTCCTAACTGCTCCTGTGCTTCATCCGCCATCTCGGGCACCACATTCTGTTTATCGAAAACATCCAGCATCCATCTCAGTAAAGAACCTATTATGTAAAAAACGACCAATACTCCAAGTAAAATGGAAAGCATAGTCTTGGTTTCATAGTGAAGCACCCACATAGTAATACTGGTTATCGCGCCTGCAAACAGCATTAAAAAAGGTGGTATCAATTTCCTTCTCATTGCCGTTCCCCTCTTTTCTTCTGTTTCTTATATTACTCTCTGCTCCTTACCGACCGCACGAATCACAAAATCGCCCGTCTCGGGATAAAATATAACTGTCCTTCCATAGCTGTCACCAGTATCCTGTGCCAAAACCGGTATTTTAAGCTCTGCCAGTTTTTTTTTCGTTGCTTCCACATTTCTGTCTCCAATGCGCACCATATCCGATTTATTCTGAAAAGCAAACATCTGTGCTCCACCTGCAATTTTCGCCACAAGGCGGCCTTGATTTGCACCCTTTGCGATAATCTGACGTACCAACTCGACAATTCCCGTATCCGCGAACTTAGGAACATTGCTGTTATTTTTTATCTGCGTGCTGTCCGGCAGCATGATATGCGCCAAACCGCCTACTTTAGTTATAGGGTCTCGAATTGCGAATCCAACACAAGACCCTAAACCTAAAGTTGTAACGGCGTCCGGACTCACGCATATTTTAAGATCCGCCATTCCGACTTTTATTATTTCACTCATATCTCTTCCGAGTCTCCTATTTTTCTTTGGTACAAACTGTCTCTCACATAATTCCAAGAGAAGACAATATCTTTCCGTAAGACTCCAAATCAGGAATAAGGATAAAATAACCATCCAACTGAATCTCATCAAAAAACTGCGTCTGTATTAATAGGATCTTATCTCCCAAAGTTCCAAATTCAATTGCAGGAACGCTTAAAATAGCACCGGCCATATCCACTGCCAGGGACGGAATTGTGGGATAAATACATAATCCAGTAAGAGAAGACAAAGAATTCAAGTAAGATCCGGTAATGATATTTCCTACCTCCTGCAAGGCCGACATTTCCATCTCTGAAAATTCTTCACCTTCTAAGGTCATTCCCATAAGCTTGCTTACCAAATGCCTGGCCGACTCCTTCTCCAGCAAAAACATAATGCTTCCCGTAATATCTCCGTCTACGCCCAGATATATTCCTGCCATAAGCTGCTCTTCACCGCCCATAAGGGATGCGACATCCTGAAACTCCAGAAGCCTGACCTGCGGCACCGACATGTCAACTTTACATTGCAGCATCTGTGCCAAAGCAGTTGTAGCATTTCCTGCTCCGATATTTCCTAATTCCTTTAATACGTCGTAATACTCCTGAGACATAGTCTCCAAATCCAGATTAGCCACAAGAAACCTCCTATGCGTTCTCTTTGTCCAATACAACCACGTTTAAATCGAGAAGGGATATTAATCCGCCGTCTCCGTACTTTCCAATGGCAAAAATAAAGTTTTCCCGCTCTTCTTTACTGTCATATGCTACCTTTTCAATTTGGGAGTTATCCAATGTGACCACTTCCTTCACTTCATCCACAATGATTCCGATATTTCCCTGCTGTTCCAGCTTTAAAATAATGATTCTCGTAGCTTTTGAATATTCGTCCAGCTCCAAATCCATCTTTACGCGTATGCTCATAACCGGAATCACTTCGCCTCTAAGGTTAATAACGCCTCTCAAATATTCTTGTACCTTGGGAACCCTCGTAATATGCTGCATACGAACAATATTGTCCACATATTTAATATTTATGCCGTATTGCTCTTCACCCAGTCTCACTACGATGAACTGAGTGGTCTCATTTTCTAAACCGACTTTTAATTCTTCCATTTGTTAATTCCTCCTTAAAACAACGCATTCGTATCGAGAATCAGTGCAACCTCACCGTCGCCCAAAATGGTGGCTCCGCTGATCACTTTACATTTTGTAATGTATCTGCCCAAAGACTTGATAACGATTTCCTGCTGTCCCATAAGTTCATCTACTACAAGGCCTGCCATCCGGCTGCCTTTCTTAACAATGACTACCGTCATGTTATCCTCAGGGCTTTTCTTGCTCGTAACATCGAGCACGCCGCTCAGCCTGATAAGGGGAATAACGATTCCTCTCAAATGGATTACTTCTTTGTTCTGTACCGTCTTGATCTCGCTTGGCGAAATATCCTCAATAGTCTGTATTGAACCGAGGGAAACCGCATATTTTTCGCCGCCCACGTCTACCATTAACGCCTGAATAATAGCTAATGTCAGAGGAAGGCGAATCGTCCATGTGCTTCCTATGCCCGGCTTGCTCTTCACCTCTACTTCACCGCTGAGAGCTTCAATCTTGGATTTTACCACATCCAGACCAACGCCTCTTCCTGATACGTCGGATACAACATCAGCAGTGGAGAATCCCGCATGGAACAGCAGATTCACAATCTCCTGTTCGGACATATTTTCACCCTGATCTGCAGTGATAATTCCCCTGCTTACGGCCTTATTCTTTACCATTTCAGTATTGATTCCGGCGCCGTCGTCCCGCACCTCGATCACTACATTATTACCATCCTGATAAGCATCTAAGAAAATAGAGCCTACCGCCGGCTTACCGCTTTCTTTACGAATCTGGGCCGTTTCCAACCCGTGGTCCGCGGCATTACGCAGCAAATGCATCAAAGGATCGCCGATTTCGTCCACCACGGTACGGTCTAACTCCGTCTCCTCGCCGGACATGTACAATTCCATCTTTTTATCTAATTTCTTCGACAAATCACGAATCATCCTCGGGAACTTATTTACAACGCTCTCGATAGGAACCATTCGCACCTTCATAACAGATTCATGAAGATTTGTCGTTACGCTTTCCAGATATTCAATCTGCTCGTTGAAGCCAGAGCTGTTTCCCCGCTCTCCGCCGGAGGCGGATACTAAGGAGTTCTTAGCTATGATAAGCTCGCTCACCAGGTTCATGAGCACGTCCAACTTTTCTATATCTACACGGACGGTCCTGTTCACTATGGGCTTCGATGCCTGAGTTTTCTTCTCCGCCGTTTTTGTGCCGCCTGCCATCTGCATTACGGCTTGTCTTTCTGCAGAAACCGCTTCCATGCCTCCGTTCTTATCAGAAGCCATAGGCAGCTCCACATCCATATTGTCACCTTCAGACACATATGCCAATTTTTGTCTGTCGACTACGGAGCCTTGTACATCTTCAATCTCAGAAACATGCTTAACCGCATCCACTACCCTGCTAAGCGGGCTGTCTGAAATGAATACCAGGCTGAATTCAAGATCAAAGCGCTCATCCTCGATGTCCTGAACCGGAGGATCTGATAC
>JAEZRJ010000044.1 GCA_023412855.1 Bacillota bacterium | reverse complement strand
CTACCATTACTCGAATCTCTCTACCCGCCTGTATAGCAAAAGATTTGTCAACACCTTTGAAATTGTTTGTGATATCTTCTAATTGTTTCAGTCTGCTTGTATACGTCTCTAACGTTTCTCTTCTCGCGCCAGGTCTCGCTGCCGAAATAGTATCCGAAGCTTGTACCAGACATGCGATTAAGGATTGTGGTTCAACATCTCCATGATGTGATTCTACCGCATTAATTACAGTGGCTGATTCTTTGTATTTCTTACAAAGCTCAACACCCAGTTGAATATGGGAACCTTCCATTTCATGGTCTACTGCTTTACCTATGTCATGCAGTAAACCCGCACGTTTCGCCATTCTCACATCGAGTCCCATTTCCGCGGCCAGAAGCCCGGTTAATTGAGCCACCTCAATGGAATGCTTCAACGCATTTTGACCATAGCTGGTTCTGAATTTCATTTTACCGAGTAATTTTACAAGTTCAGGATGAATACCATGAACGCCTACTTCGAGCGTAGCGGCTTCACCTTCTTCTTTTATCATCACTTCAACTTCTTTTTGTGCCTTTTCAACCATCTCCTCGATTCTTGCCGGATGGATACGTCCATCCACTATCAATTTTTCGAGTGCAATTCTTGCGACTTCACGTCGAATCGGATCAAAGCCCGATAAAATGACTGCTTCCGGCGTATCGTCAATAATGAGATCAACGCCCGTCATCGTTTCGAGAGTTCTAATATTCCTTCCCTCTCTGCCGATAATTCTACCCTTCATTTCGTCGTTAGGAAGCTGTACCACAGATATCGTAGTCTCGGACACATGATCCGCCGCACATTTTTGAATGGCGGTAACCACATATTCCTTCGCTTTCTTGTCTGCTTCTTCCTTCGCTCTGAGTTCCATTTCCTTAATCATTACAGCAGATTCATGTTTTACTTCATCTTCAACAATTTTCAATAAATAATCTTTTGCTTGTTCGGAGGTAAGACCCGAGATTCTTTCTAGTTCCTGTAATCTCTGTTCGTTGAGTTTCGCAACTTCTTCACGCTGTTTGGCTAAAGATTCCTCTCTCGCTGTCAAACTCGTTTCTTTTTTCTCAATGGCCTCTGCTTTTTTATCGATGTTTTCTTCTTTCTGCTGAACTCTTCGCTCATAACGCTGCGCTTCGGCTCTTCTCTCTTTGATCTCTTTATCCAGTTCATTCTTTGTACGAATGGACTCTTCCTTGACCTCGAGCAGAGATTCACGCTTTTTCGTCTCAGCAGTTTTCAAAGCTTCATCAATAATTTCCCTTGCCTTATCTTCCGCATTTCCAATCTTGGATTCGACGATCTTCTTACGATAAGTCGTCGCCACAATTGCGGAAACCGGCACAGAAATAACCAGAGTTGCGAGTACTGCTACAACATACAACATGTACAGGAGCACCTCCTTATTTAATTTTCATTGTACTATTATCTATTATAGAATGTAACAAACTTAACACATTCTAACAAGCGATTTTACAATAGTTAAATTTTAAACTTAAATTGGAGTTATGTCAAGTAAAAGTACTCTTCTTATTGTATCCGTACCGAAACCTTTTCTATATAAAAATGCCGCAAGCCTTCTTTTTTCCTCGATAGTTGCCGTATTTGCGTCATATTTTTTCTTTTGCAGAAGTTCCGCTGCCATGGAAAATTCATCGGGCTCATTTCCGTCTTCTTTCATTCTTTCGAAGACCTTGAATATAACATTTTTATCGATTCCCTTTTTTAGAAGATCCTGTTCCATCCGTTTCCGGCTCTTATTTTCCATATGATATTCGACGAAGTCCTCACAATAGCGCTCATCGTCCACATATCCGTATGATTTCACGTATTCCAAAGCTATTTCTATGAGTTCCTGGGTATATTCTCCCTGCCTTAGCTTGTCACGAAGTTGTCTCTCCGTGTAGGATTTCGATTTTAAAAGGTTCATACAACGAAGCTTCGCCCGTTTGGGAAGCACCTCGGACATCAAGTCACCGTATACCTTCGCATCAACTTCTTTCGTTTCCTTTAGGCCGTATAGACGCAATTCGCCTTTGTATACTACAAAGGCGAATTCATCATCTATATATACCCTGACTCTTTTCTTATCCAGTTCTTCTATTTTTGTTACAATCATATTTTTCTACTCAGCTTTTTTCTTCTCTGCAGCCTTCTTCTTTTCCGGTGTCTCATCCGGCTTTCCCGGAGAATCACAGCTTAAACCGTAATGCTCACGGACTTTCTTCTCGATCTCCGCACATACCGCCGGATTATCCTTCAAATACTGCTTTGCATTCTCCCGCCCTTGGCCTACCTTATTTCCCTCATAAGCATACCATGCGCCGCTTTTATTGACAATATTGACCTCCGATGCCAAATCCAGTACATCGCCTGCAAAAGAGATTCCTTCGCCGAACATAATATCGAATTCCGCTTCCTTAAACGGAGGTGCTATCTTATTTTTAACAACCTTTACTCTCGTTCTGTTACCGACGATTTCTCCGCTCTGCTTTAAAGATTCGATCCTTCTTACGTCAAGACGAACGGAGGAGTAAAATTTGAGTGCGCGACCACCGGTGGTCGTCTCCGGACTGCCAAACATAACACCCACCTTCTCACGAAGCTGATTGATGAATATTACCGTACAATTAGATTTGCTGATTACCGCTGTCAGCTTCCTCAGCGCCTGCGACATCAGACGCGCCTGAAGTCCCACATGGCTGTCGCCCATATCGCCGTCTATTTCTGCTTTAGGTACAAGAGCTGCCACCGAGTCAACTACGACAATATCGATTGCCCCGGAGCGCACCATCGTCTCCGTAATCTCCAGCGCCTGCTCACCGTTATCGGGCTGGGAAATATACAAGTTATCTACATCCACACCGATATTCTTCGCATAAGCAGGATCCAAAGCATGCTCCGCATCGATGAAGCCCGCTATCCCGCCTCTCTTTTGTACTTCCGCAATCATATGTAAGGTAACAGTCGTCTTACCGCTGGATTCCGGCCCATATATCTCCACGATTCTTCCCTTGGGTATTCCGCCTAACCCCAACGCGATGTCGAGACTCAAAGCCCCCGTAGGAATGGTCTCCACGTTCATCTGTGCACTGGAATCTCCCAGCTTCATAACTGCGCCTTTTCCGTACTGCTTTTCTATCTGTACCAGTGCCGCATCAAGCGCTTTCAATCTTTCTTCTCTTTCCATCTCTCTTCTCCTTAAGCTATAATTAAAACACACTTCTGTGTTTGGATGACACAATCAGAACATAGGTTCTTTCTATAAAGAATAATAAAACAAATGTTCGATTTTGTCAATGTGTTTTCACTCTTTTATTACAAAACATTAAGAATTACTGTTCACTCCGTTCTCAGCAACTCATGATGTTCTGCAATGCAAACTTTTTGCATGTAAATTCGCTCCGCGAAGCAGAAATCTTCTCTTGAATCACGTTCTTACGTAGCTTAACAGTAACAGAGTTACCTCGTTACCCTTTTCCAATATTCTTCGCATCTTTATGGAACCTTTGGCTGAAACGCCGGATTTGCACTTCGATATCGCTATAGTTTTCATGAACAATTCTCCTTTAATTTATCATATCTTTCTCGAAATAACAATACCGGAAGCATTTATCTTCCGGTAATTATTAAACACTTTATTCCCGCGAATGTCCGCGGAGTATTTGACATAAGCTCAATATTTCTCCATATAAGGCTTATAATCCTCAAAGGTAACCGTAAGATAACCGTCGTCATAATTCATCCCCACCTCCATGCCGAGAGGGGTATAGAAAATAATCGCATTTCCTTCCGTCAGATGAAACATGAGCTCCTGATTCGTCATTTCGTCCAGCATACCGCCGTTCTGGGCTTTGCTCTTCTCTCTGAAAGCCTGCAGGAATTCATCATTGACTCTAAGAATGCTGCCGTTATCGATGACTACGCCGTTTTCCATATCTATATTGATACAGTACAGTCCATAATCCTGCCAGTAGTCCGTATAAATCTCCTCGCTGAACACTACGCTCATGATTTCCTCATCCATGTAAGTAACATAACCGCCGGAATATACATAAAAGTACTCATCGTTTAGCATATACTTGGAATATTCGCCTGCATATTCTTCGAAATACGCCTTCTCCTCTGCAATAATTTCATTCAGGATATCCTTGTTCGGAGCATCTCCTTTAATAACAGGATAATCAATTTCCACACTGATATTTCCGCCGTTCTCTTCATAGCTGTAATTTTCCCACCGAATAGAATACTCCAGATCAGTGCGTATGGCGTCCTCTAATTCCATATAATAATCTGCAGAGTCTTCTCCACCCTCCCCCTCCGGATAATTGAAGCCGGAATAGGGTTCTTCTCCCCACTCCGGATAATCGAAGCCGGAATAGGGTTCGCCTTCCATATACGGTATATTTTTTTGTATATCGGTGGTGCCGCGTTCCAAACTTTCCTCTCGCCGGGACATGTCTGAAATAAGAAATACCGTCAGCAAAAAAGCTGCAAGCAGCATAATTACGGCTGCCGACACGGAAAGTATAAGCACCGAATGATCCGTCTTATCTCTATCGTTATATCTTTTGTTCCCGTTTCCCGAAGCGTAATTATTATAATGCTGCCTCTCGGGAAAATAATTTTGCGGATAATTTCTTTGAAAATAACTTCTATCAGCAATAGGCCTACCTGAAATAGTTCTTTTAGAAAAGGATTCCTCCGGCAACGGCCTTTCCGGCAAATACTTCCCCGTATTATCCTGATAATAGCTTCCCGGATAATTATTCCCATTATAATTATGTAATGGAGGTGTATACGGCTGACTTTGGCTGTTATCCTTCGCTCCGCTGAACACCCCGTTTTCGTATCTTCTATTGCCGTCGCCTTCTAAACCCGGTTGTTCCATAATCCATCCTCCCCATGATGTTCTTATTTCTTACCGAAAGCCGTCTCTTCATCATGCTTCAAAATACACTGTCTCATCAGAATCAATGCGTTAGACACCGTAGTTTCCCTTATCTTCGCCCGATTTCCGCTAAAGTGGTATTTTTTTACCGTTACCTTTCCGCACACATTACATGCGATATATACAAGGCCCACAGGCTTCTCCTTTGTTCCGCCGTCCGGTCCTGCAATTCCGGTAACCGCCACCGCCACGTCCGCCTTTGAAATCGCAGCAGCTCCTTTTGCCATCGCCACCGCTGTCTCTTCGCTGACTGCGCCCTTTTTCTCAAGCAGAGACTTCTTTACGCCGAGCACCTTTCTTTTTGCCTTATTGGAATAGGTAATATATCCCGATTTATAGGTGTTAGATACGCCGGGAACATTAATAAGTCTTGCTGCAAGCATTCCTCCTGTACAGGATTCTGCCGTGCTCACGGTCAAATGTCTCTCCTCAAGCAAATCGACTACTGCCTTTTCCAAGGTCACATTTATGTCCATTGTATAAACATTGCTTCCAAACCGCCCCAGCAGTTCATCGAGCACAGGCGTAAGAAGCTTCTGCGCTTCTCCTTCATCTGCAGCACTGGCTGTCACACGGAGGTGTACCTCGCTGTTTTTCGCATAAGGAGCAATGGTTGGGTTACTCTGTCCATCGATCAAATCCTTTACTACCGTCTCCACCTTGCTCTCCCCGACGCCGCAGATTTTTACCGTCCGGGAATAGATGGTCCCATTTTTTTCTCCCGATAAATATGGGATAATACTTTTTTCAAACATCGGTACTAATTCGTTCGGGGGGCCGGGAAGAAGAATTACCTTCTTGCCCTTTCCTTCTATGATCACGCCTGGAGCAGTACCGTTCTCATTGTCTACCACGATAGCGCCCTCCGGCACCATTGCCTGCTTCCAGTTATTTTCCGTCAGCTCCAGATTTCTCCTCTGGAAGAATTCCTCGATCGACCTTCTGGAAGGCTCGTGCAGCTCCAATTTCCTGCCCATCACCTTCGCCGCGGTCTCCTTGGTCAAATCGTCCGCCGTAGGGCCCAATCCACCGGAAAGTATAACGATATCCGAACGTCCAAGTGCAGTCTTTATTACATTTGCAAGGCGCTCTTCGTTGTCTCCGACCACGCTCTGATAAAAGCAGGACAACCCCAAATCCGCACATCTTTCGGAAAGGTAAGCGGCATTCGTATTTACTATATTACCCAGCAATAGCTCTGTTCCTACCGCGATTAATTCCACTACCATTTTTTCATCCTCATTACGGCACACATTGGCCGCTCTTCGCCCGCCCGGGCTAACATTGCGTTACTGTTCACTCCGTTCTCAGTAACATATGATTTCTGCATTTTAATTCGCTCCGCGAAGCAGAAATCATCTCTTGAATCACGTTCTTACGCAGCTTAACAGCAAGTGTTAAGCTACTGTGTGAACAGTAACAACATTTCTATTTCAATTATACTACAATTATTTGACATCTTTCATTATTTCTTTATTTTTTACAATATAATCCACCAAAGAAACCACCGTCAATATAAGCGCAACCCACATAACGATAGTCGTAAGCAATCTCAAAGGCTCCAAACCAGCAATCATAAGGCAAATCATTATCATTTGGAAGGTGGTCTTGAATTTTCCCCAATAGCTTGCTGCAATGACCACACCATTATCGGAAGCCACCAGGCGGAAACCGCTGATAATGAACTCGCGGGCAATGATAACGATGACGATCCAGGACGGAATGCTCTTAAGCTCCACCAAGCAGATGAGTGCCGAACATACGAGCAGCTTATCCGCAAGGGGATCCATAAACTTCCCGAAATTTGTTACAAGATTATTCTTCCTCGCAAGATATCCATCCAGCCAATCCGTAAGGCTTGCTATAATAAATATAGTTAAAGCGATCCATTTGCTCGCTTCTCCCGCAACGGGAACCAGTACAAAAAACACAAAAAAAGGAATCATAATTACTCTGAAAATAGTTAACTTATTCGGTAAATTCATCACATATCTCTCCTATCAAATCATATTCATAAGAACCGGTCACTCTCACCTTTATGAAAGCTCCGCTCATCAGCGTCTCCTGCGTATTGATAAACAAATAGCCGTCAACGTTAGGGGCATCCTTATAGGTTCTGGCAACATACGCGTCCTCATCCGCCACCTTGCCCTCTATCATCGCATACAGCATCTTTCCTACCATATTTTCTGCCGCCTCGTAAGCGATATCCTGCTGCAGCTCCATAATCTGCGCTTTTCTTTCTTCCTTGACTTCCTCCGGTACCTGGTCTTCCATCCCGGCAGCCGGCGTATCCTCCTCCGGCGAATAGGTGAATACTCCCAGACGGTCGAATTTCATCTCCTCTACAAATTCCAGCAAAGTCTCGTGGTCCGCCTCCGTCTCTCCCGGGAAACCGGTAATCAGTGTCGTCCGAAGGCATATATCCGGAATGCTGCTTCGCAGTTTCTGAACGATCTGTCTTATTTCTCCGCTGTCTGTCCGCCTTCCCATACGCCGTAAAATGGTATCTGAACCATGCTGAATGGGAATGTCCAGATAATTGCAAATTTTCTTTTCCTGCTTTATGGTTTCTATCAATTCATCCGTAATTTCTTCCGGATAACAGTATAGAATACGAATCCAGTGAATTCCTGAGATCTCACAAAGCTTACGAAGCAATTGGGGCAACCTTTTTTCTCCGTACAGATCCTTGCCATAAAGCGTCGTCTCCTGTGCTACCAGCACGAGTTCCTTCACGCCGTCTTCCGCCAGTTTCTTCGCCTCGGATACGAGTTTTTCCATGGGAACACTTCGGTAGTTGCCTCTGACCTTAGGAATAATGCAGTAGGTACAATGCTTTTCACACCCTTCCGCAATTTTCAGATATGCATAATGCCCTCCCGTAGTCACAACGCGCTTTTTATCTCCAAGAGGCTCTGCATCCAAAGGCTCTATATGATTCTCTCCCTTTCCTGCCAGTACCGACTCCACGGTCTCCACGATCTTGTCGATGGCCGACGTGCCGATGATTGCATCCACTTCCTCTATTTCTTCCTGAATTTCCTTCTGATAACGCTGGGCCAGGCACCCCGTCACAATTAGGGCTTTTAATTGTCCGGTCTTTTTTAACTCTGCCATTTCCAAAATCGTATTAATGCTTTCCTCTTTCGCATCGCCTATAAAACAGCACGTATTGACTACAATAATATCAGCCTGCGTCTCGTCGTCCGTAAATGAATACCCCTTTTCCGACAGCATTCCAAGCATTACCTCGGAATCCACCAGATTTTTATCACATCCCAGTGATACAAATAAAATTTTCATATGTGCTCCTCAAAATGAATATGCCCGTATAATTCACGGGCACAAAATTTCCAATCGGTTATTTTTCAGACTGAGCTTCATCCTCGCTCAAAATCTTTATTTTCCCCTGATTTAATTCTTCTACCGCAACGGACAGAGGTTTCTTTCCTTCGTCGTCCACCAAAGCATCTTCACCTGCGATCAATTGTCTCGCACGCTTAGAGGTCGCCATAACAATAGAATATCTGCTATTGACTACCGGAGCTTCTCCCGGCTCTACCTCGCTATTTACTACTTTCATTAAATCAGAATAAGATGGATGTAACATTATTTTTCTCCTTTCACAAGGGCGTTAAGCTCTTGTCTCATATTTTCTATAAATTCTTCATTTCTAATCGGGGCGTTATGTGCTGCCGTAATCAGATTATGCAGTTGCCTCGTACATGATTCCAAATCATCGTTAACCACGATAAAATCATATTTTTCTATTCCCCGTGCCTCTTCCACAGCTCGGTGGAGTCGCCTTTCGATTACCTCCGGAGTCTCCGTTCCTCTCTTAGTCAGACGCTTTTCCAATTCCTTCGCCGACGGCGGCATGACGAACAGCAAAAGTGCGGTGGGAAATTTCTCCTTTATCTTAAGAGCTCCTTGAATCTCTATCTCCAAAATGATATCCTTGCCCCTGTTAAGCTGCTCCTCCACATACCTTCTGGGCGTGCCATAGTAATTCTCGCAATAGGTCGCGTATTCAATCAATCCATCCTGCTTTATCTCTTTCTCGAAACTTTCCTTCGTCACGAAAAAGTATTCTCTGCCCTCCCGCTCCTTCGGTCTCGGTGCCCGGGTCGTCATCGATATGGACAATGAGTAATTATCATATGTCTTAAGAAGCTGCTCCATCAAGGTTCCTTTGCCGGCCCCCGAAAAGCCCGACACTACTACTAAAATTCCCTTACGTTTCATCTGTTTCTCCACTTTCTGCCTGTGCCCTGTTCGCAATTGTCTCCGGCAGAAGTGCCGATAATACCAACTGATTATTTTCCATAACAAGTACCGCTTTCGTTTTTCTCCCCTGTGTCGCATCAATCGCCGTTCCTGACTCCTTCGCATTTTGCACCATACGCTTTACAGGCGCAGAATCCGGACTGACTATTGCAATTATCTTACCGGTATTTACTATATTCCCAAAACCAATATGAATCAACTTATTCATGGTATTTTTAACCTACTCTATATTCTGTATCTGTTCACGGACTTTTTCTATCTCCGTCTTCAATTCGATGGCACGGTTAGAAATCTCCAAATCGTTAGCTTTCGACAGTATCGTATTGGCCTCTCTGTTCATCTCTTGTGCGATGAAGTCCAGCTTTCTTCCGATGCTTCCACCCTCGACCAAAGTGCTCTTTGTCGTCTCGATATGGCTCTTTAAACGCACCAGCTCTTCATCCACGCAAACCTTATCCGCAAAAAGAGTAACCTCCATTAGAAGTCTGTTCTCATCCACCTGCGCATCTTCTAAAAGCTCCCTTACTTTTTCGTGGAGCTTGTCCTTATATTCGGTAACCAGCTGGGGAGAACGCTCCGTAATGAATTCCACGTGAGAAAGCATGACATTCAGCTTATTGATCAAATCTTCCCTGAGATTTTCTCCTTCTTTTATCCTCGTCTCCACAAAATTCTCCGAGGCACCCTTGATCGCCTTATCCAAAACCTTCCATATTTCCGCTTCATCCGGGCTCTGCTCTTCCATTGCCAGCACCTCCGGATATCTGGAAAGAGCAGAAACGCGAATATCATTATCCAGATGGAAATCCTCTGCCATTTGCTTCAAGTATCCCATATATTCGGCAGCAATGTCCTTATTATATTTGATACAGACGTTGTTTTCCGTAAAATCCTCATACGTAATGAAAATATCAACTTTTCCTCTCTGAATATAATTTTTCAGCTCGGCGCGGATTGCTGCCTCGAAAAAGTTGAGTTTTTTGGGCATCTTAATATTTACATCCAAATATCTGTGGTTGACGGATTTCATCTCTACCGTAATCTTGCGGTCGGCCTCCGCCGCTTCGTATCTTCCGAAGCCAGTCATGCTCTTGATCATCGATTTACCCTCTCCAACTGCACGCCCTATGCGTACTTCATATTATTATAGAATACCAATTCCGCCTCGTCAAGATGAACCGCCGAAAAACACGCATACAGTTGAAATACAATGCAAAATATTGTAGAATCTAACCCATAGCATTATTTATCAAGTTGTAAAGAGAGGTATTTATATGGCATTCGATGGAATTACCATTGCTAATATTGTAAAGGATTTAAATGACAGTCTTTTAGGAGGGCGCATATATAAGATCGCACAGCCGGAAAGTGACGAACTCCTTCTTACCATAAAGGTAAATGGTGGTCAGAAAAGGCTTTTCATTTCCGCAGGAGCTTCCCTTCCCCTGATTTATTTGACGGACAGCAATAAGCAAAGTCCCTTGACCGCACCGGGTTTTTGTATGCTGCTTAGGAAACACATTCAAAACGGCAGAATCTGTAGCGTCACCCAACCGGGGCTGGAACGTATCGTTGAAATAGGAATCGAACATTTAAACGAGCTTGGCGATTTATGTACGAAGAAGCTTATCGTTGAAATTATGGGAAAGCACAGTAATATTATTTTTGTCAATGATGAAAATATGATCATTGACAGCATAAAGCACATTTCGGGCATGGTCAGCAGCGTCCGGGAGGTGCTGCCCGGCAGACCCTATTTTATACCGGAGACTATGGACAAGGCGGATCCGCTTACTGCCTCTGAAGAAGATTTCGCCTTTCAAATCGGCAAGAAGAGCATGCCTGTATACAAAGCCATTTACAGCTCTTATACCGGCTTTTCACCAACAATTTCTCATGAGCTTTGCTACCTCGCGAAGATTGACGGAGATTATCCTGTGGCCTCACTTTCTCCTGAGAGCATGCACGCCCTTTTTACAGAATTTTCCGCCCTTATTCGCGCTGTGAAAAACGGGAATTTTTCTCCTAACATCGTCTATGAAAACAAGACTCCGGCAGAATTTGCCTCTGTACCGCTGACTATGTACGGGGAGAGCCATACGGTTCCCTGCTCTTCCATAAGTTATGTACTGGAAGAATATTATGCACAGAAAAATGCGGTTACAAGAATCCGCCAAAAATCTGTGGACTTGCGCAAGATCGTGCAGACTGCTTTGGAACGGAATATCAAAAAGTATGATTTGCAGATACGTCAGATGGAGGATACTGAAAAGAGGGAAAAATACAAGGTCTACGGTGAGCTTCTAAACACCTACGGCTATGGAGTAGCCTCAGGCGCAAAGTCCCTGACGGCACTGAATTATTATACCAACGAAGAAATCATTATTCCTTTGGACCCTACATTGACCGCCTCGGAAAATGCGAAGAAATATTTCGAAAAATATAACAAATTGAAACGTACCTTGGAAGCCTTGTCCGAATTGACACTTGAGGTAAAGGCGGAAATCGATCATCTGGAATCCATCAGTGCTGCCCTGGATATCGCCCTTATGGAAGCGGATCTCGTCCAGATTAAGGAAGAGTTAATCGAAAGCGGTTATGTCCGCAGAAAGGGCGGAGCAAAAAAAGAAAAAATCACGAGCAAGCCCTTCCATTATGTGAGCAGCGACGGCTTTCATATTTATGTTGGAAAGAACAATTATCAGAATGAAGAAATCACCTTTAAGCTTGCTTCGGGCAACGACTGGTGGTTTCATGCCAAGGGCATTCCCGGTTCCCACGTCATCGTAAAGTCAGGCGGTGCCAAGCTGCCCGACCGTACTTTTGAAGAGGCATCCAGACTTGCCGCCCACTATTCTAAGGCAAAAGGTCAGGATAAGGTGGAAATTGATTATACAGAAAAGAAAAACATTAAAAAGCCCAATGGCGGAAAGCCCGGATTTGTCGTATATTATACCAACTATTCTATGGTAATCGATTCAGATATCAGTTCTTTGCAGCTGGTATGCGAATAGACGAAAATATCCGCAAAGATTAAAATGGATGATTAGGTAGGATAAGGATAAAAAGAAGAATTTAGGAGTTATATGTAATGATAAATAATAAAGAAGATTTAGTAATCAATAAATTAACTAAGGAGGAATTGATTTCCGTATATACTACACATTCTGTGAGACATTTTCCAGCAGATGAACGGAAGCCGGTTTCTTCCATCAGCCGGATGACTGAGGAAGGACGATATGCCGGTTATGGGTTGTATAGGGAAAAGGATGCAGAGCTTTTATGTTATGCTTTCTTTACGGTTCTGCCTGGGTGCCGGAATATCTTGTTGGATTATTTTGCAGTAATGGAACAATACCGCAGCGAGGGAATCGGTTCTTATTTTCTTGAGAGGATGAAGTATTCTATTACGGATTGCGATGGTATATTGATAGAGACAGAAAATCCTGATTATGCAAGGGATGAAAGCGAGCGGATCATCAGAAATAAGCGAATCTCTTTTTATGAAAGGAATGGCGCTTATTTTGCGGATATTCTGGCAAAAATATTCGGCGTACATTATAAGATTCTTTTTCTTCCGGTTCTGCAATCACCTGCACCGGAAACGCTGCTTTCGGATTTTGACGCGATTTACAGGTATATGGTGCCGCAGGAATATTATGTGACACATATTCATATATCCGCTTCTTAAATAGGCTCTATTAGGCTCTATTATGTACAAACGGCGTTGCTTACCGCATACGCCGTTTGGATAACATATCCTGATTTTATAGCACTCCACTGGTAAATAAACCTTTTACGTGATCTACCTCTTCCTGCGTTGCTTTGGAAGCCGGTACGTAGTATGATTTATCCCTTGCGATCTGATATAATTCTTCCTGTGATTGCTCACATGTGTTTCTGAATTGCTTTAATGTCTGCTTCAGTTCCTTGTTCTCCGTCTGAGGAATCATCTCGCCGAAACGAACGAGTTCTCCGTTAATACCTGCTAGGGTATCTGCTACCATTGTTTTTTCCTGCATTCTCTCACCCTCCTACTGCAAAAATTTCATAAGCTGCTGTTTGTTGTCCATCGCTGATTTCGCGCCTTTTTCAAAGAATTGTTTTACATTGGAGTCGGTGGCGCATTCCGCATATTCTGTCAGCTTGCAGTGGGTAGTGTCATATCCGCCGATTAAATGGCGAAGATTCTGTAAGTCTAATTCTGATAAATTAGTCATGATCTTGTGTAACCTCCTAATAAAATATTTTCATTCCTATTATTACCAGCGGGTTCTTTTCTATACATGTAATTCTTTCTATTCTTAACAAAGTTCACCTGTTAAATTAGAATCTTCCAATATGCTCAGCTAAAATCTTTATCCCCAAAAATATCAGTACTGCACCTCCTGCCATTTCCGCCTTTGCCTTATATTTCATCCCGAACCGGTTTCCTGCTTTCACTCCTGCCATGGACAGGATAAATGTAACTGTACCGATAACGACCATCGCGGTAAAAATATTCACATCCAAAAATGCAAAAGTAATTCCTACCGCCAGCGCATCGATACTTGTTGCAGCCGCCAGAACGAACATTTCCTTAGGCGAAAGGGAATCGTTGCCTTCTTCCGTTTTTCCCCATATAGCCTCCCTAATCATATTGGCACCGATTAACAAGAGTAAAAAGAAGGAAATCCAATGATCTACGGCCGCGATTTCATCCCGAAATCGTATTCCCAACATATATCCAACTGCAGGCATCAATGCCTGGAAGCTTCCAAACCATCCGGCTACTGCCGCCGCTTTTTTCACTGTTATCCTCCGCATAGCGAGTCCCTTGCAAACAGCTACTGCAAAAGCATCCATGGATAAGCCTGCGGCAAGAATAAACAATGTAATCAAATCCATTTTTTGGCCTCCGCCGTTTACTAACTATAAATAATGTGAACTCTCTTACCGTTATCGAATATATAATATACGGATAAATTTAAATTTTATCCCGCTTCTCTTCTATTTTTTATAAATTGCCATTCATTGTAAGACTAACGGAAATATATGGAAACAAGAGAAATAATGTAGTATAATTTCTCTGATAATCATGAAACCGGAGACGAGACAAATTTATATAATGAGAGGTGACATATATGACAGCAAATAATGCAGATACAGAAAAAGAAATAAGTCTATTAAGATTACTTTGTTTTATTTTTATTCCCACTTCAATACTGACCATGATGTATATTTTCATAGGATTTTTACAAAATAAAATTCCTTCCCTTTTATTGTTCTTTCTTTTAGCAGTTATTATTTTATTTCCAATTGAAATAGGTATTGTTTTATATGCAAGCAAAAAAGAATATGGCAGTTATTCATTACAAAGTTCGTTTTTCTTTCATGACAAAATGAGTTGGTGGAAAATATTTTTGTACGGCTTTTTCCTATTTACTTTTGCAGGCATTATGTCTGTGACCATAGCACCGCTGGAAAGTCTCTTGCTCGCTCCGATATCCAATCGCTTGGCACCACTTATACCTGTATATTTTGATTGGACTAATATGGAACAGCTCAAGCAATATTCCAACAATATATTATTATTAACTTGTATTGGATATTTTGTTCTCAATGTTATCGTTGGCCCGATTGTTGAAGAACTCTTTTTCAGAGGCTATCTCACATCAAGAATAAGAAGGTTTGGTAATTGGGCACCATTGATAATCACTGTATTGTTTTCATTATATCATTTTTGGCTTCCCTTCAATAATCTATTTAGGATTTCTGTGTTTTTACCTGCCGCATTTATTGCTTGGAAAAAGAAAAACATATACATATCACTCACATTCCATTGTATGTGTAATTTGTTTTCGACTATAGGATTTATTACTGCTGTATATGCTATGTAAAGAACATTAGAATGACTCTTACCAAGATACCTGCCGACCAAGCTATTGCCGGCTTTGTTCATATAAGGAGAATTAAGTGTGAATTTATATTATTATTTCGAAAAGGGAAAAGGACCATATTATATGGTGGTTGAAGAATGTCCTTGGCTGAATACATGGTATAAAGCCGCGGACCATATTCGAATTCCAATAAGCGAATTTGACTTAAAAACCATATCGTTTACTTATGGAGATACTTTTCCTACGTTCAGCCCTAAGGTTACGGATCACTTAGAATTCAGAAAAACAGTTTACACTTATAATGAAATACTAAAAATCATCGACAAATATGGGCTCCCCCAAAATGATTGGAAAGAGCCCATATTTGCACAGCCTGCCTATGTAGAAGCCCAGATATGGTCCGACTGGCCCATCGCGCAGTATCGGTTACAGGAATAATTTACCGCTTTCTATCCGACTTCTATTATGATTTTCCTAAAAATTTATCCATTCGTTGATAAGGTCTTCATGATCATTCATCCAACTACGTGCCGCATCCAGCGGTTCACCATCATATTCTTCAATCACACCCATCAGATCACCTAATTCAGCCTCTGTCATTTTAAAATTCTTTAGAAATGCAGTAACCTCCGGCATATCTTCTGCCAAGCCTTTTCTGGAATATTTATGAATATTCTCAACTTCACCAAATACACCTTTGGGATCCTCAAGCACTTTTAAATCCCACTTTGCAAATTTCCAATGAGGTGCCCATCCGGTAACTACAATGGGACTGTTTGCATCGACCGCTTTCCCTAATGCGGCTGTCATGGTTGGGCCGCTGCCGGTTAGAAGTTTATAATCCAGCGCATATTCCTCTATCGCTGTTTCTGCAGCAGCCATTAAACCGGCACCTGCGTCAATCCCCACGATTTCACCGTCAAATATATCTTTATTTGCTTTAAGCTCTTCAATACTGTCGATTTCAACATATGAAGGTACGATTAATCCCAGAAGTGCATTTTCATATGAAATGCCCAAATCCACCATTTCATTCCCATATTTTTCAACATAGCTTTCATGGGTTACCGGGAGCCAAACATCCAGGAAAGCATCGGTATTCCCGCTGGCTACAGAAGCAAATACAGGAGCGGCATCAGCCATAGTCAACTCAACCTTATATCCCATTTTCTCTTCAAGCACAGCTGCCGCAAGGTTCGTCATTGCGATACCCTCCGCCCAATTGACATATGCCAGTTTAACAGTTCCTTTCGCATCCATATCTTCTGTTCTGCCACACCCTGTTACAGCCACGGCTATCAATAATACTGATACAAGCATTAAAGTTGTTTTCTTAAACATAATTTCCTCCTATTTTTCAGCTTGATTTATTGAAAACTTATTTATCCAGTAATTTTTTTATGAACCCCTTTCCTGATTTTTGAGGCGTTGAGCCGAGGCATTGTGTAATGCGGTCAAGCAACATGGCCATGATGACTACAGCCAGTCCCCCCTCAAAGCCTTTTCCGATATTCATTTGTGTAATACCTTCATAGACGGTCTTACCAAGGCCGTCAGCTCCGATCATAGCTGATATGACCACCATAGAAAGAGAAAGCATGATGGTTTGATTCAGCCCGGCCATAATAGTAGGAACTGCAAGGGGAATCCGGACTTTCAAAAGCAGCTGGGCTGGGGTTGAACCAAAAGCTTTAGCCGCTTCCACTACATCCGCAGGCACCTGACGGATTCCAAGGTTTGTCAGACGTACAATAGGCGGCATGGCAAATATGATGGTGGCCACCGCACCCGGGACGGTGCCAAGATCAAAGAAATATACCGCTGGAATTAAGTACACAAAAGCCGGCATCGTTTGCATAAAATCCAATATCGGCCGTATGATCTTGTTTGCAACATCACTTTTTGACATAAGAATACCAAGCGGCAAACCGATAAACAAAGCAATCAAAGCTGAGGCACTGACCAAAGCCAGCGTTTCCATAGTTTTATCCCATAAATTAAGATTATGTATGAGAAAAAGACCAAATCCGGCAAAAATGGCAAGCCCCTTTCCTGCGATCCACCACGCGAAAAGAGAGACCAGAATTATAAAAATAAAAGACGGAATAATGGTAAGAAGCCAACTTGTACCATCAATAACTCCGGAGAGAACTTCCTTTATTGCTGTAAAGAAACCACTAAAATTTTGTGTCATCCAGTCAATGCCTTTTTCTACAAAACTACCCACTGGAATTTTTTCACTAAGCACCATAAGGTTCCCTCCCTTCTCCTACAATACCAGCAAGCACAGTAGACTTAAAAATAATTCCTTTTAGCTTTTTATCTGTGTCCACTACGGCAACGGGATAACTTGAATACAAAAATAAAGGGATAATTTCATCAATTGACGATTCAGCACTTACTGTTTTAATGTTATCATCAATAATAGATTCCAGTTCCTCCTTACCTTCCTTTATTAGTGAGGACACCTGTTCAATTGTGACAATTCCCAGCAGCGTATTGCTTTTATCTGTTACAAAAAGGCTGGAAATACCTAAATCTTTCATTTTACGAACAGCCATGCGGATTCCTGACCTTTCAAGAACCAATGCTTCAGCGTCACGCATAATCGCAGAAGCTGTAATAATCCTTACCCGGTTTACATCCTGTGTAAATTCACGGACATAATCATCCGCAGGACTTTGAAGAATTTCTTCAGCCGTACCGATTTGAACAATATTGCCATCCTTCATAATTGCAATTCTGTCTCCGATTTTCAGCGCTTCGTCCAAATCGTGTGTAATAAATATTATTGTTTTTTTCAATTTATGCTGTAAAGACAGAAGTTCATTTTGCATGTCCTTACGAATCAACGGGTCAAGAGCACTGAATGCTTCATCCATCAGAAGAATATCCGCTTTTGTTGCGAGGGCTCTTGCAAGTCCTACCCTTTGCTGCATGCCGCCCGACAATTCATTTGGCTTTGCGTTTCCGTAACCCTTTAACCCTACAGTTTCCAACATTTCTTGTGCTTTTTGTCTGCGTGTTTCTGCTTTTACATCTTGTATTTCCAATCCAAATGCCACATTTTCCAGTACGGTTTTATGTGGCAAAAGTGCAAAGTTCTGAAAAACCATTGCTATCTTTTTTCTCCGCACTTCCCGAAGATGTGCGGCAGATACCTTCGTAATATCTTGGTCATCAATGAAAACACTACCACCTGTGGGCTCTATCAAACGATTTAAACAGCGTATAAGCGTCGACTTTCCGCTTCCTGATAAGCCCATAACAACAAATATTTCTCCTTCCTCAACCGTGAAGGAAGCATTATTTACACCAACACTATGCTTGTGCTTTTTTAAAATATTGGCTTTATCCGCACCGCTTTCCAACATAGGTATGACTTGTCTGGGCGTCGGCCCAAATATTTTGTATAACCCTTTAATTTCAACTTTTGGCATACATCTCCTCCTTTTTTCAAAGTAACAACATTATAATATTTTCAAGTTGTCTCTTTAATGCTAACATAAATAAAATTATGTGTCAAATTTAAAGCATATACAAAATAAGTAGGATTTCATCATTATAGATGCCCTTTAGACAAAAAAAAGCAGATTCTCCATTATGGAAAATCTGCTTTTTGCATATTGATTATTTTTTTGAATACAAAAAATTTTTCACTCTTTCATGGCAGTTTTCATCACCGACGTAATAAAGAATATCCCCCTCTGTGATTACTGCGTATGGTCCGGGCGATATAATAATTTGTTCTCCCCGCCGGATTGCAATGACAGTTGCCGCAGTATTGTGCCAAAAATTACTTTCTGAAAGGTTTTGACCTATATAAGATGCCTGCTCCGTAATCGCAATTTCAAAAGGTGAAAATGGATTCACTACGCGAAAACGTTCCGTTTTGTACATCAATTCTGTAACCATCGTCTTTAACTCGGTACTTTGCGTAATTTGTTGCTCTATACTATTTAAAATATGCTTTTTCAACTCGCTCATCTGACTGACTGAATCAAATTTATTAATGAAATCCATGGCTAGTTTTCTGGACTTAATAAGAACTCCACTGCCCTTTGTAATTTCCACAATTTTCATATCAGACAGTACGCATACTGCACGCCTGGCCGTTTCGGATGAAACTCCATATTGGCTTGCTAAAGAGGAGCGAACATATATTTTTTCGCCTTCCAAATAATCACCATAAGCGATTTTTGCGGCGATATCTGCAGCAATCTGCTGATATTTTGGTATGTCTATTTTCATGTTAAACCTCAGTTATTACTAAATAATTATGGAAGCGATAATACAGCCTATATCGCTATCGATATATAGTATAAAACAATCTCTGTAATTTTACAAGTTAATAAAATATTTGCTGGTTTTACTTTCTCATACTATTTTATCAAGCTTATTGATTTATTATTTTTTCTTCTGATATTTCATGCCATTAGCTAAACTTTATCAAAAATCACCTTATTTTTTATATGGATGTTTTTTGTTTTTACAATAATTCATATCTAAATATTAAAAAACGTTGTAAAATAATAGCGAAACAAGGTAATATATTTGGATAAATAATA
Organism: Bacillota bacterium; assembly: GCA_023412855.1. GTDB lineage: Bacteria > Bacillota > Clostridia > Lachnospirales > Lachnospiraceae > Kineothrix. The sequence goes on along the minus strand of JAEZRJ010000044.1, from coordinate 8,888 downwards.
TGAAAGGTAAAAAGTTATGGGAAAAGTAAAGTTGACTGTTGTTAGCAGTAAATGCAGATGTGGATATAGTAAAACAGGAGACGAATATATCATCGATGACCTCTGCCCTCCCCTATGCCACGAGCTTTGGAATTGTGCTTATCCAATGGTGTATGCGCTCAAAAACGGTGCTTCTCTCGATTATGGTAATCAAACAGCAAAAATGTTTGATGTAAAATGCCCGGACAACGGCAGGGTCGTTCTGCACGGGGAAGCGATTGAATAATTTTTGCAAATGACATCTCATCTCTCTTATTCCGGAAGCGGCGCATCTCTAAAATCATATAGAACTCCGTCTGCGATTTTCTGTATGGCCGCCCATTGCTCCTTTGACGCTTCATCAAACACTCCATATACAACCATTCCGGCTAGCTTAGCACTCTGAACCGCCTGCAAAATATCTTCAAACACCATACATTCCTTAGGAGCTGCACCAAGTTTTTCAGCAGTGTACAGAAACACCTCGGAACTAGACTTACCCAAAGCCACCTCATCTGTAGAGCAAACGACGTCAAACAACTCTATAATACCATGCCCTCGAAGCGACGGTTCATAAAGAGCTGCTGGCAGACTAGTGGCTATGCCAAGTTTAACGCCGCTCTCTTTGACTGCAGTAAGAAACTTTCTGGCATACGGCTTTAGCGGGACGGTATGGCCGTATGCATGTGCCGCCATGGCATTCCATTCTTTCAGCAGTTCATCTACGCTGACTGGCAAACCGAACCTCTCAATAGTATATGCGGCGGTCTCCTGAAAGCTGAGCGCACAGACAGCATTCATATAATCGGGCGGCATCTCGATTCCCCGTTTAGCCAGAAATTCCTTATCAATCTGCTCCCATACGCCCATAGAATCCAGCAGGGTGCCGTCTAGATCGAATATATACGCCTTCATGCCTTGGTCCTCCCTTTAAGGAATAATTTTTTCAGCTCGTGTGCCGCTCCTGACGCATCTGCCCGGGAAACAATGGCAGAAACTATTGCCAGCCCGTCGATGCCTATGCCATGAAAAAGCGGTATCGTTTCTTTGTTGATTCCCCCAATCACGACAATGGGAAGCCGAACCTCCTCCCGTATACGCACCAGCTCCTGCATAGTAGTAATATTAGCATCTGTTTTAGTTCCCGTGGCGAACATAGCACCTACTCCCAGATAGTCTGCGCCTGCATCGGCGGCAGAAAGCGCCTCAGCAAGATTTCCCGCCGATACACCGACAATCCGCTCCGGTCCAACCATTTTCCGTATTACATCGACAGGAATATCCCCCTGCCCCACATGCACTCCGTCCGCCTCCACTGCAAGGGCAATATCCGCCCTATCATTAATGATAAGCGGCACGCCCAGCCGGGATGTTACCTTACGTACCCTTACAGCGGTTTCATAAAACTCCCGCGAGGATACACGTTTCTCCCTAAGCTGCACTAATGTGCAGCCGCCCCTGACAGCCTGTTCCACCGATTCCTCTATGGTGGTCTGAACCATAAGTTCTCTGTCTGTAACAAGATACAGCGTATAGTCGATATCAGGCTTCATATAGCCTTGCCCTCCCCGCAAGCGTTTCCTCATCCAGTTTACTTACTGCGTCATGCAACGCCGCATGGAAGCTGCCGTTACCGTTATGCCCTGCCCGTTCAAAGGCGAGTTCTCCGGCAATACCCATAGAAAGCAAGGCCGTGACCGTAGCTTCTAACAGAACTTCCGGGGCTGCTCCGCAGAAGGAACCGATAAGGGAAGAACACATACAGCCGGTTCCCGTTAAATTCGATAGCATGGAATGACCGTTTTCTATACAGATGTTTCTCCTGCCATCCGATACTACATCCACTGCTCCGGTAATTGCCACTACACAGCCTGACTGAGCTGCCAGTGTCTTTGCTACGGATATGGCATCCTCGTTATTTTGCAGGTCTGCTTCGGCAGCATCCACTCCTTTTGTTTCCGCATGCAATCCCGCAAGAAATCGTACCTCTGAAATATTACCGCGCAGGACGCTGATTTTTACCTCGCGCAAAATTCGTACAGCTGTTTCATTACGAAGTTTAGAAGCCCCGGCTCCTACCGGATCGAATACAACCGGAACTCCTGCCTCGTTTGCCGCCCTGCCCACCGCTACCATGGCAGGAATGGTGCGCTCGTTAAGCGTTCCCATGTTAAGCACAACCGCTGAGGCGATGCCGGCAATGTCTGCGACCTCCTCCAGCGCGTCGGCCATGATGGGAGACGCACCGATGCCCAGCGTAATGTTTGCGCAATCATTTACCGTCACGTAATTTGTAATATGGTGAATCAGCGGCTTTTTCATGCGCACCCGCTCCACAAGTCCCATATATAATTCTCTCATTTAAAATCCTCCCTCCAGCTTTTCACATCTGATAATCCATGTTGGAACAAATCGTAAAAATGGTGTGTCGGTCCGTTGCCCCTCCCAATTTCCAGCGAATGGGCAATAGCCGTAGTAACATACTGCTTAGACCGCGCGACAGCTTGCCGTATCGGCAGCTCCAAGGCAAGATTAGAGGCAATAGCCGAAGAATAGGTACAGCCAGTACCATGGGTATTTTTTGTTTGGATGCGTGGAGAAGAAAAACTATAAAATTCGCTGCCGTCAAATAAAATATCCGTAGCATCGCCCTCACTATGCCCTCCCTTTACCAGTACTGCCCTACAACCCATACCGTAGATATTCCGGGCTGCTTTCTTCATGTCCTCCTGCGTATGAATGCGCATTCCAGCCATCTTCTCCGCTTCGGGAATGTTAGGAGTAATTACGTCGGCAAGCGGCACCACATCGGCAATCAATGTATCTATAGCATCCGGGGCCATGAGCGCACAGCCGTTTTTGGCGTACATTACCGGATCAATGACCACATTGATCGGCTTCCATTCTCGCAGCCTGCCTGCTACTGCCAGCATACCTTCCTTACATGACAGCATACCAATTTTCAGCGCATCGGGCGGGATATCCTCGAAGACAGCATCGATTTGTTTCTCGATGATATCGGGACGTATGTCCTGATATTCAATAACCCGCAAGGTATTCTCCGCAACCACTGAGGCAATGACAGTCATGCCAAACACCCCATGGGCGGAAAAAGTCTTTAAATCAGCTTGAATACCAGCACCGCCGCTGCAATCCGAGCCTGCAATACTCAATACCTTTTTCATATTTAACCTCCTATGTGTTTTTCTATATAAAAAAAGAGGTGCTTTCGCCGAAACAGAAAACACCCTTATATGTAAAAAGGACGCTTCGCGTATACACGAAGCGCCCGAATCACCAAACAGATGATTTGCTTCCCTACGTCGGTATTAACCAACAGGTTCAAAGGGTCAGGTTCTGCCTTCTCAACTCCAAAGAGTCCCCCCGCAAACTTGTATCATATTCAATTGTAATACAGCAGATATATCCTTTAATGTAATAAGACCTTTCCTATAGAAGAACAAAAGTGTGCTTCACACACTCTCGCGGCCAAGTACTTTGGCAGCACAGCTTTTGTTCCGCGCGCACAGCTGTGCATCTATCTTTTCTTGTAATAGGAGCACTTTCCTATTACACAAAAAAGCCTTCCCTATAAGGAAGGCATCTCAAACATCAACTTGTTTGAATGCTCCCTACGTCGGTGTTAACCAACAGGTTCAAAGGGTCAGGTTTTACCTTCTCAACGCCCGAGCGTCCCCCTGCATTTATTTTATTGATTGTACATCGCTTTATCCTAAAAAGCAAGCTCATTTGAACAAATTTCTTTATTATATATTTTTTTGACGAAATAAGTAAATAGCCCTTGTAAACCTGGCAGCAACAGGTATCGATTTCCAGATTGATTCACATCCACGTTTTCAAAGCCAGAAACTCATCGATAAAAATACAATGAGCCAAAGTGCCGTCTCGCATAGAGGCGAGGCATTTTTCGTAATTTATCCATACAACAGACTCGATTTCCTCTTTTTGCAACCGAAAAGAGGAAACGGGGATATCCGCAGATAGGACATAGACAGCGCTGAACTCGTGGTTGTGAAAAGGACTACCATAAAATGAAGTCACAATTTCTCCGTCGTGATAGCCGATAAATTTTAAATCCTCGGGCAATGCAATAATTCCCAGTTCTTCTTCCAGCTCTCGAAGGGCGGATTCCAAATAATTCATTCCGGCCGGAATGTGGCCTGCGGAGGAAATATCAAAACAGCCGGGAAAGGAATCCTTGTCGGCGGCGCGTTTCTGCAGGAGAACATCGAAGCTGCCGCTTTCGTTCCTGCGGACAATCCACACGTGAGCGGTCCGGTGTAAATCTCCGTAGCGGTGAACGAGAGAACGTTCTCTCACCTGACCGGTCGGAATGCCGTTTTCATCCACAATGTCAAAGAGCTCCATCGCTTTGCCGTTTAGGACAGCTTCCTTTAATATATTATCTATATAGCGTAGCTTTAAAGAAAAGAAGGGAGCATTTTCCGCTAAGAGCTGAAAGAAAATAAGGTCCCCCTCCCATAGATGCAATGAGGAGATTTTATCCTTTGCTACCCATTCAAGCAAACCTTCGTTACAGTTCTTCAACTCACCTTCAAAGCCATCGGCAGTATATAGGAATATATAATAATCTGTAATGTCATCGCACAAAAAAGTAAGGACTCCACGAAGCCGGTAAGAAGTAAGTGTCAGTCCGGTCTCCTCCTTCGCTTCCCTGACAACGCAGTCGTCCGGACTTTCGTCGGCTTCAAAATGACCGCCGATACCGATCCATTTATCCTTGTTGATATCATGCTCCTTTTTGATGCGATGAAGCATAAGGTAGGAGTCGTCTTTTTCTATGTAACAAAGAGTTGTAAGTGTCATAATAGTTAACAGAACCTTTCTAATAATTATGATTTTCCTGTTTAAAATCAGCAAAATAAATAGGTTTCATAAATTTAATGTTTCGTCTTGTTTCATTGATATTCTACTATACTTCACTGCCCTTGGGAATTGATTTCCTAATTTTTTCTGTCCATTTTTTCCGGCTCATAGAAAAAAGGAGACAGACAACGGGAACCTGATGTTCCCGGCATCTGCCTCCATATAAATTCACATCTTACCTATTTTATCATAACAACCTCAGCTTCTTCGCAGCTTTCACGAATAAATATCCTTTGGGAAGCCCTTTCAGATCCGTCTCCTTTACCGCCTTCAGCTTGATGACAAGCACGAAATAAATAGGTGCCGCTAATCCCACCGTTATGACCAACGAAATTAAATTGACAAAATACAAAGAAGACATGAACAGTTCCAAAAGGTACGAGGTCCCTTCGTAGATTCCAAATGCCGCCGCTCCCATAATCAATGCGGAAAATACCGGTCTTGCAAAAGTCTTATCGAATTCCTGCTTATAATCCAAATATTTTCTCAAAGATATGCTGTTCAATATGCACATTATGAGCGAATACACCATCGTTGCCAGCATCACGCCGTAAATCCCTAAATCTGTAAACCATATGATAGGAACTAACACCGCCGTTTGTAAAATAAGAGCGATTGCCGCATTGATGACCGGCGTATTTACCCTTCCGATTCCTTGCAGTACCGCATTAGTCAGCGTAGATAGTCCGTAGAAAATAACCGTTATCGAAAGCCCTGTCAATAGCCTGGATGCTAATTCCAGGGATTCCAGCTGGGGAAACAATGCCAGAACCAAAGGCTTCGCCAGTACACCGATTCCTACCGCCGCCGGTATTGAAATCAGCATCGTCACTTTTATTGCAGAGGCGGTCTTCTTCCTCGCCTGCTTAAATGCCCCCTGCGCATAGACGGATGCTATGGTAGGTATGATTGCTGCAGACATCGCAGAAGAAAGGGCGATGGGAATATTGGAAATCGTCACTGCCTTTTGAGCCAGAACTCCATAGCTCGTGGACGCCTCTGAAAAGTTCATATCCTTTAAATGTACCATAAATCTCAAGTAGATAGTCTGATCCAGCGCCGTTACCAAATTGTAGATGCAGGTACCCAGAATAAAGGGGGTCACTACCGAGGTTATCGTCTTAAATATTTCCTTATAGGATTCCTCATACGTTGTCGCATCATGCTTGATTCGTTTGTTTATTGTCTTACGGTTCATTGCATATACCGCTGCCATGAATAAAAGGGCAATCAATACACCGCTTCCGGTTCCCAGCGCACTGCCGATGGCTCCATACATCGCCTGCTCGCTTCCGTCCTTTCCAGAAGCTGCTGCTACCCGCATGAGAAAATATGCCGCCCCCATGCTCACCGCCGCGTTGAGTATCTGCTCTAATATCTGGGATACGGAGGTCTGCATCATCGTCCTATGAGCCTGAAAATATCCTCTGAGCACTCCCAACAGTCCATAGAAAAAAATAGTCGGCGCAAAGATGCGAAGCACCGGAACCGAATGTCCCATAACGATATAAGGCGCACCAACAAACAAAATGAGACTTGCAGCCCCTCCGACCACCATAACATACAGCACAGCGCATTTAAAGATTCTCTGTGCGTTACGGTATTCTTTTAGCGCAAGTCTCTGCGCGAGCACCTTGGCAATTGCTGACGGAATGCTGTACGATGAAATCAGAAGGATAATCGTATAATATGTATACGCCGTCGCATAATAGCCGTTGCCTTCGTCCCCAATAATGGCTGTCAGCGGGCTCTTATAAAGTAATCCGATAATTCTGCATATTATGGACGCTGCGGCGAGTATTCCTGCCTGCATAATAAATCCGTCTTTTTTCTTATTGTCAGACATAATGGTATCCGTCCTCTATCCTATCAGCCAATCATACATTTCCTGATATTTTTTCGCAGATACATGCCAAGAGAAATCTGCCGCCATTCCTCTGTCGATAATCTTATTCCACTCCCGCTTCTTATCATAATAAATATGCTCCGCATAACGAATCGTCGTCAGCATCTCATGAGCGTTGTAGTTAGAAAATGAAAAGCCGGTTCCCTGGCTCTCATATTCGTTATAAGGCTCTACAGTATCCTTCAAGCCGCCAGTCTCCCTTACAATCGGTACTGTTCCGTAACGAAGCGCCATGAGCTGACTAAGCCCGCAGGGTTCGAATAAAGATGGCATAAGGAAAGCATCGCATGCTGCATAAATCTTATGAGACAGCGCCTCCGAGTAAAAAATGTTAGCAGAAACCTTATTGTTATATTTCCAGTCAAAATGTCGGAACATATTTTCATACTGTTCCTCACCGGTTCCCAATATCACGATTTGAACCGCATCCTGACACATTTCTTCCATCATATAGTTGATCAGGTCGAAGCCCTTTTGATCCGTCAGTCTGGATACGATGCCGATCAGCATCTTCTTATCATCCTGCTCCAAACCAAGCTCCGCCTGAAGTGCGCGTTTATTCTTGATTTTTTCCTTTCGGAAATTCACCGCATTGTAATTATGTTCAATATATTTATCGGTCTCAGGATTGAAATCATCGTAATCAATGCCATTTACGATTCCCCGCAGGTCCTTTTCTCTCGCACGAAGGAGTCCGTCCATGCCTTCCCCGTAAAAAGGAGTCTTAATTTCCTCCGCATAAGTATCGCTTACCGTAGTTATTGCGTCCGCATATACGATACCTCCCTTTAGTAGATTCGCATCCTTATATGCTTCCAGCTTATCCGGCGTGAAAAAATAATCCGGCAATCCGGTAATAGACTTTACGGTCTTCACATCCCATTTCCCTTGGAACTTCAAATTGTGAATAGTCATTACGGACTTTATTCCGCGGAAAAATTCGCTCCCCTGAAAACGCTCTTTTAAATATACCGGAACGAGTCCTGTCTGCCAATCATGGCAATGAATCACATCCGGTCTGAAATCGATGAGCGGAAGGGCAGATAACGCAGCCTTGGAAAAGAAGGAAAACTTGGTGACCCCCTCCAAAACATTGTCACTATATGGCCTAAATCCTGAAAACATGGTTTCATTGTCGATGAAATAATAAGTTACTCCATCCTCCTTCGCCTCCATGATTCCCACATATTCATTCTTCCAATTAAAATCCATATGAAAGTAAGTCTTAAACGTCATTTTTTCTTTCATTTCTTCCGTTATACAGCTATATTTGGGAATCATGACTCTGACGTCAAAATACTCTTTATCTATACATTTCGGCAAAGAACCGACCACATCAGCCAAACCGCCGGTCTTAATGAAGGGTACACCCTCCGATGCCATAAATAAAATTTTCTTCATAGCCTAACCTCCAATATACTTAGAGTCATTATACATCATATCGGAGTGCTTTGAAAGTATTAAAAACACTAATTTCTGTTATTTCATCAGTTTTTGTACTGCAAACGAATTTTATCCGCAATCAGCGCAATGAACTCCGAATTAGTCGGTTTTCCTTTACCCGTATTGATTGTATAGCCGAACAGTGCATCCAAGGTTTCCATTCTTCCCCTGCTCCATGCTACTTCAATGGCGTGTCTGATTGCTCTTTCCACGCGGCTGGAAGTAGTCTGATATTTTTTCGCAATGGAGGGATAAAGTACCTTAGTAATGGAATTGAGCATCTCCGTGTCCTCCACCGACATCATGATAGCTTCCCTTAAATACTGATAGCCTTTAATATGGGCCGGAACGCCTATTTCGTGAATCATTTCAGTAACATCCTTCTCCAGGTCCCTCTCCGTATTAATGCTTTTCACAACTGTCTCCTGCCCTGCCATGGAGGAGTCCTTATGACCGGACGGTACCGTTATCATAATCTGAAATTCCTTATCCATATTCATCAGGTCACCAAGTATTTTGTATACCCTTTCATTATCCTTTGTTGCTGTTAGATTCAGTTGCTCCATATCAAACCTCCGACTTTTTTCTTTGCTAATATCTGAAAATCCAATCC
>JAEZRJ010000018.1 GCA_023412855.1 Bacillota bacterium | reverse complement strand
AGAGAAGATGGCACAACCGTATAACCACAGAGAGATTGAAGAAAAATGGCGCAAGGAATGGGAAAATAAGCCCGTGAACGTTAACGACGGGAAGAAGCCGAAATATTACTGTCTGGATATGTTCCCGTATCCGTCTGGAAACGGGCTTCATGTAGGGCATTGGAGAGGATATGTGATTTCTGATGTATGGAGCCGTTATAAGATGTTGAATGGCGGACACTATATCATTCATCCCATGGGTTGGGATGCTTTCGGTCTCCCGGCGGAGAATTATGCGATTAAGATGGGTGTGCATCCTGCGAAGTCCACAGCACAGAACGTGTCTAATATCAAGAAACAGATTAATCAGATAGCGGCACTCTACGACTGGGATATGGAGGTCAATACGACGGATCCTGATTTTTACAAGTGGACGCAATGGATATTTGTGAAGATGTTCAAGGAAGGGCTGGCCTATCAGAAAGAGATGCCGATTAACTGGTGTCCTTCCTGTAAGACCGGACTCGCTAACGAAGAAGTGGTAAACGGTCAGTGTGAGCGCTGTGGTTCGGAAGTGACCAAAAAGAATCTGAATCAGTGGATGCTGCGTATTACCAAATATGCGGATCGTCTCCTTGAGGATCTGGATAAGCTGGATTGGCCGGAGAAGGTTAAAAAGATGCAGACCGAATGGATCGGGCGTTCTTATGGTGCGGAAGTGGATTTCAAGGTAGATGGAAGTGAGGAAGCGATTACAGTCTATACCACAAGGCCGGATACCCTTTACGGGGCTACATTTATGGTACTGGCACCGGAACACAAGCTGGCGGCAGGCCTGGCGACTCCGGAGACGAAGGCGGCTGTAGATAAATATATTCAGGATGCTGCTAATAAATCTAATGTGGACAGACTTCAGGACAAAGAAAAAACGGGTGTATTTACGGGCTCCTATGCCGTGAATCCGTTAAATGGCGCCAAGACTCCGATCTGGCTTTCAGACTATGTGCTGGCAGACTATGGAACGGGAGCTATCATGTGCGTACCCGCTCATGACGACCGTGATTTCGAATTTGCTACCAAGTTCAATATTCCGATTATTCAGGTTATTGCCAAGGATGGAAAAGAAATAGAAAATATGACAGAGGCATACACCGAGGCGGCGGGAACGATGATCAATTCCGGTGAATGGAACGGTATGGAATCTGCCGTTTTAAAGAAGGAAGCTCCGGTTATGATCGAAGAGCTCGGTTTCGGTCACAAGACGACGAATTATAAGCTCCGCGACTGGGTATTTTCACGTCAGCGTTATTGGGGAGAACCGATTCCGATCGTGCACTGCCCTAAGTGCGGCTGTGTGCCGGTGCCGGAGGAAGAACTGCCGTTGCTTCTGCCGGAGGTGGAGTCTTACCAGCCGACAGGAACCGGCGAATCTCCTCTTGCAGGTATTGATGAATGGGTAAATACCACATGTCCTGCCTGTGGTGCGCCTGCTAAGAGAGAGACGAACACTATGCCCCAGTGGGCAGGCTCTTCATGGTATTTCCTGCGTTACGTGGACAGCAAGAATGATAAGGAGCTGGTGAGCAGAGAAAAGGCTGATAAATTCCTTCCGGTAGATATGTATATAGGAGGCGTAGAGCATGCGGTACTTCATTTGCTTTATTCCAGATTTTATACGAAGTTCTTGTGCGATATCGGGGTTATCGATTTCGACGAACCCTTTACCAAGTTGTTCAATCAGGGAATGATTACCGGAAAGAACGGAATTAAGATGAGTAAATCCAAAGGAAATGTAGTGTCACCCGACGATTTGGTGAATGATTATGGCTGCGATTCCTTAAGATTATATGAGCTTTTTGTAGGGCCGCCGGAATTGGATTCGGAGTGGGACGACAGAGGAATCGACGGAGTTTATCGCTTTATTACACGCTTCTGGAATCTTGTAACGGAAAATAAGGATAAGAACGTGGAAGCGACCAAGGAGATGCTGAAGGTTCGCAACAAGATGATTGCCGACATCTCACAGCGTTTGGAGAATTTCAGCCTGAATACGGTAGTATCCGGCTTTATGGAATACAACAACAAAATGATCGATATGGCCAGAAACGGGGGAATCGACAAGGATACGCTAAAGACAGCCGTTATCCTTCTATCGCCCTTTGCCCCTCATATCGGTGAGGAGTTGTGGCGTCAGTTAGGTGGAGCGGATTCCGTATTTCATGCGGTGTGGCCTGTGGCAGATGAAAGCGCGATGGTAGATGATGAAAAGGAAATTGCCGTACAGTTGAACGGCAAGACAAAGATTGTCATTAAGATGCCGGTGGATGTTACGAAGGAAGCAGCGATTGCTGCGGGTAAGGAAGCATTGGGAGCGAAGCTTGCGGGAGAAATCGTAAAGGAGATTTATGTTCCCGGAAAAATTGTCAATATCGTAGTGAAGTAATACAGAACAATACAGAACGAAAGTGTGCTTTGTACACCTTTGCGGCCAAATTTTTCGGCAGCACAGCTTTTGTTCCGCGCGCAGCTGCGCATCAATCGGTTCTGTAATAGGAGTTCTTTTTACAGAAAACAGCGTATGCAGGAGATAAAGCCTGCATACGCTGTTTCTAACGTTTTCTCTTTAAAGCCATGAGTTTACTTATCTTCTCAGCTTCCTCCGGGGAGGAATATTTGCGAAGAGTGGCGGCAATTGCGGCGATTTCTTCATCGTCGAATAAAATATTATTCATCCTTCCCTTTTGCGATACAGACATAAGAAATGGGATTAGCTGTTCGCGGGACAGGTTCCGGCTCTCGAAGACGAGTGTTTGTAAAAATTGCAGCTTATCTCTGTCGATGCCGGCAACGAGGGGATCATCCATCCATTCGTTCTGATTCATAGTTGTTACCTCCAAACATTTCAAACATCGCCTTCTGCTCGGGAGAAAGCATGTTCATGAGCATGTCGGCCATATTCATAGTCGCGTGATTATTCGCGGAATAACCGTCAGGATCCGGGTTGGGCTGCGGGGGCGCTCCAAAGGGGAAACCGCCCTCGAAGCTTTCCGGAAACAGTTCTTTCATTGCTTCGAAGGTACTGAACATTTCCTTATACATATCTATGGAACGGAAAAGACCTGCGATTTGTTCTACCTTTTGTTTTTCTTCCTGTGTGCAGTAGGGAAGAATCTCGGTGCATATTTTACTGATATTGAATTCTTCTTTCTTAATCGCGCAGCTGCGCAGTTCATAAGAATGCGATTGATAATAAGATAGGGCATGCTGCAGCTCAAGAAACTTTACATAAATTGCAAATTGTTTCTGTAGCGGGCTGTCGAAATAAGGGATAATAATTTTTAACATTTGAATATGATTGTTTGTAGATAGGACATCAAAAGCTGTTATTTTGTCTTGCTTTTTTTCTTCCATAAAATCCCTTACCCCTTTGTTATCATAAAATCTTATGTACATAAAAGTGAAAATATGCGTATTTTCATGCTTATATTAGCATTGCTGCATAGTAATGCCGATAGATAGCGGCATCGCTGTAATGATAGCATACACATCGGCACCGCAGAGGGTAAGTCCCCATCGGGCAAGAGAAAATAGGCTCGGGAGAGCCTATCTTCAAGATGTGTAGTTGAAATCAGAAAAGCTCTAGCTTTGCATTTTTATCTGATTCCGTAGGGGCTTTAGCAGAAGGAATTCCCTCCGCAGCAGCTAAGGATAAGCAGGATAAATATGATGCTCTCGCAACCGCAACCATTAGAACTTCCGCCTAAGAGACCGTTGTTGCCACAGCCGCAGCCACTATTGTTGTTTCCGCCGCATACGCAGAGCAAAAGAATTATCCAAAGTATAGAATTACATCCGGAGTTGCTATCGCTTACTCCGCCACAGCCACATCCTGTTGCTGTTAAATCACTCATAAATTTTGCCTCCAAAAAAAATTTTATTTATGGTTTATACTATGATGGATAGCATGTTTTTGTTTCCTGAATTATAGAAAAGAAATGTAGAAATTTTTAAAAAAAATAGTACAATAAATCGACAAAATACTTGAATTAATTGCAAGGTATTAGTAATATGTTAGTATATGCTATTTTATAATTCGGGGAATATATGGCGTAAAGGATAATTGATACAAAGGAGACAGGCAAATGGCAGCGGAAAGGCAGACAGTTTCGGGCAGGCAATTCCGTACGAAAGCAGATTATGAAGCCGCACTCAGGGATAAGAAGAAAATAGACATCATTAGAACGAAGACAGATTTGAAAAATCCAAAAGAAGTGTTCGCCTTATATGAACAGATGCGGGGCGGAATTTACCGGTTCGAGACGACGGTCGGCAACGACTTCGATGATGAAATATATGAACTGGTCGAGCATTACAAGAAGCAGGAGAACAATAGAAAGGGGAAAAATAAAAAGAAAAGAAATAAAAGCCACAAAGCGATTAAGGGCGGTAAGAAAATTTCTCTGAAAGACTTCGATGAGGATATGCGCCGGGAAATAGAAGCCCAGCTGAAGGCGACAGAGAAGCGCAGGAAATTAACAGTGATATTATGTTCCTTATGTGCTTTAGCCTGTTTTGGATATTTCTTCGTATATTACTTTTTTGCGGAGAGGACCAGCGCGGATTATGAGCAGCTAGCAACGCTTAAGGACAGTCAGGCACTTGCCGATTTAGGGGAAAGGGTAATTGTAGTCCGGGGTGAGCGGGAGGAGATAGAACTTCCGGATGTGCTCGACAAATATAAAACTTTATATAATAAGAATAAAAAGCTAATCGGATGGCTGAAAATTGACGATACAATAATAGATTACCCTGTAATGCAGACATCCAACAACGAATATTATCTTACGTATAATTTCAATCAGGAATACGATAAGAATGGCAGCATTTTCATGGATTATCAGTGCAAGGCGTTTCCGCGCTCCCAGAATCTGATATTGTATGGGCATCACATGAAGTCCGGCAAGATGTTCGGTGACTTGGAAAAATATGTGAAAGAGTCTTACTATAAAGAGCATAGTGTGATACAATTTGATACGATATATGAAAAAGGCACCTATCAGGTTATGTATGTGTTCAGGGCAAAGGTCTTAAAGGAGAACGATGTTTCTTTTAAATATTATCAATTCATAAATGCGAATTCAGTGGAAGAATTCAATTCTTATATGAAAGAGATGGCACAGATGTCTCTGTACGATACCGGGGTAACAGCCGAGTACGGTGACGAATTGCTGACGCTGTCGACCTGTGACAACTCACAGACGGACGGAAGGTTCGCGGTGGTTGCCAAGAGGATTCAATAAAATCGTTTTACGGCGGAGGAGAGTAGCGATGGCTAAGGGTAAAGATACAAAGAAGAAGAATCTAAAATTACGGAGGCAGCTTAGGAAGACGCTGGGATGTCTGTTTATGGTTTCGGCGATCATTGTGACGACGATTCCGGTGACACCGGCAGAGGCTGCGGTAAATGATACACCTACTAAAATTACAGTATTAAATCAGACAACAGGTTTGGAAGTGTGGGAATCTGCGCCGAGTGGAGTTATAGGTTATAACAGTAAAATTCCATATGTGAAGACGGATGCTACAATATATACGACGGGTGACGGTAAATTTCATTTTGCGTATATGGAACCTACGAAAACCAGTGCGGATGAAGTTGCGGTAATTTTGGGGTATACAAATATCGGAAATCTTGAAAATAATGCGCTTACAATACCTGATACGGTAGACGCATATCGGAAATACACAACGAATACGACGGTAGGAGAAAATTGTGCGGTAAGCAGAAATAATGAATTTTTGTTTTATCAGGTAACAACAAAGGTAAACAAAACTGATCCTGTGACAGGAGAGATTATATATAAGACAAAAGAAGAATGGATACCGACGAAAGATTATAATTCTTCAATACATGAAATTCTAGAAGGGAACCTTACGGATGTAGCATTACGTGTAAGAACGACGGATTATAGCAGTCCGGTAACGATAGATGAAATCAGTTATAAGCCTTGTTATTACTCCACACGCTCAAATTGGGAGGGAGTATTTGCGGAAGACGGGCTGTATTATCTTGATACAACCGATAGTGCGTATAAGCTGGCATCCAGTGAAGATCATCAAAGAATACATAATGCAGTGGTTGCTTATATCGGGAATCAGAAGGTAAAAGCCGGACCAGCCGCCACGCCAACTAATCCCAACCCTCCGGAATGGGTCGTTGGTGATTATGTAACTTCCGATAATCCTTCCGGAGGCGTATTTGCAGGACATAAGAATATTGTATCTTTGAAAGTAGGCAAGAACCTGATGGGTATCGGCGATTACGCCTTCTATAATTGTACCGGGTTGGGAACTGTGACACTGGGCAATGGATTGGATACTATTGGAAATGGAGCGTTTGCAGAATGCAAGAACATGCTTACCTGCATTATTGATGTTAATTCAAACTTAGATGCAATTGGGCATCATGCTTTTTATAATTGTACGGGATTGACTGATTTTACGGTACCTACCGGACTGGAAGCGTTGGGTGATTCCAGCTTTGAAAATTGCCGGAGCTTGAAGACCATTGATTTCGATACAGGACGAAATACTTTATTAAAATATATTGGTGATAAGGTATTTAATGGATGCGAATCTTTGAAGAGCGTTTCTTTCCCCCGGGACTATACGGAAGAACTGAGTATAAAGTTATTTGACGGCTGTAAGGGATTGAAATATATCACAGCCAAAAATACTGTAGTTAAATTCATTGATAGCGAGACTGATATTAAGGCATTTCTCTCGACAGTAGCAGAAGATTTCTATTTTGAAGCGTTAGATGCTTCTCCGATCCATGATATTACTAAAAAATATGAAATAGCTTTTAAATATTTGAATGAAGAGATTTATGAAAAAGTAGTTATTGATGGTTCTACCTCTGGTACAACTACTTGGCGGGTTAATAATAAGAATGAGTTGATTTATTTTGCTCAAACCGGAGTTGTTAATGATTTAGTTGTTCCTCGCCGGATTGGCCCGTATTATATACAACGTATTGGAGACAGAAGCTTTGAGGGCAACTGTGATCTGAAGAAGATTATAATTCCGTCTTCTGTGACAGAAATAGGTAATGAAGCATTTTTAGCGTGCCATAATTTAACGGATGTAATTTTCGAAGAGCCAATTAATTTATCTTCAATAGGGACGGATGCTTTTTCGACACAAAAAGGGGTAAGTACACATACCGCAAATTGTATAGCCAATAATACTAATAAGTTGACGGATAATCCAAAACTTACCTTTACGGGAAAGATAGATAACAATTCATTGCCCTTTAAGTATGCGATGACCCCGACTACAAAAATCAACTATGGGACGCAGCCGGAGACATGGATTACGTTTTATAGTGGTTGGCCGAGCAACCTGACTGTTCGTTATAATCCGAAAACGGACAAAAATGAATTAATCGACTATCCGTTATATGATGAATTGAAAACATATACGATAAACTCTTTCCCATATATGACGGCTACTTATGTGACGGAAGCAAGTACAGCGGTTTCTGTATATGAAGCCTATAATGCTGATCCCACAAATAAACAGCCGTCTGAATATCAAATGGGGATTGTTAATTCCGCATTAAATATTGTATTACCGGCAGGAATTGAATCAATTCAGTCGGGACTGTTTTCCGGAAAGGATGTAAGCGGTACTAAGATAGGCGACCCGAACTTAAAGGTAAAGTCGATAACCACAAATACAATAGATGAGCTTCCGGCATATGGATTTGCAGATTGCACTGGACTGGAGAGTTTCTATATGGGCGGCGGTACAAGTGTTGGTGATTATGCATTTGATAACGATACCGGATTAAGAAATGTGGAAATTGCATCATCGGTAACAGCACTCGGGAAGAGGCCGTTCAGAGGATGTATAGCGAGCAGCAAAAAAGAGGGACTTACGAGTGTTTCTTTCCCTGGCAGTGATAGTTTTACGAGTGCGAACGGTATTATTTATGGAAAAACGAACGGAGTTAATACAAAGGTTATAGAGTGCCTTGAAACACGGGGAAAAGTGGTTGGGGCCACCATGGTAGGTCCGGAAGAGTTAGCAAATGTTAAAGAAATTGCAAGTGAAGCATTTATGGGCTGTGATTACATAGGAGAGGTAAATTTAGGGACCTCTTCTCTGGTAAGTGTAGGGGAAAAAGCTTTTGCAGAAACAGACAGCTTATATAAGGTGACGCTGCCGGACACAGCGAAGGAAATCAGTGCAGGAGCTTTTTGGAATAGTTTTCTTAAAAATATAGTAGTTCCGAGCAGTGTAGTAAGGATTGCTCCAGATGCGTTTTCGAATACTACGGATAACGGTAAGACGTTTGAATCTTATGATGATCATGATCCTCTTTTGATTGTTTGTTTGGATGATAGTTTTGCGGCATATTATGCAAAGGATTACTCCTACATAACAACAAAAGAGTCCGATGAATTAAAGACGAAGTGGTCCGTTATGTTTTTTGATGCATTAGATGAAATGAATCCGGTCATTATTGATGAAGTAAGAGTGCTGCACGGAACGGATGCGACGCCTCCGACACCGCCAGTACATGCAGGCTATACTTTTGCTTACTGGTTTCCGACTGATATCTACAAAGCGGTTACAAAAAACGTAGAAGTATATGCGAAGTATACAAAGAATGATGCGACGACCTATACCGTAAGATTCTTCAACTATAATAAAGAATTAATGAACGATTATACACAGCAGGTAGTGGAAGGCAAGGATGCGGTGCCACCTGCAGCAGATAAGATGGTGGTAGAAGGAAAGGTATTTACCGGCTGGGACAGATCCTATTCCAATATCACATCAGCAGTAGATATTTATGCTACTTACACAGATAAAATAGCGGGAACCTATACGGTAACGTTCTGGGCAGATACGGAAATGACAACCATGGTAGGTAAGCCTCAGCAGGTGGCTGCTGGTGAAAGTGCAATAGAACCGGCACATCCCACTAAGACGGGATATACCTTCAGCGGATGGTTTCCGGCAACGGCATGGCAGAATGTGACGAAGGACCTGGATGTGGTCGCAATGTTTACGTCTGGCAGCGGTACTGATGACAATGGCAATAACAATGGTAATAATGGCAATAACAATAATGGCAATAATAATGGAGGCAACGGCAGCGGAGGAAGCGGAAGCGGGGGCAGCGGAAGCAGCAGCGGTAATTCCGTTTCCGGTAACAGTACGAAATATACGGTTACAGTTAGCGGAGGAAGCGGAAGCGGCGACTATACGCCTGGAACCATTGTTAATATCAACGCATATGCGACTGCGGACGGTCAGGTATTCGATAAGTGGACGAGCTCTTCGGCAGGAGTAGGATTTGTAAATGCGAGTGCGATATCCACATCATTTACTATGCCGGCAAACAATGTGGCAATTACAGCGAACCAAAAAGCAGGAAAATCTTCCTCTTCTTCTGTATCGGGCAATGCAAGAAACACGCTTCGCAATTCAACGACAAGCGTCGATGTGACAAAGAGCGGTATTTCCAATACGGATTTGGTGTCGGCAAATGTGAACGGCTCTTCGGATAACTATGTGATTAGAATAACGGAGGATGCGCAGGCGACGGCGGCTGTTATAGCGGCTTTGGAAGCGAAGTATGGGGATCTCAGCAATATTGCTTATTGGCCGATGGACATCAGCTTGTACGATGAGACGGGACAGACTAAGATAACGGATGTGAGCGGGGTAACGGTAGATATTACGTTGCCGCTGCCGGATGAACTGATTCAGTACGCCGGCAACAACAAGGCGGCGAGCGTAGTAAATTCCCAGCTGGAAGAGTTGGGCGCGAAG
This sequence comes from Bacillota bacterium, assembly GCA_023412855.1. GTDB lineage: Bacteria > Bacillota > Clostridia > Lachnospirales > Lachnospiraceae > Kineothrix. The sequence continues at coordinate 14,681 of JAEZRJ010000018.1, read as the reverse complement.
TTCACAACGATTGACGGGGTGCCTTGTATTCAGTTTACGGCAACGCATTTCTCGCCGTACACGATTTATGTAGATAAAGCGAACCTTACGGAAGGACTGATCGATGCGACTCCTAAGACCGGCGATCCGATTCATCCGAAGTGGTTTCTTGCAATAGGACTTGCATGCGTTTCTGTTATTTTGTTTGCGAAGAAGGATAAAGTACAGCCAAAGGTAAAAACGGCTTAATCGCAGGGGGGCCTATGAATAAAAAAAGTAAGATTCTTTTAGGAGTGCTGCTCCTTGTTGCGGTAGCAGCGCTCCGGCTTCCAATGTCTCACGTGGAAGCGGAATCATCATCTGCTTCCGATTTCCAGATGAAGGGAGATACGCTGGTAAAGTATACTGGTACGGCTACTTCCGCATCCATTCCGGTATCGGTGAAACACATTGGAAAAGAAGCTTTTTCAGGACATACGGAACTTAAAAAGGTTGAGATTCCGGGATATGTGGAAAGCATTGATTATAATGCGTTCAGCGGATGCAGTTCGTTAGAAAATGTTGCTGTACCCGATACGGTTACGACAATCGGTAACGGGGCGTTCAGTGGATGCAGTAGCCTGAAAACAATAACAATAGGAAAGAAATTAGATTCCCTTGGCAATGGAGTATTTGCGGATTGTACTGCTCTTAGTGAGATTAAGCTGAGTAAGAATAATACGCAGTTCGTCTACGATTCCGGCGTGATTTACAGCAAAGATAAGGCCATCGTGTACGCGATGATTCCGGGATATACGCAGGGAACTTATAAGATGCCTTCCACGGTGAAGGAAATTAAGAGTAATGCCTTTTGGGGATGCATGAACCTTGAAAAAGTAGAAATAGGAAGCAATGTTAAGAAAATACCGGATTATGCTTTTGCAAATTGTCAGAAGCTGGGGAAGGTTCTGTTTCCGTATTCCGTGACTACGATAGGCATTGGGGCTTTTTCAGATTGTATTAACTTGGGAAGCATCGAAATACCGCTATCTGTTTCTTCCATACATGAGATGGCCTTCGAAGGTTGTCCGAAGCTTGTCATTATTGCGCCGGAGGGCTCTTATGCAGCAGAATATGAATCGAAGCGTGATAAATCCCAAGTGGCTCAAAGCGAATATCAGGAGGTGACAAAGGCCTCAGGAGAGAGCGTGAGTGAAGACGGACAGGACGGAACGGATAATGCGGATACCGGTACTACACTGGGACAAAGCAGGATTGTAGGCGGTAACGCAGTAGTGTTCATAGATAACAGTCGTTCCAAGGTATTGTCCGGGAATGTGCAGACGGAAGATAAACAGGGCAGTGCTGTATCCTCAGAGGTAATAGGAGGCGGACAAACGGCCGGTACCTATTCCAAGTATACAATCGTAAACGACAAGAAAATTGCGGCTCAGGCATATTATGGAAGTACGGCATTGACTGAATATGAGATACCTGAGACGGTAGAGGAAATAGGAGATTTCGCTTTTGCCAGAACAGGACTTACCTTTGTTACGATACCAGACGGTGTGACAACCATCGGATACGGAGCATTTTACCATGCGGATAACCTGGCTTCGGTATCCATTCCAGATACGGTAACGACGATAGAACCTTCCGCCTTCGACAAGACGAAGTGGATGGAGAATTGTCTGGTCAACAGAAGAAATCCGTTCACAGTAGTTGGAGACGGCATTTTGATCGCTTATGGAGGCGTCGGTGACAAAGTGGAGGTGCCAGAGGGCGTAAAGCAGATTGGCGCGGAAGTATTCAAGGGGCATACCGAGATAACTGTGGTTACCCTGCCCGGTACTTGTACTGTTGTGGGAGAGGACGCTTTTGCCGGATGCAATAAGCTGACCAGCATATCCGGTGGCGATAACTTAAAAGTAATAAAGGACAGGGCATTTTCAGGATGTCCGATCAGTACCATAAAGATTCCTTCCTCTGTGGAGAAAATAGGTTTAAAGGCTTATGACATAACTGGCACGACAAAAGGGGACGGAAGCAAAGTTGCTGTTTTCTTGGGCAAGAGTATACCAGGTGTATCTTATGAGAAGACCGCCACCAGATTGATAAACGAAGAGGATAGAGGCTCTGTGTTAAAGGGGATAAATGTTGCGATCGTAAACGACAGCGTAACACCTGAGAACGTGAGGGGCACCGCTTTGGATTATGATACAGGCGGATTCAGGGGCCTCGTTTGCAGTGTAGAACAGGCAGCGGAAGATGGAAAGCAGGGACGGTTAAGGCTTAAATTTATCGTGATGCGCGAAGAGGATGTAAATGATAATACGATTCCCAGTCACGTAACAGTATATGGCAAGAGTTATAAGATATCCAATCCGAGAGAAGCCGTAGAGTACGTCTCCGGCAGCAAGGCACAGGCTTTGGGACAAGGAATGGTATCTGTAGAAGTAGATAGTGCCACTTTATCCGGAACACCGGCTGCAACAGCACAATTGTCGGGAATCAATCAAAACTATGTTTTAAAAATCAGCGATAATGCCGGTGCCGGAAGCACCATAAGCGCGGCATATAAAAAGGCGGTTCCGGGCGGCAAAATCGTGAGCTTGCAAGTCTACGATCTAACTTTGTACGATGTAAGGACGATGATTCCCATCAGTAAGGTGGGAAAACAGCAAATGACGGTAACCATACCCAAGCCCATGGGAGTGGCGCAGGATGCTCTTCAGATTGCATGTCTGGATGAGGACGGACAGTTAGAAAAGATAGACTTCCATTTGGTAACGGTAGACGGTGTGTCCTGTATACAGTTTAACGTACAGCGTTTTACTACATACGGATTTTTTAATTGAAAGAGAGTACCAAGACGGCGGGACCCGGAAAATCGGGTGAGGACTTGCTGCTTGGTACTTTTTATGTAATAGGAAAGTGCTCTATTACATAAAAATGGATGCGCAGCTACGCGCGCGGAACAAAAGCTGCGCTGCCAAAGCATTTGTTCACGAAAGTCTGTGAAGCGCACTTTGGTTCCCATCTGACAAAAAGTAACGAATAACGACTCCTGGCATAAATTAATTAAAAAGCCGGGAGCGTTTTATGTTTAGAGTCAGACAACAGGTGGGCTGTACGGATGAGCTCGTAGCATCCTGCAATATTAGAAGAAATGGTGAAGTAGATGATATAAGGGTGGCGGTGTTGGATACCGGAGTAGGCAGCCATCCGGATTTAGACGGCAGAGTAGAGGCTTTTTATGATTTTCTTCATGGGGGGAGGGCTGCTTATGATGATAGCGGTCATGGAACCCATGTTATCGGTTGTATCGGAGGAAGCGGAAAAGCTTCCGGAGGAATGTATAAAGGAATTGCCCCTTATTGCCGCCTGATCGTAGGAAAAGTATTAGATGAGAACGGTGACGGCAATATAGATAATATGAGGAAAGGAATAGAGTGGGTACTGGAAAACAGGGAAAGATATAAAATAAGAGTGCTTAATATTTCCATTGGAATAGGGCATATCGATGATAAAAACAGGATGAATGAACTGATCCGCACGGTAGATGCAGCTTGGGACAGCGGAATCGTGGTGGTCTGTGCCGCAGGGAATATGGGACCGGAGCCGATGACGATATCCCCCCTTGGCGCAAGCAAAAAGGTAATAACGGTGGGATGCCACGAAGGAGGGTTCTTCAGCGGGAAGAGCTCGTTATGCGAGGATTACTCGGGCAGAGGACCGTCACCCTATGCGGTAAAAAAACCGGATGTGGTTGCTCCTGGTACTGACATCATCTCCTGCAACGTAGCCTGCCGCTCTGCGTTTAGGGGATACAAGAACGCTTATACGAAGAAAAGCGGGACCTCCATGGCCACACCTATTGTTTCGGGAGCAGCGGCCTTGCTTTTGCAGAAGTATCCATACCTTACCAATGAGCAGGTAAAAAGAAAAATTAATTACAGCGCAACCGATTTACATGAACCGTGGACAAAACAGGGGTGGGGAATGGTAAATGTAGGAAGAATGCTCTCACTTTAATACAATTTATGTATTGACATGGATAGTATGATTGTATACAATAATACCTAGCGTTTCAAAGAGGAGGCGCCTTGCCGCATGTTAGGGCAGAATGGAGGTACTATGAGAGAAAATAACAGCACATTTGAGAACCGTCCTGTGACGATGAATGAAAAAAATAATCTTCTTGAAATAGAGGAGCATATGTATATTTTGGATGACGTGGAAAAGCCCAATGTATTCCGCAATATGTTCCCCTATTCGGAAATCCCCAAGATTCCGTTCAATGACAGAATCGTACCGCATAATATGCCCAAGGAAATATGGATTACGGATACGACGTTCCGCGACGGGCAGCAATCCAGAGCACCTTATACAACGGAGCAGATTGTGACCATTTATGACTATCTCCACAGGCTCGGCGGTCCTAATGGATTAATCCGTGCCAGTGAATTTTTCCTATATAGTAAGAAGGATAGAGATGCTGTTTACAAATGTATGGAGCTGGGCTATCAATTTCCTGAGGTAACGAGCTGGATACGTGCGAGCAAGGAAGATTTTAAGCTGGTAAAGGAAATTGGAATGAAGGAGACGGGCATTCTTGTAAGCTGCTCCGACTATCACATTTTCTTAAAGCTTAAGATGACGAGAAGGCAGGCAATGGAGCATTACTTAAGCGTTATCCGCGAGTGTCTGGAGGAGGGAATCAGCCCCAGATGCCATTTGGAAGATATTACGAGGGCTGATATTTATGGCTTTGTAGTGCCATTTTGCGTGGAATTGATGAAATTGATGGAGGAATATAATATTCCGATTAAAATACGGGCTTGCGATACGATGGGATATGGTGTAAACTATGCGGGGGCAGTAATTCCCAGGAGTGTGCAGGGAATCATCTACGCGATTCATACGCATGCGGGCGTTCCTCATGCACTGATTGAATGGCACGGACATAATGATTTCTATAAAGCGGTAGCTAATTCTACCACCGCATGGCTGTATGGCTGTGCAGGTATAAATACATCGCTGTTCGGTATCGGAGAACGTACGGGCAACACTCCGTTAGAGGCGATGGTATTCGAATATGCACAGTTGAAGGGTACCTTAGACGGTATGGATACAACCGTTATCACGGAGCTGGCAGATTATTTCGAGAAGGAAATCGGATACGAGATACCTCCCAGAACGCCGTTTGTCGGTAAGAATTTCAACGTTACCAGAGCAGGAATCCATGCGGACGGTTTACTGAAAAATGAAGAAATATACAATATATTCGATACGGAGAAGTTTTTAAACAGGCCGGTACTTTGTTCAGTAGGCGATACCTCCGGTCTGGCAGGAATCGCTCACTGGATGAATACGTATTTCAAACTGCACGGCGATAAGCAGGTGGATAAGAACTCCATGCTTGTGCAGGAAGTGAAGAAGTGGGTGGACGAAGAATATGCCGGCGGACGGATTACGGTTCTTACGGACGAGGAGTTGATCGAGCAGATCAATGCGGCATGTGCAAAACTGAACCTTACAATCGGCTGATGAATTGTTTATAAGCTACGGGAAAGGCATGGTTAGAGAATGGCGAATTATGATGTAAAGCAGGAGGTCACTGACAAATATTCCTTGAGGGGACGGGTATTCAATAAAATACGGGAAGATATATTAGACGGAAAATATAGAGACCACGAGGAACTGAAGGAAATTGCCATCGGTGAAGAGCTGGGCGTAAGCAGGACCCCGGTCAGGGAGGCGTTCCGCCAGCTGGAGCTGGAGGGATTGATTCAGATCGTACCGAACAAGGGCGCTTATGTAACCGGAATTACCGCTAAGGATGTTCAGGATATCTATATGATTCGTTCTCTTTTAGAAGGGCTTTGCGCCAAATGGGCGACGGAAAATATTACCAGAGAGCAGCTCGAGGAGATGGAAGAGAATGTATATCTGGCCGATTTTCATGCATCCAAGGGGCATCTGGATCAGATGGCGGATTTAGACAACCGCTTTCATCATATTTTATATGAGGCATGCAACAGCAAGCAGTTGGAGCGCTTGCTCGTTGACTTTCACGAATATGTGCTGAGGGTCAGAAAAAAGACGCTGACTAACGGAGGAAGAGGAAAGACTTCCAATGACGAACACAGGAGCATTATGGAAGCCATCAAGGAGAAGGACAAGGACAAGGCGCAAGAGCTTGCGAATGAACATATCATCAATGCTTATGATAATATGGTAAAGAACGGGCTGTACAATATCTACGGCACGAACGAAAATTGACTGTACAAAAATGCCAGCAGATAGTAAGATAATAGTTACTGTTCACACAGTAGCTTAACACTTGCTGTTAAGCTATATAAAAACGAGATGCAAGAGATGATTTCTGCTTCACGAAGCGAATTGAAATGCAAAAAGTTTGCATTGCAGAACATCATGCGTTGCTGAGAACGGAGTGAACAGTAACGCAAAACTAGATGTAAGGAGTGTAGGAATGGACAAGATTAAAATGGTAACGCCCCTTGTAGAAATGGACGGGGACGAGATGACGAGAATTCTCTGGCAGATTATTAAAGAGGAGCTTTTGCTTCCCTTCATCGATTTGAAGACAGAGTACTACGACCTTGGATTGGAACACCGCAATGAAACAGATGATCAGGTAACGGCGGATTCTGCGGAAGCTACGAAGAAGTATGGAGTGGCGGTAAAATGTGCAACGATTACGCCCAACGCGGCGCGGATGACGGAATATCATCTGAAGGAAATGTGGAAAAGTCCTAACGGGACGATTCGTTCCATTTTGGATGGTACGGTATTCCGCGCACCTATTGTAGTGAAAGGCATTGAGCCCTGCGTAAAGAACTGGGAAGAACCGATTACTATAGCACGCCATGCGTACGGCGATATTTATAAAAATGTAGAAATAAAGATACCGGGAGCAGGTAAGGCGGAATTAGTCTTTACGGCTGCCGATGGAACGGTAACGAAAGAAGTAATCCATGAGTTTAAGGGCGAAGGTATTTTGCAGGGCGTACATAATACGGATGCTTCCATAGAAAGCTTTGCGAAAGCATGCTTTAACTATGCGCTGGATACGAAGCAGGATCTTTGGTTCGGGGCGAAGGATACGATTTCAAAAAAGTATGACCATAATTTTAAGGATATTTTTCAGGAAATATATGAAAAGGAATATAAAGAGAAGTTTGAAGCGGCAGGAATTGAATATTTTTATAGCTTAATCGATGATATTGTAGCCCGCGTTATGAAGGCCAAGGGCGGCTTTATCTGGGCGTGCAAGAATTACGATGGGGATGTGATGAGCGATATGGTATCCTCTGCCTTCGGTTCTCTTGCGATGATGACCTCCGTACTCGTATCTCCTACCGGAGTATACGAATATGAAGCAGCTCACGGTACGGTACAAAGGCATTATTACAAGCACTTGAAAGGGGAAGAGACCTCTACCAATTCCGTAGCTACTATTTTTGCGTGGACGGGAGCTCTCAGAAAAAGAGGAGAGTTGGACGGAACTCAGGAACTGGTGACCTTTGCAGATAAACTGGAAAGAGCGACACTATCCACCATCGAAGAAGGTAAGATGACGAAGGACCTTGCACTGATTACGACGCTTAAGGATGTAACTGTGTTAAACAGCGAAGACTTTATTAAAGCGGTTCGAAAAACATACGAAACGATATAAACATAAAAAGAACAATATAAAACCGGCATGCCTTATTATGAAATAAAGCATGCCGGTCTTTTTAAATGTACAATCCAATCAATCCTCGGATGCAAGCTCCTCCCAGCGGTTCATCAGGCCATCAATTTCTGCGGCAATGCTTTCCTTTTCCATGGAAAGCTCCTGAAGCTTGGCTACGTTCGTACAAACATCGGGCAGAACCATAAGCCCATTGATTTCGGCATCACGGTTTTCCAAGGTTTCTATTTTGTTCTCTATTCGTTTCAGCTCACTTTCTTTTTTTCGTTGCTTTGCCTGCTGTTCCTTTTGCTCTTTCCAATCCTGCTTGGAAAGAGAATCGCTCTCTGAGGAGGAAGGAACGGAAGCTGGGCACGCGGATGCAAGCTGCGGTTTTTTCTCCAAATAGTAATCGTAATTTCCCAGATAGTTGATAAGTGAACCGTTTGTCAGCTCCAGAATGCGGGAAGCAGTTCTGTTAATGAAATAACGGTCATGGGATACGTAGAGAACCGTACCCGTATAGTTATTTATGGCATCCTCTAAAATTTCCTTGGAGGCAATGTCCAGATGGTTGGTAGGTTCGTCTAGGATGAGAAAATTGGATTCCGAAAGCATTAATTTAGCTAAGGAAACCCGTCCCCTTTCTCCGCCGCTCAAGTCGCAGATACGCTTGAATACATCATCGCCGGTAAAAAGAAAGGCAGCCAGAGTGTTTCGTATTTCTGTGTTGCTCAGGGTAGGATAATCATCGGAAATCTCTTCAAAAAGAGTCTTATCCTGATGCAGTACGTTGTGCTCCTGATCGTAATAGCCGATGTGAACGTTGCTGCCGGTTTTTAAGGTGCCTGAATCGGCGGGGAGCAGGCCGTTGATGATTTTCAGGATAGTGGTTTTCCCCGTGCCGTTATCGCCGATGATGGCCACATGCTCCCCGCGCTTTATATCGAAACCGATGTTGCGAAAAAGAGAGAGAGGGCCGAAGGCTTTGGAGAGGTTTTCTCCGCAGAGAACGTCGTTGCCGCTTATATATTTAGGCTCCAGGCGGATGTTCATATCGGCAGGAGCTTCCGTGGGCTTTTCCAAAACCTCGATTTTATCTAACATCTTTTCGCGGCTTTCGGCGCGTTTGATGGATTTTTCACGGTTGAAGGACTTTAGTTTCTGGATGACCTCCTCCTGGTGTCTGATTTCCTGCTGCTGGTTCATGTAAGCCTTCAGGGCAGCCGTACGAATCTGCTCCTTTTTCACGGCATAGTCACTGTAATTACCGGAAAATACGGAGGCCTTCGTCTGGTCGATTTCAATGATCTTATTTGAAATGCGGTCGAGAAAATAGCGGTCATGGGATACGATGATGACCGCACCTTTGTAGTTGAGCAGATAAGTTTCCAGCCATGTAATGGAGGACATATCCAGGTGGTTAGTGGGCTCATCGAGCATGATCAAATCCGGCTTCAATAAAAGAAGCTTACCTAAAGCAACACGCGTCTTCTGTCCTCCGGAGAGGGTGGAGACGGATTTGGTAAAGTCACTTTCTGCAAAACCCAGGCCTTTTAAGACTCCGGTAAGCTCGCTGCGGTATGCGTAGCCGCCGCCCTGCTCGAATTGATGGGTGAGCAGAGAATAGGATTCCATCAGCTTTTCTAACTCTTTTCCGGAGGAAGCTTTCATCTGAAGTTCTGTCTGGCGAAGCTGGGCCTCAATAAGAATCAGTTCCTTCTTGACGGACAAAAGCTCGTCATAAATCGTGTTGCCGCTGTCTACGGATTGATGCTGGGAAAGATAGCCGAAAGTTTTATCCTTGGAAAAAGCGACAACGCCCTCATCGGCTGACATTTCCCCGACAATGATTCTAAGAAGCGTGGTTTTTCCAGCTCCATTGATTCCGACGATTGCAGCCTTATCATAGTCCTCTATGTGAAAGGATATATTTTTTAATATGCTTTTTTCATTGAATGCTTTGCTTATATTTTGACAAGATAATATCATGGTTATGCTCCTCATACAAAAACTGCCTGATAGAAATGGCAGAATATATTTATTACTGTCCACACAGTAGCTTAACACTTGCTGTTAAGCTACGTAAGAACATGGTTCAAGAGATGATTTCTGCTTCGCGAAGCGAATTTAAATGCAAAAAGTTTGCATTGCAGAACATCATGCGTTACTGTGAACGGAGTGAACAGTAACATTTATTTTACATAGGATAAAAGACTCTGTCAATTCATTGACATTATTTTAACAGTTTTATATAATAAGAAGTAACTATCGAATAGGGGGAAGTGTCGTGGAAGAAAAAGAAATTTCTCAAGCGGTAATAGGCCGTCTACCCAGGTATTTCAGATATCTGAGCGAACTTAAGTATGCGGGAATCGAAAGAGTTTCCTCGCAGGAGTTAAGCGATATCATGAAGGTGACCGCCTCGCAGATTAGACAGGATTTTAATAATTTTGGTGGATTTGGACAGCAGGGATACGGATATAACGTTGAATTTCTCCATAATGAAATCGGGAAAATATTAGGATTAGATAGAACACATCATCTGATTATCATCGGAGCAGGGAATCTTGGACAAGCGCTTGCTAATTATGTGAATTTCGAGCGCAGAGGTTTTTTGTTCCGCGGACTTTTCGACAACAATTCCGAACTTCACGGGAAGAAGATACGGGGTATCGAGGTACAGCCCATGGAGAATATGGAAGTGTTCGTTAAAGAAAACGATATAGATATAGCGGTTCTTACCATACCGAAGACAGAAGCTGTTACGGTAGCGGAGCAGCTTGTGGAATACGGCATTAAGGGTATCTGGAATTTTGCCCATGTGGATTTGAATGTACCGGAGGATATTCAGGTAGAAAATGTCCATTTGTCGGACAGCCTGATGAAGCTGTCTTATAACATCAGCCGGTTTGAATCGGATAATACGAAATAGGGGTGAAGGGTATGTCGCGTTCAGAGGAAGTATACAAGGCGGCGTTGGCCGGAAAGGAAATTCCGCTCTTAACGCTGGATAATAAATGGCATCAGCTTTTCACACAGGCGCAGACTGAAATTTCGGGGGAGATTAAGCGCAATGAGGAGAAGCTGAACGAGCTGGTGAAGAGGCAGGGCAAGCTGAATACGGAGTCTAAGGACATCAGACGGCTGAAGAAGAAGCTGATGGGAGAGATCATGGAGATGGCAGAATCTTTAGGAGACAATCCCGATGTAAAGACGGAGAAGAAATTGGATGAGAATAGGCGCCTTATCAATGATTGCAATGAGAAGCTTGAGGCTTATCAGGAGGAACTGCGCCTTTTGCCCGAAGAAATAAACAGCGTGAATTATAAGCTCATGCTGGATACCATGGACGTCTGCTATACGAGAATCGCACAGAATACGAAGGAAATCGAAACAATCAATGAATGGATAAAAAATATCCGCGTGGAGATTAAAAAGAATCTCGTACACAAAGAGGAAAGCGAAAAAGCGAATTTCGACTTATATTCTTATATGCACGATATCTTTGGCGCGGAGGTAATCGAGATCTTTGATATGAAATATAATCCGGAAGAAAGAAAAAGGGCTCAGGAGGAACGGGCGGCAAAGAAGGAAGTTGCTTCTCCTAAGACCATTATAGTTGACAAGGGAGAATAAACGGTAAATGGGAATGCGTCAGAACGATTGTTTTTGGCGCATTTATGCTTAGGCGGACAGGCATATCCGCATAAGACTCTGTATCTGAAAAGGAGCATGAACGTAAATATGGAAAAAAAGTATTTTGTATCCTCTGCAGAAATGAAAAAGTACGATAAAGCTACGATAGAGTATTTCGAAGTGCCTTCTTTGGTGCTTATGGAGCGTGCCGCACTGGAGACATCGGGAGAAATCGAAAAAAGATTCAAGAAGGGAAGCAGAGTACTGGTGGTTTCAGGCACGGGAAATAATGGCGGCGACGGCATCGCAGTTGGACGGATTCTCATGCAGCGGGGGTATAAGGTGGATTTTGTCCTCATAGGAGCGCAGGAAAAATGCAGCGAAGAGACAAGACGGCAACTGGATATCATTGCAAAATATGAATGTCCTATGAAAAGCAAAATCGAAAGTATGGAATATGATATAATTATAGATGCGCTGTTTGGAATCGGATTGTCGAGAAACGTAGAAGGAATATATAAAAACTGTATTGAGACGATGAATGGCATATGTGGCTTCATCGTCTCTGTAGATATTCCATCCGGGATAAATGCCGATACTGGAGAAGTGATGAATGCAGCAGTAAAAGCGGATATCACCGTTACCTTCGCCTATGAAAAGCTGGGTCATATCCTATATCCGGGCTGCGAATACTGCGGTGAAGTGCTTTGTAAAGATATCGGGATTACGGATGAGAGCTTTTTGGGGGAAGAACCCCTGGTATATTCCTATGCCGACCATTATAAAGAGCAGGCGGCAGCGCTTATGCCGGCAAGAAGCCGGGGAGGAAATAAAGGGACCTTCGGCAAAGTATTGGTGATTGCAGGAAGCAGGAATATGAGTGGCGCCTGCGAGTTGTGTGCAAGAAGCGCATACCGAATCGGTGCAGGCATGGTAAAGATCGTTACTCCGGAGGAAAACCGGGAAATCATACAGAAAAACCTGCCGGAGGCGCTGCTTTCTACTTATTCAGATGGGGAGAAGCCGGAGGCATGGGAGGTGTTTTCACAGGACTTAAAAGAAAGCATGAAATGGGCGGACTGTATCGTGATCGGGCCGGGAATCGGCAAGAGCGACACAGCTTACCGACTGCTTAAATACGCGGTGAAAGAATCTGCGAAGGCCCTCGTTATCGATGCGGACGGATTGAATCTTCTGGCAGAGTCTGAAGAATTGCAGGAGAGCCTGCGTACCGCAGCATTAAAGGAAGGCAGGCAGATTATTATAACTCCTCATGTGGCAGAATTTGCAAGGCTGTACGGCTGCAAGCCAGGGGAGGTAAAGAAGGATATTATAAGCAGGACCAAGGAATTGGCCGATCGGTTATGCGGTACCGTGGTATGCAAGGATGCAAGAACAGCAGTGGCTCATTATGGGGAAAGGTGCGTTTACTTAAATGTTACGGGCAATGACGGCATGGCTACTGCAGGTTCCGGGGACGTATTAGCAGGTATTATCGCCGGGCTTTTAGCGCAGGGAGGAAAGGGAAGAGAGGCTGCCTCGTCAGGAGTATTTCTCCATGGAAGGCTGGGCGATCTGGCGGCGGAGAAGACCGGGAGGTACGCGGTGATGGCAGGAGATCTGGTGGAGCAGTTAAAGTACATTTTGAGCAATGAAGGGAAACGAAGATGATAGAAAAGTACAGCAGAGTTTATGCGTCGGTGGACTTGGACGCCATACATTCCAACATGGATCACATGAAGGCGAATATTGAGCCTGAGACGAAAATAATAAGTGTCATCAAAGCAGATGGATACGGTCACGGGGCTGTGCCGATTGCGAGAGAATTAGAAGCGCTCGATTATATCTTTGGGTTTGCCACAGCGACGGTGGAAGAGGCTTTCATACTGCGCCACAGCGGGATTACCAAGCCGATTTTAATATTGGGATATACGTTTCCTTATTGCTATGAGGAAATGATAAGAGAGAAAATTACCCCGACGGTATTTCGAAATGATACGTTGGAGGAGCTTTCCCTCTGCGCTTTGAAAATGAGGAAAGAGGCGGAGAAAGACGGCACATTACTTGATGATATTCGCGTTAAGATCCATATCAAGGTGGATACCGGAATGTCCAGAATCGGGGTATCGCCTGATGAGGAGGGGCTTGAATTAGTGAAAAAGGCGCTTTCCATGCCGGAGATCGAGGTGGAAGGAATCTTTACACATTTTGCCAGAGCAGACGAAGCCGATAAAACGGCGGCAAAGCAGCAAATGAACACATTCAAGGCTTTCATAGAAAAAACGAAAATGGAGACCGGATATGAGATACCGGTATGCCACTGTTCCAACAGTGCGGGGATTATTGGCCTAAGGGAAGCAAATATGAATGTAGTCCGTGCCGGAGTGACCACATACGGATTATGGCCGTCCGGAGAGGTGGAGCGGGATATCGTCCGCCTGATGCCGGCAATGGAACTTAAGAGCCGCATCGTATATATTAAGGAATTGAAGGCCGGAGCGGCGATAAGCTACGGCGGTACTTTCGTAACGAAGAGGATGACAAAGGCTGCAACGATACCGGTAGGGTATGGGGACGGTTATCCGAGAGGATTGTCCAATAAAGGATATGTTTTGGTGCGCGGACAGAAGGCGCCTATTATCGGACGTATCTGCATGGATCAATTTATGGTGGATGTAACGGATATCCCGGAAGTGGCAGAGGGTGATGAGGTAACATTGATAGGAAGAGATGGCGGAGAAAGCATCACGATGGAGCTTTTAGGGGAGCTTTCCGGCAGATTTAACTATGAACTCGCCTGCTTGATCGGCAAAAGAGTACCGAGAATTTATTTGAAAGAGGGAAAGGTCGTATTAACGAGGGATTATTTTCTCGATTTTGAGTAATAATTGAATACCTTCGGATAAACTGGCAATAATGTAACCTATAAAAGGTTTGCCATATATAAGTTTAAATGAAGGGTGAGAACTATGAAGCGTGGAGACATATATTATGCGGACTTGCGGCCTGTGATTGGTTCAGAACAGGGCGGAGTGAGACCGGTACTTATTATACAGAACGATATAGGAAATAAGTATAGCCCCACCGTAATCTGTGCGGCGATTACATCGAAGATGAATAAGGCGAAGCTGCCCACACATATTGAGTTGAATGCAGAGAAATGCGATATGATGAAGGATTCGGTCATCTTGTTAGAACAGTTAAGGACGATAGACAAGAAAAGACTGAAAGACAGGGTATGCCACCTGGACGGTGAAATTATGAATAAAGTGAACGAAGGACTTCTTATCAGCCTCGATTTGAATACATAAGAAAGGGCTTAAACTTGACGATAAGAAAGTAAAATGATATAGTTTAGTGTGATATTTTATGAAGTACAAAAGGA
>JAEZRJ010000046.1 GCA_023412855.1 Bacillota bacterium | reverse complement strand
CGTCCGGCCTTGTTAAGATAGGTAAGCTCATAGTTTTTTAAATATTTGCCGTCTTTTACTTTTTCCATTTTAATAATTTTCATGCGTTATCTTCCTTCTGGATCCCAAACTTGCTGCAGTTTCGTTTTTATTTAAAGCTGTGAGAGCTGTTCCCTCAAGGGTCTGTTTATTTTCATACGGGTGACTTCCACCAGTCCGAGAACTGTCATATCCACAAGATTCGTTTTCACCGGATCTTTTTTCAGCAAATCGCCAAAATGTGCCATTAGCTTATCGCTATGCTCCTGCTTTCGCATATTGATGAAGTCAACGACGATGATGCCGGATATATTTCGCAGGGTAAGCTGAAGGGATATTTCTTCGGCAGCCTCCATATTCATGCGAAAAAAGGTTTCTTCGTCATCCTTTTTAGTACTAACCTTCCCTGTGTTTACGTCGATTACCGTCAAAGCCTCCGTGGGCTCAATAATAAGGTAACCGCCGGATTTAAGCCATACTTTCTTATCCAGTGCCTCTTTTAAGCGTGCATCTACAGAATATAACTTGTGAAGAGGGAGAAGTGCATCCTTATAAAGCCTTGCTTCACGTATGTGAAAGGCGGGATGCAGGCGTGAGTATTCCGCTATCTCCTCATAAATCCCCTCGTCATCCGTCACGATTTCTTCGTATTGTCCCGCATAAGTATCCCGGAGCCGAAGAAGGTAGTCCGAAGGCTTTTTATAAAGAAGGGAATAGCTGGTCCTATGAACGGACACTTCGGCCAATTCCTCAAGCTGCGCCGTTAATTCCTTCCATTCTTCCAGAAGAGGCGAATAATCTTCAAGATCCTTGGCGTTCGTGCGGATAACCGTCCCGATGCCTTTTGGAAGCGATGCAAACTCTTCTTTCAGCGCCTCGCCGATCCTTGTCCTGACCTTCATCGATAGCTTGGAGGAATATGCTATGCCCGGCCTTCCCAGCGATACAACACAGTATTTTCCGCTTAAAGAAAGAACACAGGTGGCGGCAGGCTGCTTCGTCTTTACCGCGTCCTTATTTATCTGTACAACAATATCGTCTCCGGCGAGAATCCTCCCGTCGTAGCACCTATTGGCAAGGATCGGGCTTTTTGCCTCGTTCAGAGCGAGAAAACAGGAAAAGCCCGGAGCAATCTCCACGAAGGCTGCGTTGATATTGGCGGATATATTTTTTACTTTTGCCACATAAATATTGCCGACAACGCTGCCCCCTTCTTCTTCAGCAGTTGCAAAGCGCAGGTGGTTGCCATGAAAAAGTAAGGACAATATTTGATGATTTCTTTTTAAAATGATATATTTCCTATCGTTCATTAAAATTCATTACCTACCGCATCCAATGATATAAATACCGGCTCGTCTTCCGTTCCTGCATTCGTAAAGGTATCTTCTCTTGTTATTTCCAGGGCGAAGTCGGAAAGTGTACCGCCGTTTTTCGCTAAAAAAGCCTCGATGACCAGACCGGGCTTGATATTGCCCGAGCTGCTGGCATCCACCATCATGCGTATAACTCCCTGTCCATTTTCGTCTTTAACAGATTCCAAGGCGTAGATAGATGGTTTGATATCCATTTCTACTTCGCTCTTTTTCGTCTTTTTCGTAACCGGAATGGAGGGTCTGGCATAAAATGCCGCCGTCTGCGCCTCCCAGTCGAAATCAGGCTCATAGCCTTCCCGGAATCTCACGGTATATTTAGCCGCCGCCACACTGGCCATGGCGTTCATGGCGTCGTCAGGCAGTTTCGTAACGCTTACGATTTCCATTCCGGGAACCATAGCATTATTCAGGCTATCCTTAAGCTCTCTGGCGGAAGCCGCAGAAACCACCTCAATGTCCATATATTCTCCATGGCTTGTCAAACCTACGCCTAAGGGAGCGGCAAAGGACATGATCTGATGAGGGCTGAAGCCCCCCGAATAAGCCACATCGATGCCTGCGCGGCGAATAGCCTTTTGAAAATATCTCATCACGTCCAAATGGCCGACAAAGCGCATAGCGCCGGACTTGGCAAATTTAATTCTTATCTTCAAAGCACACACCTCCTCCAAATACAGCGGCGCCGCATCCAAGACACTGTATCCGGCAATTGGGAGATACAGTCTCTTCCACCGCCTTGTCCCATTCCTTTTTCAGAAAGTTCTTAGTCACGCCGCAATCTATGAAATCCCAAGGAAATACTTCATCCAGGGAACGCTCTCTCGTAGTATAAAAATCAACGCTTATGCCGCACTCCTCGAAGGTCTCCAACCATACGTCATTATGAAAATGCTCGCTCCACGAGTCGAAGAGACATCCTTTTTCGTAGGCTCTCCGGATAACTGCTGCAATTTTTCTGTCTCCTCGGGCAAAAACGCCCTCCATAACGCTTACATCCGCCTCATGCCAATTATATTTGATGCTTTTTTGATTGAGCTGCTCCTTAATGGCACTGCGTGTGAGATATGCCTTTTCGATGAATTCCTCCTTTGTACACATCTTTGCCCACTGAAAAGGAGTGAATGGCTTGGGAATGAAGAAGGAGGTACTGCTGACAATCTGTACCTTTCCGTTCTTCCGTTCCTCTTTGGGAACAGTTTCAAAAAATGTGGCGGCTATCTTGTTGGATAAATCGGCAATACCTCTTATATCCTCCTGCGTCTCAGTAGGAAGTCCAAGCATGAAGTAGAGTTTCACCCTTGTCCAGCCTCCTTCGAATGCCATAGCTGCTCCTTTAAGGATGACTTCTTCAGTCAATCCCTTGTTGATAACGTCTCTGAGCCTCTGACTTCCGGCCTCGGGAGCAAAAGTCAGACTGCTCTTTCTTATATCCTGAACCTTACTCATCACGTCCAAAGAAAAAGCATCGATACGAAGAGAAGGCAGTGAAATATTAATATAATTTTTCCCGCACTCATCGATGAGAAAATCAATAAGTTCAGGAAGCTTGGAATAATCGCTGGAGCTTAAGGAACTTAGGGAAATTTCCTCATGTCCGGTATTTTTCAGCATTTCTACGGCATAGCCCTTCAACACTTCCACATCACGTTCCCGTACCGGACGGTAAAGCTGTCCGGCCTGACAGAAGCGGCATCCTCTGATACATCCCCGTTGGATTTCCAGGACCACCCTGTCCTGAGTCGCCTTAATAAAAGGGACTACGGGCTTCATCGGATAATAGGTATCGGAAACTGCCATCTCGATTTCCTTCTTCACAGTTTCAGGTATTCCTTCCTCTGTCGGTCTCATTCCGAGAATGGTACCGTCCTCTTTATAATCGACATCATAAAACATCGGTACATAGATACCCGAAAGCTTGGCCGCCCTTCTCAGGAATTCTATACGGCTTTCTTCCTTCTTCCTGGAATCCTTATATAAATCTATGAGTTCACGGTACCTGGTCTCCCCTTCTCCGATATAAAACATATCAAAAAATTCAGCAATCGGTTCGGGATTATAGGTACAAGGCCCTCCCCCGATTACGATGGGATGGTCCAGAGTCCTGTCCTTTGCTAAAAGAGGAATCTGGGACAGATCGAGAATCTGTAAAATATTCGTATAACACATCTCATACTGAATGGTGATGCCGAGGAAATCCATATCCTTTACTGGTTCCTGAGATTCCAGCGCAAAAAGAGGGATATGTTCCTCCCTCATAATTTTATCCAAATCGACCCATGGCGAATAAACCCGTTCACACCATACATCCTCAAAGCTGTTCAACATATCGTATATAATCTGGATTCCTAAATGCGACATGCCGATTTCATATATGTCGGGAAAGCACATCGCCATACGGACGGATACCGCATCCTTATCTTTTACTACCGCATTCACTTCGTTGCCGATGTAGCGGGCCGGCTTTTCCACCTGCAGCAGTATTTCATCTCTTAACGCAAGCTTGCTCATAATACTCCTATCTCTTTATAAGTATTTTGACTCATAAAAAGTGT
The DNA here is from genome assembly GCA_023412855.1 of Bacillota bacterium. GTDB lineage: Bacteria > Bacillota > Clostridia > Lachnospirales > Lachnospiraceae > Kineothrix. The sequence goes on along the minus strand of JAEZRJ010000046.1, from coordinate 14,404 downwards.
TTTTACTCACTATGAGTTTTTACTCATTCTAATTATTTTACATCATTAAATAGAGTATAAGGGAAATTATGCTCAAAATCAAATACTACTTCATCCAGACCTGTATCGAAATCCTTATTTATCTCTTCCTTCATCTGATTTACGCTAATGCCTGCAATACTTCCTTCCTCGGCATCGAGGAATAAAAAGCCTGCAAAAAGCAAAACCGCGATGACAAGTCTCAGCCTGAAGGAGGAAAAGGAAGTATGGACCGCACTTTCCCTGCCATTTTCCAAAGCCTGAAGCTCATAATCCTTATTATCCTTAAAATCACCGTAATATCCTTTGGCATACAGCGGCAGCTCCTCTTGCTCATATTTCATATCCGTTCCGTACAGCATCCTTTCCCGACTCCTCATTCTCATTCTATTATCCTTGCTTTCCGCGCGTATCATCTGAACCAATTGTAATTTTTGGTCGCTGGAAATATTACCCATGCAGCTTCGTCCTAACCAATTACTTAACAAAGACTATGCAGAAAAAAAGTGATTTATTCTCATTCTGTCAAATCCGACAAAGGTCTAAAGCTATATCCCATCTCTTCCCACTTCGTTAAAAGCTCATCCAGAATCTCCCCATTCGTCTGTGAAGTACTATGTAACAGAACGATAGCCCCCGGGTGAATCCGCCCTACCAGCTTTGAAAAAGCTTCTTCCTTCGTAGGTTGTTTATCCTGATACCAGTCCACATAGGCGAGGCTCCAAAAGAAAGTCTTATACCCCATCTCCTTCGCCATCTTTAAATTTTCAACGCTATACTTCCCCTGAGGCGGACGATAATACATACTAAGTTCCTTTCCTGTTATCTGCCGGAATAAGTCGGCTACCCCGTCCATTTCCTTCCGAAAGGAAGCCATATCCGAAATTTTAGACATATCCAGATGATGATATGTATGATTCCCGACACAATGTCCTTCCGCCACCATCCTCTTTACCAGCTCAGGAGCTGATTCCAGGTAATGCCCCACAATAAAAAAGGTGGCCGGTGCATTATGTTTTTTCAGCGCATCCAAAATCGGTTCTGTATTTCCATTTTCATATCCCGCATCAAACGTAAGGTAGATAACCTTCTCTCCCTTATCCCCTACGAAATAAGTGTCATATTTCTTCAATTCTTCTGCGGACGCTATCCCCGTAGGCTGTGTCTCGTTCCCGTACCCTCCAAGCCCCCAATTTTCACATTCTGCAGCGATTGCCGAGGCCGGCATCACTCTCTCTTTCACATATCCCAGTGCCCTTCCTATAAAAAACATAGAAATTAAAAACAACAGTACTAAGATTACTTTCTTATGAATCAATTGTTTAAGCTGCATATATTCTTCCTAAAAATCTTTGTAACAATATATGGAATCTCCACTCCATTTATGAACCGGAAATGCCTTGTTACTGTTCACTCCGTTCACCGCAACGCATGATTCCTGCAATGCAAAAATTTGGCATTTAAATTCGCTCCGCGAAGCAGAAATCATCTCTTGAATCATTTTCTTACGCAGCTTAACAGTAAATGTTAAGCTACTGTGTGAACAGTAACAATAACTTCCGAAATATCTGAAGATCAAACAAAATATTCTTTGATATTTTCCCCTTTCTATAGTAAAATGAATTCAACTCATACAGTAATGCCATGATAGTTTTTTAGTTTTAAATATAGAAATAAATACGAAGAAATCTTATGACAAAGGAGATATTTATTATGAAAGGTACCGTAGTTTCTTCATGGATGGAATCCTGCCGCAAACTCTTCGGCGATCAAGTTGTTAACAGTGCATTGGCGCACTATCGTTTATCCTCCGACCATATTTTCACCCCTATCGAAGACGTTGCCGATGACGTTGCTCTCGGTCTTGTAGATATGATCGGCAACAGTGTCGGAAAAAATCATCAGGAAATATGGGGGCTTATGGGCGAAGAAAATATCAAGACATTCAGCCGCATTTACCCCGGCTTTTTCCGCCACGAAGGTGCTTACCAGTTTTTAAAATCCATGAATGATGTACATATTATCGTTATGCGCCGTTTTAAAGGCGCCGTTCCTCCTATTTTGGATTTACAGCCGATCTCCTCCAGAGAAACTCTTTTCATTTACCGCTCTAAGCGCGGAATGGGCGACTATCTGGTAGGTTTGTTAAAAGGCGTTTCCAACTACTTCAAGGAAGATATTAAGACAGAAGTTCTAAGCAAGTCCGCCGGCGAAATTCATTTGAAGCTGACCTTTGAAAAGGAAATACAGTATACTAAGCGTTTTCGTTTCAATCAGATTCTCTCCCTCGGTTTTTTAAAGAGAAGCTCTCAGAAGCTTGCCCTGCTCAATACCGTTTTGATCGGAGCCCTCGGCTTCGTACTTTTTAACGATCCTGCAAAGTCCGCGATACTCGCGGTTTCCACCTGTGCGATTTCTTTGATTTCTTCTTATGTCATCAGCAGGCCTGCCAAACTGATTGCAGCAGAGCTTCAAAGCCTGGCCAACAGAACGTTTTCTGAAAACGTAGAACTTCACTCCCAAGATGAGAACGAAAAGCTCATGGAAGTTATTAACAGCTTAAAAGCCGTGGTTCAGAAGGATTTTATCGAGTTCAACGCTATTGTCGATGAGATGTATACTTTCAATAACTCGCTTTCCGGCATCGCTTCCACCATGCAGTCCACCTCCAACGATATCACGGATGTTTTGGACGAGGTTGCTGTAGCGGCTACTACGCAGGCAGAGGATACGGAAAATGTCGTTTCAGTACTGAACCAAAGCATCGGTAACATTACACGTATCTCCGACGAAAGCCAGAAGAACAAAGCAGAAATTGAAAATGCGGTGAGCAGCATCGAGAACAGTTTCCTCAACGTAAAGAATACGGCAGCGCAAATCAATCAAGTGCTGGATAAATTCGGCAAGATAAAAGATAACAGCAACGAGCTGCAAAATAATGCCGCTAACATTACTGAAATCGTCTCTATCGTTTCGGGCATCGCAAAGCAGATCAATCTTCTCGCTTTGAACGCTTCTATCGAAGCAGCCAGAGCCGGGGAAGCCGGCAGGGGCTTTACGGTTGTTGCTGAGGAGGTTCGCAAGCTTTCTGAGGAAACAAACAACGCGGTAGAGGAAATTAACATTAACCTCACCAACTTCGTTTCCAGCGTAGGTGAAGTGGTTGTAGGTATCGACACCCAGTATACCATTCTGGAGACAGAGAATACCTCCCTTATGGAAGCGGTGGCTACCTCCAATCATTCCAATGACAACTTAAAAGGGGTTTCGGGTCTTATGATCCAGACATCCCTCGACTTAAAAAAAGAGGCGGACCATATATCCTCCTTGTTCGACAGCATTCAAAATCTTGCGGCTATTGCTGAAGAGAACTCTGCTTCTACGGAGGAGGCAAGTTCTAACGTGGCTATTTATGTGGATCAGATCAACGAACTGACTAAACAGATTTCTGTCTTCGATTCTATGATTAAGGCGTTCCAGGACGATTTGAAAAAGTATAAGATATAAAAATAAGCTATCGAAAGAATAAGATGCAAAAGGGCAAAAAACGCGCAAAACGAGTTTTTTGCCCTTTTTATCTGAAATCTTAAAAATATATTAAAAATATTAAAAAAATCACAACAAAAAGATTGCATTTCCTGTCGCATTCGTATACGATATATTCTGTCAAACAATAAACCATGCCGGGCGCTGGAATATTGTTACCAAGAAAACACACTATTTAAGCAAGGAGAATAACAATGGAGAAACTATTCAAACTGAAACAGAACAATACCACCGTAGCTACGGAAGTTCTGGCCGGACTTACCACATTTTTTGCAATGGCATATATTCTGTTCATTAATCCGGCAATGCTTTCCCAAACTGGCATCCCTTATGGTGCAGTATTTCTCGCAACCATTTTCGCTTCCGCTGTAGGTACGCTGGTTATGGCGCTTTTCGCTAACGTTCCTTATGCGCAAGCTCCGGGTATGGGGCTTAATGCATTCTTTACCTATACCGTATGCTTCGGTCTGGGCTTTACATGGCAGCAAGCTCTCGCCATGGTATTTATCTGCGGTATTATTAACGTCATCATCACGGTTACCAAAATCCGCAAATCTATTATTAAAGCGATTCCCGTAAGCCTTCAACACGCTATCGGCGGCGGTATCGGCATTTTCATCGCTTACATAGGAATTAAAAATGCAGGCTTATTGAGCTTTACCTCCGATCCGGGCAGAAATGTTGTTTTTGATAGCGGAACAGTCGTTGCAGATTCCAGTATCGTTCCCGCTTTGGCAACCTTCAATACTCTTCCGATACTTCTTTCCCTGATTTCACTTATTTTGATGGTAGTACTCGTTATCAAGAAGGTGCCGGGAGCTATCTTTGTAAGCATTATTCTTTCCACGATAGTCGGCGTGTTCATGGGAATTGTAGATCTGAGCCAGATTGGCATCGCATCGAACATCGGAACCTCTTTTTCGGAGCTTGGGACAACCATCGGTGCAGCTTTCGGGGCAGCCGGAATGTTATCTCTCTTTTCGGATATCACGAAACTTCCATTAGTTCTTATGACGATTTTTGCATTCAGCCTTTCCGATACTTTTGACACCATCGGAACATTCATCGGTACGGGACGCCGTACGGGCATTTTCAGTGAAAAAGATCAAGCGGAAATGGACAGCTCCAGCGGCTTCAAATCCAAAATGGACCGCGCATTGTTCGCAGACTCCATTGCTACTTCCATCGGTGCAATTTTCGGTACCTCCAACACTACCACCTATGTGGAAAGTGCAGCAGGCATCGGTGCAGGCGGACGTACCGGTCTGACCTCTCTTGTAACGGCGATTATGTTCCTGCTCAGCATTTTCTTAGCTCCTGTTGTGGGAATCGTTCCTACGCAAGCTACTGCTCCTGCCCTCATTATGGTAGGCATTATGATGCTTTCCTCTTTTGCTAGCATCAAATGGGACGATTTGGCAGAAGCGGTTCCTGCATTCTTTGCAGGTATCTTTATGGCTTTGTGCTACAGCATTTCCTACGGTATCGCAGCAGGCTTCATCTTCTACTGCATCGTAAAATGTCTGCGCGGCGAGGCTAAGAGCATTCATCCGATTCTTTGGGTGAGTACGGCTCTGTTCATTTTGAACTTTGTAATACTTGCAATCATATAGTAGATTTTAATAAAGCTTTATATAGAATCTCAACAACGAGCAATACGCGAAACGTATTGCTCGTTGTTTAAGAACAAAAGTGTGCTCCACACATTAAAGCAGCAAGGTCTTTCCTATGATATAAAAAATCTCCGGCCCGGCATGCACATATCAATATCAACATATTAATATGCTAAAATTCGGTTCGGAGATTTTTATAATATTAACTTAATTGTCCTTTATCATTATCTTTTTGCCAGTTCTTCTGTAATTTCCTCCCAAGTCACTCCCTTTTCTGCCATCAGAACCATCATATGATAGAGAAAATCAGAAATCTCATATTTGATTTCGTTGGAATTGGGGTTCTTGGAAGCTATGACGATTTCAGTTGCCTCTTCTCCCAGCTTTTTCAATATCTTGTCGATTCCCTTCTCGAACAGATAATTGGTATAAGAACCTTCCTTCGGGTGTACCTTCCTGTCCATGATAACATTCATAACAGCTTCGAACACCTTAAGAGGATTCGTTTCATCGTATTCTTTTTTCAAGATTTCGTTGAAGAAACAGGAATGACTTCCGGTATGGCAGGCCGCACCGACCTGAGAAACCTTTGCCAGAATCGTGTCCATATCGCAGTCTGCCGTCAGCGATTTCACATACTGGTAATGTCCGCTGGTATCGCCTTTTATCCACAATTCGTCCCGGCTCCGGCTGTAATAGGTCATCTTGCCGGTGTGAACGGTAGCGTTATAAGCTTCTTCATTCATATAGGCTACCATAAGAACTTGATCGGTCTTATAATCCTGAACTACAACAGTTATATGCCCGTCGGAATTTAACTTGAAATCGGACCATTGAAATGCTGCTTCCAAGGCGTTCACGCGAATTCCGTTACCCTGACACAGCGATTTGATCGCCGGAAGTTCCTTGGCGTTTTCGTTGATGGCATGACCGGTAATGCCGCATATGGAAGGCACAGAAAGAATCTCAATCAGCTTATCCAGGGAAACCTCAGGCAAGGACACGAGAATCTTCGTCTCTCCATCCCATTTTTGGACACTTTCTCTTATGGAGCTTTCCTTCAAAAGAATCAGTTCATCCACATAGTTTTCAATCATTTCCTTGTTTTGAAGAAGCTCCTCCGTATCTATAAAACATGCAGCAATCTTTTCCTTGCCGAATTTTAAAGAAACCTCTTGTGTGATTTCAATGTTTTCAGGCCTGGAATAATTCAAGGCGGCTTTTTTGCAGCCTGCATAAAGCAGTTTCTTAATATCCTCCATCCGGTGGATATTGCCCGCTCCCGTTACCGGTATTTCCGTGTTCTGGCATATTTCCTTTATAATATCCAGAGCCTCGTCATGTTCTGCATCCCCCTTCGACATATCGAAAACCAAAAGCTCATCCGCATTGTTATCTCCATAAAATTTGGCAAGCTTCACCGGATTGGTGTCAAGAATCGTAATATCCGATAAATTCTTGACCGCATTGCCCTTATACAAATAAATGCAGGGAACTAATTTCTTATAGTTGTCGCTCATGTATATGCTCCTTTTTGCTACAGACTTCCCTTTGTGCTCAGTACATCCGTAATTCTTTCGTCTTTCATTACCGCCCCATCCAAGGCCTTGGCAAAGGATTTGAACATCGCTTCTATCATATGATGATTATTCTCACCCGACAGCATTTTTATGTGAAGATTCATTCCGGCAGAATAAGAAACTGCATAGAAAAACTCTTTTACCAGCTCCGTAGCGAGCCCTCCCACCATTTCGGAGGTAAACGTACAGTCGAAATCAAAATATGGCCGACCGCATAAGTCAATAGAGCATAGTGCCAGCGCATCATCCATAGGAAGGATAAAATAGCCGTAGCGCTTAATTCCAACCTTATCGCCCAGCGCATTCTTTATCGCCTGTCCTAAAACAATTCCGGTATCTTCCACTGTATGGTGTCCGTCTACATCCAAATCTCCTGTTACCTTTACCTTTAAATCAAAAAAACCGTGCTTCGAAAAACCCTCAAGCATATGATCGAAAAACCCGATTCCCGTGTGGATTTCGCTTTTTCCGGTGCCATCGAGGTTCAAAATGACAGAAATATCGGTTTCCTTCGTTTTTCGTTCTACCGTCGTGCTTCTTGCCATGGTATTCTCCCCCGTTTCCTTTCCCTTTATTTACTGTTCAAATCTTACTTTAATCGAGTTCGCGTGAGCCGTCAACCCCTCACTTTGGGCAAACAGTTCAATATCTTCATGCACCTTTGAAAGCGCCTCCTTCGAATAAGAAATGATGCTGGTTTTCTTCATGAAATCATCCACATTAAGGGGCGAAAAGAACTTTGCCGTGCCATTTGTGGGCAATATATGGTTAGGTCCCGCAAAATAATCGCCTAAAGGCTCGGAGGAATATTCTCCGAGAAAAATTGCTCCCGCATTGTTTATCTTGGTCATGATCTCGTAGGGATTCGCCGTTAAAATTTCCAAATGCTCCGAAGCGATTTCATTGGCAGCATCGATGGCGTCCCCCATCGTATCCGCAAGAAGAATATAGCCATAGTTTTCCAACGACTTTTTGATAATTTCTGTTCTGGATAGTTCCTCTGCCAACCGGTCTGCATGCACAGACACTTCCTTTGCCAAAGCTTCGCTTGTTGTAATAAGTATGGCGCTGGCCATCTCGTCGTGCTCCGCCTGGGATAATAAATCGGAGGCCACGTAGAGAGGATTTGCTGTCTCGTCTGCGATAACGAGGATTTCGCTGGGGCCTGCTATAGAGTCTATGCTCACGTAGCCGAAGCAGGCCTTTTTCGCGAGGGCTACATAAATGTTGCCGGGGCCTGTAATCTTATCCACCTTGGGAACGCATTCGGTACCAAAAGCCATGGCCGCAATCGCCTGCGCTCCACCTATTTTATATATTTCATCTACGCCTGCGATATCCGCCGCTACCAAAGTACCCGCATATACCTTACCGTCTGCGCCGGGGGGCGTTGTCATAATAATTCTCTTAACGCCTGCCACCTTGGCCGGAAGGACATTCATCAATACACTGGAAGGATAAGCGGCCTTGCCGCCGGGTACATACACCCCTGAAAGTCCGATGGGAGTTATTTTCTGTCCGAGCATCGTTCCGTCATCCTTCATATCGATCCAACTGTTGTGAAGCTGTTTCTCATGAAAAATGCGGATATTGTCCGCCGCCCTTTTCATTACATTTACCAGCTTTTCATCCACTTTCTGATAGGCTTCCTCGATCTCCTCTTTCGTTACTCTTATGTTGGAAGCACCTATTTCACATTTATCGAAGTGTTTCGTGTATTCGAATATTGCCTCATCCCCTCTTTCCCGGACGTTCGAGACAATATCAGAGACTGCCGATTCGAACTGTTCGTAATTATTGGGACTACGCTTTAACAAAGTATTCAATAAATCTGTCTTTGACTCAGAGGTCAGTTTTAAAATCTTCATGTCTATTAACACATCCTTTCGGTTCACTATATAAACGCCCTGAAACAGCTTTAAACTGCCAAAATGCGCACCTTTAAATCATTTATTAATTTCTTGATCCGCTCCGTCTCCATCTGCATACTCACTTGATTGACTATCATTCTGGCAGAAAGCGGACAAATTTCCTCAAGTACTTGAAGCCCGTTCTCATTCAACGTGGACCCGGTTTCCACAATATCTACAATGACATCCGACAGCTTCACGATGGGACCTAATTCCACTGACCCGTTCAGCTTAATAATATCTACGGTCTGATGCTTTTTATTATAAAAATAGTCCTTGGCAATATTCGGATATTTACTGGCTACACGTATTCTCTCGTGATGCTGCAAAAGTTCTTTCGCACCGGCCGGTCCGCACACGCACATCCGGCACTTTCCAAAGCCCAGATCCAACACTTCGTAAACCCGCCTGTTTTCCTCCATAATCGTATCTTTTCCAACCACACCGATGTCCGCAGCACCGTACTCCACGTAGGTAGGAACATCAGGGCCTTTGGAGAGGAAAAAGCGAAGCTTTAGCTCCTCATTGACAAAAACGAGCTTTCTCGAGTTCTTGTCTTTCATCTCCTCGCAAGTAATCCCGATTTCTTCCAGCAGTTCTAACGTTTTATTCGCAAGCCTTCCTTTTCCCAAAGCGAAAGTCAAGTATCTGTTTTCTTTATTCATAGCACCACCTCTTTCGCTTTTGCGAAAGTCAAATATCTGTTTTCTTTATTCATAACACTACCTCCTTCACTTTCTTCGGGCAAAGGACTACCTTTTTTCCTTCTTTTCGAAGCCTTCCTGCCGTCATCAACGCTTCTTTATAGGTTTCGTAGGTATATTCTATAAGCTCAGCCTTTGGAGGTGTATGAACGTTTATATTCTGCCTGCTCAATGCCGACATCAGGTCGTCGATAACTATCATAAAGCCGATAGCCGGTGCTTCCTTGCCAAAGTGACCAAGGAGGGTATCGTATCTGCCTCCCGTTACGATGGCATCTCCCACTCCGTATGTATACGCCTTAAAGATTACTCCTGTGTAATAATTATACCTGCTAAGCATACCAAGATCGAAGGACACATATTTTTCCACCCCGTATAGGCAAAGGGCTTCATACAGCTTCTCAAGGCGCTCAATGGCTGAAAGGGAACGGCTGTTATGTACAAAGGACTTCGCCTGAGCCAGCGCTTCCGTAGAGCCGAACAAGTCTGTAACCTTTAAGAGGACTTCACGAAACTCGGGCTTAATATTTCTATCTGTCAAAAGCTCTTCCGCACCAAAGTAATTTTTTCCTGAAATGTATTCCCGAAGCTCCAGCTCCGTTTCTTCATCCAGCCCTGCCTCTATGCAGATCCCTTTGAAGTATTCCACATTTCCGATGCTTAGTTGAAAATCATGGATTCCCGTATCTAAAAGGGCCTCAATTATTAATGCCGCCAGCTCCGCATCTGCTTCCACCGAGGCATCTCCGATGAGCTCTGCGCCCATTTGTGTTACCTCCTTAAGCTTGCCTTGCAGGCTGCTCGTGTTTGTAAAGGTATTACCTACATAGCAAAAACGAATAGGCACGTTCTCATCCATAAAATATTTTGCAGCGCAGCGCGCCATGGAGGGGGTGAAATCCGGACGCAGAACGAGAGTCTCGCCTTCTTTATCAAAAAACTTATATAGTTCTCTGGATGGAGTGGTTCCAACTTCCTTGGAGAACACATCGAAAAATTCGAAGGTAGGCGTCTGGATGTCCTCATAGCCGTAGCTTCTTATCTTATCCAGAATCCATGTTTCTACCGTTAGTTTTTTTGTATATTCTGCTCCGTATATGTCTCTGACTCCCTCTGGAGTATGTAATAGCTTTTTATCCATAACCAGACATTTCCTTTCCACTTTCTCACTTCATCAAATTAAAGTGATAATTAGGTAGCACGTAAAACTATTGGTAGTATACCGTAAAAAAATTACCTTGTCAATGAAATGATATATTAGATGATGCATTAATGATGTATCGTTACTATTCTCTATCCTCCAAATCCTTCTGAAGCATATCCAGATAGGGAACGAAGATGCCGTTCTTCTTCGGGAGGATATACTCCGGGTTGAGTTCCTCGAAACGAAAACTCTTTCTTCCGCCACATACTGCCCTTTCCCAGAAAAAGCTCAGCATCTCGTAAGGAAGGTAATAGAACAAATCCTTATGTGTATAATAAATGATGAAAAAGGCGACTCCTCCCTGTTTCTCAAAATGCTTCATGAACTCTACCTGATGCTCATGTATATTCTGAAGGGCAAAAGTATCCGCAGAGCATTCCTTGGCGTCAAAGCATACAGGAATTCCCTGTACCACCCCTATATAGTCCACAGTACTCTTCTGCTCGAAATAAGCGAGCGTAATATGCCGGCTTTCCTTATCGATAGCTATAGGAGTTATAGGGGTCGGAATTTTCTGAATCAGCGCCAGCCCGCTTTCCAAGTATCTTTCATTTGTTAAGTTGATCAGGTCCTCCAAAGTAGACCCTCTTAATCCTCTCGAATTCCATGTTCCCATCTCTACTCATGCTCCAAAGTCATCATATCTATTATTTATGTCCATTCTCCTCCAAGGTATAAAATACTTGGGGCGCTCTCGCTGTAAATATCCTTTTGCTGAGTTCGCTGAATTCTCCGTCCAGCTCAGGGAATTCCAGACGATATGCGTGGAGGAGCTGGCTCTTAATCATATATTTTTTCTTATAACTGTCGTTGAAGTTCTTGTCTCCATATTTATAATCCCCCAAAAGAGGATGTCCTACACTGGCAAGATGAGCCCTGATCTGATGGGTTTTCCCTGTAATCAGTTCTACCTCTAACAGGGTCTTATCCTCAAAAATCTTAAGGGGTTCATATTTAGTTTTAATATAAGAAGATTTATCCTGAACGGGACTGGGACTTATTCTTACCGTATTTCGCTTCTCATCCTTGACCAAATAGCCTTCGATAAGAGAAGGCTCCGTTACTTTCCCCTTTACGTAAAGTCTATAAAATTTATGCAGGTCCCTGTTTTTTAACAGCTCACTCATCTTCTGGCTTCCGGGAAGCGTCTTCCCGCAGATTACCATGCCGCTGGTATTACGATCCAAACGATTGCATACTGAGGGTCTAAAGGTACGAAGTTCCTCCCTCCTAAGTTGTCCGTGATGAAGCATATATCCGATGAACCATTCGTTTAAGGATAAATCGACCGCCGCGGCTTTCTGGGTCAGGATTCCCTCCGGCTTATTGACAATCAGTATATGGTGATTGTCATAAATAATTTCAAGCTCCTTGTATTTATCGTATGCAGCTTTATATTCTGCCACTTCCTTATCAGAGAGCTCTTCCGAAAGCTGCGAAGGAATTCCTGACATCTTATTTAAAGTTTCCTCCGAGAGGAAGAAACGGAGTTCGTCGCCAATTTCCAGTTTCTCGCCTCCGGATGCCTTTTTGCCGTTTAAAATAATATTTTTCTTACGCAGCATTTTATAAATAAAGCTTCCTTGCGCTTCCTTCAGATATTTATGCAAATATTTATCAAGACGTTGCCCGGCCTCGTTTTCCTTTATTAATACCTGCTTCATAACTATACTCCATGTTTCTTAATATTGAACGTCTATGCTAAATCAGTCTTAATTTTGTTTATTTAAGCATGGAATTACTTTAGCAGATTCGTTATCCCTAACAGCCATGAATGAGGTATTATTTTTGAAAGGGCGTGAAATGTCTTTATAGGAAAGCTGCATATGGACAGCGCTTTTTTGCCATAGGAATCTAAAAGCGCCTTTTTTACAACCTTCTGCGAGCTGACCATTGTCCATTTTTTAATAGCCAGTGTAGAACCTGATTTTTCAGCAATATCAAAAAATTCCGTTTCCACCGGTCCCGGACATACTGCCGTAACCCATATTTTTTTATACTTCAGCTCCTCTCTGAGGGCTCTGGAAAAACTAAGGACATAAGCTTTGCTGGCTGCATAAATCGCAAAATTCTTTTGAGGAAGGAATCCGGCACTTGATGCCATTTGGATAATTCGGCTGTTCTTTCTCATATATGGGATACAATAGTATGTCAGCTCCGTTAGCGCTTCACAGTTCACGGACAGCATCGCCAGCTGCTCGTCGATATCCAACGCTTCAAAGGGGCCCAGCAAACCGAAACCTGCGCTGTTAATGAGCATTCTGACTGTAACATCCTCAATTTCCAGAATCTTCTTAAAAGCTCGCATATCGTTTTTATCCGATACGTCCATGGGGATTATTTTTGTGGGAATATCAAGCAGCCGAGCCAGTTCCGTAAGGCGATCCTTCCGTCTCGCAATCAGCCAGAGTTCGTCCGTACTATGCAGGATTCCGTCCAGCTGCATAGCGAACTCCTGTCCCATCCCTGAAGATGCTCCCGAAATAATTACAATATTTTTTTTACCCATAAATACACCCCTTCTATTAGTTATTAACGCTTGACAAATACACTTCTCTTATTTTTTCTTGTGAACATTTCTGATCGTTGATTTCTTCTTCACATTTTTGACTGTAGTACTCCCCGAATTCGGATTACTGTTTTTTTCATGCCCCTTAAGGGTGTTATTCTTACGTTTATATGCGCCGATTTTACCTGCCGGTGAATAAAGGTTTCCTTTTTCCTGCGTCGTCTGTCTCGGACGAATCAGGCATTTCTTATCGAAGCCGATCAAATCCTCTCTTCCGGCGGCAAGTAATGCTTCTCTCACGAGATCGTAATTTTTCGGATTACGGTACTGGATCAAAGCCCTCTGCATCGCCTTTTCATGGGGATTCTTGCAAACATAAACAATTTTCCCGTTGCGCGGGTCGATGCCCGTATAATACATGACGGTAGAGACGGTAGAGGGTGTTGGATAGAAATCCTGAACCTGCTCGGGCATATATCCCAGATCTCTCAAGTATTCCGCCAGCTCTACCGCTTCTTTCAGCGTAGAGCCTGGGTGGGAGGACATCAGATAGGGCACTAGAAACTGTTTTTTCCCCAGCCGTTCGTTAATCTTGTTGTATTTCTTCACAAAACGTTCGTATACTGCATTTTCCGGTTTTCCCATCTTGCTTAAGACTGCGTCGGAAATATGCTCCGGAGCCACCTTGAGCTGACCGCTGACATGATGCTCCACCAATTCCGTAAAAAAGGAATCGTCGCTGTCCGCCATCAGGTAATCGAAGCGTATGCCGGAGCGTATAAATACCTTTTTCATACCGGGAATTTTTCGAAGATTCCGCAGAAGATCCAGATAATCGCTGTGGTCTACCGTAAGGTTCTTACAGGGAGAAGGAAATAGGCATTGCTTTGTCTTGCATACACCGTGTATGAGCTGTTTTTCGCAGGAAGGATGCCTGAAATTGGCGGTCGGACCGCCTACATCATGGATGTATCCCTTGAAATCGGGCTCCTTCGCAAGCTCCTGTGCTTCCTTTACTATGGACTCATGACTCCTCGCCTGAACAGTCCTCCCCTGATGAAAGGTAAGCGCACAGAAATTGCAGCCCCCAAAGCAGCCTCTATTGCTGATCAGGGAAAACTTTATTTCGGCAATTGCCGGCACACCGCCCTTTTCTTCGTAAGATGGATGATAGGTCCTTTGATAGGGCAAATCATAAACGTAGTCCATCTCCCCCTTGGTAAGAGGCTTTGCCGGAGGGTTCTGCACTACATATATGCCGTTTGGGTATCCTTCTATTAAGTACTTTCCCGTAAAGGGGTCAGTATTCTCATATTGGAG
>JAEZRJ010000037.1 GCA_023412855.1 Bacillota bacterium | reverse complement strand
TCTCCGTATATAATCATTATAAAAGAGTAACAGCTCCCAGAGATAATGATGATGTGGAGCTTCAGAAGAGCAATATTATCATGATAGGGCCTACCGGCTCAGGCAAGACTTTTCTGGCGCAGACTTTGGCTAAGATCATCAACGTACCGTTTGCGATCGCAGACGCGACCACACTCACCGAGGCAGGTTATGTGGGTGAAGACGTTGAGAATATACTTTTAAAGTTAATACAGGCGGCTGACTATGATGTGGAACGCGCGCAGTATGGTATTGTATATATTGATGAAATAGATAAGATTACGAAAAAGAGCGAGAACGTATCTATTACGAGAGACGTATCCGGTGAAGGCGTGCAGCAGGCGCTTCTTAAGATTGTGGAAGGTACTGTTGCCAGCGTGCCTCCTCAGGGCGGAAGAAAGCATCCCCATCAGGAGCTCATTCAGGTAGATACGACCAATATTCTGTTCATTTGCGGCGGAGCCTTTGACGGTCTGGAGAAGATTGTGGAGTCCCGTCTCGACCGCAGTGCGATTGGTTTTAATGCAGAAATTACGGCCAAGAGCACGAAGGACATAGGAGCGCTGTTAAAGGAAGTGACTCCTCAGGATTTGGTAAAGTTCGGGCTGATTCCCGAATTCGTAGGACGTGTTCCGATCAATGTATCCTTGCAGGGATTGGATAGGGAAGCTCTCGTTCGTATTTTAAAGGAGCCTAAGAGCGCCCTCATCAAACAGTACCAAAAGCTGTTTGGATTTGACAGCGTAAAGCTCTCCTTTGAGCAAGATGCCATTGAAGCGATTGCGGATAAGGCATTTGAGCGAAAGACAGGGGCGAGGGGCTTACGTTCCATTATGGAAAACGTTATGATGGATGTTATGTACCGGATACCTTCCGATGAGACGATTGTAGAATGTGTCATAACAAAGGGTGCCGTGGATGGAACGAGCGAACCGCTGATTATTCATCGGGAAGCGATGCGTCCGGCTAAATAATATCTGCCTATGCTAATATAATATCAATGCTATATATTTGTAATGTTATTATGGCATGATATTTTAACGCCGCCTTGATAGGGCGGCGTTTTGTTTCTATAATAGGATAAGGACTCCTATTATAGAAAGATAGATGCGCAGCTGCGCGCGCGGAACAAAAGCTGTGCGGCCAAGGTATTTGGCTGCGGCAGTTGGCGAAGCACACTTTTGTTCAAGTTTAAATGAACACGGAAATAAAACACACGGGAATGATGAAAAGAATGGATAAAGAACAGATAACGCAAAGTGTTTTGAAAATAGAAGAAAAGCTGCCGGCAGTGGCGCTTCGGGGGATGACTATTTTGCCCGGAGCAATTATTCATTTCGACCTTAGCCGGAAGAAATCGATTCTGGCGGTGGAGGAAGCGATGACGCAGGATCAGAGGATATTCCTCGTTACGCAAAAGGACATGCAGGCGGAGGACCCCGGTTATGAACACGTATATCCGGTGGGAACCATAGCCCTTGTCAAGCAGATTATAAAGGTGCCTAACAATATCGTCAGAGTGATGGTGGAAGGCATATCCAGAGGAAGGCTTATATCCTTTGCAGACAGAGAGGACTATCTGGAGGGTGCGATAGAAGCGCTGGAAGAGCCGGCAGAGCTTAAAGGAACGGTGCAGGAAGAGGCGATGGTGCGCCAGATTAAGGATTTGTTCGAGGGGTATGCTCTTTTTTATCCTAAGACGGGTATTTCCTTAGAGCGGCATCTCAACGATATTACCGGTTTGGGGAAGCTTTTGGATCAGCTTACGATCAATATGCCCCTTAGCTTCGATAAAAAGCAGTCTGTGCTGTCGGCAGTGGATTTGGAGGAGCGCTTCGATACGCTCTCTTCCATATTAGCCAATGAAACTGAAATTGCTAAGGTGCGAACAGAGCTGACGGAGCGTATAAAAGGACGGGTGGAAAAAAATCAGAAGGAATACCTGTTAAGAGAACAGATGCAGTTCATTAAAGAAGAGCTTGGAGAGGGTAATTCTTTTTCTGACGCGAGTCAGTTCGAAGAGGAGTTAGAAAAGCTGAAGGCTGATAAAGAGGTGAAGGATAAGATCCGAAAAGAAATTTCTCGGTTTAAAAGTCTTTCGCAGAACAGCTCGGAAAGCTCCGTAGAACGGGGATATATTGAAACGCTGCTGGACCTTCCGTGGGAGAAGAAGTCCAAGGATAATACGGACTTAACTAAGGCTGAGGAGATACTGAAGAGGGATCATTACGGCCTTGAGCAGGTAAAGGAACGGATTCTGGAATCCCTTGCAGTACGTTGTCTTACGAAGCAGGGACAGACTCCCATCATCTGTCTGGTAGGACCTCCGGGTACCGGCAAGACTTCTATCGCGAAAAGTGTGGCCGAAGCGATGAATAAAAAATACGTGCGCATTTCGCTTGGCGGCGTCAGGGACGAGGCGGAAAT
Source organism: Bacillota bacterium (assembly GCA_023412855.1). Lineage (GTDB taxonomy): Bacteria > Bacillota > Clostridia > Lachnospirales > Lachnospiraceae > Kineothrix. The sequence continues at coordinate 31,648 of JAEZRJ010000037.1, read as the reverse complement.
CAGAGGACACAGAAGAACCTATGTGGGAGCAATGCCGGGACGCATCATTGCGGGGCTTAGGCAGGCCGGAGTGAAGAATCCCCTGATGCTTTTAGATGAAATCGACAAGGTGAGCAGCGATTATAAGGGAGATACTTCTTCTGCGTTGTTAGAGGTGCTGGATGCGGAGCAGAATAATAAGTTTCGTGACCACTATGTGGAGATTCCAGTGGATTTATCGGAAGTACTATTCATTGCCACAGCTAATTCCCTGGCCCAGATTCCCAGACCGCTTCTGGATCGTATGGAAATCATAGAGGTGACCAGCTATACCGCTAACGAGAAGTTCCATATCGCTAAAGAGCATCTGACCGCGAAACAGCTCGAGAAGAACGGCCTGAAAAAGGAACAGCTGATAATAAGCGACAGCGCCTTAAAGCGCATTATTGAAGGCTATACGAGGGAAGCGGGGGTCCGTGAGCTGGAACGCAAGATAGGGAGTATATGCAGAAAAGCGGCCAGAGAGATTCTCCAGAAAAATAAGACCGTCATTAAGGTAACAATATCCAGGCTGGAGAAATATCTGGGGAAGGAAAAATACACCTCGGATAAGGCGAACGATAAGGATGAGATAGGAATTGTACGAGGCCTGGCATGGACCAGTGTAGGCGGGGAAACTTTGCAGATAGAAGTCAATATGATGCCGGGAAAGGGGGAGATTGACTTAACTGGTCAAATGGGAGATGTGATGAAGGAGTCAGCCATCACCGGTATGAGTTATGTGCGTTCTGTCAGCAAGGAATATAAGATATCGCAGGATACATTTAAAAAGAATGATTTTCATATCCATATCCCTGAGGGCGCCGTTCCCAAGGACGGACCAAGTGCAGGTATTACGATGGCGACAGCGATTCTGTCGGCAATAACCAATATACCGGTAAAAGCACAGGTGGCTATGACGGGTGAAATCACCTTAAGGGGGCGGGTGCTTCCCATCGGAGGCCTGAAGGAGAAGATTCTGGCTGCGAAGACGGCAGGTATCAAGACCGTGCTGGTACCGAAGAAGAATGAGAAGGATGTGGAGGAAATCGCAGGGGAAATCAAATCGGGGCTTTCCATACACTTTGTGGAAAACATGGGAGAGGTTCTCTCATATGCCCTTGTAAATGCGGATAGCCATATAGGGAAAGGAAAGAAGGAATGATAATAAAAAACGTCGGTTTGGAAACCGTCTGCGGCATTACCAGTAAGCTGCCGGACAATGCCCATATGGAGGTGGCTTTTGCCGGTAAGAGTAACGTGGGGAAATCTTCGTTGATTAACGGCCTTATGAACAGAAAGTCGTTAGCGAGAACGAGTGCGCAGCCGGGAAAGACTCAGACTATTAATTTTTATAATATTAATGATGAGTTATACTTTGTGGATTTACCCGGTTATGGCTATGCCAAAGCGAACGAAGAGGTGAAAGCGCAGTGGGGAAAGATGATAGAGAATTATCTGAGCAGCAGCAGGATGCTGCGGGCAGTCTTTCTCTTAATCGATATTCGACATGAACCGTCGCAAAACGACAGGATAATGTATGACTGGATATTAAATCAGGGATATAAACCGATTATTATCGCGACAAAATTAGATAAAATAAATAGAAGTCAGATACAAAAACATGTTAAAATGGTAAAGGAAGGGCTTCAGGCGGATAGGGATACCGTAGTGATACCTTATTCTGCGCAGACGAAGCAGGGAAGAGAAGAAGTTTATGAATTGCTGGATGGCCTTCTGGATGCAGAGCATTCGGGATAACCCCCCATCGGTAAGAGAGGTGTTCATATGAAACCGACAACGAAGACACATTTAAAGGTACTTATGAATCTGGGAATAGCAGTGATAACTGCACTTTTACTCATTCTGCTAGTTCCCAGAGTGCTTGTATTTTTCATGCCGTTTGTAGTCGGCTGGCTTATCGCTATGATTGCCAACCCTATCGTCCGCTTTTTCGAGGAGAAGCTTAAGATAAAGAGGAAGGCTGGGACTGCGTTCGTTATCATATCTGTTATAGCCCTTGTTATTTTAGGCGGTTATGTTATAGGAGCCAAAATCGCTGAAGAAACGATAGGTCTGATAAATGCGCTGCCTGATATCTGGGACGATATTGAGAACGATTTTAAAGCGAACAGTAAGAATCTTGATATTTTTTACAGCAGACTGCCCGAGGAAATCCGTACTTCCGTGGAAAGCATCAGCGAGCAGATGGACGGTTATGTAGGGGATTTAGTGAGTCAGGCGGGAACGCCCACCATAGAAGCCCTGGGAAACTTTGCAAGGCATTTGCCTACGGCAATCGTCGGTGTGGTCATGTGTCTTTTGTCCGCATACTTCTTTGTAGCGGAGAGAGAATTCCTTTCGGAACAAATGAGAAGACATATGCCGGAGGCTGTGAGATACCGCTATTATATGATGTCACGCAGCTTTAAGCGTGCGGTGGGAGGATATTTCAAGGCGCAGTTCAAGATTGAGATATGGATGTATCTGCTTCTGGTCATCGGACTGTGGATATTGAAGGTGGATTATGTGCTGCTGATCGCACTTGGTATTGCGTTGTTGGATTTCTTCCCGATTTTCGGGACAGGAACAGTGCTGATACCATGGGCCGTTATTAAGATGTTGGGTGCGGATTATAAAATGGCCGTAGGGCTTCTCATCATCTGGTGTGTCGGACAACTTGCCAGACAGGTCATACAGCCTAAGATCGTAGGGGATTCCATCGGTATCGCTCCTCTTCCCACTTTATTTTTGCTGTTTATTGGCTATAAGATAGGCGGCGTGCTGGGGATGATCATTGCGGTGCCTGTAGGTATTATTTTTATGAATATGTACGAAGAGGGCGTATTCGATACAACTCTTAACAGTCTGAAGATATTGATGGCGAGCATTAATAATTTCAGGAGGCTGGAGGATGAGGATATGTCCGCGGTAAAGAAGTATGAGGAAAGCCAAAGAGAGAAGCTGAAGAAGCATGGAGAAACGGGCGGAGGAGAAAGTGATAAAAAATGAATGTGACAGTGTATAATTGCAGGGAATTCGATGAGGAAGAATTGTTCTTCCGGTATGCGAAGGAATTCGGAATTGGACTTACCTTGTGTCAGGATGCACCGGATATGGATAACATTTCGCTGGCGAATGGAAGCGAGTGTGTAAATATCATTACTTCCAAGATGACAGAGGAGCTTCTTGCAGGTTTGAAGGAAAACGGAGTCTCTTATCTGGCGACGAGAACCATAGGTTATGACCATATCGATATGGAAGCGGCAAAGCGCCTCGGAATAAGAGTAGCGAACGCTCCTTATGGGCCTCATGGGGTGGCAGATTATACGGTTATGCTCATCCTTATGTCCATCCGCAAGATGAAGCGCATTCTGCAAAGGGGTGGCATACAGGACTTTTCTCTGGAAGGAATCCAAGGGAGGGAACTGAAGGATTTGACGGTAGGAATTATTGGTACAGGAAGAATCGGCAGAACGGTCATTCACAGCTTGTCCGGTTTTGGCTGCAAAATGTTCGCTTATGACTTACATGAAAATGAAGAAGTGAAAAAAGAGGCTGATTATGTATCTTTGGAGGAGTTGTGGCAGCAGGCGGACATCATTACTTTGCACGCTCCGCTGACAGAGGAAAACTATCATATGATAGGAAAAAACACCATTAGTAAAATGAAGGACGGTGTGGTAATCATCAATACGGCCAGAGGAGGACTTATCGATACGGAGGCATTGATTTCAGGCATCGAATCCGGGAAGGTCGGAGCTGCCGGATTGGATGTTGTGGAAAATGAATTCGGACTTTATTATTATGACAGAAAATCGGACACTTTGGATAATCGGGAACTTTCTGTACTTCGGGGCTTTCCGAATGTTACCGTGACGCACCATATGGCTTTCTATACGGATGACTGCGTGGAAACGGTAATCAGAGATTCCCTTATGGGTTGTAAGCTATTCGTGGAAGGGAAAGAAAATCCGTGGGAGGTCGCATAATTGCGCAATATAAAAGTAATACTTCAATATGAAGGAACGCGGTATCAAGGATGGCAAAGGCAGGAGGGCGGAGGCAATACGATTCAGGGCAGGCTGGAAGCACTTCTTACCAAGATGTGCGGCAGTCCGGTAGAAGTGAACGGTTCAGGAAGGACCGATGCCGGTGTTCATGCACTGGGACAAACGGCCAATTTTCATATCGATACGGATATGACACCAGAGGAAATCATGCGCTACATGAACGAGTATCTTCCTGAGGATATCGCAGTCATTCAGATACAGGAGGCTTCTGCACGTTTTCATAGCAGACTGAATGCCACGGGCAAGACCTATTGCTATCGGGTGCTAAACAGCAGCGTGCCGCACATATTTGACAGAAGATATGTATACGAGGTACCGGAAGTACTGGATATGGAGGCTATGTGCCGGGCCGCGGATATTCTATGCGGAACACACGATTACAAAGCCTTTACTTCCACAAAAAAAGGCAAAAAATCTACGATACGTACTGTAGAAGCCATAACAGTCACGAGAGTTGGAGAGGAAATCCGGTTTACCTTTAAAGGAAATGGTTTTTTGTATCATATGGTACGGATTATGATGGGAACTTTGCTTGAGGTAGGGATGCACAAAAGAGAAGCGGCACAGATCGAAGAGCTTTTAACGTCTGGAAGGCGGGAAGAAGCCGGTATGCTGGTGCCTGCCAAGGGACTTACACTGGTGGAGGTTCATTATTCGTGAGTAAATCCAAGGTTTGGAATTTCAGGAGCTGGGATGCCAAACATATTAAAATTGTTTTTTTTGTTTATATTGCAATTGTCATTAAGGTCATCATATTCAAATATCCGTGGGAAAACTTGATGGCGATTGCAGGAACGTGGCGCAGGGGAATCGTTTTGGAGGGCCTGGACACCGCCAACTTTACATTGTTCAAAACCATAAGGATGTATATCGATTATTCGTATATGCTCAATAGCTTTGAAAATCTGGTGGGAAATGTGGCTGTATTCGTTCCCTTCGGTTTTCTCCTTCCGTATGTGAAGGAAAGCTGTAAGCGCTTCCTGACACTTCTTTTAAATGCATTTATCTTCGTGCTCGGAATCGAGGTTTTTCAATTATTCAGTGCTTTTGGAGCATTCGATGTGGACGATATTCTGCTGAATTGCTTCGGAGCCGCGCTGGGCTGGATTGCTTTCGTAAAGTGGGAGGCTATCATGGATGACCGTCTGGGCAAGCGGAAGAAAAATATATGAAATATAAAAACTGCATATTGCTTCGACAGAAAAAGTTGTGAAAATTTTGTGAATAATTAAAATTTTTGCAACTTTTTCTTATGGAAAAGCGTCTAATCTATTGGAGGTATTAATGATTATCAGCTTAGGAAAAAATAATTAATTTTTTTGCAGTATTTTTGTTCTCTGTGGGATATTAATTATAGATGGATGATAAGAAAAGAAAGATAACTCTAAAATAAATAGAAAGTATAAATGAGAGACCGTACATATGGACAAGAAAAAAGGGGATAAATTGTCTGTTTCGAAGGTGGCTGACACGGAAGCGTTACAGTTGAAAATAAACCTATACAGCGACATGCTGTATAAAATAGCATTTTTACAGCTTAGGAACAATCAGGACGCGGAGGATGTCGTACAAGAGACATTTTATCAGTTTATTAAAACCAATAAAGTATTCGAGTCGACAGAGCATGAAAAGGCATGGCTGATCAAGGTAACGCTGAACGGCTGCCGGAAAGTATGGCGTTCCGCATGGTATCGCCATACAGATGTTATGCCGGAAAAGGAAAATGCATTTAATAGTGAGGAGAATTCGGAGAGCCTCATGGAGAGGGATGCACTGCAAAGAGAGCAAAGTAAAGAAGTACTGGAAGCGGTGATGGGGCTTCCGAGAAAATATCGGGAAGTCATACATTTATTTTATTTTCAGGAAATGAGCATAAAGGAAATATGCCTTGTTACGGAGAGGAAAGAATCTACTGTAACATCCCAGCTCACAAGGGGCAGGGAGCTGCTTAGAAGAAATCTTAAGGAGGAATATCAGTATGGATGATTTTAAAAGTACTTATCAATCGGCCATGCAGGATGTAAAAGAATTTCATATTGATGTTTCCGACTGCATGGATGAGAGCAGACATAGACGACGCGTCGTGAAGCGGGCGCAGAAAGCTACAGCTACGGCATTTTCTGCTATGTGTGTAATCTTTGTCTGCGGCTTCGGCTCCGTAAAGGCGGCAGAATATTTCCAGAATGTCATACGGGTGAACGAATGGGGATTCGAATCCAGCGACGCCTTCACTATGTCCAAGGGAGAAACTGCTCAGAACAGGTCTTATGTTGTGGAGGAAGCGGTGGAAAAAGAGAAAGAAAGTCCGATGCTAGTCTCGTCTCAGGATGAAAGTACTATGACGGGAGAGACTGCTGGTGAAGACGCCTCCATGAAAATGCAAATGACAGCGGACGAGGCGAATATTGAAATGGCCGGCGTATCAGGTAATTCTGTGACGGGTAATTCAGCAGCGTATAGCCCGGCTTCGACAGTGGTAGATTCAGAAATATGCAACTCGGTAACGGGTAACAGCGTAAGCGGTGACAGAGGGGCAAACGTTTCCTCGAAAGCAGAAAAACCTGTGTCAGGAAATATGGCACAGACCGACGGCACAGCGAAGAATCAGCTTTGGGAAAATGGCGAAGTTCCTGTATACCATTACACTACATGGGAAGAATTTATAAGGAATGAAGATATTATATTTCCTCAGCCGTCTATAAATATAGGAAAAAAGGTTGTATCTACGGAGGTTACAGTTTGTGGAAGCTGGGCGATGGTTCGATACGAGGAGGACAATAAAGTTCTTTGGATGGAAAGAACCGACTACGCGGATACCAAAGGGCACGAATCCTCAAAAATATTTCCGGGAGGAGTGACCAACGAAAGAGAGTACACAACACCGGGAGCATATACTTATACGCTTGTGGATTCGGTAAAGGAAAAGGACAGCGACAAATTGCAGATACATGCGGCGATTACCGTAGGAAGCTATGAGGTATACATTGACTTTTTGGGCTTTACGGAAAGTGATGCAAAGAAGATTATGGACAATATAGATTTGAAACAGTATGAATAAGGGCCTTAAGAGAGGAGGAAGCCAAATGAAGAATGTATTGATTTACAATCAGACAACGACAAACATGGAAGTTCTCAAGATATTCCTGGCACAGGAGGGGTATCAGGTGATAGTGATGAACGCGCTGCAGGATGTAGTGCAAAGGCTGAAAAGCAGCGATATTCATCTTGTAATTATGGACATCGATTTTCCGAAAAGAGATGGGATTGAAAAGCTTAAAAGTGTTAGGAACGCAGAGAGAATGCCGATTATTGTATTATCGACTAATGACACTGAGCAAATGAAGATTGCGGCGCTGGGTGCGGGTGCGGACGATTACGTCCTGAATCCGTATCATCCGTTAGAACTTATGGCGAGGATCAATTCCCAGTTCAGGCGTTACACTCAGCTTTCCAATATGTGCGAGAATATCAACCGGATTTACCGTGTAGACGATCTGGTGATTGATGATGTTATAAGAAAAGTGACGGTGGTGGGCAGGGAAGTGAAGTTAACACCTATTGAATACAAAATTCTGCGTCTGCTCGTTCAGGATAGAGGAAGGGTATTTTCCATTGATCAGATATATGAATCCATCTGGAATATGCAGGCCATCGGCGCAGATAATACTATCGCCGTACATATCAGGCATATCAGGGAGAAGATTGAGAGCAACCCGAAGGATCCTCATTACTTGAAGGTAGTGTGGGGAACGGGGTATAAGGTAGGCTAGTGTACCAAGCGGACAGAACACCAGGAGAGAAAAAGACAATCCATGTGAATCGAACATGTGGATTGTCTTTTTTGTTAAAATAAGGAAAGGGCGGCAAGCGCTAAAATGCAGTTTAGTCTGAGGCTGAACTGTAACATGATTTGTGTGGATAAAGATGCTCCAGGATTGTAAAAATAGAAAATTTAAACTATAATTGTGTTAATAAAAGTTTAATCAGGGAGTGGAAAAGGAGAAAAGAAGATGGCAATTTTTGAAATAAGCAACGGGAGGCTAACGGCCTCTGTGGATTCCCGTGGTGCAGAACTGAAATCACTTAGAAAATCGGAAAGTGGAAAGGAATATATGTGGTGCGCGGATGCCCGTTACTGGGGAAGGACTTCCCCCACATTGTTTCCTCTCGTAGGTGGCTTGAAAAACGGTGAGTATCGTTTGGACAATAAGACATATAAGATGGAAAAGCATGGATTTGTACGGGATGTGGAATTTAAACTGGTGTCCCATGAATCAACAGAACTATGGTTTACGTTCGAAGGAAACGAAGAGACAAAGAAGCAGTTTCCTTTTTCTTTTCAGCTGAAAATAGGCTATCGCTTGGAGGATATGACACTGAAAGTGCTATGGAGAGTAGAGAATCCGTCTTCCGAAGTGCTTTATTTTTCCATTGGAGGGCATCCTGCCTTTAATTGTCCGATAAACCGGGGTGAAAAACGGGAAGAATATTTTCTGAAATTCGATAAGAAAGATGAGATAAACTGCACTACGATCGGAGAGGACGGTCTGGTAAGCGGCGAGAAACAAAGTTATAAGCTGCAGGATGGATTGCTGCCGATTTCGGAAGAATTGTTCGAAAGGGATGCGATTATCATGGAAGACTATCAGATTCACAGTATAGCTCTCCTTACGCCTGACAGGAAGCCGTATATTACTGCGAAATTCGATTTGCCTGTCGTTGCAGTGTGGGCTCCGGCAGGTAAAAACGCACCCTTCGTCTGCATAGAGCCATGGAATGGTATCTGTGATCACACAGACTTTGCAGGAACCTTAGAGGAAAGAAAATGGGGAAACGAGGTGCGGCCGGGAAAGATATTCTCATCAGGATATGACATTACGGTGGAAGAATAAGAATGAAAAAAACAGATAAAAGACTATGGATACCGGCGGCTCTGGCTGTCACAGCGATACTGGCCGTACTTGGCATTCGGTATACATTATTGGAGGGCGGAGAGCAAGTAACGTTTTATCCGGTCAGAGGCTTTTCCAATATGTGTACTTACAAGGGGGAAGTGTATCGGGGCGTAAACGGGGTATATGGTGAGAATATTCCTCAGCAGAGCAGTATTTTTACGATTCAGGATGACAAAATCTACTATGTGGAGAAGGTGCAGGAGGCTTATGAAAGTGTGACGGACGAGCGGCTTTCCATAAAGCGTTCCGACATGGACGGCGGCAACGAGGAGGTGCTGGCCGAGGATGTATTTCTCGCGGGTATGGGACATGAAAAGCTGATAGGAGATAAGTTGTTCTATGGCTATGAATACGATGACAACTACCGTATGCGTTATGCCTATGTGGATTTGAATACGGGAGAGCGAAAGGAAATAAAAGCTGATTGTATCGACAATATACTGGGCTATGACGGAAGGTATCTCTACTATAATGGCTATGACGAGGCGAAGGAGGAGAATATACTGGGCCGCATTTATTTAAAAAGCGGCAAGGACGAGATGTTGACAGCTTATTCGCAGGTGGATGAGGAGGGATATATCGACAGCGTTTTGTTTTACGAGGGTAAGCTTTATTGTCTCACTATGGTGATGAAGCCCGAGGGCTATGATTACCGTACTTACGGATATCAAATGCAGGTGCGGAGCGGAGAAAACGGCAAGGTGGAGAAGGAACTTCCTATAAGCTTTACCGGCTCGGCCAACTATTCTTTTCTTATTGAGGAGGGGAAATTATACACTTCCCTTGCCGATAAGATTGTTACGATCCCTGTTGACGGAAGCGGAGAGATGAAGATAATCGCCAATATGAAGGCGGATGAGTACTGGGGAATCCTTCATTTTGTTCCGGGAGACGGATACCTCTATTATGAAGCAATTGCGCAGATGAATGAAGAAACACAAAATAACGATTATTTTTACCGTGTTCCGATAGACGGTGGAGAAGCCGAACTTCTGAACGAGTGGTTTACCATCTAATGATAGCATTGATGTGCGCACATACTGTCGAAATTTGACAATATATGCACCGACCTTACTGCTGCACATATAATATAATTGAAGATAAAATAATGACAATACCATAAGGAGATAAAAGCATGTCATTACCAAGATTTCCGGAAGTGAGTCCTCCTATTAGCAGAGAGGACGCTATCAATTATATTTTGGCCTCCATTGCCATGGAGGAGTTGGGATTAAGCCATATCATCAATGCTGAAGGCGAAAAGATTCAATATGCGCTGGGAACCCTTCCAGGTATAACTGGGCCCAATGCGAGTATTGAAGAAATCCTTGAGGTAAATAGGAATGTTCGAGATATACTGGACAGTACTGTCCAGAATCAAATAATATTAAAAGGTAAAATGGAAAGTATTCTTTCTGCTGCTGCCCACCAAGGCGTAACGGGACCGACCGGCCCTACAGGAGCAACCGGCCCTACGGGAGCTGATGGAGCAACGGGAGCAACCGGCCCTACGGGAGCAACGGGACCGACAGGAGCAGCGGGTAATGGAGCAATTATTCCGTTTGCATCAGGTACGCCGGTTGCTTTGACCACTGTACTCGGAGGATTGCTTAATACTTCCAGTGCAATTGGATTTGGTCTTAACCTTCCTGGTATTTCCGCTGCCAGCGGAACAATCAGTCTGCTCGGACTGACGAACTTTGCGTTTTCAATGCCCAGAAGTGGAGTTATTACCTCCTTGGCTGGTTATTTAAGCATTAGTGCCGGTCTTAGCTTAATTGGCTCTACTGTTACCGTAACTGCCCGGTTATTCCAGTCCACCACGCCGAATGATACCTTTGTCGCAGTACCGGGTGCAGTAGTCACGCTGGCACCTGCTCTCACGGGGTTAATTTCGATTGGTGATGTTAGCAGTGGTATTACTACGGGATTAAACATTCCTGTTGCTGCAGGAACCAGATTACTCTTAATATTCTCTGCAAATGTTACGGCGGGTCTTGATCTGGCTGCCGTTATCGCGGGTTATGCAAGTGCCGGCCTTGGAATATCATAAGAAAGGCTCGTAAAACGACCTTTCCAATTGTATGATTTCAAGATGGCAACACTTCTTTGAATAAATCGAGTCATAGAAACGAGGCGTCTGTTCACAGGCGTCTCGTTTTCTTTGTGCGCCTGCTGATAGTCTTTTATAGTTCTCTATAAACATTGGGTTTAATCAGCTATAATAGGTACGAGCTATCCATCTGCGTGACGGATTTCTTCTAATTTACTATAAGAATAAATAAAAAATCATTATCTAAAAGAAAAGTACTATCGGTATCTTACTAAATATGATATGCTATTTTCTGTAGCAAATGGATATAATAAAAAGCTGGTAAATGCAGACCAATTTTATATCCTACAACCTAAAATAAAATAATGGAGGTATGCTGTGAAGAAGTATTTTAACCTATCCGCCTCAGAGACCGCGGAAGACCTACAAGTCGATCTGTCCATCGGCCTTTCCGGTAAGGAAGCCACGGAGCGCAATCAGAAATACGGACCAAACCGTCTGGAAGGCGGCAAAGAAAAGTCCATTCTGGCGATGGCTCTGGATCAGCTCAAAGATTTTTTAGTTCTGATTCTGATTGTTGCTGCAGTGATTTCAATCCTTCTTGGAGAAGAATTGGAAGGCATCGTTATTCTGGCAATTGTTGTACTCAACACCTTTCTTGGTGTATATCAGGAAAATAAAGCCAGTAACGCGCTAAAGGCACTAAAAGAAATGGCAAGTCCGCATGCAAAGGCACTGCGTGACGGTCAAGTCGTTGAGATTGCCTCTCATGAAGTGGTTCCCGGTGATGTGGTTATTTTGGAGGCAGGCGACTATATACCGGCCGATCTGCGTCTGGTGGAATCCATCAACCTGAAAATCGATGAAGCTGCCCTGACCGGTGAATCGGTCCCGGTGGAAAAAGATGCAAAAGCAGTTCTACCCGAGGATGCGGGCTTAGGCGACCGCATCAACAGTGCTTATATGGGTACCGTAATCACATATGGACGAGGAAAGGGTGTTATCACTGACACCGGAATGAAGACCCAGATGGGAAATATCGCAGGTATGCTCAACAGCAGCAGCGATGAAGCTACTCCGCTTCAAAAGAAGCTGGACAGCCTTGGCAAACTGCTAGGTATTGTCTGTCTGTCGATTTGCGGGATTATTTTCCTACTCGGCTGGCTCCGGGGAATGGAACTTTTTGATATATTCATGACATCCGTATCCTTGGCGGTCGCGGCGATTCCGGAAGGACTTACCGTAGTTGTTACCGTAGTTCTGGCTATGGGTATGCAGCGGATGGTAAAATGCAATGCGATAATTAAACGCCTGAGCGCTGTTGAGACGCTGGGAAGTACCACGGTTATCTGTTCGGACAAGACGGGTACGTTAACGCAGAACAAGATGACTATCCAGAGGATTTACGATGGTAAAGAGCTATACGACGTAAGCGGTACGGGCTACAGTCCTGCGGGAGATATTTTCGATGCTTCCGGTAATAAGAAAGCAGATGCAGTACAGAAGATTCTGGAATGTGTTTTGTTATGTAATGATGCGATTTATGATTTTGAGAAAGAAACTATTGTAGGTGATCCTACGGAAGGTGCGATGGTAGTACTCTCGCATAAGGCAGGAATGGTAAAGGAACAGTGGGATAAAAAATACCCCCGCCTTCAGGAGATTCCTTTCGATTCCGATAGAAAGCTGATGTCCACATTCCATAGTATTGAAGGCAAGACGGTGATGTATACCAAGGGTGCGCCCGATGAATTGCTTCGCCGCTGTATTTCCATCGATTTGAACGGGACCGTTCAGGAGCTGACGGAAGAGAAGCGTCAGGAAATCCTTGCGGCAAATCAGAACTTTGCAGAGGCGGCGCTTCGTGTTATCGGAGCCGCATACAAGCAGGTAGAGCAAGTGAATGCTTCCTTCGAAGCGGAGAATGATTTGATCTTTGTAGGTCTTGTGGGAATGATCGACCCGCCCAGAGAAGAAGCAAAGGATGCGATCAGTGTTTGTAAAAAAGCCGGCATCCAGGTAAAAATGATTACCGGGGACCATAAAATCACAGCTACTGCAATCGGCCGCCAGCTCGGTATTGTTGAAGAAGGTGCTGTTGCTGTGGAGGGACGTGAGATTTCCGAGATGGACGACGAACAGCTTAGAGAGCGTGTGAAGACCGTCAATGTATTTGCCCGCGTTTCACCGGAACATAAGGTACGTTTAGTAGACGCTGTCAGAGCTAACGGCGATATCGCAGCCATGACCGGCGATGGTGTTAATGATGCTCCTTCTTTAAAGCATGCTGACATTGGTGTCGCTATGGGTATTACTGGTACAGACGTATCCAAGGAAGCTGCAGATATGATTCTGACGGATGATAACTTTGCAAGCATTGTAAGAGCAGTCGCTGAAGGACGTACCATCTACAGCAACATTCGTAAGGTTGTAGGCTTTTTGCTCTCTTGTAATATCGGTGAGATCCTTGTTATTTTTATTGCCATGCTGGCGGGTATGCCCGTACCTCTTGTGGCGATACAGCTTCTTTCTATTAACTTAATTACGGATGCGTTCCCGGCGTTTGCTCTCGGTATGGAAAAAGAAGAACCCGGCGTGATGGACCGTCATCCGAGAGACCCTTCCGAGCCTATTGTAGACAAGAAAATGGCGATTGCCGTTGGAATTCAGAGTGTCGCTTTGGCTATCGGTACGCTGGGAGCATTTTCCTACGGATACTTTGCGCATCAGGATATCGATGCGGCGCGTACCGCTTGCTTCCTTACCTTAGTTTTAGGTGAGCTGCTTCGTGCTTATTCCTCTCGTTCCGAGAAAGTTTCTATCTTCAAGATGCGCATTTTTGAGAACAGCTATCTCAATAAATGTGTAATTGCCTCCTTGGCATTTTTGCTGGCAAGCATTTATATACCGCTGCTCAACCCGATTTTTGGCACTGTAATGCTTTCATTTGACGAAATAATCGTTTCGTTGGTTCTGGCATTGGTTCCTATGCTCGGCGGAGAGTTAGCAAAGAAAGTTACCAACAGATAAATGATTCAGATTTGAAAAGACGGTACAGCTTGATATGCTGTCCGTCTTTTTTTATGTAATAGGAAAGTGCGCTATTACATAAAAGCCCTTCGGGCGAACAATGCGCAGCTGCGCGCGGAACAAAAGCTGTGCTGACAAAGTTCTTGGCTGCGGGAGTGTGTGAAGCCCACTTTTGTTCTAGGAAAGTGCTCCTACCGCCAAAGCGCCGTTGCGTTTTTATTCTCTTCAAAACATTCCTGACGTAGCTTTTCAAGCTCAGAGGTATGGTCGTCGGCCGGATTATCATATTTTAATACCCTTATAACAGATAATTCGAACCCTTCCGGCCCATATTGATTCCATAGCTGAAGCAGCCGCTTGTTAGGATGAAAATTGGTAGACAGCTTGGCATTGGTACTATTAAAGTCTGCTCTTGTATCCTTGGAAATACCCAAAAAGCTTTCATCGGTTGCGATGCAGCGATAAGAAATGACTCCCATCTCAGGGCGTCTATTTTTATATTCTTCAAGAAGAAGTTTTCTTTTTTCTGAATTCATTTTATAATAATGCTCCTTTCTATTATTATAAAGCTGACAAATACCTACTTACAAAGTATAAACAATAATGTGAAAAAGTACAATCTACGCTCCGTAGACAATGTATGCCTTGCACTTCTTTAAGGTTTGTTTAAGGTATCTTTGGTATAATTTTTTATAAAGGAAAAGGATTATATCAGATTTGAATTTTTGGACTATATGGGATATGATGATGAAAACGGATGATACGGAGGGAGAAAGTGCATATGAGAATTTTGCTGGCTGAGGATGAAAAAGAACTGTCGAATGCCCTTGTGGCGATTTTAAAGCATAACAACTATTCCGTAGACCCGGTATATGACGGAGTTGATGCTCTGGATTACGGATTGTCGGAGAATTACGATGTAATTGTGCTGGATATTATGATGCCGGGAATGGATGGTCTTAAGGTGCTGGAACAGCTGAGGCAGCAGGGAATTCATACTCCTGTTCTGATGTTGACCGCCAAAACGGAAATAGAGGACCGGATTTTGGGTTTAGATAAGGGTGCGGACGATTACTTGAGCAAGCCTTTTGCCATGGGAGAACTGTTAGCCAGAATACGTGCGATGGGAAGGAGAAAGGCCGAATTTACCCCGAATTTGATAGAGGCGGGAAATATCAGGCTAAACAAAGAAAATTACGAGCTGTCCAACGGGGAGTCTGCGTTAAGACTCGGGAATAAGGAATTTCAGATGATGGAGATGCTTATGGTAAATCCCAAGCGCATGATTTCTACGGAACAGTTTATGGAACGAATATGGGGATACGATGCCGAAGCTGAAATAAATGTGGTATGGGTATACATTTCCTACCTGCGCAAAAAGCTTGCCTCTCTGGATGCCAATGTAAAAATCAAAGCGGTGAGGAGCGTAGGTTACACCCTGGAGGAAAGCGATGATTAAGAAATTACAGAGAAAATTCATTATGATTACCATGGGCTCGCTGCTTTTGGTCATGTTGCTCTTAATCGGTACCATTAACGGAATCAATGTGTACCAGATGCAGCAGCGGCTGAACGGGGCAATCGATATTTTATCGCAGAATCAGGGGAAGTTCCCGAAGTTCGAAAAAAAAGACCCGCCGAAGGGTGGTTTCCGTTCTGATTTCGAAATGAACGAGGAGACACAGTTTGCAACCAGATATTTTGTTGTAAAAATAGGAGAAGAGGGGGATATTATGGAAATTGATACGAGCCATATCGCCATATCCTCTGAGGCCGCGATGAACTATGCCGCAAAGGTACTCTCATTCGGTAAGGAGAGCGGTTACACGGACGATTACAAATATTCTCTCGTTCGGAATTCAGATGGGTATATACTGATCTTTGTATTTTGCAGGGAACAGATTTCTACTGCAACGAAATTCTTGCTCAATTCCTGCGAGGTAGCAGCCATAACCCTCGTTCTCATGTTCCTCCTTGTGTCTGTATTTTCCAGACGGGCTATTAAGCCTATTATTGAAAATGCCAAGAAGCAGAAACAATTTATTACGGATGCAGGGCACGAGATAAAGACACCTATAGCAATTATATCGGCGAATGCGGATGTATTGGAGTTAACGGGAGGAAGCAGCGAATGGATTACCAGTATCCGTAACCAGACATGCAGACTGGATAAACTGGTGAAGAACCTGCTCATGCTCTCAAGAATGGAGGAGGACAATCTAAAGCTGGCTCTTACTGATATGAACTTAAGCAGGACTGTAGAAGAAATTGCAGGGTCCTTCCTACCGGTAGCGGAGATGCAAAGCAAGAACTTTCAAATGGATATCCAGCCCGGACTTATGCTCCATGGAGATGAGAACAGCATTCAGCAGTTAGTCTCCACTCTGGTGGACAATGCCATGAAATATTCCGACGAAGGCGGCACGATAAGGGTCACACTGTCGGCAGCAAGGAAAGGCGTGAAGCTGGAGGTGTACAATACTGTGCTTGAACTGGATATGAAAAATCTGGATACGAAGAATCTTGATAAGCTGTTCGACCGTTTTTATCGTGGAGACGGTTCCCGTTCCAGAGAGACCGGCGGCTACGGCATCGGACTGTCCATCGCCAAGTCTATTGTGGAGGCCCATCATGGAAAAATTGGAGCCAAAAGTGATGATGGGCGCTCCATAAGAGTTACTGTAATTTTGTAATATTATCGATTTGCTCAAGCTCGTCCGTTGTAAAGGACGTATTCGCCAATGCCTTGATGTTATCGAGAATCTGCGACGGTTTGGATGCGCCGATCAGAACACTGGTTACCATGCCGTCGCGAAGGATCCAGCTTAATGCCATTTCTGCCAAGGTCTGTCCCCTGTCTTTCGCCATTCCACTGAGCTTCTGTATTTGAGCCAGTTTCTCCTCGGTCAAAGAAGAGCCTGTCAGGAAGCGTCCGTCGGTCATAATGCGGCTGTCCTGCGGGATGCCATTCAAATATCGGTCGGTGAGCATGCCCTGAGCTAAAGGGCTGAACGCGATAATTCCCTTTTTCAACTTTACAGCGGTCTTCTTCAGGCCATTTTCTTCGATGGAACGGTCGAAGATAGAATATCTGTTTTGATTGATGATGAAGGGGCAGTGCAGTTCGTCCAATATAGCGGAAGCCTTTTTCAAGGTTTCTCCGTCATAGTTGGAAAGCCCTACATACAGCGCTTTGCCGCTTGTTACACACTGTGCCAGCGCCCCCATAGTCTCTTCTAAGGGAGTGTCGGGGTCCATGCGGTGATGATAGAAAATATCGACATAATCCAACCCCATACGCCTCAGGCTCTGGTCCAGACTGGCGATGAGATATTTACGGCTGCCCCAGTTGCCGTAGGGGCCCTCCCACATATCATAGCCGGCCTTCGTACTGATGATCAGCTCGTCGCGGTATGTCTTGAAATGTTCTTCCAGCAAAAGTCCCAGATTTTTTTCAGCGCTGCCGGGAGCAGGGCCGTAGTTGTTCGCCAGATCGAAATGAGTGATGCCGTTATCGAAGGCGGTGAAGCATAGCTGCTTCATATTTTCATAGGAAGCGGTATCTCCGAAGTTGTGCCAAAGGCCGAGAGAAATAGCCGGCAATTGAAGGCCGCTGCCGCCGCAATGATAATAAGTCATAGATTGATAGCGTGAAGAAGATGCTTCGTACATAATTTTTCTCCTTATACTGTTATTGGTGCTATCCATAGTATTGCCTTAAATATAAGGGAAGTCAAGACCTTTGAGCGAGGTTTTCAAAATCTGCTTTACGGATCGCTGTGGTTGCTACAGTTAATAAGGTAAAGGCAATAATAAGCGGAACGATGCATATCCAAATCCCTATTATGTCTAAGCTCACTACTGAAAGAAATCCAAGGACGACGCCCAAATGATAAAAAACAAGAGTTGACATAAAAAATTTAAATTTTTGCAGCTCGGAGGATTCCTTTGTACGGCAATATTCTGTGCAGGAATAAACAGTCTGTCTTAAATTGTTTGTAGAAAAAATGGTGGAGCTGGAATATCCCTTTGCTCCGCTGAAGGTCCCCCATTGTAAGCCGGTCATCGCAAAGATAGGGTAAAGAGCGATGATAGGATTCATTCCGGCAGGCAAAAAGCCTGCAAATAAAACGCCTATCATTTCCACAATGATACAAATGCAGCGCATATCTGCCTTAACATATTTCGGCAGAAGAAAAGCGATGATCAACGTAATGATGTAGATGAGCAGTGAGAATGTATGAACCAGTATTTCGCTCGCACTTCCATGAAGCCAGCCGACCATTAGATATATCATATTTGAAGTTTGTGAGGAACCGAAATTCCCCCCTCTCTCCAATAAGGCGTACGCTCCCAAGAAACCGCCGACCATCGACATATTATAATGTAAAAGTAAATCTATTTCATTTCTGATCCATTTAACCATAATGATAACCATGCCTTTCTCATAACCTGTAAATATGGTTACTGTTCACACAGTAGTTTAACACTTGCTGTTAAGCTACGAAAGAACGTGATGCAAAAGATAATTTCTGCTTCGTGAAGCGAATTTAAATGCAAAAAGTTTGCATTGCAGAATATCATGCGTTACTGAGAACGGAGTGAACAGTAACTAAATATAAAATACTACGCACAATAGAATAGCACATTGACTTGATTATCTAAAATACATATAATATATCCTATATCATACTTGAAAGGTATCATAAATATGGAATTAAGAACATTACAATATTTTCTTACCGTGGCTCAGGAACTAAATATTACACACGCGGCCAGGAAGCTGAATATTTCCCAGCCTCCTTTAAGCCGCCAGCTGGCACAGCTTGAGTCGGAGCTGGGCGTTACGCTGTTCATTCGCGGAAAGCGTAAGATTCAGTTGACTGAAGAAGGTAAATATTTAGCGCAGCAGGCAGAACATATTTTAAATATGGCCAATCATACGACCCAGCAGCTAACGCAGATGGGAGAGCAAATCGTAAAAGGATTTCTTTCTATCGACGTGACGGAGACATGCAGTGCCAGTATACTGCCCGATATTATTCCCACTTTTCAAAAGAGATACCCTCTCATCAGCTATGATATATGGTGCGGCAACAGCAATGATATATGTCAGCGGCTGGAGCAGGGAATAGCCGAAATCGGCTTTATCCGCGAGCCTTTTAACTCATCGAATTTTGAAACGGTTTCCCTGAAAAAAGAAACTTGGATAGCGGTTGTAAGCAAGGACCATCCACTGGCGGCACAGACGACGATTCAATTGGACGAGCTGTGTGAGGAACCTTTGTTTATTCCTTCAAGACAGCCTTTACAAAGCGAAATTCATAATTGGTTTTTGGAAATTTCAAAACCATGTCATGTATTTTGTCTGTATAATCAGATTTCGAGTATTATCCCTTTGATCATATCCA
Source organism: Bacillota bacterium (assembly GCA_023412855.1). Taxonomy (GTDB): domain Bacteria; phylum Bacillota; class Clostridia; order Lachnospirales; family Lachnospiraceae; genus Kineothrix. Next base: position 12,108 of record JAEZRJ010000037.1, on the reverse strand, counting down.
ATATGGGAATCGCCATCAGTCCTATTTCCGTGAAGCGGTATACCGATAACGGCAAATTAGCATACTTAAATATCATTTCTCCGGAGTACATTTCCTATTTATCTATGATCCGCAAACGACATCACGTGCTGCCTACCAATGCGCAAGTGTTTTGGGATTTTGTACTCGAACAGAATTTATAATAAACTTTAAGTAAATTTAAAGTAAAGTTTAAGGTTCGTTTTAGGTACAGGCGATACAATGAACCTATCAAAAGCAACACGCAAATGATAGGAGGGATTAGGATGAGCCAATACCAGGGAACCTTTAAACGGTATGAAAAGAAATATTTACTCAGTGAGAATACATATAAATTGTTAAAAGAGCGGCTGGAGGATCATATGGTCATTGACCATTTTGGTAAGACCACAATATGTAACATCTACTTCGATACACCAAACCATCAGTTGATCTGCAGTTCATTAGAGAAGCCTGTATATAAAGAAAAGCTAAGGCTTAGAAGCTATGGAACGCCTGCGGAGGGTACTCCGGTATTCGTGGAACTGAAGAAGAAATATAAGGGAATCGTATACAAGAGGAGAGAAGAAATGGAGCTGACAGAAAGCGAACATTATCTTTACGACAACCTTCCTGCGCCGCGGGCAAGCCAAATCGTTCGGGAAATCGACTGGTTTCTGAAGTTTTACAAAAATTTACAGCCTGCCATGTACATCTCGTATAATAGAATTGCCATGTACGGCATTGAGGATTCAAAACTGCGGATTACCTTCGACAGTGATATATTGTGGAGGGAAGAAGAGCTGTACCTGGAAGCGGGAGTATGGGGCAATCCCTTGCTGAAAAAGGGACAGAGACTTATGGAAATTAAGATTGCGGGTGCAATGCCCTTATGGCTTTCCCATATGCTGGATGAACTGAGCATCTATCCGGTGTCTTTTTCAAAATACGGGAGGGGCTATGAGTATTCCCGGCAAAATATAGAAAAGAAAAATGAAGTTACGATACGAAAAGGAGAGATAAAATATGCTTAACTCGATATTAACCGATACATTTTCCATACAGAGCTTTTTGATCTGCATCGCTTGTTCCTTGCTTCTGGGGGCGGCTATCGCTTGGATACACAGCAGATACAACGACAGCAGCAAGGGCTTTATTATGACATTGGCGCTGCTTCCGGCCATGGTACAGATGGTGATCATGCTGGTAAACGGAAATTTGGGAACCGGAATAGCCGTAATGGGTGCCTTCAGCCTTGTGCGTTTTCGTTCCATACCGGGAAGCGCTAAGGAAATCAGCAGCATTTTTCTTTCCATGGCAATAGGTCTTGCCACTGGTACCGGATATATTGCGGCAGCTATAATTTTTGTGGTAATTGTTGGAGGCGTGAGCATCCTTTATAATATCACTGATTTCGGTGAGCCGGGGCAGAAGGACAAGGAACTGAGGATTACCATACCGGAGGGCCTTGACTATACCGGAGTATTCGACGATTTATTCGAGAAATATACGACGAAATCACAGCTTATCAGAGTGAAGACTGCCAATATGGGCAGTATCTACAAGCTGGAGTATCGGATTGCACTGCGGGATAAGGAGCAGGAAAAGGAATTTATCGATGATTTACGATGCAGAAACGGGAATTTGGAAATAACCTGCGGAAGAATATGCTTTGGAAGCGAAGAGCTTTAATATAAACGTAATGGCAGGGTTCTAATGAAATAAGATAAGGCTATTAATGAGAAAGGTAAGGATATGAATATGAAAAATAAAAAAAGAAAAAGGTGGAAAGGCTTGACGGCAGCCTTGCTTGTGGCAGCTCTTATAGCGGGCTGCGGAAACTCACAAGGAACCAATACGCAGGGAGCGGAAGAAGTAGCGGCCAGTACGCAGACCGCTTCGGAAAGCGATCCGAGTGTGCAGACGTCGGCATCAGTAGCTGCGGAATCGCAGGTAGAGGTGGACAAAGAATTCACGGCCAGAGATTTAGACATAGGTTATGAAGAGAGCACGGCGGTGTTGATCGCTTTAAAAGGAGACAGCGCCGAGGTATCAGGAGACGGGGCGAAGGCAGAGGGAAATGTAGTGACAATTAGCGATGAGGGCACCTATGTAATGTCGGGAACGCTTACGGACGGACAAATCGTAGTGGATGCAGAGGATACCGATAAAGTGCAGCTTGTGTTGAACGGAGTTACACTTTTTTCCTCAGACAATGCCCCCATACATATTAAAAATGCGGATAAGGTATTCATTACTCTGGCAGAAGGAAGTGAGAACACGCTGACTGATGGCGCGGGGCGAGTTCAGAGTGATGACAATAACGTTGACGCGGTTATTTTCAGCAAGGCGGATTTAACGATCAATGGCAGCGGTGTGTTGAATATTACCGGAAATTATAAGCATGGAATCGTTTCTAAGGACGACCTCATCATAACCGGAGGAACACTCAATATCACGGCGTTAAAGGATGCTTTGAACGGAAAGGATTGCGTGAAGATTAGAGATGGAATCTTTAACTTGACGGTAACGGATGGAAATGGAATACAGTCCAAAAACGGCGACGATGCTACCAAAGGCTATGTATATATTTGCGGTGGAGAGATTAGCGTTTTGAATGGGCAGGAAGGAGTTGAAGGAACAGCCGTAGTTATTGACGGAGGTACGATAGATATTATGGTTCAGGATGACGGACTGAATGCGGCCAGAGGTAACAGCTCTGCAGAGACCGAAGAGAGCGGCGGTTCTGACAGGGGCGGAGAAATGGGAAATGATACGAACTGCTATATCGCCATAAACGGCGGCACAATTACGATAGATGCAGGCGGAGATGGGATTGACAGCAATGGCTCCATATATGTAACGGGAGGAACCACCTATGTAAGCGGCCCTGAAGATAACGGAAATGCTGGCTTGGATTATAACGGAAGTGCGCAGATTACGGGAGGAACTTTTGTAGTGACCGCAAGCTCCGGTATGGCGCAAGGCTTTTCGGACAGTTCAATCCAGTATTCCTTATTAAATAATCTTACTTCCGTAGCTTTGGCAGGAACAGAAGCGACGCTTACCGATGCGGACGGCAATGTGATAATATCCGTTACGCCGCAGAAACAATATCAGTCGGTTCTGATAAGTACTCCTGAGCTTTTAAAAGATGAGACCTACACCTTGGTTTGCGGCGACCAGACGGCAGCGATTACGTTATCCAGCATATCTACGAGCAATGGACAGCTAAGTGGCTTTGGCGGAGGAGGGGGAAAGATGAACTGGGATGGGAAGCGACCGGATGGAAGTCAGATGCCGCAGGGCAGTGAGAGGCCGGATGGAGGTCAGACGCCGCAGGGCAGCGAGATGCCGGACGGAAGTCAGATGCCTTCGGGCAGCGAAAGGCCGGATGATGGTCAGATGCCTCCGGGCGGTGAAATGGAATTGCCTGAGGAATGAGTATTTACAGTCTTTTACTCAGCCTATCATACGATGCTATAATGCGGGCGGCTCTTGTCCGGCTTTGACGGAAGCTTGATATTCGGAAGGAGTCATGCCCGCGATATGCTTGAATTGTCTGGAAAAATAATGGATGGAGTTATATCCCAGCTTGTCGGCAATCTGCGAGAAGTTCATTTGCTGGCCGCATATGAGCTGTTTGGCAGCATTTATCTTCATAATAGTGAAATAATCGATGATGCCGCAGCTCGTATGGTCCTTGAACATCTTCTGCAAAAGGGAGCGCCCTACCAGATTATCTTTGCATATCTGCTGTATCGTCAGCTTGGCGTTGATGTTCTCCTCCATATAGGCGATAATTTTATAAAAGAGCTCGTCCTCTCCTCTTTGGCGGGAGGACTTGGGAATGGCGGCGATGGAAGAACTATTTATGCCGGCGCTCCGTTTTAACTGGATCAATAGCTGCAGCAGATAGAGTTGTATAAGCTGCTCGGAAGCGAAGGGGATGGAAGCTTCCTCCCTGCGTATGAGCTCTTGACAGCCCGGATCGTCCATACGGCCGGAATAGGTGAGATAAGCCTCACGGATAATATTTCCCAGCAGCGTCCTTCCGGAAGGAGTGACCTCTAATACCTGATGTTCGAAGAAGCTCATGGAAGGAGAATCGCATTCGAAACCGATGATAATCAAATGTGGGGCTGCAGAGCCGTTGGATTGCACGCTGTGAGCCTTTCCCGGCTTAAGAAACATAATATCGTCCTTGTTCAGAGTATGAGTTTCCTGATTCACGGTTACGTTGACGGTGCCTTTGTCCACACAGATAAGCTCCCAGAACGGGTGAGTCTCTTCCTTTAGAACAAACGCGCTCATATATTCGTAGTGGTGGATGGAAACGAGGTTGTCTATGATAAATTCTTTTTTTAAAATGATACTTTCGTAAGACATATTTGGCCTCCGCAAATAGAATAATTGTTACAGTTTAGCATTCGGCTAAACAGCGACATGTATGCACATAAAATGCGATAAAACTGCATTTTGGCGCTTGCAGCCCCCGCAAATTTGCATAGAAATAAAATTTTGGTTTCGCAGTATGGAAGGCTGAACGGTAACGAATAATTATGTTAAAGTAATAATATTAGTGCATTTTTTGCAAAAAAGATATACAATAGTATAAAGAATTGACAATATAAAAACTTATAATCAAATTATAACATAAAGTATATCTTATGAAGGTAGGAAAATAAAGCCTATATTTTATAAAAGAAAAGCGATGAAAGAGGAGGAACTGAGATGAAAAAGCCCGTTCTGATAATAATGGCGGCAGGCATGGGGAGCCGTTACGGAGGACTGAAGCAGATAGACCCCGTAGATGGAAACGGACATATCATTATGGATTTTTCCCTGTATGATGCGGTAAAGGCCGGATTTGAAAAGGTGATTTTCGTTATCAAGAGGGAAAACGAGAAGGATTTCAGGGAGGTTATCGGTAAGCGCATCGAGCCCTTTATGGAGGTGGCCTACGTATTTCAGGAGATTGGAAATATACCGTCGCCTGCAAAAGTACCGGAGGGAAGGCAGAAGCCATGGGGAACCGGCCATGCGGTACTTAGCTGTGCCGAAGTAGTAGATGGTCCCTTCGTCGTCATCAATGCGGACGATTATTACGGAAGAAGTGCGTTTGCACAGATTTATGATTACCTGACTACCCATGAGGACGGCGAGAAATACAGATATGCCATGGTGGGTTATGTTCTGGAAAACACGCTGACAGAAAACGGTTATGTGGCGAGAGGCGTATGCGAGACCGACGAAAACAGCTGTTTAAAGGGAATTACGGAGAGAACTCATATCGAAAAAAGGGGAGAAGATACTGCGTATACGGAGGATGAGGGTGCGTCCTGGCACGTAATCCCCAAGGGCAGTACGGTATCCATGAACATGTGGGGCTTTACCGCAAGTTTCATGAAGGAGCTTGTTTCCGGCTTTTCGTATTTTCTTGAGAAGGGATTAAGAGAGAATCCTTTAAAATGCGAATATTTTCTCCCCAGCGTGGTGAATGAGCTGCTGGAGAAGAAAAAGGCAGAGGTAACGGTGCTGAAATCCTACGACCGTTGGTACGGCGTTACTTATAAAGAGGATAAACAGACGGTTGTGAATGCCATCCAGAAGATGAAGGATGAAGGGGATTATCCTAAGTTATTGTGGGAGAAATAAAGTGTTTGATATAGAGCAGAAAAAAAGGCTGCTGTGTGCAACTTGGAATTATCGCACACAGAGGCTTTTTTTTGTCCGCCGCGCTTTATATTGGAGTTATCCTCTTCCTGTCTAACCTCGAAGACTAATAAAAAATTATTAATTTATATAAGAATCATATTGACATATGATATAAGACTGATATAATGAACACATGAGCAAGTGTTCATATGATAAGGACAACATATGAATAAAGAGGATATATTGGGCCTTTACCCGAAATATAGGAAAATGCTTTAGAGGTAGTGAAACAAAAGGAGGAAGCGTACAATGAAGAAAGAGCAGGAGAGAGTAGAAGGCTGTGATTACATCCATGTTCACGAGGATGTTATCCATAAGGTGAACGAGCAGATGCCGGAGGAAGATAAGCTGTATGACTTGGCTGATTTTTTCAAAGTGTTTGCGGATTCTACGAGAATTAAGATGCTATATGTGCTTATGTGCTCGGAGATGTGCGTATGCGATTTGGCGCAGATCTTAAATATGACCCAGTCGGCAATTTCCCACCAGCTTCGTACGTTGAAGCAGATGGATCTGGTAAGGAACCGAAGAGAAGGTAAAACTGTTTTTTATTCCCTTGCGGATGGACATATCAAGACGATTTTACGCCAAGGTCTGGACCATATCGAAGAGGAACGATAATAAGTTACTGTTCACACAGTAGCTTAACACTTGCTGTTAAGCTACGTAAGAACGTGATACGAGGGATGATTTCTGCTTCGCGAAGCGAATTTAAATGCAGAAATCATTAGTTACTGTGAACGGAGTGAACAGTAACGATAATAATGAAAATAATTAAGAAGGATTAGGAGGAGAAGAAATGAGAAAGACTTACATTTTGGAGGAGCTGGACTGCGCACACTGTGCAGGTGAGATCGAGGCAGCGGTAGGAAAGCTGGAGGGTGTGAAGAGCAGCACAGTGACCCTTTTGACACAGAAGCTGGTAATCGACGTAGAAGAAGCGAAGGCGGCAGGCATTACCAAGGAGATCAAGAAAATTGTAAAGAAATTTGAACCGGATGTGGAAGTAATAGAGAAATAGTATAAAATGACAGCATGCAGGGAAAGCGAAGGGTTAAGAGATGAGTAAGAAGCTAAAAAGATTGCTTAAAAGAATCATTATAGGTGCTCTCATATATCTGGTTGCGATTTTAGTTTCGCACATCATACCGGATTTAAATAAAAATATAGAGCTGGTGTTATTTCTAATCGCTTATTTTGTAATAGGAGGCAGTATAGTAAAGGCGGCGGTGAAGAATATCGGTCACGGGCAAATATTCGATGAAAATTTTCTGATGTCCATTGCCACAGTAGGGGCCTTTCTCATAGGAGAGTATCCGGAAGCGGTTGCCGTTATGCTGTTTTACCAAGTGGGCGAATGGTTCCAGTCCTATGCGGTAGGCAGATCCAGGAAATCCATTGCAGAGCTTATGGATATACGTCCTGATTATGCCAATGTGCTGAGGGGCGGTGAGGCGGAAGAAGTGAGCCCTGAGGAAGTGGCTATCGGAGAGATGATATTGATTAAACCCGGGGAGAGAATTCCGCTGGACGGCGTGGTTACTAAGGGCTCATCCTCTCTGGACACGATGGCTCTTACCGGAGAAAGTGTTCCCAGAGATGTAGCCGAAGGTGAAGAGGTGATCAGCGGATGCGTAAACCTGTCCGGTGTGCTGGAGGTTAAGGTAAATAAGAACTACGGGGAATCCACGGTAGCGAAGATATTGGAACTTGTTGAAAATGCGGGAAGCAAGAAGTCGGAAGCGGAGCATTTTATTACTAAATTCGCCAGATATTATACTCCTGTAGTTGTAATTTGCGCAGTGCTTCTGGCATTTATTCCCCCGTTCCTGTTAGGTGGCGGCTTTACGATATGGATATATAGAGCGCTCAGCTTTCTCGTTATCTCTTGTCCCTGCGCATTAGTCATCAGTATTCCACTAAGCTTCTTCGGAGGTCTGGGAGGAGCCAGCAGAGCCGGTATTCTCGTCAAAGGCAGCAATTATCTGGAAGCCTTGTCGGATGCTGAAATCGTAGTGATGGATAAGACCGGAACGCTCACCAAAGGCACCTTTGCGGTGACGAAGCTGGTTCCGGAAATGGGAGTGGCAGAGGGGGCGCTTTTGGAAACAGCAGCTTATGCGGAGAGTTATTCCAACCATCCGATTTCCAAGTCGCTGTTAGCAGCATATCATAAGGACGTGGATAAATCGCTCCTAAGCGATGTAGAGGAAGTTGCGGGGCACGGAGTCAGTGCAGTATTAAATGGCAGCCGTGTTTACGCGGGAAATGCCAAATGGATGGAACGGCAGCATATTCAAATGAAGGAACCGGATGAGGCAGGGACCATCATTCATGTAGGGAGAGAGAAGGAGTATCTGGGTTATATTGTGATAGCCGACGAAATCAAGTCCGATGCGAAGCAGGCCATCGACGGCCTCAAGGCGGTAGGTATGAAGCATATCGTCATGCTCACCGGAGATCAGAAAAAGACAGCAGCCAATGTGGCAGGAGCACTCGGAATTGAAGAAGTGCATGCGGAACTTTTGCCGAAGGATAAGGTAGATCAAGTGGAAAGGCTGTTCCAGAGCAAATCGGAAAAGGGCAGACTGATTTTTGTCGGTGACGGTATGAACGACGCTCCGGTATTGGCGAGGGCAGATATCGGCATAGCCATGGGTGGTCTTGGCTCGGATGCGGCAATCGAAGCGGCGGATGTGGTGATTATGACAGATGAACCTTCGAAGATTGTGAAGGCGATACAAATATCGAAAAGAACCCTCGTTATCGTAAAACAAAATATAGTATTTGCAATTGGAGTGAAGATTCTGATATTATTATTGGCAGCAGTGGGAATCGCAACTATGTGGGCGGCGGTATTTGCCGACGTAGGTGTAGCGGTCATCGCAATACTGAATGCGATGCGTGCCATGCGAGTGAAGGCGTGAACAGACAGAGCGTGCATAAAATAGTGAGGTGCATCTATGGAGAGCGAGCGGAAGGAACACAGGATATTATCAGTGGATTTATGCGAAAGCGAGTTAAAGAATATGTGCGGTCGGTATCATTTTGGTGATACCGGCCTTCCTCTGTTAAGGGAGGTATATGAAAAGTACTTTAGGAATACTGCGGTATCCGCTTATTTTTCATGGGGCGGACAGATAGGGGATAAGGCAGCAGTACTCATGACATTGGGAGAGGGTGTGGACTGTGTGCAAAGCGACCTTATGGAGGAAGGCAGCCTGTCGGAGGCCTATATGGCGGAATGTATTGCTATGGAGCTTCTTATGAAGGCTTATGGAAGGGGAGACGATTTCCTTAGAAGACACACCGGCTTGTGGTGCGGGCAGTATGAATTCCCGGGGACCGAACGCCCCATGGAGGATGTGGCCCAAATCGTGGATTTCTTCGGGCAGGAGGAAATAAGCTACAACAGTGCCTATATGTTGATTCCTAAAAAAAGCGTGGCATATACCGTGCCCCTTCAGGCGAAAGAACCGGAAGCAGAAAGAGAGCAGTCTCTATGTGCCGGATGTAATAGAAAGGATTGTGAAAAAAGGGCTGGCGATCCAAAAGTGTTAAATTACGGATATCGGCGTATTTTCGGCAAAGGAGGAAAGCGATGAAGCAAGGATTGATTCATGTGTACTGCGGAGATGGAAAGGGAAAGACCACTGCGGCGGCAGGGCTTGCGCTGCGAGCTGCGGGCTGTGGTGAACGTGTAATATTTGCGCAGTTCATGAAAGGCAATGAAAGCGGCGAACTGTCTGCCATGAAGCGGATAAAGGAAATCGAGCTTCTAAGAAACAGCAAAAACTATGGATTCTATAAGAATATGAGCGATGAGGATAAGAAGGAAATTACGCGGGAACACAATGAAATACTAAAGGAAGTCATGAAAAAGATAGAGGGGGGCGGATATGGAATGGTAGTTTTGGATGAGATCACCTATCCTTATGGGCTGGATCTCATCGATAAGAGCGGGGTGGAGCGATTGATAAAGGAAAAGCCCCCTTCCCTTGAACTGGTCCTGACAGGAAGGGAGCCGGATGAATTTTTTCTGGAATATGCTGATTATATTACCCGGATGAAGTGCATCAGGCATCCTTATGAAAAAGGAATTCCTGCCAGACGGGGCGTGGAATTCTAGCAGGTCAGCCGGCCTTGTCTTCCAGCATCCGGTAGCCAATGCCTATTTCAGTGAATATGTAGTGCGGCTCCGCCGGATTTTTTTCCAGCTTCCGCCGGATATTTGCCATGTTTACCCGCAATATACGGTTATTGTCATCGGCATATGGTCCCCACACATTAGAAATAATGGAGTCATAAGTCATGACCCGACCGGAATTCTGGGCCAGAAGTGAAATGATTTTGAATTCTACTTGCGTCAGATGTACCTCGCTTCCGCCTAGCGTAATGAGATGTTTATCGAAGTCGATAATGAGCCCGTCGGCCTCGTAGGGCCGTAGAGTCAGTCTGGAATCCGTATTCAGGCGGTTGCTGTGCCTTAGGGCGGTACGAATCCGGGCAAAAAGCTCAGAAGGGCCGAAGGGCTTGGTAATATAATCATCCGCTCCGGTGTCCAGCGCTAATACTTTTTCCTTTTCCTGCGTTCGCGCGGATATGACGATGATGGGAATGCTGGCCCATGAGCGAATATCTTTGATGACGTCGATGCCATCCATATCGGGCAGCCCCATATCCAGAAGGATGAGGTCGGGACAGCAGGAGGCAATGAGAGAAAGTCCGGATTTTGCGTTGGCAGCGGTTATGATCTTATAGCCTTGGGCCATAAGTGTGGTAGCCATAAAATTACATATGTTCTTTTCGTCTTCGATGATAATGATAGTTGATTTGGCGCTCATTTTGGCGGGACTCCTTTTTTGTACAACATGTTTTGGTTATGCCCTTGGCAGGATGAAATAAAACTCGGTTCCTACATCGTGTGATTTTACTCTAAGCTTGCCCTTATGGGCGGTAATTATGGTCTTGCAAATGGTAAGGCCGATGCCCATACCTCTTGAGCTGTCAGCAGAGGAGTTGCCGGTATAAGCGGTTCCGCTGAAAATGGTGGACAGCCTCTCAGAGGAGATGCCGATGCCGTAATCTCTGACGTGGAAGGTAACGAAATCTGAGGTCTCGTCCACGTAGCATTCGATGGGCAATTCACTCCTGGAATGGAGCGCGGCATTTTCCAGAAGGTTGATAAGAACCTGCTCGATTAAAATTGCATCCATAGGAATCATGATGAGCTCATCAGGAACATGTACGGAAAGCTGTGTATCGGGCAGCCTTTTTTTCAGGCGGATAATAGCCTCTGAAATTACCTCCTCCACGGATTCATAAGACTTGTTGACATTGGCTACGCCGTCCTGAATGCGAGTGACGGAGAGAAGATTCTCCACCATGTTAAGGAGCCAGTTGGAATCTTCGTAAATATGGGAAACCAGTTCCTTTTTCTGATTTTCGTTCAAAACCTCTTCATTGGTAATATAAGAAGCACTGGCGCCGATGATGCTGGTGAGTGGAGTTCTAAGGTCATGGGAAATCGCGCGCAGCAAATTGGCGCGCATTTTTTCCTTTTCCGCTTCGACCAACAGCTTTTCCCTATCAGCGAGCATCTGCATCTGATTTCTCATGTTGTTGGTAACGGCACTTGTTGTCAGCGCCACGGCAAGCATTCCAAGAAAGGTGATCGGATAACCGGATAGCGTAAAATTCAGCGAATAATATGGATAGGTAAAGAGATAATTGATACAGATAACTCCTACCAGCGAGGCGAAGATTCCCCAGAAATAGCCTTCGGTCTTCCTCGCAATCAGCACTAATGCTATGACATATAAAAGTGCGATGTTGGCAGCGTTCTGTGATATTCTCCAATAGATGAAGGAAAGGAGCGTCGCCAGAAGCAGCAGGAGTAAGGTGACGGATACATCGGTAAATTTCTCTTTATATATTTTGTATAAGCGTGTATCTTCGGAAAAGAATTTGTGATAAACTGTCATATATTAAATCCTCAAGGGGCACTATTTTGCCTGCGGCTTCATAGTAGCAATTGATGTAAACGTTTGTAAGACTTGGGTTTTATGTGACCTTTGTTCACAAAAAACACCTAGCGATGCTGCTGGTTGAATAGTAACGCTCAGGGGGCATACACTATTGTGATATTTTCTTTTATTATACATCATTTATACGAGACAAAACAGTGAAAGTGTCAAAAATGCTGAAAATATGTTGCGACTATTCACAGCCACTATTTTGCTAGGGCGTGTCTGAAAACTCATTGCCCCAATCTGTACGCCCCACTTTGCGGTATATTTGTCCCAAATTCAGTTGACGTAGCCCACTACGCCGCCTTCATTTGGGAACAAATCTCCCACAAAGCGTGACGCACATCTTGAAACAAGCAGTTTT
>JAEZRJ010000056.1 GCA_023412855.1 Bacillota bacterium | reverse complement strand
TTCTCCGCCAGCACAAGAGCGGCTTTCGCCTTATCCGTAAACTGTGACTGCATCAATCTAGTCCTCCATAATTTTCATATACTTCGTCAATAAGAGCATGCACTTCTTCTCTGGAAATATTCTTACAGCTGCTCCTTGCGAGCAGAACTTTCAAATCTCTCCGCAACTCCTCTATGGCCTCCATCTTATCCACATCTATTGCAATGACAGCGCCTCTTCGCCTGTCCACCTTTACAAAGCCCTCCTGCTTAAGAACAGTATATGCCTTATTTACCGTATGCATGTTAATTCCGATATCATCCGCAAGCTGCCTGACAGAAGGGAGCTCTTCGCCTATTCTTATTTTGGACGTAGCAATCCCGATTATGATCTGATTGCGAAGCTGCAAATATAAGGCTTCGTCGCTGTTGAAATCTATCTCTATAATCATCATAATAAACACCTGCCTCCTGACTGTTATACAAATATTATAACACTCAGAATATTATGTCAAGAAGCTGCTTCATTTATAGCATAGGAACGCGATCCCTTCACACGTTAAAGCAGCAAGGTCTTTGCTATTATATAACAAAAGTGTGCTTCGTACACTCCCGCAGCCAAATACTTCGGCAGCACCGCTTTTTTATGCGGGCGTAGCTGCGCATCCATTTTTATGTAATAGGAGCTCTTTTCTATTACATAAAAATGGGCATATGAGCGCCAAGCCCATATACCCCATCCTCTTATTTTTGAATCAATCCTTATCTTCCATGTTTAAAAACTCAAATTCGAACTCATCATCATCGATTAAGAAGTTTTTGGCTTTCTTCTTCGGAACAGGTGACGGTGCAGGTACTTCTTCCTCAGAATCATAGTCTATCTTCCTGACCTTGGATGCCGGCTCCTTGACTGCTCTTTCCCTTACTGCCTTTAAGGGCTGCTTTGCCTGCTTAACGCCGCTTCGCCTTCTCACTGGAGGTTCATCTTCATCCTCGTCGTCCTCTTCATCTTCGTCCTCATCGTCATCATCCTCGTCATCGTCCTCATCATCATCTTCGTCTTCGTCCTCATCGCCGTCATAATCATCGTCATCATATAAATCCTTAATTTTGAACAACAGCAGAGTAACTGTAACTGCAAGAAGTGCTGACACTACCGCCAAAACGATAATAATAATTTTCTGTGTGGCTAGCTGGTCGGAATCGCTTTCGCTCTGTACGGTTCCTGCCTCTGCCGCAGCCATGAGTCCCGACAACGTCTGACGTGTTCCATTTATATTATCGTACAGATACCATTCGTTTTCACCGGTATCATTCTGGGTATACACCATCTCGTAATCAGGCTTAAGCTCCTCTTCCTCCGGAACGGGCTCCTGGGTTTCTTCCGCTATAGCATCCCCGCTTTCCTCCATAGATGCTGCATCAGCGTCTTCTTCGCCGGCTACTCCCTCACCTTCCGAGCTTTCTTCCGTCGCCGCAGGCTGATTAGACTCAGTAGTGGTCGCCGCAGGAGGGTCCCCTGCCGTTACCAAATCGGCGCGGATAAAACCTACAACTTCTTTTCCTCCCGAGGTCGTGTATTTTATCTGATACCATTTCTTGCCGTCACTTGCTTTCGCTTCTCCGGTAATGGTAACCACCGTATTTTTCGTTGCCGAACCTAATGTTTCGTGTTCTGTAGACGCACCTTCCCTGATTCTGGCACTTTCGTAGTTTACATATGCCTTAGTCTCCGCAATAGGAGTGGCCGTGGTAGCCGCCGGCTTGCTCTCCGGCTGTGTGCTGTTTGCAGCAGAGTTGTTCGTAGTCGTATTGTCCGTGGAAGCGGTATTCGTCCCTGTAGAGGTAGTCGCTTTAATCAATAAATCGGAACGGATATATCCGGTGCTATTGTCTGCCGTCACCTTATACCAAAGCGTTCCCGCGCTGTCTGTCACCTCATCGGTAACGGTTACCGTACTGCCCTTTAATAAGCCTACTACTACATCACTTGTCGTAGTCGGTTCCTTCCGCACCTTCGCAGCATCCGCAGATACGATGCCAGTGGTCTGTGTATAGGCCAAGCTCACCGAAGGTGTACCTATCAAAATAGCCATAGAAAGCAGCACATACGCCGCTACGGCTAGTAATTTCCCTGTTATCGTTTTCTTCATCCGTGTTTCCTCCCCTTATGGGTTATTTATTTTGCTCTGCCTTTATAAAGTGCATCGCGCCGTCGTCCCTCTTTTTAAAATCCATTCCGTAACCTGCCAGTGCACGTTTTGCCCTTTCCTGCTCCTCGACATTCCTATGATAAGAAACTGCACACTTCTCACAAAGCGTTCCGTGACGGATATTAGCCCCGCAAATTCCGCACTTCATAAATGTCTTGGAATCCGATGCTATCTCCAGTCTGGATTCCCTTAGCATCTGGCGTATCGCCTTCTGGCTCACTCCCGTTTTCTCAGATATTTCCCCTGACGTCGCTCCGGGATTCTTTTCTATGTAATTGCGCGCCTTCCCGTAATCATCATAAGCAAGATAACGACAATCCTCGCACTCATATTCACCGACGCCCTTAAAAATCATAATCCCGCCGCATTCTTTGCACACATACGGCCTGTTGTAATCTTCACCCAACTTTCCAACAATAGTAATATCCTTGTTCTCCATATATACTACCCCATTTCTTTCGATACCTCGTCGATCGCTTTCCCAATATCATGGCGCATATACTTATTGTCAAAAAGAACCCAATCCACAGCCTTATAAGCATTGGCCCGCGCTTCCTTCAAGTCCTTTCCCTTAGCTGTCACCCCCAGGACTCTTCCTCCGTCCGTAACGATGCCCTTGTCCGTCTGCTTCGTGCCTGCATGGAAGCAATAATAGCCTTCCTTCCCATCAAAGTTCTCCAGACCGCGAATCACAAAGCCTTTCTCATATTTTACCGGATAACCATCCGAGGCAAGAACGACGCATACTGCCGCATTGTCCTCAAACTGTAAGTCTATCTCATCAAGCTTCCCGTCAATGCAAGCTTCCATAACCTCTATGATGTCGTTTTTCATTCTAGGAAGTACGACCTGCGCCTCCGGATCTCCGAATCTGGCATTGTACTCCAAAACTCTCGGTCCCTTTTCGGTTAACATAAGCCCAAAAAAGATAATACCCTTAAATTCCCTTCCTTCCGCCGCCATAGCGTCTACCGTCGCCTGATAAACATATTCCTTACAAAATTCATCCACTTCCTTCGTATAGAAGGGACTGGGAGAAAAAGTTCCCATTCCGCCCGTATTAAGCCCTTGATCTCCATCCATGGCACGCTTATGATCCTGAGCTGAGGTCATAGTCTTCACCGTCTTCCCGTCTACAAAGGAAAGCACGGAAACCTCTCTTCCAGTCATGAACTCTTCGATTACCAGCTTATTTCCCGCTGCGCCAAACTGCTTATCCAGCATGATAGTACGTACACCCTCCCTGGCTTCCTCCAGGGTCTCACAAATCAGCACTCCTTTTCCAAGCGCCAGACCATCTGCCTTAAGCACGATGGGAAAATCTCCTGCTCCCAAGCTTTCCAGGTAAGAAAGGGCCGCCTTGGCATCGTCAAAATTCTCATACCCGGCCGTAGGAATATTATATTTCTTCATCAAATCTTTGGAAAAAGCCTTGCTTCCTTCTAAAATTGCCGCATTTTTCTTCGGTCCAAAGGCTCTGAGCCCCGCCTTATTCAGCTCATCCACAAGCCCCCCAACAAGAGGATCATCCATACCTACGATTGTTAAGTCGATTGCATTTTCCTTAGCAAAGGTTACGATTTTTTCAAACTCCATGGCTCCTATGGGGATACACTCCGCCAACTGTCCGATACCGGCATTTCCCGGCGCACAATATATTTTCTCTACCTTCGGGCTTTTCGACACGCTTACCGCTATCGCATGCTCTCTGCCGCCGCCTCCGACAATCAGTACTTTCATTTATGTATCCTCCTGCATTTTCCGTCTTTTATTTCTAATCTGCCTCTGGCTATCAGCTCAATAGCTTCCGGCAATATTTGCCATTCCGCCTGCTCCATAACGCGCTTTTGCAGCACCTGTGCCGTGTCTGTGTCCTGCACTTCCACTGCTTTCTGCAAAATAATAGGTCCGGTGTCCGTCCCCTCGTCTACAAAATGAACGGTGGCTCCCGTCACCTTCACGCCTCTTTCAAGCACACCTTCATGCACTTTAAGCCCATAATACCCTCTTCCGCAGAAAGCCGGGATGAGGGAGGGATGTACATTAATAATTTTGCCCGCATATTTTTCGATCATCGCTTCCGGCAGTACGACGAGAAATCCCGCCAGCACGACCAAATCCGCGGCCGCATCCGCAACCGCCTGCAAAAGTGCTTCGTTAAAAGCGTCTCTGTCCGCATAATCCTTAGGCGATACGCAGACTGCCTCTATGTCCTCTTTCCTCGCTCTTTCCAGAGCGTAGGCATTTTTATTATTACTGATGACCCTTACGATTTCCGTATTCGAAATGGTTCCTGCCTTTACCGCGTCAATAATTGCCTGCAGGTTCGTTCCGCCGCCGGATACGCATACGACAACTCTCAGCATAAGGTAACTCCTTTTTCACCTGCTTCCACATGGCCTATTACATAAGGAGTCTCTCCTGCCGCCTTGATCGCTTCCATGGCCGTCAAGACCTGAGCCTCATCCAAGGCAAGTATCATACCGAGTCCCATATTGTATGTATTGTACATCATCTTCTCTTCCAGACCGCCTTTTTCCTGCAGCAGTTTGAAAATTGCAGGCAATTCATAGCTGTCCTTATTCACTACGGCCACTACCCCTTCAGGGAGCATTCTGGGGATATTCTCATAGAAACCGCCCCCCGTAATATGGCTGCAGCCTTTTATCATAACGCCAGCTTCTTTTACCGCCTTAAGCGCCTTTACATATATCTTGGTAGGAGCGATCAATGCTTCTCCCAAGGTCTTGCCCAATTCATCATAATAGATATTCAGGCTTTCCTTCGTCATATCGAACACTTTTCTTACGAGAGAAAAACCATTGCTATGTACGCCGGAAGAGGCGATACCTACCAGCACGTCGCCCGGTTTAATATTCGCTCCGGTAATCAAATCCTTTTCATCCACAACACCCACTGCAAAGCCTGCGAGGTCATATTCTTCTTCGGGGTAAAAGCCCGGCATCTCCGCCGTCTCTCCACCGATAAGGGCTGCGCCCGACTGAAGACAGCCATCTGCCACTCCCTTTACAATAGTCGCTATCTTTTCTGGATAGTTCTTGCCGCATGCGATATAGTCGAGAAAAAACAAGGGTTCACCGCCCGCGCAGGCGATATCGTTCACGCACATGGCAACGCAGTCGATACCTACCGTATCGTGCTTATCCAACAGGAATGCCAGCTTTAACTTCGTCCCCACTCCGTCCGTTCCCGAAACCAGAGTAGGCTTCTCCATATTTTTAATTGCTGCAAGGGAAAAAGCTCCTGAAAATCCACCCAGACCCCCGAGTACCTCCGGTCTCATCGTTTCCTTCACATACTTTTTCATTAATTCTACCGACTGATAGCCCGCCTCAATATCAACGCCAGCCTTCTTGTAATCCATGATATTTCCTCCCTGATCGCTTTTTAAGATGTATATATTTTTTGGTGCTATTTGTAGTTCTTATAGCCAACTTCCTGAAGCTTCGCATCCTTTTTCTGAACGCCGGTCTCCAGCGTCTTGCTGTATTCTTTCAGTTTGGCAAGCAATGCTTCGTCCGATGTCGCCAGAATCTTTGCTGCCAGAATTCCAGCGTTAGCCCCGCCGTTAATTGCAACAGTAGCTACCGGAATACCGGAAGGCATCTGTACGATGGAATAAAGGGAATCCACTCCTCCAAGAGATGTGGTGTGCATAGGAATACCGATGACCGGCATAGGAAAAATCGCCGCGCACATACCCGGTAAATGGGCTGCCATTCCCGCTCCTGCAATAATTACCTTAAAGCCCTTCTCTTCCGCACTCTTTGCGTATTCAAAGAACACATCCGGCTCTCTGTGCGCTGAGATAATCTTCATTTCATAAGAAATTCCGAGCTCCTCCAAAATATCCGCAGCCTTCGCCATAATAGGCATGTCCGAGTCGCTTCCCATAACAATTCCAACTTTTGCCATCACAATTTCTCCTCTTTTTCTATATATTTCTTCTTTAAGTTTACTAAAATTACTTTAAGCACGCAACCTATATTTTCTTAGATTTTTATAAGGTCCAGCTCAGCGTTACTGTTCACTTCGTTCTCAGTAACTTATGATTTCTGCATTTAAATTCGCTTCGCGAAGCAGAAATCATCTCCTGTATCATGTTCTCACGCCGCTTAACAGCAAGTGTTAAGCGGCTGTGTGAGCAGTAACGAGTTAGCTCTTAAATGGCTTGTTCAATTCCTCACAGCCTGGCAGAACGAACCTTCCGTTTAAAATGATAGGGATTACCTCTCCGTCTCCTGTCACCGCAGACAGCTCTCCTAACTCGTCATAAGGAATGGTAATGTCCGTATGGCAGTTGAAATACGCCTTTTTGCTGTCTGTTCTTCGAAGGGCAGAAACCTCGTTATCCCGGGCGATAATGGCCTTGCCGTCGGGATTATACGTAATCATATCCTCTTCATGGGAATAGCAGGTATCTCCTACCGCGAAATGCGGCCCCATTTTTTCCGCAATCAAAATCGGCAGTTTATCTCCGATTCCGTATTTTAAAGCGGCCACATACGCGACCGTGTTTGTTCCTATGGCAAACTCTCCGATAGGAAGCGTATCGTGGTGGAACATAACATTTTCCTTTATATACTTTTGGTTCTGCTCCTCCGTATCGAAGTTGGTGCATCCATAATCGGCTATCATGCCGTCCTTGAAGACGATTTTAAGGTTCTTATACTCCAGTTCTCCCAAAAATACCCGGCTTACATGGAGCACACCCTCTGTTCCCGTAAGTCTAGGTGAAGTAAATACTTCTCCTACCGGAATATTCACATCCGCCACACAGTTTTCGAAATTCGTCTCCTTCTCGGGATCTTTAAGCTCATGCAGGTTTATTTTCAAATCGGTTTTGTTCTCTTTCATGCCTTTTACCGTTACATACCGGGCACGATCCAAAGTATCGATAATAACCTGCTGGATATCGCGGTAAAGTTTATAATCCAATGTATTTATTTTAACGATTTCATCAAAAATTTCTTCGTATTTCTCTCCGATAGGCGGTACCGGGAAGGAAATGATGGTAAAGCTTCTCTCTTCCCCCTTAATATATTCATTCTGCAGCTCTCCTGCCACCGCCATAAATTCCACGGATAGCTTCTGCTGTTTCTCCGACAGACGAAGCGCTTCTTTTTTCGTCTCCGGTGCAAAGGGGCTTTCCCCGAATATTTCCACTACTGCAGGACCCCCGAGTAATCCTGCTTCCTCTTTCAGCGCCTCATACGCCTCCTTCAGTACCTCAATCCTGCGGTTCACGTACTGCTTATCCAGGTAAAGCGCCTGATCGTCTTTGTGATCATAGTCGTATTGCTTGTTCGCGCTGGTGCCGTAATAACCGATTTTATTTACGCCTTTGCCTTGGAAAGCGCTGACTCCTGCCCGGTGTATGACTGACCTCATGCCGATTTTCTCGAAATTATGTACCGCCTCTCTTATCATCCGTTCAAAGCCTAAAGAGTATCTTATATTCACGCTCTTCTTCTTCGTAATGTCCTTGCCGCACACCTCAAAACCTATACGGTATCCTTCCGTATAAGTGTCCGCCATAAGCTTGATTTCGCTATCCGGCATATGATTCAGATGCCTTGCCGTCTCCAGCTCGCTGTCCGTCACATATTCCCCGAAATAATAAAGGTAGCGCAAATCCTCCAAGTCGCTGTCCATAATGATCCTCAAAGCGAAGTCCTCTTCCGGGCACAGCTGCTGCCTAAGTCTTTTTTCTGTTTCCGGCTCCGAATAATCGCTGACAAACCAATATACGATCTGCCGCAGCTCCTCGTAAACCGGCACCTTTTTCTCCTCGTAAGCACTATAAAACGCATAGTACATCTCCAGGAACAGCTCCATGCGGATAAGCATCTCGAACATATCCTGCTCATAAGCAAATACGATCAAACTTCTCAGTTCCGCATACAAAAAGGATAAGAGCTGTCCATACTCTTCTCCAAGTTCCTTTACCGCATATGCCGGATTCGCATAGCTCGTCTCATATGCTTCCGGCCGCACATCCGCATACAGCTTTCTGTTGTGCTCCTTCAATTCCTCCAAGGATACTCTCTTAAGCTGCCCGCTCTTTACATATTCGTAAGTATCCGCCATCTCGCATAAAAAGGAGGCTGTCTTGTTAAAGTATTTTCCATACCTTTCCTCTAAAGAGCTATCCACACGCAGCTCCTTAATTCTTCCTAACGAAAGTTCATATCGTTCCAATAAATTATCAATCATACTCCGTACGCTCCTGCATATAAAATAATACTTATCATAGCTAATACTACGACATTAAATCCAATTCCCAAATAAGAGAATAAATAATACCTGTCTTTTTCCATCCTGGAAAGTATTCCCAAAACCAATCCTGTCAAGGAAAAAAGGGTTACCAAAAAAACTGCCGCTCCATACTGTGTCACCGCTGCTCCTGCGTTTCGATAAGACAAATACACTGCCGCAGCAATGGAAATGATAGAAATAATCCCCAAAGCAGTTGACATAATTCCTTTTTCCGGATGCTTCTTTGCCGTAAAGATATATCCGCCCTTACGGCTGGTTCTATGATTTCTGCGGTTCATAATTACCCCTAAAAGGGCATTCTTTTTTGAATGCCCCTGTCGTTTAAAATAAGATTTTCGATTTGCTGGCCAAAAGCTTCGCCCCGCTTATAATAAGAAGAACACCGCTTGTAATCCCTGCCACCAGAGCTACGACACCAATCGCGATGTTCAAAGCTCCCGAGCCGCCCATAATCTTATAAATTCTTTCCTCCATATCCGCACTCCTCTCTACTTGGCACCATATGTTTCATAATATGTATCGATTGCTGTTTTACATTCATCATTAATATAGATTGTACCACGATATGGCTTATTATACAAATACTCTACTACTTCTTCCATCGTTACGATAGCGTTAGCCTCAAAGCCATACTTCTCTTTGATCTCGCACAGCGCACTCTTATCCCCCTGCCCTTTTTCCATGCGGTTCAGGGAAACGATCAGCCCTTTGATATCCACATCGGCCTGCGCCTTTAATATGGGAAATGTCTCTTCGATGGATTTGCCGGAAGTGGTCACATCCTCGATAATCACTATCTTATCGCCGTCCTTTAACTTGCTTCCCAGAAGGATTCCCGTATCGCCGTGATCCTTCTCTTCCTTTCTATTGGAGCAGTATCTGACATCTTTTCCGTAAAGCTCGCTGATTGCCATGGTCGTCGCCACGCTTAAGGGAATTCCCTTGTAAGCCGGCCCGAACAGCACATCGAAGTCTAATCCGTAGTTATCGTGAATCGCCTTGGCATAATATTCCCCAAGCTTTCTAAGCTGTGTGCCGGTCACATAGCCTCCTGCATTCATAAAAAACGGAGACTTGCGTCCGCTTTTCAATGTAAAGTCTCCGAATTTGAGTACCTGACTGTCCACCATAAACTCAATAAACTTTTTTTTATAACTTTCCATAATCCTAAAACCTCCTGTAATTACAGGCTTTCAAGCCCTTCTTCTTATTTAAATTTGCGCTACTACACCATTTTTTGTTTAGGCTCTCTTTTGTTCCATCTTCTGCATTTCTTCAAATAAGGTATCTTCTGTCACATGACAATATAAATCCATTGTCATGTGAAGTGTACCATGCCCTAGTAGACGTTGAAGTATTTTGGGTTGCATCCCATTTTCAATAGCGCGTGTTGCGAAAGTATGCCTAAGGGTATGTGGCGTAAAACGCTTAAAACTAGCATCCTTTTTCTGAATACTTTTTATAATCAACCCTATACATTCTTGTACTAAAAATTGCTGTGTGGGTTGATTGTTCTTCGTAACAAATACAGGATCTTCATATCCTTCTGGTGCAACTTTTCCTCCGAAGACAATCTCTTGCTTTTGCATTTTCTGTTTCCTTAAGATTTTAATTGCTTTAGAGGTCATCGGAATAAGTCTTTTTCCATTATTAGTTTTAGTATCATGCATTTCAAATATGTATTTTCCATCTTTTCTAAAGTAACAAAGTGTATGTTGTACATGGATAACTTTTTTATTAAAATCAACATCAGACCATTGAAGACCACATAGTTCACCGACGCGCATACCAGTTTCAAGAGCTAATACAAACAGATTGTAGTAATACTTTTCTTCTGCCATTTTCAAAAACTTCTCTGTTTCACTTATTGTCAATACTCTTCTTTCCTTTTTATCTTTTTTGGAAACTATCGTATTAATTTGCTTGGCGACATTCTTAGTAATCAAATCGCTACCTAAAGCCTTATTAAGTAAATCAACTAATATCTTCTTCGAGTTACTACGCTCATTGTCAGAATCTAATTTATTTATAGCAGCCTGCATAGTGACCAAATTTAGAGCCTTTAATTTTCTCCTTCCTAAATCAGCCTTGATGCGTCTGTAATGGACTGCATATGATTCTTTTGTCGAATTTCTGCAATTCTTCTTACAAGTGTTTTGCCATATATCATACCATTCATCAAGCGTAATATCTTTTTTAACGACATTAACCCGTTTTTCATCCTCATACTGCTCAGTACGCAACTTTTGATTTATTTCATTATACGTCTTGGCATATATGGTCTGTCTTTTACCAAATCTGTTAACAAACCTAACTTGATATAAGCCATCTTTTCTTTGTGAGATACCTTTACCTAATTCTTTCCCTTTAAGTGATTTTCCCACCAGTTCCTCCTTCCTGTGCAAAATCGGGAACAGAATCTTCGTTTGAACATTCAATGCCAATTTTATCACATTTATCCCCTATTTTCAATTGGCAAAGCTACATAATCTGATGTAACAGTGTATCTTAATCTACCTTTATGAGCATATAATCTATTTCCTATTCTAATAGCAAATCCGTTTATAGGATTCCCCAATAATTCTCTCGCCTTGGTCTGGCCGATTTCCAAATATTCACAGAATTCTTTAATATCCAATAATGCCCGTTTTTCTATTACTTCTGTTTTTATAGTAATACCTCCTAAAACTTATATTAAAACAAAGGTCAGAAATCCATCTAACCCTTGCTATCTCATTAATCAATATTTTTCTAATTTCTCAACTTATTATTTAACTCTACAAATATGTATCTCATTCAAATTCCCACATGGGATTTTAACCCATACACTCATTCCATCCTTTAATTCCAATTCCGGAATACAGCATTTCACCTTCCGTTCAGTTCCTCCATTATCAAGAACTGTATATGTTCCATTGCCATTTATACTTTTGATTACAGAGGTAAATGTTTTATCACACTTAACCTCGTATTTTTCTAAGGCATATTTTACTGATTCTAGAATTACGAATCAGCATTAACGATATTAGAAACTATTACGACAGTACAGAAGCTGAGACAGAAGGAAGAAAGCAGTTTAAACAAGCATAAAAAAATAAGGGGCTGTTGCAAAACTAACTAATTAGGTTAGTTTTCAACAGCTTCCTTTTTATGCCACTAGATGAAAAATGCAGGTTCCGAAGAACCTACATCCCTTTTATTTTGCAAGTTGTAATAAAATATCTACGCAAGTATCAATTCCAAGGCTTGATGTATTCAGACAGATATCATAATAGTCAGCTACTCCAAACTCTGTATTCGTATAATAAGAACAGTATTTTTT
>JAEZRJ010000064.1 GCA_023412855.1 Bacillota bacterium | reverse complement strand
TATAATCGATAACATTGTCTTTGCCGCAAAATACGCAAACTTTTTTTCTTCTGCGCATGCCGCCTTTTCTTCTCATCGGAGAATCAGACCTCTCTGCTTTATTATAAGCCATAATAGTGCCTCCTATCTCATATTCAATTATCAGTTATGAACTCCATATTATAGTAAATACCGAGTTCTCATTTTTTAATTAAATGGAAGCTCTTCATCTATTCCATCCGGAATATTCATGAAGCCATCCCCTGCCGCCATGGGCTCGGGTCTTCCACCACCGGAAAAATTACTGTTACCGGCAAAACCCCCGTCTGCACCGGCACTGTTTTTGCTCTCCGCAAATTCCTGATCCTCGACAACAACATCCGTCGTATACACCTTTACGCCATCCTTATTGGTATAGCTTCCCGTCTGGATACGTCCGGTAATCGCTACCTTCGTTCCCTTCCGGAAATATTTCTCCGCGAATTCTCCCGCTTTGCCGAATGCTACACAGCCGATAAAATCTGCGGTTGCATCGTCATTGTTTCTACCGAATCTGCGGTCTACAGCAAGTGTATATCTGGCAATTGCCATCGGGCTTTCCCCTTGTGAATATCTCACTTCAGGGTCCCTCGTTAAACGTCCCATAAGTATTACTTTATTCATACGTTCTCCTGTTCTATCTTATGCCTCGTCCTGTCTGACGCATAAATATCTGATTACATTATCCATGATACGAATTCTGTTTTCGATTTCTTCCGGAACAGTGCTTTCAGCATCGAAGTGAATGAAATAGTAGTAGGCTTCTTTCATTTTCTGAATTTCGTAAGCTAATCTCTTCTTACCCCATTCATCCACGTTCGTAACCTGTCCACCGAATCTCTCTACAAGAGCTTTGCACTTCTCGATAACTGCTGCTCTTTCTTCGTCTTCGATTTTTGCACTGACAACAACGGATAATTCATATTTGTTCATGTGCGTTACCTCCTTTTGGTCTCTGGCCCTCATTCTCAGATGAGAGCAAGGAATTTAAAATATATCACGAGTTACTATGATACCATACAAACCCGTTATTTTCAAGGCTTTTGTTTAATTTCTTTGACATTTTTCTCAAGCACTCTACGCGCTATCATAATCTGATGGCCGCAGCCTGCACATTTCAACCGAAAGTCCGCTCCTGTCCGCAGTACCTCCCATTCCTTGCTGCCGCATGGATGCTGCTTTTTTAATCTCAGAACATCTCCAACCTGAATATCCATACAATCTGCCCTCACAGTCCTATCCTGCTTTTACGCAAAACTCACATTCTTTATTACTGTTCACTCTGTTCTCAGTAACGCATGATTTCTGCAATGCAAAAATTTTGCATTTAAATTCGCTCCTCGAAGCAGAAATCATCTCTTGCATCACATTCTTACGCTGCTTAACAGCAAGTGTTAAGCTGCTGTGTGAACAGTAAGCATTCTTTTCTTCCTATTATGAGCACGAGTGTTATTCCCGTGTCCGGCACAATCCGCAATCTTATTACAGCGACTTTAAGACCTCACCGATACTTCCCTGAATGATAAAATCAGCCACATTATCCCTCATGGTTGGCGTTTTGTTAATAAGCACGAGCTTATTTCCTTTATATCCGTCAATCATTCCTGCTGCCGGATATACTGCAAGCGAAGTGCCTCCGATAATGAGAACCTCCGCATTTCTTATATAGTCCATGGCCTCCGCCATTACATGTGAATCTAAGCCCTCTTCATAGAGCACTACGTCCGGCTTGATGGAGCCGCCGCATTCGTCACAGCAGGGCGCGCCCTCTGAATGCAGAATATGTTCTGCGGTGAAAAACTTTCCGCAGTCCTCACAATAATTCCTAAGCACCGAACCATGAAGTTCCAGCACCTTCTTACTTCCTGCCGCCTGATGCAGGCCATCAATGTTTTGCGTGATGACTGCACTTAGCTTCCCTGCCTTTTCCCACTGTGCAAGCTTTGTATGAGCTGCGTTAGGCTTCGCCGTCAGACACAGCATCTTATCTCTGTAAAAACGGTAAAATTCCTCCGGCTTTCTTCTATAAAAGGTATGGCTTAGAATTGTTTCAGGGGGATAATCATATTTCTGATTATAAAGGCCGTCCACACTTCGGAAATCAGGTATACCGCTTTCCGTAGACACCCCTGCGCCGCCAAAGAATACGATGTTATCACTGTCGTTTATTATTTTCTTTAATTTCTCTATTCCATCCATGCCATCCTCCCCTTTCCGTTTTCTTTATACTATACACCATTTTAATCCGGTTAGAAACCTTTGTAAAATTATTTTTACCTCAACTTTACAAGCCCTTGATAGAACTTCTCACCCATATGACATAAACTGTCCATAACCTATCATCTTTTTATATCATAGGAACAGAAGCTGTGCTGCCAAAGTTTTTGGCTGCGAATGTAAACGAAGCATATTTTTGTTCAAATCCCAAAACACACAACTTATACAGATAATAAGAAAGGCATGGTCTCTTATATGAAACATAAAAACCACTCTTTGAAAATACAATTTTTTAGAAATCTCTCTCTGACCTTCGTCCTCCCGTTCCTTCTTCTATTATTTATTATCACTATCTACACCTACCATACGGTAAAAGAAGAAACAGAACGCAAAAGCACAATTTATGCTTCTATGCTCTGCAATCAAATGAGAACAGAAATCGAGAAATATACTTCTATCGTGGAAACCGCTGCCATGCAGGAAAGTGTGAAGAGTATGGACTATACGCAAGCTGAGCCCTATTTGCAGTCTTTACTGGCGGTGGAGGGTCCCGATGTCTGGTCCCACTTTCTTATTGCCAACCAATACGGCACCGAACAGGTACATACCGAAGGAAAACAGGGACACGGCTTCTCTATCCGCACTCAGGAAGCCTTTGCCATGCCTTGGAAAGAGGAGAAAACCTATGTGAGCGAACCCGCTGTCTCTATCAGCACCGGCCGGGCCGTTCTCGGGATCAGCACCCCTATATACCGCAATGACAAAAAGGTCGGAGTACTCATAGGTTATCTCCGGCTGGAATGTATTTCCGATATATTGAACAGCTATCAATTTACAAATAACAGCTATGTCTTTATGCTCAACTCCGACGGTACCGTCTCCGCCCATCCTGACCAATCCTTGGTATTGAACACCCGCTTCGGGCTCCCGGATGAAGGCGATACCGAAGCTATGGCCGCCTACTCCCTAATCCCGGAAAGGCTTAAGAACGTTTACCTTTCAATGACCCAGGGAAAAAACGGCAGTGTCATTATAAAAAGCAATGACACCAGCTTTCTCTACTCCTATTATCCGCTGGGGATAAGAGATATGTCCGTGTGCATCGTTTCCCCTCTGTCCGAATCTTTTACGCTCGTATACGGCCTGATCAAAACCATGATCATAAGTATGCTTCTCATATGCCTGACGGGAGGCTTAGGTACCGTCATGATGTCCCATAGGATTTCTTCCCTGTTCCGTTGGATTATGGAACAGACCTCACTGCTGTCCTCAGGAGTTACCAGTTTGCGGGAGAAGAAGCTTCCTTATAAAAATACAAAAGAAGTAAAAGCGTTAAAGTCTTCTATATTCGCTCTTTCCGCAGGCTTAGAGCATGTGCTGTCCGGCCTGGATGCCCAGTCACATGACTTGACCCTTACCGTAAATGATGTATCCGAGCACATCGCCTCCTCCGATGCGAATATTGACCATATATCCTCCCACCTGCAGCAAATCGCCTCCGGTACGAAAGCAGCCTCCGAAGCTACGGAGACACTAAAAAACAGCTCCTCCAAGAACTTGAGTTTTGCAACCGCCATCGCCGATTTTTCCAGGGATGGGAAAACATATACTCTGGATATGATGCAGAAAGCGGAGGGACTTGAAAAAAATGCAAGACACGGAAAAACTTCCGCCATGGAAGTCCTTGCATCCATGCGGGAAAATCTTAAGCTTTCCATGGAAGAAAGCGGCAAATCCGCGATGATCGGTAAACTGACCGAAGAAATCCTCGATATATCCAAGCGGACAAACCTCTTATCGTTAAACGCCTCCATTGAAGCGGCAAGAGCCGGCTCTTCCAGCCACGGCTTCTCCGTAGTCGCCTCTGAAATCCGCGCCCTCGCTGAAAGCAGTAAGAATGCCGCAGGCAAGATTCAGGATATCAGCGACGTCGTAACGGCTGCCGTAGAAAGGCTGACACTGGATGCCGATAATCTTTTATCCTTTATTGACACATCTGTCATAAATGACTATGTCTTTTTTACAGATATCGCCGATAACTACTATGCGGATGCCACAGAAATCTCCCGGATGATGGAGCGCTTTTCGGAACACGCCGAACAGCTTCGGGCCTCCTTCGCCCTTATGGACGGCAATATTTCCCACATCTTCGCCACTATGGACGAAAACAGCGGAAATATCACGGGAATCGCACAACTAACCTCGGAGTTCGCCGTAGTTCTCCACGGTATCCGGGATGAAGTCAACGCGTGTAATGAAATATCGGCGCTGCTCCGAAGCAGTCTCTCCGCCTTCCGGGCAGAATGAAATCAACCGTTGCCCTGCCTTACTATTTTATAATAGGTCTTGGCCGTCATAAGATAGCTGAGGCCATAAAAAGCGATAAATATTACCGTTACCGCAGCCGCACAGCTTATCAGCAGAGAGGTATTGAAGAACCTAAGTGTGGCAAATAACTGATCCACCATGAAAAGTCCTGCTATGGTGTGCAGCACCGCTCCTAATAAGGGCAGGAAGAATACGAGGAGAATCTGTCTGTGTATCGTGGTCTTGATTTCTTTCTCGCTCATGCCTACCTTCTTCATAATGGAAAAACTGTCCCGATCCTCATACCCCTCCGAGATTTGCTTGTAGTACATGATGAGCAGCAGACACATGAGAAAAACAAAGCTGAACAAAATACCGATAAACAAAAGTCCTCCGTACATACTAACGATATACGCCCGGCCTTCCACATTATTATAAAGCCCCACAAATCCCGGCTTGCCCTCACTCCACGTCTTAAGTTCGCTCATAAATACATCCCGATCCGCGGCTTCTCCATCCATATCAAATCGGAGGATCCTATAGTCGCTGCCTATAAAGCCCGCTATATCCTCTACACCGTTTTTCTCTGCCCAGCTTTCCACCAGTTCATCGTGCATACTTTTATCTCTCACAACAATGTAGAACTCGCCCATAAATACATTTTTTTCCGATTTAGGCTCTATCTTCATTTCCTTCAGCTCTTTTTTTACCGCAAGAGGCCTGTCCATAAACGTTACCGTATCATAGGAAAAATCAGCTCCGCTGGAAAAAATGAACACCTCGTCTTCCCCCAGCGTTTCCTGCTTGTTTTCTATTCTGTTATAGTCTTCCAGCGTAATAATATTGACCTTGTAATTATCCCTGCTTCGTGAATTCTCCGTAAAACTCGTTTGAAAGGCGTTGCCTTCCTTTCCGCAGGACAGCGCGATACGCTCGTAGGATACCAACCCTTTTATGTCTGCTCCGTTCTCTTTTCCAAGAGCCGTCACTTCGCTGTTTATCTCTTGCTCTTTCACCTCTTCGCTTTGGAAATAAAGACCTGCGTCATAGGGGTAATCAAAATACACTGCCTCATCTAATCCCAGATACAGAGATGAGGTACAAACCAACGTAATGATTACCATCGTGGAAAAAATACATATATTCACAAGACTGGCCGCATTCTTTTTCATGCGGTAAAACATCCCGGAAATGGTAATAAAGTTAGCAGGCTTATAATAAACATTTTTATTTCTCTTAAGAAACTTTAAAAAAGCTACACTGCCTGATGTAAACAAAAAATAAGTTCCTATGATTACGAGAAAAACAGCAAGAAAGAAGTTGAGGAATATCATGGAATCCACCTTCGAACGAATGGAAATGACATATCCTCCTGCCAGAAGCACCGCGCCCATAATCGCATAGAGCCATAAAAGCTTCGGCTCCTTTTCTCCCTTTTTACTGTCTGACAAAAGCTCTGAGGGCTTGGATTTTCCCACCTGTATTAAATTGGAAATGAGGTTTACGGCATATACCCAGAAGAAGAATATTGCGGTTTCCGCAAATGCTGCCGGGTAGAAGACAAACTCTACGTCCACGGGCAGACCGGTCATACGAAGGAGCAGCAAAAACAAAAGCTTTGAAAACACCGTTCCGCTTACGATTCCCCCCGCTATAGCCACCGCATACGAAAGCAAAGCCTCCGTAAACATCATCGCTCCAATGTGCTTCTTTTCCAGCCCGAGAATGTTATAAAGTCCAATTTCCTTTTTTCTTCTCTTGATCAGGAAGCTATTCGTATAAAATAAAAACGGCAGCAGGATAATTCCCAAAAGTACCCGCCCAATCTGCAGAAGCATCCATGCATATGCACTGTGGGGCAGTATGCTTATAATATCGTTGTGCAATATGGATGAAAAGATAAAATAAGTAAATGCGGAGAAAATACCCGCTCCGATATAAGGATAATAAACCGTTCCGTTTTTTATCATCCCGGTCCATGCCAATTCAGGCAGGATACGCCATTTTTTGATTGTTTTGTCCATTATGACGCCTCCCCGTTTTTAATCGGTTCCTCGCCTTTTCCCGTTTGCAATACGGTAAGCGCATCGGAGATCATCTTATACATTTCCTCGTTGGAACGGTTACCCCTGTATATTTGATGAAATACGCAGCCATCCTTGATAAAAAGAATCCTTCCCGCATGGCTTGCTGCCTGTATGCTGTGGGTCACCATGAGAATTGTCTGTCCGTCTCTGTTAATATCCGCAAAAAGGCGCAGAAGCTTAGACGATGCCTTCGAGTCCAGGGCTCCGGTAGGCTCGTCCGCAAGCACGATTTCCGGTCCCGTAATAAGCGCTCTGCATACAGCCGCACGCTGCTTCTGCCCTCCCGACACTTCATAAGGATATTTATTAAGTAACTCCGTAATTTCCAGCTTTTCTGCCAAAGGACGCAGCTTTTCCTCCATTTCATTAAAAGGCGCCCCCGCTAATACCAAAGGAAGAAAAATATTGTCCCGTAAAGATAAGGTATCGAGCAGATTAAAATCCTGAAAAACAAAGCCAAGATGGTCCCTGCGAAAGGCACAAAGCTGCTTTTGCTTGATTTCTGCCAGGTTCTTGTCATTTAAAAGCACCTTGCCGCTGGTAGCCTTATCCAGTGACGCCAAAATGTTGAGAAGCGTAGTTTTTCCCGAGCCTGACTCGCCCATAATCGCTACGTACTCCCCTTCCTCTACAGAAAAGTTCACATCGCAAAGCGCCTGAACCTTTACCGCTCCAAAGTGTGTCGTATATATTTTTTTTACATTTTTTACTTCTAATAGCGACATTAATAAATCCTCTCTTTCATAAATCTTTCCTCTATTATAAAAAAAGAGGGAATGTACTGCCATCGCTTCGCCTTACATTTCCGCCTCTAAGCTTACACTTTTGTCACATTATCGTTATTCCGTCCGAAACTCAGCATTACTTTTGTCCCAACATTGACCGCAGAGCGGACCTCAATTTTGTGGGACAGCCTGTCCATAATCTGTTTGCACAGGTATAGGCCGATGCCGGTAGACTTTCTGTTCATTCTTCCATTGTATCCGGTAAAGCCCCTTTCAAAAATACGGGGGAGGTCACTTTCGCATATACCCATTCCCGTATCCTCAATCACAATATGGTTCACCCTTCCTCTGTGCCTCTCTCCGCTTTCATCCACCCCGTAAATACGGATTCCTCCTTCTGCCGTATATTTAAGGGCGTTTGATAATATCTGTTCTATAGCAAAAGAAAGCCACTTCTCATCGGTCACCGTCCTGCATTCGAAATATTCCAGGTCAAAGGAAAGCCTGCTGCCGATAAAAAGAAGAGCATATTTTTTTACGGCCAGCTTAATGATCCCGCCTATGTCATATTCCTGAAAAAGCATATCCGAAGACATATCGTCCAACCTGGCATAGTATAGCGCCATCTCCGCATACCTCTCTATTTTAAACAGCTCTTCGGAGGCTTGCCTGATAGCCGTATCTCTTCCGGCAGCCGTATTCTCTACGATATCCATGTTCTGTACGGCATCCGCATTCTCTACGGCAGCCGTGTTCTCTACGGCAGCCGTGTTCTCTACGGCTTCCATATCCGGCATTCCCTGCAGAACAAGGCGCAAGGCTGAAATAGGGGTCTTTATCTGATGAATCCACATCGTATAATAATCCGCCATATCCCGGCTTTTTTCATCTGATTCAGAAACAGTCCTTCTTTTATCCTCCTCCGCCGTCAAAACCATTTCGGTGTAAAGCTTCTCTGAAAGGACCCTCGCCTCAGGCAGATGATAAGCACTCTCACCTCTTTTAGAAAGCGCATCGTACAGCTTCAGACACTTATTCCTGTAATGGATATAACCTATTATACCGGCAAAGGCTGCAATAAAAGCCGTTACCACCACCGCATACAGCATATTAATGACAATTTTGTCATAACCATAAAGAGCCGCCAGTGCAAGAAAAATAAGTACAATCATGGCGTATGCCGCCAGTAAAATGCTGCGCTCTTTCAAATAATTCCCGAATATAACTCTTTCCTGCTTTTTCCTCATAATTCCCCCAGCCTATAGCCGATTCCTTTTTTCGTAACGATCAGCTCTTCCGCACCAAGTCCCTCCAGCTTCTTGCGCAGGCGGTTTATATTAACGGTCAGCGTGTTGTCATCCACAAAACACTCCTCATCCCAAAGTCTTTTCATAATAGCCTCTCTGGTTACCGTTTTCCCGGTATTCTCGAATAAGGTCTGCAATATCCTATATTCGTTTTTGGAAAGCTCTATTTTCTCATCGAGATATACCAAAGTCATATCGGAAAGATTCAATATCATGCCTTTATATTCCATAAGAGACGTCTGGGCGGAAAACGAATAGGTCCTTCGTAAAATCGCCTGTACCTTCGCAGCCAGCACGTCCAAATCAAAGGGCTTCGTAATGAAATCATCCCCGCCCATGTTTACCGCCATAACGATATTCATGTTGTCGGATGCCGAAGATACAAATATGACCGGCACTTGGGAGACTTTTCGTATTTCCCCGCACCAATAATATCCATTATAAAAAGGCAGGCCGATGTCCATCAGTACCAGCTGCGGCAGAAATCTGCCAAAATGCCCCAGTACATCACCGAAATCGGTAACCGCCTCCACTTCATAGCCCCATTTCATTAAATACCTTCCTACTTCCTCTGCTATGGTATTGTCATCTTCTACAATTAAAATCTTATACATACTCCCTCTAGCCGCTTTCCCTTCCGCTTTCATAACGTTGTCTTATCCGTATATGAAATTTTCTCACATTATGCTTACTGCGTCAATCTTGTTGTAATGTGCCGGGGCTGAATCATCCGGTTCCGGGGAGCAAGGGCTGCATGAACATCGAACCTGATTATTTACGTGCTGTTTCTTTGAAATACGATTTCACCGTTTACTATTGTATAGACGGTTTCTGTTGAAACTTCCATCGGATTACCTGTGAAAATAGCAATATCCGCATCTTTTCCTGCCTCTAAGCTTCCTACTCTGTCTGCCACTCCGCAAATAATTGCCGGATTTATTGTAATCGCTTTAAGCCCTTCTGTAATTCCTAAGCCTTTTTTGGCTGCCAGGCCGGCATATAAAGGTAAATATTGAATAAGCGTAACCGGGTGGTCTGACATGATTGCCACCTTCACCCCTGCTTTTGTTAAAACTCCGGATGTTTTGAAATCAGCATTTTGTACTTCAAGCTTATTTCTGGAAGACAAATCAGGGCCAACTATTGCATAAAAATCACTTTGTTTTATTTCATCTGCAATAATATGTCCTTCTGTACAGTGATCTAATGTCATATTCAGGCCAAACTCTTTTGCGATTCGAATTGCTGTTAAAATATCATCGGTACGATGAACATGTGCCTTTAATGGTATCTGTTTATTCAGAACAGGAAGCCATGACTCTAATTTAAAATCGTCTTCAAAGTCTTCCCTATTATTTAAAGCTTTTTCCTTCTTTTTCTTATATTGTACCGCCTGGAATAATTCCTCCCTTAACATTGCAGCTATAGACATTCTGGTAGTCGGGCTCACATTTATTTCTTTATAGGCAGCCTTCGGGTTTTCCCCAAATGCTACTTTCATTGCGGCGGGTGCCAGAACAACCATTTTATCAACCACTCTTCCGTGTGTCTTCAAAAAAGCAAATTGACCTCCTACAACATTTGAGCTTCCCGGTCCGACCATAACAGAAGTTATACCTGCCTGTAAGGCATTATGAAAGGCCGGATCAAGAGGATTAATAGCATCTATCGCTCTCAAGTAAGGAGTTATTGGCGTTGTCGCTTCATTGCAATCATCTCCTTCCGCCCCCTCCTTCTCCTCCGTTATTCCAATATGGCAATGCGCATCAATTATGCCCGGCATAACCCATAAACCACTCGCATCAATAATACGGGTATCCGCTTTTAAAGTTGTTTTAATTTCTTTTCCTACTTCTATTATTTTTTCATTTTCAATCAATACATTTCCCGGATTTATGAAATCGCCTGTAATTGTATATATGATACCGTTCTTTATTAAAAGCATAAATCACCTCCAAATGAACAAAACTATACTTCGCGCACTCTCGCAGCCAAGTACTTTGGCAGCACAGCTTCGTTTGTAAGAATAAAAATAAATATACCTGTTTATGTATGGTATGTATAAATAAAATACAAGTCATTCCCAATGTAAAAACTCCTTTTCGGGAAATACTAATAATGTAATTTTTGAAATGTTACATTTCATTACAAAAACAGTATTAACAAGAAAGGAGTTTTTTATGTCTGAAAATCATTTGGCAATTGCAAATGTACCGATACAGCCGTGGGGCGAATTATATTCGCAGGAAGAAGCGCTTAATGTCGGTACCATATTCCAAGATTTAAATATGCCTTTTTTTGCGAGCGAGTCTGTAATGGGAACCACGAATCCTATTGCAAGCGGCTTGAAAAACCTGGGAATTTCAAAAGAGCAAAAAGACAGGGAGCAATTAATGACAAAAATCAATCAGATCAGTTTTTTTCTGGATGACCTGACACTATATTTAGACACACATGAACAGGACGCTGAAGCACTTAAGCTTTACCGTGAAAAAGCACAGGAGTGCGCAGAGCTTAGAAAACAATTTGCACAGGAATTTTATCCTTTGACCAAACTATGCGTCCCTCAATGCAAAAGCGGAGAAACAAGCTTTTGCTTGCAGGATGGTCCGATGCCATGGGAAGGAGCGTGCGTATAAATGTGGATTTATGAAAAAAGACTTCAGTACCCGGTAAAAATCACGAAAACATGTCCGAAGACTGCGCAGCTAATTATCAGCCAGTACGGAGGCCCGGACGGAGAATTATCCGCATCTATGCGTTATTTGTCACAACGCTACAGCATGCCGGTCAAAGAAGTCGGAGGTCTGTTAACGGATATCGGTACGGAGGAATTGGCACATATGGAAATCATATGTGCAATGGTATACCAGTTAACAAAGAATCTTACGGTCGAACAGGCTAAGACAGCAGGCTTTGACGCATATTATATCGATCATACGACCGCCCTTTGGCCGCAGGCAGCCGCCGGATTACCCTTTACCGCAATAGAGTTTCAGTCAAAAGGAGATGCGATCACTGATTTAACAGAAGACCTTGCCGCAGAACAAAAAGCAAGAACGGTATACGATAACCTGCTTCGCATGATTCCGGAGCCTGAAGTCAGAGAGCCGTTAAAGTTCTTAAGAACAAGGGAAATTGTTCATTTCCAAAGATTCGGGGAAGCTTTGGAAAAAACAAAAGATAAGCTGGATAGTAAAAATTATTATTACTTTAATCCGGAATTCGATAAAGATATGTTCCACGGTGAGTTATAGTTTTCTCTTAAGAGAAACAGCCGCATGGCCCAAAAAGGCCATACGGCTGTTCCTCAAAAGAAAATGCGATTCTAAAGCATATACCCCCAAATACCAATTCGACTTTCGTACATTATTAAAAGAAGGATTTATATTTCTTTATCATTTTATATAAATGCGGCACATTTGTCTTGATGTTTCTTTGTTCTTTTTTGAATAAAATTGTCTTTTTCGTATTCTATACTTCTTCTGAATACTCCTCCGATAACCTTTGTCCGTTATCATGCTTTCACTGCGCTGATATTTTCAGAAAAAGCATCCAGATTACAGTCATTATATGAATTTGTTTGCTCTTATTTTAATATATCGCTTATCGCATCTTTGCCTATCGTAAATCTTTGTACTCCCATATAACCCGGAGCCACTTCATATTCATCGAAAATAATAACAAGATTTCCTTCATTATCCAGATAAAAATTCTGGTCAGCCTTTATTTCCTTAAAATTGTCCTCCGGATAATCCTGATTATCTAACCAATAAATCGAACCTTCGTCTTCGGACATCTTAGCCTGCATCTGTTTTTTAATCTCCTCGCTGACCATAGAAATATAGTTGCTGCCTTCTTTGAACAAATCTTTTAATTCTACGTTTTCTCCCGTAACTTTATCGATATTGTAGAATCTATGGAATTCATAGCCGCTTGCCTCAGTCTGCACCGCCGCTATATCCAGAGCAAACCACGTATCATTATCGGTAACTACTTCATAAGATACATCTAAATTCTGATATCCTTCCAGCTGCATATTATTTTCAAATTGTGTCAGCAGTTCTTTTGTATATTCATCTACACTTTTATTGACCTGATTAACAGCAGGATGTTCTTTTGCCCCCGCTTCTTCCGTTATTACCTTCGGAACCTTAACCTCGGCACTGTTATGCCCGTCATCATATGTATAGTCACGGATAGTAATCGCTTCAAATATTTTTCCGATTAAGGGAATCCGCTCCATTGCATATGCGACTTTTTCATTTGTATTCGGAAGAATAACCAATATGGCAATTGCCGCAGCAGCTCCGAGCACAGCCCGGTTCCACTGTTTCTTCGTCTCCGCCCTTCTCTTATCCGCTTTCGCTCTATCCATTGCTTTCTTCATTATTTCTGCCCCTTCATCCGGCACCTGCATATTTTCATATTCCTTCTTTAAACCCATTAATTTTTCTTCTACTTTTTTCATAATACCTCCTAATCCGCCAGAACAAGCCTAAGCTTATCCAGCACACGATATAAACGACTCTTCACTGTACTGAGGTTCATCTCCATGATTTCTGCAATCTCTTCCAGCTTTTTATCCTCATAATACCTTAGAATAATTACAGTTTTATCTTCCGCATCCAGGTTTTCAATTGCATTCCTCAAGTCTATATCTTCATACCTGTCTTCCTGTACTATACCATTTTCCTCCGCTTCTAAAGCCTCGGTTTTCTTTTCCCTGAGCACAGAGTAAGCTTCATTTATTACAATCCGGCATATCCATGTGTCTGCAAATGAAGCATTTTTCAAGGAGTCACTTTTTAAAATGGCTCTATAGGCCGCCTCCTGTACGATATCCACAGCATCTGCTTCATTATGCACATAGCTGTATGCAAGCCTGTAATATTTGCTGTAATTCATAATGAATGTTTTCTCTACGATTTCTTCTGTTTTATTTTTACTCATTTTATCCTCCTTCGCAGCTACATCAATTAGACGTTTATGCATAAGAAAAAGTTTCATGATTATGAAATATATAAATTTTTTAATTGTAAAGTTTAAGGGCTTCCCATTTTTATTCCAAAACTGCCGTTAACTCTATTTCTTTACAAGGATAAACAGTTTTTTAAGTTTTAACAATATTCTTCCATTTCGGTCCGTTTGTCAAGGGTATGAACAAAAGTGTGCTTCGCACACTCTCGCGGCCAAGCCCCTCGGCAGCACAGCTTTTGTTCCGCGCGCGCAGCTGCGCATTTCATTTTCTGTAATAGGAGCACTTTCCTATTACAGAAAAAAAGCAGGATACCTGTTTTCAGATTTCCTGCTCAGTGGTGTTACTGTGGGAGCCGCGGTTACTCAGATGTGATACAGCACTCCTTTTTTATTCCTTCAGGCATCCATCGACGATATGCACTATTCTTCCTGCCGACTTCGCCACATTTAAATCATGAGTAATCATGACAATTGTGTGCCCCATATCATTCAAATCCTTAAACAGCTTGAGCACATCCTTGCCGCTGTTGCTGTCCAGCGCTCCGGTAGGCTCATCTGCCAAAAGAACAGCGGGTTCTCCCACCAGTGCCCGGGCTATGGACACTCTCTGCTTCTGTCCTCCGGAAAGCTCCGAAGGCTTATGCTTCATTCTATGGTCCAGCCCAAGCAAACGGATGGTATCCATACATTTTTCTTCCGCTTCCTTTGTTGTCATACCCCGAACAATAAGCGGCATGGTAATATTCTGCAAGATATTATAGGTAGAAATCAACTGATAGTTCTGGAAGATAAATCCGATTTCCTTGTTTCTCACATCGTTCAGCCGCTTTTCCGGCATCTCATGAATCGGCTGTCCGTCCAGAAAATAAGACCCTTCATCCAGCACATCCATACAACCGATAATATTCATAAGGGTAGTCTTTCCCGAACCGGAAGGGCCCAGAATCGCTACGAACTCTCCCTTTTCCACCTGAAAACAAATGTCGTGGAGAACGGGTACCTTTTCTTCTCCCAGCATATACCCTTTATTGATATTCGTCATAGCTATCATGCTATCGCTTTTGCTGTTTTCCTGCATTTTCATCTCCTTCTTCCGACCATGGCTTATTCCGTTATCCATACCGACTTCACTATATCAGTACCTTTTTCCAATAAAATAGCTACATTATTTCCCTCCGACAGTTTTGAAAATGTGGTAACCGTACCGAGTCTGGTTATCACATCGGTTCCTACGGGAATCTCATAGGCTTTCTCCTCTCCGCTCTCCGTTAAGGTACAAGTAATGTCGTTTCCGATTACCGACATGAGGCGGGCGTATATCAGCTCTTCATTTTTTCCAGCGGCAATCTGTACCTGAGCGCTTTGCGAGGAGCTTCTTGCCGTCATCGTAAATCCGGTGAAGCAGACTATTCCTATCAGAAGAATCACCGCGGCCATAATTGCGCACTTCTTTTTTCCAAATCCTTTTTTTTCGGATTTCTTTTCAGCTTTTATATTTATCTCATCATTGTTGGCTGTTCCCTGCCGTCTTTTCCTTTTTTTTATTTTCTCTTCCTTCACTTTTATTCCTCCTATGGCACCAGCCTTATTCGTGGTTGAGAGCAACTACCGGAATGAGCACAGACGCCTTGTATGCCGGATAGAAGCCAAAGATAGTTCCGGTCAGGACACCGAAGGCCAAAGATAATAATCCGCCCCAGAGGCTCAGTTCCACGCGCACGGAAAAGCTCTCAATAATGGGTGTAATGCCGAGGGAAACCAGCACACCCAGCACTGCGCCTATAAGACTGATGCAGCTTGCCTCGAAGAGAAATTCCAGAAGAATGTCTTTCTGGCTGCATCCGATTGCCTTCAATATACCGATTTCATTCGTCCTCTCCTTTACCGACACGAACAATACGTTCATAATGCCGATGCCCCCGACAATAAACACGATAATAGCCATGGCGATAAGCAGGAGTGTCAGCGTTTCATTGGACTTAGACGCCGCTTCCATCTTGCTCCCTGCATCCGTTATGGTGAATTCTGCATTGGGATAGCTTTCCGCCATCACTTCCTGAACATATGTAATGATTTGATCGACCTCGTTCACTTCTTCCGCTACCAAGGTAATGGAAGGGCTGATGTCGCTTCCCGTCAAATATTTGATTCCCGTTTCGTAAGGTATGAATACCGCTTCATCCGGGCTGATTCCCGATGCTACTGTTCCCATCTCGGACAGCACTCCCGTCACCACATAGGGACGGTTGTCGATATATACCGAAGCATCATAGGCATCCATGATACTTCCGAATATTTCCTTCGCCACGCTGTATCCCAGCACGCAGGATTTTTCCTTATACTCATCGTTTTCCTCGGTGAGAAAATCCCCGATTGCCAGTTCCAGATTGCTGATTTCGGCATAATTGCTTTTCACGCCCGCTATGGTATAATTCGTCGTCTCCTCCAGCTCACCGCCGTCTATGTCAGCCTTGGTCGTATAAGAAATAGTGGTGTTTGCAATTCCGGGAACGAAGGTTTTCAAATCCTCCATGTCGGACACGGATAAGACAATTTTTTCTGTATTCGTCTGTTCCTCACTGCCGGGGAAGGCTCCTTGGAAACCTTCTCTATTGCCGGGGAAGCCTCCGCTCATATTGCCCCCTCCGGGAAAGCCTCCTCCCATGCTTCCTCCCGGAAAGCCTCTGAATCCGCTGCTACTGTTGTCCGTATATTCATAGGAGATATCTATAGCTCCTGCGTTCAGGTTCTTGAATTGTTCGGCCACCTCCATCTTGCCTCCGGTGCCAATGGCAATAACGAGCATGATCGTTGCCGCACCTACGATGATACCGGTGGAGGTCAGAAAAACTTTCGATTTATTTTGCGAGAGGTTCAGCCAGACCAGCTTAAATATTTCCGATAATCTCATGTTGTTAACCTTACCTTTCTATTAAAATGGTATCTCCCTCTGAAAGCCCTTCCTTTATTTCCACATGTATGCCATCCGAGAATCCGGTAGTCACTTCTCTCGTTACAATGTTGCCTTTTTCATCCCTCATCTTCACATAGGATGCAGTTCCTTCCCTGATAACTGCCCGGTTGGGTATGTAAAGCACTTCAGCCGATTCCTTCGTAATAAAGGTGACCTCCGTGCTCATTCCTTCATACAAGCCTTCGATATCTCCCGTAATGGTTACCGTAACCGAATAGGTTGTAGTGTTGGTGTTGCTGTTAATCTCCGCATCGCCGATTTCTGTTACCTCGCCCTTGAATGCATCATCCGGGAAGGCCGTGAAGACAACATTTACCTCATTGCCTGTCTGTGCGTATTCCATATCCTCTTCGTCTACCGTCACCGTTATCGTCGCTTCCTTATAATCGTTTAGCGTAATAATAGAACCGTCCTGTTCCAGACTGTCGCCTGCATTTATGCCAACCTGAGAAATGATTCCGGTATATTCCGAGGATATGACACCGTCTTGAATTATACTGTCGAATTCATCCAGCTTTTCCTTTGCGGTATCGTAATCCGTCTTAGCCTTTTCCTCTTCAAAATCGCTCTGTCCTACCGTTACGTCATAAATTTCCTGCGCATTTTCATATTGATACTGCCGAAGCTCCTTCTGCGCCTCCGCTTCGATGATTCCTGCTTCCAGCTTTTTCTGTGCCAGGGAAAGCTGAGTATTCAAGGAGACAATGCTTTCATTCAAATCCTCTATTTCTTCCTCTGTCTTATCTATTTCATCCTCCAGCGTCTCTATCAAGTCCTCAGTATCACTTACCGTATTTACCGCTGTAATCCACCAGTACAGGCTGTCATCTCTGCTAGTGTTGTCCCTTGCATATTCCGCATTGGATAACACTGTCTTCTGCTCCGCTGACAACGTCTGCATCTCGGTCAAATTCTCCGTATCTTCCGCTAAATCCTCCTGCGCTTTGGTAAGCTGCTCCTGTATGCTTTCTACGGATTCGTTCAATGTTGCTGCAGTATTGTTATATTCCGATTCCGCATATCCACCATATGCCTTATTGATATCCAGGCTGCCTTGTGCCCGGGTAGCCACCTGCTGCTTATTGGTCACTGTCTGCTCATAGGTAATCTGCGCGTCGGAGGCGTCCTCTTTAAGCTCCTGTCTGATGCTGTTTACGCTTTCATCCGTCAGCTTCAGAATCGGAGCTCCTTTTTCTATCTCCTGCCCTGCCGACACATATACTTGCTCTACCTCCAACGCTCTTCCGGAAGACGATGAGGCCGTGGACGCGGCATTCTGGAACATCTGTCCCATGCCTGCGCCCATATTGTCATTCCATGAAAAAGTACTGCTGCTTCCCGTATATTCGCTGATGTCCAAATCGAAGGTCTGTTCGGACGTTCCGATAGTCACATTCCCGCTTTCTGTGACACCTACTGTCAGATTTCCTTTTTCCACCTGTGATT
Organism: Bacillota bacterium; assembly: GCA_023412855.1. Taxonomy (GTDB): domain Bacteria; phylum Bacillota; class Clostridia; order Lachnospirales; family Lachnospiraceae; genus Kineothrix. The sequence continues at coordinate 8,536 of JAEZRJ010000064.1, read as the reverse complement.
CCCTATACGAGACCTCATCCTTGCTGCCTGTTACAGCAAGCGCTATGAACCCCGCGACGCAGAGCACGGATACCGCCGAAATAATGCCTGCCAAAGCATAGGCTTTCTTTCTGTCCGCAGAATAAAGCTCCTTCCACTTGACGATTCCCTTTCGGATCAGGGCACTGAATGCCGTCTTTATTTTTTTCACAAGCGCAATCCATTTCTGTTTCATTCTTCCAATCCTCATTCCTTTCTCACGGTATTGGAGGCTGAACTGTTCCCACGGCCTTAACACTTCGACCGCCAGCCTTTATATCAATTTCCGGGAAAACCGCCGCCCATGTAAGGCATATCTTCTCCATTGCCGGGAAAACCGCCTCCATTTTGCATATTCTCACCGCCCGGAAAATCTCCTGCATCCGGCATGCTGCCGTCATCAGGCATCTCCTGCTGATTTCCGTCGATCAAATCTCCTTGCTCCATGGTTCCGCTTTCCGTCAACTCCTCATCACTTGCGCTTACTTTACTTTCTATATAGACAACATCTCCTTCGGAAAGTCCGCTGACGATTTCAATATTGGTACCGTCGGAAAAACCGGTTTCCACTTCTGTAAGCTTCCTGTTTCCCGTCTGTCCCTTCGTATAGACGTAGTTCTTCCCGTCGATTTCCTGCACCGCCTTTTTCGATATATACAGAACATCAGAAACTGAATCTGTAACAAATGTTACATCTGCTGTCATTCCTCCGAACAGCAGGGAAATGTCTCCTTCTATCTTGATCGTTACCGGATAGCTGATCGTGGACGCATAATCTGAGGTGGCTGTAGTCGTTATGGATTCCACAATTCCTTCATATACTTCATCAGGATAAGCCGTCATAACGATATCCACCTTATCGCCTACCGCGATAGCCGAAACGTCTTCTTCCAATACGTCGATGGTTACCGCATAGGCATCTTCTTTTACATAGCTTAAAATTGCGCCCGCAGTAATCAAGTCGTCGCCCGTTTCATATGAAACGCTTGTCACAACTCCGCCTCCGTCCGCATAGATGATTCCATCATCTCCCACAAAAGACTGAAAGTCCTCCAGATTCTGCTGCGCCTCATCCATATCTGCCTGCGCCGACGCAACAGCCTCTTCTAAAGAATTGACCGTGTAGTTATAGATATCTTCGGCCAACTCTCCTCCTACTACCGCATTATCATAAGTACTTTTGTTAGTCAGCCCTTCCACTTCCAGACCGCTTTGTGCTGCCGCGATATCCTCCTGCTTTTTGGCTATGCTCTTTTCACTGTCCTCTATCGTTTGATTCAGTTCATCGATTTGTCCCTGAATCCTGTCAAGCTGCTCCTTGGCACTCTTATAATCCGCATAATTGCTGGCGTAAGCAGTGGCATTATGTACATCCGTATCCTCATAGATATTCAATGCCTGGGTATATTCTGTCTGTGCATCATCCAACGACTCCCAAAGTTCCTCATCCGCAAGCTGATCCTGTGCATAAGCAATATCCGCCTCCAGCACTTTTATATCTGCGGAAAGGATGTTCACGCTTTCCTGCGTCCTGGACTGTGATGAGTTATAAGCAGCCTTCGCTTTACCGGCTTCCAGCATGCTCGTATCGTAGGTTCCTTTTGCCGTAAGAAGCTCTATCTTGTATTCCGTTTCCGCTTCTGAAAGGGCGATCTGCGCTTCGGTATAAAGCGTATGCAGTCTCTTGCTCACCGCCTCCACACTTTTCTCAGTCAGCTTAAAAAGTGCTTCTCCCTTTTCGATATGCTGGCCGCTTACCGCATAGACGTCCTCTATCTCCAAATACTTGATGGTTTCCTCCTCTTCATCATCATCGTCATCAGAATCATCGTCATCGTCATCCTCCAGTTCCAGCGTATAATCGATGCTGGATTCCTCCAATGTGACATTTCCGCTCTCCATGATTCCGAGAATCAGATCTCCTCTTTGCACCTGCTCTTCTTTGTATATATATCTGTCCTCGCTCAGCGTAGGCTTGATGAATACCGTGTAAATGGAAGCGGCAATAAGCGCCGTCAGCACTATTACTGTGAGGAGAAACTTGCGTAAAAACTTTTTACTTTTTAATTTTTCCTTGAGCTTACCGATCATTCTCCGTTACCTCCGCCTGAGCCTTGTACATTTTCCCCCTCCCCCCGGACATCCCTAGCCGGCGAAGTTCCCATGTCCTCTGTTCTTCCCATGCCGCTTGGGCTTTCCGCATTTTCTGCACCGCCCTGAGGTCTTCCGTTCGTCCGTTCCTGGTTTCCGGATTCCGCGTTGTTTGTCTCAGTGCTGCCGCCCGGCATATTACCGTCCCGCACTTCGCCCTCGGCACTGCCGTTTGTACTGCGTGCATTTCTTCCCTGCATCTGTTCTATCTGCTCTTCGCTCATACCGAGGTAAACATAAGAGGTCAAATTGGATTCCAGATTGCTGATGTCACCGCTCAGCTCTACCGTAACCGTATATGTTACCGCCGATTTGCTGTTGGAGGAAGATACGGGGTTGATGGAAATTACCGTACCCTGGTAGTTTCCGTATTCGTTGATCATCACATATGCGCTGTCTCCTACGCTTACGGAGGCAATGTCCGCCTGATCCACGGAAGCCGCCACTGTTACCGTGCCCGGGTCACTGTAAGCCAGAAGAATTTCTTCTGTGCCGAGATAGCTTCCCTCACGCACTCTGTTCATAACGATCGTTCCGGCACTCTGAGTGTAGAAATAACCGTCTCCGAGGGTATTATTAAATACCTCCAGATTATCCTTCGCCTCTTCCTCGTCATCTTTCAAGGCATCCAAATCCTCATCCAGTTTTTTGACAGTAGTGTCATGTACTGATTCCGCATTTTCACTGTCGGCAATTGTTGAATCATAATCTACTTTGCTCGTTATGACCTGCTTCTCATATGCCAGCTCCGCCTCCTGAAGCTGTGCCTGCAAGGTCGCGAGATTACTCTTCGCCTGATCCAAAGAGGCGGTGGCCATCGCCGTATCCTTTTCATAATTGTCCATAGCTTCTTCGTATTCTTCGCCGTTCTTCGTAACAAGCTCATCCATCATATCGTATACGGTAAGTTTATCGGCTTCACTGCTGCTCCCATTGCTGCCGCCTGACTTTCCTCCGCCTGACATCCCACCGCTTGGCATACCACCCGTACCGCCGGAAGCGGTGGAACCGCTCTGAGACGCCGCATCCTCGCTGTCTGCGCTCTGAGTGGCGCCCGCACCGCTCAAACTGCTGACTCCGTTAGGGTACTGGTCGTTCAGACCCTCGATATCCCATCTTTCATATAAGTCCATCAAAAAGGAGAAGTTGTCGTAATAAACTGCCTTCAGCTCCTCGATATTATAATAACTATAGTAATAATCGCTTTCCACCACGGCGGTATATTCGTCATAAAGCTCCTGCGCGTCTTCTACCTGCTGCTTTAAATCCTCCACATTAGCCTTTGACTGCTCCAAGGAGCTGTCATATTCCGCCTGCGCATATTTCGCGTTTATTTCCGCCGTTTGATATGTACTGTCCGCATCGAGTTTATTTTGCTCATAGTCGATCAGTCCCTGCCGATAAGCCAGCTCCGTTTCGGTAACTGCATTTTCCAGCTCGTTTTTTGCCTCCTTCAGGCTCTCATCGGAAATCTTAAATACCTTCGTTCCTTTCTCCGCCGTATCTCCCATGGAAAGATAGCTTTCCTCTACGAGCAGCTTTGTCTCCAGAAAATCCAGCTCATATTCTTCTTCCGTCATTCCCGTGCTGGTCAGTCCGCTGGCCGTAACGACATTTTCTCCGAAGCCATTCATATCAGGCCGCATTCCCGCCATATTTCCGGCATTTTTTTTAACAGCAAAAAAGTAAATACCGCCTGCCGCAAGAGCTGCCACAAGCAAAAGGACACATGCGGATAAAATAATCTTCTGCTTCCTTTTTATCCCCTTCCATCTATCCTTCAGGCTTATCTTCTCCTTCTTCTGCGCATCCGTATTTACCTTTTTCTTCTTCTCCTTCATACGTGCCTCCTGCATTCATTCATAATGCAGTACCGCCCAGAGGCTAAAAGCACTGCATTTACTTTTCCATTTATAAGGATAATTTAACAATCTTAAAATAACCTTGAAACCGGAAACAAAATTTTCAATTTTATTTTAAGGTTCGTGTTATACTATACCTACAACAGGTCAGGTACATCGGAACTGTTACGAAATCATCATTCAAATGCGGAAAGGACAAAAAAATGCGGTTATTGGTAATAGAAGATGAAGAAGCGCTTGCCGATGCCTTATGCGAGATACTTCGCCAGAATTCCTATATGGCAGACTCCGTATTAAACGGTCTCGAGGGCCTTGATTATGCGCGCTCCGGCATCTACGACATGATTCTGCTGGACATTATGCTGCCCGGCATGGATGGCATCTCCATATTGAAAACCTTGCGCCGGGAGCAGATATTCACTCCTGTTATTCTTTTGACCGCCAAATCCGAACTTCAGGACATCATAACCGGTCTGGATGCGGGAAGCGACGATTATCTGGCCAAGCCCTTCTCTACTGCGGAACTGCTGGCAAGGATACGGGCCCTGACCAGACGAGGCAGCAATTATACCGGAGAAATCATTACCTATGCCGATATATCTCTAAACAAAGGAACGATGGAGCTGTCCTGCGGCAAGGACTCCATTAAGCTGGGAGCAAAGGAATTCCAGTTGATGGAAATATTTCTCGTAAGTCCCAAACAAGTAATTCCCAAGGATTTATTGATCGAAAAAGTATGGGGTATCGATACCGATGCGGAATATAACAATGTGGAGGTCTATGTATCCTTTTTAAGACAAAAGCTCCATTCTCTGGGAACTTCTGTTCAAATAAAGACAAGCCGCGGAATCGGTTACTATCTGGAGGTACTGCCATGATTAAACGAATGCGTTACCAGTTTATTCTCGTCACGATGGCTTGCATCAGCTTTATTTTTATACTGATTCTGTGCGTCATCAATATTTCCATGACTCTGTCCAGCCGGAACCAGGGCTATTCCCTGCTTTACCGCATCTCCGATATGCCTGCGGAAAAGGATAAGGGCTTTGCGATAAAGAAACATGAAGAAATGATCGGAGAAAATGAAACTCCGCCGGGGAATCCCATCGGCGGCTTCGACATTTTCCGCAGCTTTTCCGTTCTATATGATTCAGAGAACAATATTACCGACGTTTTCTATAATGAAAATTCCGACATGACGGAAAGTACTATCCGCGCGCTGGCCGGCAAGGTCATGGAAAATCCCCATGAGCGCGGCGTGCTTTCCAAATATTTGTATATCATAAAAGACAAGGAGGATGGCCTGCAAATATACTTTATGGACTATTCCGTGGAAAGGGATATATCCCTCAGGCTTTTTTGGACCTGCCTGTATATCGGCCTCATCGGTATTCTTTTCATCTTTTTCCTCGTGGTAATTCTATCCCGCTGGATCGTAAAGCCGGTGCAGACTACCTTCGAAAAACAGAAACAGTTCATCGCCGATGCCTCCCATGAACTTAAGACACCTCTCACTATCATCACCACGAATGCTGAGGTGCTTGCTGCCGGAATCGGCGATAACAAATGGCTGAAGCATATCCTCTCGCAAACACAGAGGATGAATTCCCTTATTAAAAACCTCCTGGAGCTGGCTAAGCTTGACTCTTACGATCAAACCATGGTATTTTCCCAATTCGACATGAGTACCGCTGTGAAAAACGTAGCACTTTCTTTCGAAAGCATGGCCTATGAATATAGAAAAAAATACGAAATAGCCATCGATGAGAATATTTCCTTCAATGGCAGCGAAAACAGTATTAAACAGCTTATTACCATTTTGCTGGATAATGCATTCAAATATTCGGATGACAACGGCAGCATTTCCATCCGGCTTTCCCAGCACGGTGAAAAGAAGGTACTGGAAATCGAAAACACAGGAAAGGGCATCCCAAAAGAAGACCAAAAGCAGGTATTCGAGCGATTTTACAGAAGCGATGCTTCCAGAAGCCGCGAGTCGGGGGGCTATGGTTTGGGACTGGCAATCGCTTCCTCTATTGCAGAAGCTCATAAAGGGCATATCTTCGTTAAAAGTGACGAGCGTACTTATACGAAGTTCATTGTAACCCTGCCATAATAATACAAAAATCCTCCGGGCAAACGGATAAAGCAAACAAATAAACTTAGATAAACCTATTGACAACCCATGAAAGATTGTGTACAATTCATTTTATAATCATTGTGCGCAATTTAATTTACCCAAATCAAAAGGAGAATTTCAAGATGACAACTGCGATTCGTTATTATTCTAAAACAGGAAATACAAAGAAACTGGCAGATGCAATCGGACAAGCTACAGGAGCTTCTGCAGAAACCGTCAGCCTCCCGATCACAGAGCCCGTGGATATCTTATTTCTCGGAAGCTCCGTATATGCTGCCGGCATCGACAGCGAAGTAAAGAGATTTATCGCCGCTCTGGATAGTACGAAGGTTAAGAAAGTGGTTAATTTCAGCACTGCTGCCCTACTTCCTTCCACATACAAGCAAGTCAAACAACTATTGGAGGAGAAAGGCATTTCGGTGGACGAAAAGGAATTTCATTGCAGAGGAAGTTTTAAAATGCTGCATAAAGGCAAACCCGATGCGGAAGACTTAAAAGAAGTACATGCTTTTGCCGAAAAAATATTGAACCCGACAAAAAGCTAGAAAAATATATACACAGCTACGAATGGAAAATAAAGGATGAGGAGAAACAATATGGAACGATATGACATTGCGATTATAGGTACCGGACCGGCAGGATTGTCCGCCGCTATTACGGCAAAAATCCGTAATAAAAAGATTTTGCTGATCGGAAACAGAGATTTAAGCACTAAGGTGCAGAAAGCGCATACCATCCAGAACTATCTCGGTCTGCCCTCCGTCAGTGGAGACGACATGGGAAAAATCTTTCAAAATCATCTCGATTCAATGAATATTGAAATTACGGAAGAGAAAGTAAATGCTGTTTATGCCATGGGTGACTATTTCGCCCTTCAGTCTGCAAATCAAATGTATGAAGCGGATTCGGTCATCCTGGCAACGGGTGTGGTACTGGGTAAACCATATCCCGGCGAAAGTGAACTGTTAGGCAAAGGAGTAAGCTACTGCGCCACTTGCGATGCCCCGTTATATAAAAATAAAACGGTAGCAATCATTGGGTTCAGCAAAAAAGAAGAAGCAGAAGCAGAATTTATGGCGGAAGTGGCAGAAAAGGTTTATTATATCCCTATGTATAAGGAAGAAGTATCCGTCTCCGATGAAATAGAAGTGATTCGTGAGCTTCCGGCAAAAATATGCGGAACGGATAAGGTCGAGACATTACAGACGAAGGAACACATCTACGAGGTAGACGGCGTATTTATCCTGCGGGAGAGTGTCTCCCCCAGCCAGCTCGTTCCAGGCCTTCAGACTGCGGATAACCATGTAATGGTGAATCAGCAGATGGCAACCAGCATATCAGGCTGTTTCGCATGCGGAGATATTGTGGGCAAACCATATCAATACATTAAATCAGCCGGAGAAGGAAACATTGCCGCATTGTCAGCCGCATCCTATTTAGATCAAAAGAGAAGAGAGCAGAAAAGTGCATAAGCAAATGGAGGAAAAAATATGGTAAAGAAAATATCAGAAAAAGAATTTAACGAAGTGAAAGAAAGCAAATTAGCAGTTATCGATTTTTCAGCACAGTGGTGCGGGCCGTGCAAAATGCTCGCTCCGATTCTGGAAGATGTATCGAAGGAGCTTGACGGGAAGGTGTCGTTCTTTAATGTAGACGTGGATGAAGCCCCGGCCCTCTCAAACCAGTTCGCTATTCAGAATATACCATCGCTTGTAATTTTTAAAGACGGTGAGAAAGTGGATATGCAGGTAGGCTTTCAGCCCAGAGCAAATCTCCTGCAGTTCATCAATGCTCATCTTTAAGTAAAAGGCGTTGCATCAAACGCATAAAGATGATAAATTAAATGCTATAGATTCATACCAGCAGGAGAAAACTTATGGCCGATCAATATGATGTCTTAAAACTGGAAAACCAATTGTGTTTTCCACTATATGCTTGTTCCAAGGAAATCGTGAAGAAATACAAACCTTATCTGGATGAACTGGATCTGACTTATACCCAATATATTACTATGATGGTTTTGTGGGAACATAAGCAGATGAACGTAAAGGAATTGGGTGGATACTTGTATCTCGATTCAGGAACTCTGACACCGGTTTTAAAAAAACTGGAGCAGAAGGGATGGATAGAGCGATGCAGGGCAACGGAAGATGAAAGGGTATTAAATGTCACCTTAACCGAGGCCGGATATGCGTTAAAGGAGAAAGCGGTCCAGATACCGAAATCTATTGGCGCTTGTATAAAATTGGAGTCGGAAGAAGCACAAGTCCTCTATAAAACTCTATATAAAATATTAGGAGAGCTTGCGCAATAGAAAAAGCACTGATTCTTTTAGAATCGGTGCTTTTAAGTTCCATGGCTTTTT
>JAEZRJ010000054.1 GCA_023412855.1 Bacillota bacterium | reverse complement strand
CCTGCTTTCCCGATTGTACAGTTCGAAAAGCCTCAGCGTAGCCCGCTACGCCTACGTTTTTCGAACTGCACACTAGGAAAAGCATTCTGCGCGATTGGTCCAGTTATTTGTCGAACGTTATACTAGGCTTTCTGTAGTGGCCGATGTTTTACCGCTGTTTTTTCAAAAGAGGTTTGTATCCGCCTAATATTTCCTGCCAAGCAATACCGCTACCGCCTTTTTATCGTCCTTTGCCGTATAGCACAAGCAGTTATCTTCTATCGCTACTGCGCACTCTCTGTCGGAATATACTTCTTTGATTACAGCGTGAACTTCCTTTGGCAGCTCCATTTTCAAAACGCTTCCCTTCGGAACCTCAAATACATGGAAAAGGGCATATGCCTCACCGTCACCAGAAACCCTTATGATTCCCTGCCAGCCCTTCAGATTTCTGTAGCTTGTAATCTCGCTTCCGTAAAAGTAAGTGTATCCATGCTTAATAATAGGTGCTATCTTTTTATAAAAGGCAATTCCTCTGTCGATTACGTCCCATTGCCCACGGCTTAGTTCCGTCACATCTCCGGAAATACACATTCTTCCTAAAAATGTATTGATAACAGAATAAGCGATTCTCTTTAAGGAATCCCCTTTTCTTATTACGGCCCATATCTGGCTCTGTCTGGGCAGGATAGCTCTGTGAAGGTTGGCTGCAATTACCGGTATCTCCTCGCACTCATGGGCGTCAGAAAAGGAAGCCATACTGGTCAGGCTCATCATAAGAGGCTCCAGGCGATGTCCTCCGGATGCGCAGTTTTCCAGGATAATGCTGGGGACTTCCTCCTTTACTCTCTCAATGAACTCCAGAGAAGCCGCCATATTCTGACGCAAGCCCTCTCCTAAAGACTCCGCTCCATCACAGCCAAGTCCTATCGTATCATTATAATCGATCTTCATATATTCAAAGCCGTATCGATTCAAGGTTCCGATCACTTTTTCCTTCAGATAGTCGATAACCCACGGGTTACGTAAATCTAAGAAGCGTCTCATGGTCGTGGTAAGCACTTCCCCATCCCGCCTTAAGAGATGCTCTTCATCCTTGTAGATTTCCGCAGCAGAGCCGACGTTTTCTATCTCGAACCATATACCGGGCTTAAGTCCCGCTTCCTTTATAGCTTGAACCGTCTTCTCTAAACCTTCGGGAAACAGCTCCTTGGAAACGTTGTAATCTCCCATCATAATATCCCAAGGAACTCCTTCCTTCTTATACCATCCGCAATCGATGACAAAATAGGAGAAGCCCTTATTCTTAATCGCTTCCAATATTCCCGTTATATTCTCATGGGAAGGACAGCCCCATGTGGTGCAGTATTCGTTGAAGATAATGGGAAGCTCCTGCTCACTTTCCGGTCCTTTCTCCACGTATTCCTCAAGGGCTGCCGTCATCCTCTGTGAAATTCTGTCCGCTCCGCCCCCCTTGCATACAGATAGAATTGCAGCAGGCGTCTCAAAGCTTTCTTTTGGTGCCAGCTTTTTCGTCCAATGTCCGAATTCTCTGTCGGCCAGGCCTCCTGATATAGAGACTCCGTCGTCCTTACGATACACCTCCATCTGCCACGACGCATTGTGCTTTAGCTGTGCTCCCCAGCAGATATCGTTCGCGCTATCCTCCACCACAAGGTAAGGGAAGTAGCGATTTACCGGCATGGAACCTACTTGTCCGAAGCGTTCCGAACGAACTGCATGCCCCGCCCATGAAGGTTCTAACTGCAGTTCCTCTATCGTTCTCGTTTCCAGACGTCCCTCCATGCTCCATACACTTCTCAGGCGGTGTACCTTCATGCTGTCATGGGCGTCTCCTGTCACAAAGGGAGAAATACCCCCCAGAGAAAAGCTGGACAGCATTTCCAGAGAAATTTCTTTCTCTCCTTCATTTGTCAGTATCACTTCACTCTCCAGATGGCTGCTGCCCTCCTTAAAGCTTAGGCAATGCTCTGCTTTGCATGCTTCCTTAAAATAAAGAACAGTGTATACGCAGGTCTTATTTCCGTCTCTTACCATGTATTGATTATGATATTTGAGCAGGCTCACCGAGCCGCCCTGGCGCATCGTGCTGCCGCCTGCATAGCCGCCGGGATAGACATCCCCTGCCGCCTTTATCTGTATCAGAGAATCGATTACCTGATTTTTCGCTTTCCAGCAGGGCATTTCCATACCTGATGGCACAAGCATAAGCTCCACTGCTCCCGTTTCGTCATCCAGATAATAATGGCATTCCATGTCTCCCAATAAATATTTATTCAATAACGCAACCATATATTTTCCTCCTAATCGTTATCCCTTGACCGCACCGACAGTCATTCCTTTTATAAAATACTTCTGCAGACTTATGAATAATATGGCAATCGGAAGTACGGATATGATAATTGCCGCCATCGCAGTTGTATAATCACTGGTCTGCGCAGAGAATAAGGACTGAATCGCCACAGTAAGAGTCTTGAGCTGTTTCTTGCTCACATACAGACTGGCCAGCAAATAGTCGTTCCATATCTGAAATGCCTGCATGATTATCAAGGTCGCCATAGCAGGCTTTAACAGCGGCATGACTATGGTAAAATAAGTCCGAAAAACAGAACAGCCGTCTATCCTCGCTGCCTCCTCCAGCTCTATCGGAACCGTAGACATAAAACTATTCATAAGAAACACTCCGAAGGAAATTCCCGTAGCGATATACATAAAGATAATTCCGGGCACTGTGTTGGTAAGATCCATATTGTACCCGATGATATATATCGGTAAAAACAGTGCCTGATACGGAATCAAGATTCCTACTATGAAATATATATAACAAAATTTGAAAAACTTAGCTTTACATCTGGCAATCGCCCATGCGGTGGAACCACACAGCAAAGCGAGCACAAGTACGCTGATCGCAGTATATAAAAAGGTATTGGTAAAGGTAGTCGCCATGTTCAACTTGCTAAAAGCCTTTTCATAATTTCCGAATTGTATGCTTTCCGGAAGCGCGAGAGGACTGGATAAGTAAAGCTCCTTTTTTGTCTTGAAGGAATAGTTCACGATCATTAAAATAGGAGCAACGAAAAGCAAGGCTATCGCTGTCATAAATACCTGAACAACTAACGTTACTTTTGTATAAGGCTGTTTTTGCATGTCTTCTTTTCTGCTTCTTCGCTTTACTGACAGCATTATGCCTGCACCTCCTTCTTTTTCAGACCTTTCACTTGTATCAGCGCTACCAGCAGCAGGACCAGAACAAGCGTAACAGACATTGCCGAACCATATCCATACTGTCTTCCGTTAATAGCTGTCGCATAGGTCTGATAAATAATCGATGTGGAAGCCCTTCCCGGACCGCCCTTGGTAGAAGCCACCAATAAGTCGTAAACCTTTAATGAACCGGTGGTTATTCCTACGACACAGATCGTAATAGCCGGTGCCAGCATAGGAATTGTTATATTTCTAAAGCGGCTTAGGGCTCCTGCCCCATCTACCTTTGCCGCCTCGTACAACTCTGACGGAATAGACTGAAGCCCCGCCAGATAAATGAGCATCCAATAACCGATCCACTGCCAGTTATTCGCTATCAAAAGCCCTGACAGAACAGTCTGGCCGCTTCCGAAAAGCAAAAAATTGATATTAGTCCCCAGCATTTCATTGATTGCCGGCAGTACGTTGGAATACATTTTCAGCCAAATAAAGCCGACGATCAGAGAGCTGATCAAGCAAGGAACGAAAAAAGCCGTTCTGTATATTTTCTGCGCCTTAATTCCGCTGTCCAAAGCAACGGCAAATAACAGAGCAAGTACATTTTGTATTATTGTATTTCCAATGGTAAATTTAATGGTAAACCACCATGCCGATCTGAAATCGGAGTCTTTCATCAAACTGATATAGTTCTGGAATCCTACAAAAGGCTTAACCGCAGACATTCCGTCCCAGCTCGTAAAGGAATACCGGACTGCCATGAACATAGGGATAATAAGACCTACCGTAAAAATCAAAAAGCCCGGAAGAACCATCACCAGATATTGCTTCTCCATCTTCTTTTCCATTCCATTTTGCTTTTTATTATTCATTTTTCTTCACTCCTAATTAATTTATTTACGGCATCAGCATGAAGGAAACCATACTGTACTTTTGAGGACAATCCTATTACATGAAAGAGGCTGCCACAAGAAATGTAACAGCCTCCTTTTCTTAATTAGCGCTGCTTGCCGTGACTCTGGCATCTGATGCCGCTAATGCTTCTTCAAAAGTCTCATCTCCCTGAAGCCATGCCGCTATATCCTTTGCATTTTCTTCTTGGAAACCGCCCCATACGAGCTGGTTATTACCCATTGTTACGTCTACGATCTTACCTTCTGCCGCATATTTATCGATATCCTCCTGACTGGGATTCGTAAAGGTAGGAGTAACATCCTTAAGCATTGCCGCTGTCTTCGTATAATCATATATCTCGCCCGCAAGCTCTTTGTTTCCCGTCATTACATCGAGCACGCAGTTGATCGCATCCTGATGTTCACTGGCTACACTGGTCATAATCGTGATATTCGGCTCGAAAATCAGTTTGGAGTCCCCTGACTGGTTCGGGAAGGGGAATATTCCGAAGTTAAAGTTCTCATCGATGTCCAAAAAGTTCTGAATCGACCATGAACCGGATACCTTCATTGCCGCCTCTCCCATAACCATTCTTGCATCACAATCCGTTTGCTCCGTAGAGAAGGTTTCCGGGAAGGTGTTGTCAAAAATCAGTTTATTGTAGCTGTAAGCTGTCTGGAATTCTTTGCTGTCCGTAAAGGAGGTCTTACCGCTTCTAAAGTCATCCCCCCACGCCGGATTATTGTTAAATACATCATTCATCGCGAACTGCATCGTAACATTGCCGATAGACCATGTATCCACCATATGGCTTGCAAAGGGAACGATACCTTTTGCGTTACAGTCATCTATAATCACCTGCAAATCATCCAGCGTCTTCGGAATCTCCCAGCCGTTTTCTGCAAACATATCTTTGTTGTAGTAAACGCCTTGATACAGCGCGTTGTATACAAGACCGTATGTCTTACCATCCAAAGTCACGTTAGCGCTGGCTGCATCCAAAACTCTGCCGAGGTAAGTGCTGTCTATTTCTCCCAATATTCCCTGAGGAGCATAGGTCGCTACGTCCTGTGCCTTGCCTATCATGATATCAGGAAGTCCTGACTGCATGTATTGCTGCATTTTAGGCTGAAAATCGTTTCCCCAGTCCACACACTCCCATTCCAGCGTGATATTGGGGTATTGTTCAGCTAACGCAGCGTCAATCAAATCTTCGATTCCTGCATCGGTAGTTGATTGTCCCGCTAATACGGTAAGCGTTACTTTTTCTGCCGATGCCTCCTGCGCCTCTTCAGCTTCAGGAGTTTCCGCAGTCTGTTCGGCCGCTGGCTGCGTATTTGTCTGAGTCTGTTCTGTCTTGGAAGCATTGCTGCTTCCACAGCCTGCAAGCAGGCTCATTAACATTGTGGAACATAAAATAATACTCAAAGCTTTCTTTTTCATGTTTACCCTCCAATAAATGTGTTTTTGTTTACATCTATAGTTTAGCTTTTATAAGAGTATAGGAAATAGGACTGATTTGAAAAAAGCAGTTGCACTATTTTGAAATTCTAAATAGTGCAGCTGCTTTTTCTCACGCTTTATTTTTCAGTTACCGCTCTCTTCTCTGTGCTCGTCCGCATATTCGAGCACCTGCTCCATACTGGTTTCATCCTTCAGCCATTTAAATATTTCCTCTGCCAGATCGTTTTGAAATTTCCATATCAACTGATTATTTCCTATGGCAGCATCTATTATCTTATTTTCATCCTCATATTTCTTTATATCCTCCTCCACTGCACTCTGATAGGTTATCGTCATATCTTCCACTACCGGATAGGTGCTGGTAAATCCCAGAATTTCCTGCATCAGCTTTTCATTTTGCAAAAGCTCGGTAAAAATATCATTAATGATATCTTGATGTACGGACGTATTGCTCATCATAAAGGTCATATTCGTCTCCTTAATCAGACTCGCATCCCCCGTTTTGTTTGGAAAGGGAAAAAAGCCGTATTGTGTGGAGGTATCGTACTGTCCCATGGCCTGTAAAGACCATGAACCGGTCAGGTACATAGCTGCTTCCCCCTCGGCGAACCTCCTGTCGCTTTCATATTGCTCGATGACCAGAGCGTCCTTCCATGTGTGACTTAGGATATATTTGTTCTGCTCGATACACTCCCTCATATACGGATTACCGGAAAAGCTTGTTTCTCCCTGTCGGAATCTGCTTCCCCAGTCACTTTCCTCACGGAAGACATTGTTCAGCATGAACTGCATGGTCATATTCCCTATTTTCCAGCCCTCCTGAAAATGAGCAGCAAACGGGACGATCCCGTTTTCCTCCAGTACCTTTACTGTTCGTTCCAATTCCTCTAAGGTACCTGGTACCGGAAGCTGAAATTTGTCGAAGATGTCCTTATTATAAACGACGCCCTGATACCATGCGTTATAGGGTACTCCGTATACCTTCCCGTCTATGGTAACGATTTCGCGTATCCTTTCTTCGATACGCTCCATTCCTTCTGCCCGAACTTCGGCCAGATTGCCGCTTCTTGCATAGGCATATACGTCCTGGGCCTTTCCGACGATAATATCCGGCACATCTCCCGCTGCCAGCCTTCCCTGCATTTGGGAATCGAATTTTTCTCCCCAATCAACGCATTCCCATTCCAGCTCCACCTCGGGGAATCTTTCGGCTATCATCTCGTCAATCATATCCTCTACGCCCGCATCGGAAGTGGATTGCCCTGCCAAGACAGTAAGCGTTACCTTATCTCTCTCCTCTTCGGAATCCTTTTCTCCGTAATCCATAGCCTGAAACATAAGGACGAATACCGCCGCCATACATATGATTAAGATTGCTGCTATTCCTGCTTTTCTCATAAACCTGCCTCATTTTTATTAAGAGAGCTTCTGTAATCCCGGGGACTCATTCCCGTCATCTTTCTGAATACCCTGTTAAAATACGTATAGTCGTCATACCCTACCATAAAGGCGATTTCCGTAAGGTTGATCGTCTGGTCTCTCATATATTCCTTTGCCTTTTCTATTCTCTTTCCCGCGATATAAAGCATCAGATTCTCTCCCGTTTCCTGTCTGAACACCCTCGAAAAATAAGAGCTCTCTACGCCAAAATGCTTTGACAGCGAGGTTAAGGAAAGCTCCTCGAAAAATTTCTCATCAATATAAACAACCGATTGCTTTACTACCTCCCGGATGCTGCCTGCAATTTCTTCCTTCGGTTCGCTTATGATCGCTTCAACTATTTCCTCTACTGCCTCACAGAGCTTCTCAACCTCCATACTCTCCATGGTCTTGTCCAGCCAGTCGATCATATTCTCCAAATCTACAATGTCTTTGGGAGAGTTCTGCTCTATCTTGAAATCTGCGAGAATATTACATATCTTCTTGATAGTCTGCTTCAACTTGATGTATTCCCACCCCTGCTCTTCACAGTGTCTGATCCCAATCGTCTCGAAAATAGTCTGCTTCACCGCTTCCGTATTCCGGCTCTTTAACAGATTCTTCAGTTTGTTTTCCGCCTCTTCTCCCAGCGGGTTCTTCAAATCCCGGTAAACGATTTCATCCTGCTTCCTGCTGAATAGAATGGTGCTTTCCTTTCTATACTTTCTCGTCATCAATAAGGAAATACACTGCGTGTACGCAGTATGAATGCTTTCTATGGAGTAGGTATGCTCACTGATTACGATACTTATGGGGCTGGATGTAATCTCCTTCATTGTATTCAATATCTTCACGGCTATTTTATTCTGCTCAGCGTTATCCAGTTCCGTGATAATCAAAAATTCATTGGAACGGTAAATATGATTAAAGATCAATAAGTCGTCCAGTTCGGTAATCTCTTTTATCTTCTTTTTTATGGAATAGGACAGATAGTTCATATCGTACTCGTATGCTGCCATAATTTCCTTCAAATCATGGATTTTAATGAGTATCAAGCTGCAGCCTGCAAAGTCCATGGCCTTATCTATCGTTATGGAAGGCGCAAAAGGTGTTTCTTCCCTTTCCACCAATAGGCTCAGTTCCCTGTCCTGAAGGAGCGAGGAGGACTTCAATATCTGCTTTTTGTTCTCCTCCTCCCTGCTGATGATTTCCAGCGCCCTGGAAAGGGCACTCACCAAGTCGATTTTCGTAATCGGCTTTAATAAGTAATTAATAGCCCCTGCCATTAAGGTACTTTTTACATATTCGAAATCGTCATATCCGCTAATTACGAATACAATAATGTCTTTATATTTTTCCTTCACCTGACCGACAAGCTGCACTCCGTTTATAAAAGGCATGTTGATGTCGGTAATCAAGATATCCGGCAGCTCCGTTTCCATTCTTGTAAGAACCTCTTCTCCGTCCTTGGCCGGTTCCATAAACTCCAGATGGTATGCCTCCCAATCGAGCATATTGCGAATTTTCTCTCTCGTCCAATATTCGTCATCCGCAATCAGCACTTTATAGTTTACTTCTGCCATGCTTCCGCCTCCTCAACGCCCATGCGCGGTATTCTAAGAATAACGGTAGTCCCGCTTTTTCCATCGCTGTCAATGTGTAAACCGTATTCTCCCCCGTAAAGCATCTTCATTCTGGCATTTATATTAATCAGCCCTATGGAGCTTCCGCTCTCCGCCATCTCATGACTGTTTTCCTTAAGCCTGCGGTTGGTCTCCTCCGCATCCATTCCGACTCCGTTATCCTCTACCTCGATTTCCAGCACTCCATCCTTTTCCATAACGCGTACACAGATTTCTTTTTCTCCCTTTTTATTTCTAAGGCCGTGGTTGATTGCATTTTCCACCAAAGGCTGAATGGAAATTCTCGGAATCGAATTTTGCAAGACTTCATCATCTATCTGAAAATGATATTTTACCTCTTCCCGCATTCTTACGTTCATCACATAGATGTAATTCTTCAAATGTACAATTTCCTTTGCCACGGTGGAATAAGGATGCTTGGTATCCAGGCTGTACCTGAAAATAGTGGATAAGGACTGGCATAGATTACTGACCATATCACAGTTTTGCACGCTGGCGATGCTGCTCATGGTATCCAGAGTGTTGTACAAAAAGTGAGGATTTATCTGCGCCTGCAGCGCCTTGTACTCCGCTTTATTGAGCAACAGCTTTGTTTCATACTCATGTCCGATCAGGCGCTCTATCTCGTCCAGCATTCCGTTGAACTCCTTCCCCAGCTGCCCTATTTCATCTTTTTCCAAATATGGTACTCTCTTCTTCGTATCTCCCTTCCGAATCTGGGCAATCGTCTTCATAAGCTCCTCCAAAGGCTTTGTCAAGGTCCTGGAAATGAAGAATGTAACCACCGAAAGTATGATGCACATCATGCTTCCTATCAAAATGAGATTTTGCGTCAGCGCCTTTTGATTCTGCTCCAAAATCGCCTGGGGCATGATGGAATACGCCCCGAGGTTATATTTATTCTGGGGCACCTGAAACAACACCTTATTGCCTCCGGAAGTATCCATGAACATATCCAAGGTGTTATTTTGTATTCTCTCGCTGATATCCAGATAATATTCCCTGCTGGCCGTCTCCGTGTTTTCCATTGCGGTAATCGGACGGTCGCCGAGGGGCTGGAGCCACATATATACCTCTTGGTGCGCAGTATATTTCTCCATGATTTTTACAAATGCCTTGCTGTCGATATCGCATACCACATAGCCGATGATGTCATTGGTATTTACATTATCGTAGATTTTCAAGACGAACCTCGCGATATCTGTCTCCCGGTGTACATTGTAGTAACTGGAAATAAACATATATTTATTGTCGGAGGCCACGTACTTCTTTACCTGGTCCGCATTATACATTTCTTCATCTTCATATATATCCTTAGGGTAATTATGCTTCGGCGTGACTGCCCGTCTGTAAGTGCTTATGATTTCGTGGCTGCTGTTGTATATATACAACGCGACGATGTTGTCCGTTGTGGAGAAATTCTCCATAGCCTGGTCATATGCCATCCGGTAATTGTTCTCCCGTATTTCTTCAATGTTCCCGGTTCCCTTAAGTTCTTGCAGGAACTCCTTATCATTATATATTTCAATGAGTCCGCTTTCTATTTTCTTGACGAAGGTATATATTTCATTCTGCATATTCTGCATCATGTTATAGTTTTCTGCTTTCGCCTGATTATAGATTAAATTTCCCGATACCCGCTGAAACAAAATCGTTTGGAGAATCAGAGCTATCAGAGTACTTCCCAAGCACAATATTAATATTTTCATTCTCATTTTAATTTTCATGGATTTTCCCCGCGGTTTTACCTTCCTATCGTTTCTTAAGCATTATATTACACTAAAAAAGGTGAGGCCACTACTACAAAAAATCAAAGCCTCAAAACAATGGAACTCAAAGCACCACCTCTGATGCATCCTTTGCGATACTGCCATGGATGTGGCAAACAGATCCAACATCCTGGTAAACATCGCGAATGCTGGATATTATTCCTTAAATGGCAAAACCTTGAACCCTATAAAAATCACATGCCAAATCTTATAATTTTCGACAAACTTTTACACTTACATCCCCCATATGCATATAATAATACTATAAGAAATTTCAAGGAGTAACTACATGGACTTTAACACTGGTGAATCACCCAGTGATTCCGGCAACATGAGTGAAACCTCTAGTATTTTTGTAACTAACTTAGCACTGGAATCCATAAATAACGATCTATTCTTTGCTACAAAATGGACCAGCAGAAATATGCAGTTTGCGCTCATGTCTGTACCTGTCGGTTCCGAAACCGGTTTAGCTATAAACCAAAATTCAGATCAGTTTTTTTATATTGAACAGGGCAGCGCATTGATAACTATGGGCAACTGCGAAAATTGCCTTAATTTTCAATCACTCTTATATAGCGGGTTTGGGGCATTTGTCCCAGCCGGTATATGGTATAACGTAATTAATATGGGACCGATTGATTTGAAAATGTTTACAGTCTACGCACCAGCTTTTCATTCCTACAACGCAGTCTTTAACACGAAAGACGAATGGTTCACTAACAAGGAATCTTAAAAAAGTTATGAACTTCCATATAAACTTAGCTTTCACTTATGGACATACAGGCAGCGCTAAAGTTGTGTTTTTATTTGGGGGTTCCAACAAGAATAAGATTCCAAAGCTGCCCGTAAGAATACTATAGTATTGGGCTAATGATTATGCTCTAACCACAAAATTGTTTGAAATGGCCGGCACATCACAATAACTGTTTTTACCATAACCTCTCATACTCCAGAGAAAGGCGGCGTAAAGGATATTCCTAAATTGCGTCGCCTTTTTATCATGGGTAAATTAAACTTAAGAACTAAACAAAATCAAATAAATTAATCTCTATTTCTGAGAATCGAGAATAAACAAAGACGCATCATGCCCCATAAATATTTTACTTCTGGTATAAAAAGTTTTAAATTGAATATTCCGGTAACCAATTTTCTCCATTCTACTCGCTAACTCGATTCAATTAAATCCGTTATGAACCATATCTGACATTATTTTTTTATTTGGTTAATCATGTTTTGTGATGTATCCAGAAAAAGTATAGATTTAAAACCATGTAATAATTCCATTCCAGCAAGATCAGTTCCGCACCCAAAATCAATGGCATTCTTATTTAGGGGCTCAACTAAATATTCGCGAATAGCATTCGATGATATTCATCCTATTACTTAACAAAGCACATGCTCACTTCAACAAGCAAACCGCTCCTATATGCCTTGAGTGTGTCTTTTGATTATCAGCCATTCTATTGATAGCCTTATCGCTTAAATTCGTTTCTGTGTCTTTCAAAAAAATCGAAGAAATATTTTACATTCTCAAGTTCTGTCCATTTTGTTTCTTCTAATTCCCTGGAATCTAAATTATATATTTTTGCATTCAATGTCCCTAACATGAACGGGGAATGTGTAGAAATAATGAACTGGCATCCTAAAAATCTGGACATTTTATTTATCTTCTCAGCCAGCAATATCTGATTGGCCGGTGATAATGATACCTCAGGCTCATCCAGCAAATAAAGCGCATCCGGTTCCATATAATCATCTAACATCTGTAAAGTAGTTTCTCCATTTGAATATTTTTCCTGCGCAAATTTTATATATTCCATCTGTTCACTCATCTTTACAGAATTTCTTAATTGTTCTCTCTGCTCTTTAGGCATCCCTCTCCTGACATGTTCATAAATATATCCATCTCCTAAAATCTGCTCTTGTTGTATTTTCTTTATTTCATATAAAATATCTTCACTTTTAATGTATCTGCTTCCCTCAGGAAGTCTGCCGATCGGTATACCACTTTCTTCTTCACCTAACGTATAACTGCATTCATCTATGAATTTTTTGAAATAGGGTGTAATCCCATATTTGTTACTAGTGGCATATTCCTGTCCTTCCATTTGCAGCTTATTTGCAATAATATTCAGTATTGTAGATTTTCCGGATGCGTTATTGCCATATAAAATTGTAATTGGACTAAATAAGAATAACTTATCTAATTTATCTGCAAACACATTATATGGATAAATATTGGGGTTATTCACTGTCTCCCCGGATAATAGGAAACTGTTCAGATATATAATCGCTTACACCTTCTCTCATATGAAATATACTTTTGTAACGTTACGGTAAAATAAGTATACACTATTTCCATTTTCAGAACAAGTGTTCCGGTGGCTTAATAGATTTTTACCGCTTCAAAAATGTTCTTACGCAGCTTAAGGACAAGTGTTAAGCTACTGTGTAAACAGTAACGGTTATACTGAACTTTTCCTAAAAAATATCAATAACCTATTGACAAAACATCTGTAAGTAATTAAAATTCATTTAATGATAAAGATAAATGCAATGAAGGAAAGTAGTAAGCATGAATGAAGTTTCAGAGAGAGGATGGCTGGTGAGAATCCTTATGGAGTTCGTGGTGAAGCAGTTCCGGAGCAGAGGGGCCCAAAGGCGCATTTGAAATGATATGCTTAGTAGGTTTCGACGTATTCCCACGTTACAGGGACGCATCATGATTGTGATGGATGAGAGCAGGTTTTCCTGAATTTAGGTGGTAACACGGATATTCGCATATTCGCCCTAAGCGTAAAGATTTACGCTTGGGGCTTTTTTTGTCAGAACAAAAGTGTGCTGCGCATCCATTGTTTATGTAATAGGAGCTTTTTACTATTACAGAAAAATATTAGGAGGTTTTACTATGAGAACATTTGAAAAATCATCGAAGCTTGACAATGTGTGCTATGACATCCGGGGACCTGTTATGGATGAGGCCAACAGAATGATTGCGGCCGGAGAGAAAATAGTGAAATTGAATATTGGAAATCCTGCGCCGTTTGGCTTCAGAGCACCGGATGCAGTAATAAAAAGCATGTCGGAAAATCTTACGAACACAGAAGGCTATTCGGATTCCAAGGGACTGATCAGCGCAAGAAAAGCAATCGCAGCATACTGCGAGAGCAAAAATATGCCCGATGTTTCTGTGGACGACATATATACCGGAAATGGCGTCAGCGAATTGATTACATTATGTATGCAGGGACTTTTAAACAGCGGTGACGAAGTGCTTGTTCCCTCACCCGATTATCCGCTGTGGACCGCTTCCATTACATTGTCAGGCGGAGTTGCTGTACATTACATATGTGATGAACAAAATGAATGGTATCCGGATATCGAAGATATGAGAAGCAAAATTACGGATAAGACAAAGGCTATTGTCGTTATTAATCCCAACAATCCCACCGGTGCGCTCTATCCGAAAGAAATACTTCTCCAGATTGTAGAGCTGGCAAGACAGCATGGGCTGATTCTATTTGCCGACGAAATCTATGACCGCCTCGTTATGGATGGATTTGAGCATATCGCGTTAGCTTCGCTGGCACCGGATTTACTGACCGTGTCCTTTAACGGCTTATCAAAGTCTCATCTCTTAGCGGGCTATCGCTGTGGATGGATGTGCCTTTGCGGAGATAAATCCAGGGCAAAGGGATATATAGAAGGTATCAATCTTCTTTCTTCCATGAGGCTGTGTTCCAATGTTCCGGCACAATCCTTAATACCAACTGCACTGGAGAATCTTGAGGATGCCAAAAAGATGCTGCTGCCAGGGGGCAGAATTTATGAGCAAAGAGAATATATATACAATGCCATAACCGATATCCCGGGGCTTAGTGTCGTAAAGCCCAAAGCAGCATTTTATATGTTCCCGTACATGGATATCGAAAAATTCCATATTGTAGATGATGAAAAATTTGTATTGGATTTTCTTAAAGAAAAGAAGATACTTTTTACACACGGCGGCGGCTTTCATTGGGCAAAGCCCGATCATTTCCGTATCGTATATCTTCCTTGTGTCGATGAGCTTAGCATTGCGGCGGAGTCACTTAAGGATTTCCTTCAGGATTATCAACAGTGCGAATAATATGTGGAATGGTTTAATTAGAGCGTGTCTGAAAACTGCTTGTTTCAAGATGTGCGTCACGCTTTGTGGGAGATTTGTTCCCAAATGAAGGCGGCGTAGTGGGCTACGTCAACTGAATTTGGGACAAATATACCGCAAAGTGGGGCGTA
>JAEZRJ010000034.1 GCA_023412855.1 Bacillota bacterium | reverse complement strand
GTAATATCTTATTTTCAAATTTCCCTTATGAGAAACTGGTTGGCTCCGATAGGGCCTATGCTGCAGGTGACAGCCATACAGTTCGTGATATCCGGAGTGTGGACGTATTTTTGCAATACTTTTTATCGCAGCGTATTTCCGCCGCGGGAAATGCTGTTAGTATACGGAGAGCGGTCCATTGACGATATTATGAGCAAATTCGCCACCAGAAAAGATAAATTCAATATCGTGAAATGCATGAATATCAGCGAAGGTGTAACAGCCATCGAAGAAGAAGCGATGAAGCGCTATGACGCAGTTGTTCTTTGGGATATTTCCACTCAGGAAAGGAACAAGCTTCTTAAATTTTTTTACGGCAGATCCATCCGCGTATATATGATGCCTAAGATTACGGATGTGCTCATCCAAGGCTCGGATCAGCTTCACTTTTTCGATACGCCTATTTTCCTTACAAAGGAATATTCCCTGACGGTGGAGCAGAGGGCGGTAAAGAGATTAATAGATATTGTCTGTTCCCTGCTTTTGATTATGATTACCTCTCCGATCATGCTCGTTGCCGCACTTATCATAAAATTGTATGACAACGGTCCCGTTTTATACAAGCAAGTTCGCTGTACGAGGGATCAGGAAGAGTTTTATATCATGAAGTTCAGAAGTATGCGGGTGGATGCGGAAAAGGACGGTGTGGCCAGGCTGGCAGCGAAGAACGATTCGAGGATTACGCCGATAGGAAAATTTATCAGGGCAGTGCGCATCGACGAGCTGCCACAATTGTTTAATATTTTAAAGGGCGAGATGTCTTTTATAGGCCCGAGGCCGGAGCGCCCTGAAATTATCGCTCAGTATGTAGAGGAAATGCCGGAATTTGTTTACCGGATGAAGGTCAAAGCCGGACTGGCGGGTTATGCGCAGGTTTATGGAAAATACAACACGACTCCCTACGATAAATTGAAGTTGGATTTGGCTTATATTGAAAATTATACCGTATGGCTGGATATCAAACTGATGCTGCTGACCTTGAAGATACTGTTTCGTGCAGAAAGCACAGAAGGGGTGGACAACAAGCAGATAACGGCGATTAGGCAGGAAGAGGATAAATAAGAAGTGAAATTGAGAAGGGAATATGATTGGCAGGATGGAAAATGAAAGGTATATGCGGGCAGAAATGGATTTGAAAAGAGTGTTTCTGCTGTTTATGAGTAAGCTATGGCTGGCTGTGGCGGCAGTTGTTTTGGGAGCTGTCTTGGGAGTGGGAATTTATCTCGCTGCGTACCTTATATTTGCGCCGGAGAAGGAATATCAGTCCGTGTCTAAAATATACTTGAATTTCAACTGTGAGCCGGAAGACTTTAACGAACTTTCCTATAACGGTTATACTTGGAACGACTTGCTGGATACGGACCCTATTTTAGACTATGCGATGGCAGAACTGCCGGCGCAGATAAGCAGAGAGGAAGTGACGGCCGCGACCAAAGCGGAGATTCTTTCCGATATCCGCCTGCTTACGGTAACGGTAACTGCAAAGCAGCCGGAGCTTGCGGCTCAGATTATGGGGGCTATGCAGATCGCGCTGGTGCATCTTGGAGAAACGGACGAGCTGTTTCAAAGCATAGAGATTTACAGCACGGGAGAGCCCGAGCAAATCGTATGGGACGATCGTACGGTAAATGCGGCGGTGACGGGAGTGGTGCTTATGCTCATCGTTGTTTTGCTGTCTTTGGCCTTATATTATATATTGGATGATTCCGTTTATGTGGAGGCGGATGCAAAGAAACGATTTGGAATACCCGCAGTCGGCATCTTTACGTCCGGCGAATCAGGCACTTTTCAAAGCTATGGAAGCGAATTTCTGTCCAATTACAGTTATTTATGCAAAAATTTAAAGAAGATTTCCCTTATGAGCGCGGACAACGGCGAGGATGCCAAGAATGCTGCGTTTACCATGGAGAAACTCTTTAGTACGAATGAGCTGGAGGAGAGTTGCGGGATTATTCCGGTAGAGCTTGCAGAGGAATCGCCCAAGGTATATGAGGCTGTCAGAAATACGGACGGAGTTCTTTTGACGGTACGCTACGGCAGGGGAAACGGGAAGTTAGTAGAAAGAGCCTTGAATAATCTGGAAAAACAGGATTGCACGGTTATTGGTATATTGATTGTAGAAGCGGACGTTCGCTTTTTAAAAAAGTATTATATGTGTAAGCGGTATAAAAATAGGAAATAGACTGGAGCCGGAGATGGAATTGCAGATGTTGGTTTCCGCAGTGAATCAGGATGTCCTGACACTGGCAGAGAAAATGAATATAGAAACGGAGGCTGTCGTCGTCAATCAGTGCGAAAGCTTCTCCTATGACGAATACCGGCATAAGGGGCATCGGGTGCGTTGCTACAGCTTGAAGGAAAGAGGGGTAGGGCTTAGCAGAAACACAGCGCTTATGCGTGCAGCCGGAGATATTTGCATTTTTGCAGATGAAGATATTGTATACGATACAGGATATGCGAAAAAAGTAGAAAAAGAATTCCTGGAAAGGAAAGACGCAGATCTTATTTTGTTCAATGTAAAGGTGGCTCCGGCGAGGAGGACCTATTGGAATGAAAAGGAAAAAAGAATCCGCTGGTATAATTATGGAAGATTTCCGGCATACAGCATTGCAGCGAGGCGCTCTGCGCTCCATAGTGCGAATGTGAGCTTTTCTCTTCTCTTCGGAGGGGGAGCCGTATACAGTAACGGAGAAGACAGCCTTTTTCTAAGGGATTGCTTAAAGGCCGGACTTCGCATTTATGCTTCTCCTGTGGTGATAGGAGAAGAGATAGAGAGAAAGTCCACGTGGTTTTACGGCTATAACGAGAAGTTCTTTAAGGATAGGGGCGTATTGTACCGCTATTTATACGGAAGGATGGCGATTCCTTTTTCTCTGCGGTTTCTTCTGGCGCATAAAAAGGAAATGTGTAAAGAAATTGGCTGGAAGCAGGCGTATAAGTGGATGCGGGAAGGGGTTCGCAGATTATGATTTTGTATATAATGATTACGGCGGTTACCATACTGCTCGCAGGAGCGGTGCAGGTTATGCCAGGTAGCATAAATCATTGTTTGGGAAATTCACATTATAATCTCCCAAACAATAAATGGAGCAGGCAGCAGGCTTTGAACGGGCTGTGCCTGTTTTCTATTTTTATCATCTTATTCGGAGTGTCCGCATGCAGATTGAATGTAGGGAATGATTACGCTAAGTATGTGGAGTTCATGCATCTGATTGCAGTAGGGGCATATGATTATGTACCTACGGAGGTGGGATTTAACGCGCTGGTAACGGTGTTGTACGCTGTTTCGGGTTATGAGAATTTCCTGTTGGTATTTGCCGTATTCGCATTTTTTACGATTCTTTTCTTTCTGAAGGCCATGTATGAGCAAAGCGACAGCTTCGGCTTCAGTTTTTTTTTATTCATGGCATTCGGTTTTTATTTTCATACGTTTAATACGGTGCGCTATTATTTCGCGCTTGCGCTGGCCTTGTATTCCATAAAGTATGTGCTGAAAAAGGAATGGGGAAAGTTTATTCTGCTTGTGCTCTTAGGCGCTGCTTTCCACAAATCTTTACTGGTAATTATCCCCTTGTATTTTCTCGCCACACTTCCTTGGAAAAAGTGGCAGCTTGCGTTAATGGCGGCGTTTTGCAGCACTTTTTTCTTTCTGCAGGATTTTTATTTAAAGGTGGTGGTATTTCTCTATCCTTCTTATGAGGATACGGAATATTTGGAGGGCGGTGTTAGCTGGTTTAACGTACTCCGCTGCACAGGAGTGCTCGTTTTAGCTTTGCTGTATTATAAAGATGCGGTAAAGGATAGTAAAAGGAACCGTTTTTATTTCTATTGTAATTTGGGAGCTTTGGTGTTGTATGTGTGTTGCTCCTTCCTGCCTATTATAACGAGAATCGGTTATTATCTGAACATAACACAGATTCTCTTCCTTCCTGCAATTGTAAGCAGGATACCGGATAAGAGGCAGAAGCAATTTTTCACTGCGGCGATCGTGCTGGCAGCGGTGGGATACTTTGCGATTTATCTGATGAGGGCGGGGAACGACGGCATCCGGGTGCTGCCGTACCAGACGTTTATATTTCACGATATGGTGCCCATTTTATCGGATATGAATTAAAAGGCGGCTATGAACAGCAAAGCTGTGAATAGCAGCATTAAAGGAGAGCTTATGGGACGGATAAGGTTCAGCATCGTGGTGGTCTGCCTGAACGAAGGCGAAAGGCTGAAAGCAGCAATTGAAAATATTCAGCGGCAGACATACGCCGGCTATGAAATAATCGTAAAGGACGGACTTTCTAAGGACGGTTCGGTAGAGGCGCTTCCTGCAGATGAGAGGATAAGGGTGTATCGACGGAGGGATACGGGGATATACGATGCGATGAACCAGGCAGTAGAGGAAGTAAAGGGAGATTATGTTTACTTTTTAAACTGCGGAGATGCTTTTTACAGCGAGGATGTGCTTCGAAGAGTTGCGGAGCAAATAGAGGAACATCAGGATCGGAAAAATGTCATTTTTTATGGTGATATCAAGGAAAGGGTAACGGGAGAAAGGGTAAGTTCCAATCCCCATATGGACGCCTTCGGGTGTTATAGAAATGTTCCCTGCCATCAAGCCTGCTTCTATTCGGCAGAGCTTATAAGACAAAAGGGATTTGATTTAAGATATCTTGTAAGGGCGGATTACGAGCATTTCCTCTGGTGTTTTTTTGAGGGGAAAGCCGATACGGTATATATGCCGATGCTGATTGCTGATTATGAGGGCGGCGGCTTTTCCGAGACGAAGGAAAATAGAAAGAGATCCGAGATAGAGCATAGGGAAATCGTACAGAAATATATGTCGGATGGACAGATATTAAAATACCGCATCTTGATGATGCTATCTCTCGCTTCGCTCAGAACGTGGATTTCCCGAAACAAAGCGACGGCTCATATATATAACAAGTTGAAAGCGCTTGTATACAAGCGATAGGAACAATCCGTGCAGGATAAGGCTTTGTGCTTTAATTAGGAAAGTGCTCCTATTAAAGAAAGATAGATGCGCAGCTACGCGCGCGGAACAAAAGCTGTGCTGTTAAAGTATTTGGCCGCGGGGGTGTGCACACTTTTGTTCCATCAATGGCGGTATGCAGGAAAGGAGCATGAATATAAAAATGAGGATATTATGGCTATGTAATATTATGCTTCCGGCTGTTGCAGAAAGCCTGGGGCTTCCCTACAGCAATAGGGAAGGATGGCTGACCGGAATTTATGAGCGTATGAGCAGGGATGATAGGAAGCAGGTGGATTTGGGGATTTGTTTTCCGGTAGAAAGGCTGGAAGGGAAACTCAAGGAACAAGACGGGCGGTGGATGCTTGGAAGTACGGTTTGCTACGCCTTTGAGGAGAATCTTAACTCACCGGAAAAATATGATGTGAGCATGGAGGCACGTTTTTCGGATATTCTGAAGGATTTTGTCCCCGATGTGGTTCATATTTTTGGAACGGAGTTTCCGCATACGCTGGCTATGACAAGAGCCTTCGGACGGCCGGAGAGAATACTGATAGGGATACAGGGGCTTTGTTTCGCCTGCGCCGATGCCTATATGGCAGACCTTCCGGAATACGTACAGAAGAGAAGGACTTTCCGGGATTGGATAAAAAGGGACGGGATAACTGAGCAGCAGGAGAAGTTCAGGCTGCGGGGAGAACATGAGAAACAGGCTATTAGAAATGCCGGGAATATTACCGGACGAACCGCATTTGACAAAGAAGAAACGAAAAAAATCAATGCCCATGTAAAATATTATCATATGAATGAGACGATGCGCTCTGATTTTTACGATGGAAAATGGAAAAGGGAAGATAGCGTGCCTCACAGCATTTTTCTGAGTCAGGGGGATTATCCCCTAAAGGGCTTTCATTATGTGCTTTTGGCTATGCCGAAGATTCTTTCCGAATATCCGGACGCTATCGTCTATGTAGCAGGGAACAGTATTATCGCTGACCGGACGATGAAGGACCGGATAAAAGTTTCCTCTTATGGAAAATACTTAAAAAGGCTGATACGCGAATACGGTCTAAAGGATAAGGTGAAGGTACTTGGCAAGCTTTCGGCAGAGGAGATGAAGCGGCAGTTTTTAAAAAGCAGCGTATTCCTATGTCCGTCTTCCTTGGAGAATTCCCCCAATTCCATGGGAGAGGCTATGCTTTTAGGCGTACCTACGGTGGCAGCGCGGACGGGAGGTATTCCCAGCATGCTCGAAGACGGCACCGAAGGACTGCTTTACGATGCAGGCAATGTGGATAAGCTGGCAGAAGCGGTGCTTAGGGTGTGGATGAATCCGGAGGAAGCGAAGACAAGAGCAGAAGCAGCAAGAAAAAGGGCGTGCAGGACCCACAACGGGGATGTCAATTTCGAAAGGCTTTTGGAGATATATAAGGAGATTTGCGAATGACGGTTACATTTGTATCCAATTACATCAATCATCATCAGATTCCTTTTTCGAACGCATGCTATAAGGAACTGGGGGAAGGCTATCATTTTATACAGACCGAGCCCATGGAAACGGAGCGGGTTGCCATGGGATGGAGCGTGGAGCTTCATGAGCTGCCCTACGTGCGCTGCCTGTATGAGCAGGAGGAGGAGTGCCGCAGGCTGATCATGGAGAGCGATATCGTTATTTTCGGCTGGACGGGACGTGAGGATATTGTGAAAGAACGTTTGCGCGGGGGAAAGCCGACAGTACGGGTGAGCGAAAGGCTGTATCGGGAAGGGCAGTGGAAAGCCGTTTCGCCGCGAGGGCTGGTACAGAAATATAAGGAGCATACGAAATACCGGAAAGCACCGGTATGTCTATTGTGTGCGGGAGCATATGTAGCTTCGGACTTTCATATCGTAAGAGCTTATCCGGACAAGATGTTCCGGTTCGGTTATTTCCCTGAGACTGTTCGATACGCCGAAGGAGAGCTTGAGAGCCTGAAGGGCAGCTCGGAGAGAATCGATATGGTATGGGCGGGGCGGTTTATACCGTTAAAGCACCCGGAATTTGTAGTAAAGCTCGCGAAGGAGTTGCAGGAAGAAAAGGCGGATTTCCATATTCACATGGTGGGAAGCGGCGAATTGGAAAAGGAACTGACGCAGTCGGTAAGAGAAGAAGGTCTGGACAAATATTTTACCTTCTACGGCTATACGGAACCGAAAGAGGTTAGAAAAGTTATGGAAAAATGCCGGATTCATCTGTTTACCAGCAATTATCTGGAGGGTTGGGGAGCGGTCGTGAACGAGGCCATGAACAGCGGCTGTGCCGTAGTGGCCAACGTGGAAGCGGGAGCGGTTCCGTTTCTGATAAAGCACGGAGAAAATGGACTGGTTTATAAAAACGGTTCCTATGAGGATTTTTCCATGCAGGTCAGGAAGCTGATAAAAGAGCCTGAGCTTACAAGGCAGCTCGGAAAAGAAGCTTACCGTACGATTATTGATAAGTGGAATGCGGAATATGCGGCAAAAGAACTGCTTCGCTTTTGCGGAGATCTAAAGGACGGAAAGGTTATTCCTGCAAAAGAGGGGCCGTTGAGCCCGGCACCGGTTATTGCGCCGAAGCGGATGTATGAAAGCGTGACCGGACACCAGGTGTAGGAAGCAGGGATAAAAGCATGAGGAATGAAATGAAGATGGAGAAGACGGAGCAGAGGTTAATAAGCGTTATCGTTCCCGTTTATAATATTATAGATTATTTGCCACGGTGTGTGGAGTCCATATGCGGGCAGACATACCCTTACCTGGAGATCATATTGGTGGACGATGGGTCAAATGACGGAACGGAGCGGCTGGTAGATGAGCTTGCAGGCAAGGACGAGAGAATCAGGGTGTTCCATAAGGAAAATGGAGGATCTTCTTCTGCCCGGAATCTGGGAATCAGCGAGGCGAGGGGGAACTGGCTTGGATTTGTGGACAGCGATGATTTTATCGATAGCAGAATGTATGAGAGGCTGATGGAATGTGTGGACACATATGGGGTTCGTATGGCACAGACCTCAAGGGATGAAATCGACGAGAATGGACGGAGACTTCCTGACGTATGCAAACCGCCTGAAGCGGCGTATATATGCGAACCGGAAAGGTTCTTGCGGGAGCTGCTGCTGCATAGGGGAGACAGCTCTTTTTGTACGAAACTGACGGATAGGAGGCTGTTTGAAGGCCGCCTCTTTCCCGAAGGAGTATTAAATGAGGATTTCCACCTTCTCGTAAATATGTTGGAGGAGGCGGGAGGCATCGCAGTGATTCCGCAGCAGTGTTATCACGTGTTTTATCGTGTCGGAAGCAATACGAGAAAGAAAACGAAGGATGAGTTTTCAAGGGTATTTATCGATATTGTGAATAATGCAGATATGGTCGAAGAACTGGTGAAAGAAAAGTATCCGGCGTTAAAAAAGGAAGCGGTCCGGTTCGGACTGTATCAACGATTGGATTATATGCTTCATATTCCTGTTTCGAGGATGTCGGATGAAGATGAATTCTACCGCTCAGTAAAGAAATATCTGCGGAGACATTCGGTGGATACAGCGGGGAATCCTTATCTTACGGCAAAGAACAAACTCTATCTTATACTTCTTACCATAGCTCCAAAGACAGTACGCAGGCTTCATCGTTTGAAGATGAGAAGATAATGGCAAAGAAAAAGATAAGAAGGTAAAAGTAAAAAGATAAAACGGAAAATAAGGAAATAAATATACGGCGGAAATTAGTGTGAAAAATGAATTTTTCATACGCAAATTTGTGCCTGCGGCCCAAAGTTTGCAGGCTATGAAAAAGGCATGGTTATTAACATGATAGAAAAGAAATGGGATCTTAACAAAAAAAAGAAGGTCAGGGATTATGCGTGGCAGCTTAGTATGCTGGTTTTGCTTTGCCTGCAAGTTCTTCTTGTTCTATACTACGGAGGCAAAAAAGCAGGTTTTCATGAGGATGAATATTATTCCTATTATTCCTCCAATCGTACAGCAGGGCTGTTCGAGCCGGATAGGGAATGGTTGGATAGGGATACGTATCGCAATGAGTTCGTCGTACTGGAGGGAGAGGGCTTTAACTACAGTTTGGTAGCGACGGTGCAATCTTGGGACGTGCATCCGCCTTTTTTCTATTTTCTCCTGCATACCGCCTGTTCGCTGTTTCCGGGGATATTCAGCAAATGGCTGGGCATTGGGGTGAACTTATTCGCATTTGCTGTTAACTTCTTTCTGTTGGCATGGCTGACCTATATGGTAACGGACAGAAATAAAATACTTACCTTTTTAGTCAGCGCAGCTCATGGGTTCAATGCGGTCATTATTTCAGGGGTTCTTTTTATAAGGATGTATGAATGGCTGACACTTTTCGTGCTGCTCCTCGCCTGTCTGCATGTACGGGCAATGACTACAGAACATTCAATGAAAAAGGGGGATTTGTGTTTCCACAAATTCCTTTTACCTCTTATGTTTGTAAATTATTTGGGATTTTTAACACAATATTATTATATTATTTTCTTGTTCTTCATGGCGGCAGGCTTCTGTCTGTGGCTTCTATGGAGGGATAAAAACCTGTGGAATTGCTTCCGATACGGACTTAGCTGCGCTGTCTCCATAGGGATGGCCGTTATAAGCTATCCGGCTTCTCTGTCGCATATTTTCAGGGGGTATCGGGGAACCGGAGCGGCGGCAGAGTTTTTGGACGGAGCGAATACGGCGGACCGGCTTCGCTTTTTTGGCGGTCTGATGGATGAATATGTTTTTGACGGACATTTTCTGCTGCTTCTTGCGTCGATTTTTGTTATGGCAATCGTGCTGTTTATCCGGAAGAAAAAGAATTCCGAGGTGAAAACGTTTGTGATAGGAGGAGATTATAAGGCATATCTTCTGCTGCTCTTTGCGGCCTGCGGTTACTTTTTTGCAGTTTCCAAAACGGCGCTCTTGCTTTATGAAACCTCTAACCGTTATGTGCTTCCTGTGTATGGAATATGTATGGTGCTGACCATTGCGGCGATATATACGTTATCCGGCAGAATTTTCCGAGCACTGTTCGTTAACGAGAGACTTCGGAGGGCCGGCATTGCATTTCTTTTCCTTCTGTTTTTGGCACAGGATGTTCATGAGCTTGTAACAGGCAAGGTACTGTTTCTCTATGAAGAAGATAGAGACAGGGTGGAATATGCTAAGGAGAATGCCCATGTTCCGGTAGTGATCCTATATAATGCGGTGACACCCTATCATGTCTGGTGGTGCTCCGATGAGCTGTTAGAATATGACAGTGCATATTTTATGAGCGAAGATAATCAGG
Source organism: Bacillota bacterium (assembly GCA_023412855.1). Taxonomy (GTDB): domain Bacteria; phylum Bacillota; class Clostridia; order Lachnospirales; family Lachnospiraceae; genus Kineothrix. The sequence continues at coordinate 36,231 of JAEZRJ010000034.1, read as the reverse complement.
AGGAGATTACCGATAGAATCGTATGCGGCAGTCATAAGTTGATTGTATACGCGGCGGATGGAGATACTAAAGAGGAAAGCCTTGCACTGATTCTTCGAAGCAATCCGGAACTTGAAGGATACCGGATGATAGGACAGAAATCCCTTTGGAGTGTATATGAATTCGAGTAATGTGTGACTAATAACCTAATACCTAATACCTTTTAGTGCATTATATATAGTCATGTGATTTGATTTATGGTATAATTCTTTCGAATTATACCATAAATATATATCTAGTGGAATTACACCGTTGGTGTATTTTGCTTCAGTAATAGGAAAGAGCGTCTATTACTGAAACAATAGATGCGCAGCTATGCGCGCGGAACAAAAGCTGTGCAGCCGAAATATTTGGCCGCGGGAGTGTGCGAAGCACACTTTTGTTCAAGTGGCTTACATTCTGGGTGTCTCATCCCTTGGATATTTTATCTCTTGGATACTATATACCTTGGGTGTTTTTTACCTTGGGTGTTTTTTACCTTGGGTGTTTTTTACCCAATAATAATAATAATATTGGAGGAATTAACTATGCTGAATAATAAAACGATATTGATAACGGGCGGGACAGGCTCTTTTGGAAAATGTTTTACCAAATATGTTCTGGAACACTATGAACCGAAAAAAATCATCATTTATTCGAGAGATGAATTCAAGCAATACTTGATGGAAAATGAATTCAAGGAATATAAGGACAAGCTTCGCTTTTTTATTGGTGATGTACGGGACAGGGAGAGAATGCAAAGAGCCTTTGAAGGGGTAGACTATGTGATTCATGCAGCGGCGCTTAAACAGGTGCCCGCCTGCGAATACAATCCTAACGAGGCAATTAAGACAAATATACACGGTGCCCAGAACGTAATTGATGCTGCACTGGACTGCGATGTGAAGAAGGTGGTGGCACTTTCTACGGACAAAGCGGTGAATCCGGTAAACTTATATGGAGGTACCAAGCTTGTATCCGATAAGCTGTTCGTGGCGGCAAACGCATATGCAGGTACGAAAGACATCAACTTCTCTATCGTAAGATATGGAAATGTGGCGGGAAGCCGTGGCTCTATCATTCCGCTGTTCCACAATATGGTGAAGAATGGTAAAACGGAGCTCCCGATTACGGATTATCGAATGACCAGATTCTGGATCAGCCTTAGGGAGGGAGTGGAACTGGTTATTAAGGCACTTGAGGAAGCCACCGGAGGGGAGACTTTCATCAGCAAGATTCCTTCTTTTAAAATTACGGATTTGGCACAGGCGATGCTTCCGGGCTGTCAGATGCCGGAGATTGGAATCCGTCCGGGCGAAAAGCTTCACGAAATTATGGTGACGGTGGAGGATTCCGATACGACTTATGAATATGACAAGCATTTTATCGTTTATCCGCAGGTGATTTGGAACAGCAAGCAGCAGATAAATCTAAACGGAAGAAAAGTAACGGAAGGATTCTCTTATAGTTCGGATAACAATGATCAGTGGCTGTCCATAGAAGAGATAAAGGAACTCCTTAAGACCGTAGAGTTGGAAAAATAAGAAAGGCATGGTCATCAGGATGGAAAAACCGGCAATTTGCGGCGGAACTCCCGTGCGCGATACGAAAATATTTTATGGACATCAATATATCGATGAAGAAGATATTCAGGCGGTGGTGGATGTACTGAAAAGTGACTGTCTGACTTGCGGCCCTAAAATCGCCGAGCTGGAAGAGAAGCTGTGCGAAATAACAGGAGCCAAATATGCGGTGGTGTGCAGCAACGGCACGGCGGCTCTTCATATTGCCTGTATGGCAGCAGGGGTTACTGCAGGAGATGAGGTAATAACTACCCCGATCACGTTCGCAGCTTCCGCCAACTGTGCGCTTTATGTTGGCGCCAAACCGGTATTTGCGGATATTAACGATAGGACCTATAATATTGACCCGTCATCGGTGAAGGCGCATATTACCGAGAGGACGAAAGCTGTAGTGGCAGTCGACTTTACCGGGCAATCCATTGAAGAGGACGAGCTCCTAGCCTTATGCAGGGAAAAGAAGCTGGTGCTGATAGAGGACGGTGCACACGTAATAGGCACAAAGTATAAAGGCAAGCCAAACGGTTCTATTGCGGATATGACTACTCTAAGCTTTCACCCGGTGAAAACGGTAACCAGCGGGGAAGGCGGAGCGGTACTTACGAATAACGAGGAATATTATCAAAAGCTTTTACTTTATAGAGCCCACGGAATAACGAGAGATGCAAAGCAGATGGAGCATGAGCCGGATGGGCCGTGGTACTACGAACAGATCGATTTGGGTTATAATTATCGAATGACGGATATACAGGCAGCGCTTTTGATCAGTCAGCTGAATAAGCTTCCGGCTTTTTCGGGACGCAGAAAAGAAATCGTTGCCCTTTATGATAAAGCGTTTGCAAAGCTTCCGCAGATAGCTTTGCAGCAAGAGATTCCCGAGTCCGATACGACGAGGCATTTGTATATTTTGCGACTGATACCGGAACAGCTCACGACAGACAGAAAGCAGTTTTTTGAGGCGCTTTCAGCGGAAAACATCATTTGTAACGTACATTATATTCCTACCTATTACTTTCCGTACTATCAGAGGCTCGGGTATGAAAAGGGGATTTGTCCGAAAGCGGAGAAGCTATACGAGGAGATTATCAGCCTTCCTCTTTACTACGCCATGACGGATAAGGATGTGCAGGACGTTATCCAGGCAGTAACGAAAATCACGCAGTATTATGCGAAATGATGAAAAGGCGGTGCAGGAGATGAAGCTGAGTATTATCGTACCTGTTTATAATATGGCGGCGGAAGGAAAACTGGAATACTGCCTGAATTCTCTGGTGAATCAGACGATAAACAATTACGAGATCATAGCGGTGGACGATTGCTCTACCGATAATTCGCTTACCGTTTTAAAGGATTATGAGGCCCGGTTTCCTGAAAAATTCAAAGCGGTGCATTCCGAAGTGAATAAGCGTCAGGGCGGGGCGAAAAACATCGGCTTAAGATTGGCTCAGGGGGAATGGATCGGATTCATCGACAGCGACGACTGGATCACTCCCGATATGTATGAGCGCCTTTTAAAAAGGGCGGAGGAAACGGGTGCCGACTTGGTGGGCTGCGATTACAGCCTGACGGATGTACATTCCATGGAGGTCGGTCAGGTCGTGCATAACAATAAGGCGCAGCAAAGCGGCGTGCTTACTGCGGATAAACGGCGCAGCCTCATATTGGATGGGGGGAGCTTAGTAGTTAAGATTTTTAAGCGGTCGATGATTACAGAGAATGAGCTTTGGTTTCCTGAAAATATCTTTTATGAGGATAATGCTCTTGGAAATTCCTACCTGATACTTGCGAGACACTTTGAATATATACAGGAGCCTCTTTATTTTTATTATCAGCACGAAACCTCTACTGTGCATACGATTTCGCCGAAGCGCTGCGAGGACCGCATGGAGGCAGGCAGGCTGATGTTAGAAGAAGCGAGGCGCCATCATTACATGGAGGATTTTGCCTCTGAGCTGGAATATAGCTTTACCCTTTTGTTCTATGTCAATACGCTGTTCACTTATATGGCCGGCGTAGCGCATACGAAGTATCGTTTTGTGAAGAAGCTGGGAAAAGAAATGAGGCGGACCTTCCCGGATTTTATGGAGAATCCGTATTATTTGGAAAGAACCCATGAGGAAGAGAAGAAGTTAGTGAGAATGCAGCAGAAATCTACGCTTTTTTTCATGCTGTATTATAAATTGTTATGGGCGTACCGAAGGTGGAGAAAAGCCTGTGCGGTAGGAGTGATTGGACATAGATAGGAAAGGCTCTTTCATGGAAATAGGAAGTATTTATGAAATCGATCCGGAAAATATATCTGCAGGACGCTTAGGCGGCACGGCAGAGTTGTATTTAAAGGAAGTAGAAAAATACAATAGAAAATACTGCGCATATACTCAGTCCGGCAGGGAGGCAATTGCATGGGCTCTTAGAAGCCTTGAGGAAAACGAGCCTGAAATCTTAAAAGAATGCCTGATGCCTGCCTATATGTGTGATACGGTATTTTTCCCCTTTGAGCAGGAAGGGTGGAAACTTCATTTTTACCATATTGAAAAGAATCTGGAGGCAGAGCAGGAAGAGCTTCGAAAACAGATAGAACATATAAGACCGGGTCTGCTTTTTATCCATCCTTATTACGGAATGGATACATGGAAGCCGATGCGGTCTTTGCTTAAAGAATGGCGCAGTCAGGGGCTTCACATTATGGAGGATGTGACGCAGTCTTATTATTTGGAGGAGGCGGGAGCAGAGGCTGATTACGTGATAGGCAGCCTTAGAAAATGGTATCCGTTACCGGACGGAGGTTTTGTAGCTTCCGATATGCCCCTTTCAAAAAAGGAGCTTCAATACGGCGGAGAATTTACGCGGAGCAGGCTTGAGCTTTTGACTGATAAGTGGGACTACCTTTACGGAGGGAAAGACGAGGAAGAAAAACGAGCCTTGAAGGAAGCCTATCTTAAGAAAAACAAAGAGATGGAGGAATGGCTGGATAGGCATTCGGACGTAAACTCCATATCGGGAATTTCGAGAGGAATTCTGGATAGAGAAAACGAGGAAATGTGCAAGCGAAGGAGAAATGAGAATTATAAGCAGCTGCATCAGGCGTTTCAGGACATAAAAAGTGTCAGACCCGTTTTCGAATCTTTGGAAGAGGAGGCAGCGCCTTTGTATTTTCCGGTTTATGTGGAGGAACGGGAGGAGTTTCAGGAATTTCTACGAAAGAGGGATGTGTATGCGCCGGTGCTCTGGCCCGTAGGAAAGGAGAATGAAGGTTATCTTTCCGCAGAGGAAGGGTATATCTTTGATCATCTTCTCGCCTTGCCTATGGATCAAAGGTATGGCAGTGAAGCGATGGGACAAATAAGGAATGCGGTTTTTGATTACGAACGGAGAACTCTTAGGAGTGGAACATCTGCAGGCGGCAGATATTCAATAGGAATAAGGGCGGATGCCAATGAAGAAATTGCCACCGGGCATATCATGCGCTGTATTACGATTGCAAAGCAGCTTATAAAAATGGGCGAAAGAGTATGCTTCTTTGTGGCAGATGAATTTGCTGTTCCGATGTTAAAACAGGCCGGTATGGAATATGTATGTCTGCAAACGGAATGGAAGGAGCCGGAGAGCGAATTGCAGGTGCTTTCTTATGAACTGAAAGAGGCAGGCTGTGAAAAACTGCTGGTGGATTCCTATCAGGTGACAAATGGCAAGTATGCTGTTACATATTTCGAAGCGTTGAAGGAAATATGTGATGTTATTTATATAGATGATATGTTTGAAGCAGTTTATCCGGTGCGCATGATCATTAATTACAATGCGTATCACCATCTTTTTCCCTATGAGGAAGTTTACGGGCAGGATACAAAGCTGCTCTTAGGTACGGAATACGTACCTCTCCGCGAGGAATTTTCCGAAGAGGACGGTGTTTTTTGCAAAGACAGGAGGCATGTTCTGTTAAGCAGCGGAGGCGGAGATGTTCATAACGCTCTTTCCGGCATTCTTGCGGAGGCCGTAACGAGAGAGACACTTTCGGGCGTTGTGTTCGACACGGTGGTAGGAAGATTTCATCAAAAAGAAGATGAGCTGAGAGCGCTTGCGGACAAACATGAACAAATTGTGCTGCACCGCAATGTAGAAAATATGGCCAGGCTTATGGGAGCCTGCGAGGCCGCTGTATCGGCTGCGGGTACTATGCTTTTTGAGCTTTGCGCCATGCAGGTGCCTACGGTATTTTTTATCTGTGCGGACAATCAGAAATATGACAGTGATTTCTTCGATAAAGAGGAAAGAATGCTTTTTTCAGGAGATATAAGGACAGACAGAGAGGGTTGTATAAAGCAGATATGCGATGGATTGGAAAGGCTTCTTCAGGATGAAGAGCTGCGAAGTGAGATGAAAAAAAAGCTGCATGAGGTGACGGATGGAAACGGAGCGGCCCGGATTGCGGAGGAAATCATAAAGTTATAGAACGCGGAGGAAATGAGATGCAGTTAGGCGCGGTGGCGATTATTACGGCACGAGGCGGAAGTAAGAGGATTCCGGGGAAAAATAAAAAAGATTTTTTGGGTAAGCCCATTATTTGCTATTCCATCGAGGCAGCGTTGTCCAGCGGACTGTTCGATGAAGTGATGGTTTCCACCGACGATGAGGAAATTGCGGATATAGCGGTAAGGGCGGGGGCGAGTGTGCCTTTTATGAGAAGCGGTGCTGCTTCGGATGACTACGCGACTACGGACGATGTACTTTTAGAAGTACTGGAGGAATACGAAAAAAGAGGAAAGACCTTTGAATATATGGCGTGTATTTATCCCACAGCCCCATTCGTTACTGCAGCTAAGTTAAAAGATGCGTTTCATATTTTGAAAAGTGATAACGCTTCCGGTGTCATGCCGGTGGTCAGTTTTTCCTTTCCTCCGCAGAGGGGGATGGCGATAAGGGATGGCAGACTGGAATATTGCTTTCCGGAGAACGCGATGAAGCGCTCCCAGGATTTGGAGACGATGTATCATGACTGCGGACAGTTTTATTTTTACAATACGGAAAAATACCGCGCCTGCAGGGGTGACTTGAAGGATGGCTATGTACCGATCGTGGTTCCCGAGACGCAAGTGCAGGATATTGATAATACTTCGGATTGGAAGCTGGCGGAGATCAAGTATCGTATGATGGAGGAGGAAGCCTCTCGGAGTCTTCTTCGTTGATTTTTCGTGCCGCAGAGAGGCATGTTTACAAGGTTGAAAGGAGCATGGGTATAAAAATGGAGAAGAAAATTAAGATAGGCAGACGTTATGTGGGAGAGGGAGAAAAGACCTTCGTGGTGGCGGAGGTTTCTGCCAACCATTTACAGGATTATGACAGAGCTGCGGCAATCATCGAGGCAGCAAAGGAGGCGGGGGCAGATGCGGTAAAGCTGCAGACCTACATGCCGGATACGATTACTCTGGATTGTGACAACGATTATTTTCAAATAACGCAGGGCACTATCTGGGACGGAACGACTCTGCACAAGCTTTATGAAACGGCATATACGCCGTGGGAATGGCAGCCGAAGCTGATGAAGCTTGCAAATGAGCTGGGAATGGAATGCTTTTCTTCTCCTTTTGATGAGACGGCTGTGGACTTTATGGAAGAAATGGACATGCCTGCGTACAAGGTGGCTTCTTTTGAAATTAACGACATACCGCTGATACGCAAGATTGCCCGGATAGGTAAGCCGGTTATCTTCGCTACAGGAATCGCTTATCTCGAGGACATAGAGAGAGCGGTGAAAGCATGCAGGGAGGAAGGCAACGATCAGATTATATTATTAAAATGCACCTCTACCTATCCTTCTCCTTATGAGGATATGAATTTGAAGGTAATACCGAATATGGCGGAAGTGTTTTCCTGTATCACCGGTTTATCGGATCATAGCATGGGAACAGCGGCGGCGGTGGCAAGTGTGGCGCTTGGAGCTAAGATGGTGGAAAAGCACCTTACACTGTCTCGCGCAGACGGCGGACCGGATGCAGCATTTTCCATGGAGCCTGCGGAATTCAAACAGATGGTAACGGATATCCGTATTGCGGAAAAAGCCCTCGGTAAGGTAACCTACGAATTGACCGAGAAGCAGAAGAAGAGCAGAGAAGACGGAAGGAGCTTGTTTGTAGTAAAGGATATGAAAGCAGGGGAGGAATTCTCCAAGGAAAATGTCCGTTCCATCCGTCCGGCTTTTGGTATGCACACAATGTACTATGACGAAATTTTAGGTAAGCGGGCAAAGGAGGCTCTTTCAAAAGGAACCCCTCTGGACTGGAAATATATAGAGTGACAAAGGTTACAGTTCAGCACTATGAAGAGGTAGGCTGAATAGTAACTGACAAAGAGGTGAGTTCATGCAGAAAAAAATGATGATTCTTGGAGCCAGTGCCTTACAGATTCCTGCAATAAAAAAGGCGAAGGAGCTGGGCTTTCAAATTATTCTTGTGGATTATGATGAGAATGCGGCAGGCTTTCCCCTTGCCGACGTGAAACTGGTAGTCAGTACGTTGGATCAGGAGGAGGTTTACAGGCAGGCGCTTATTTATCAGCCGGATGTGGTGATTACTTCTACCAGTGACGGGCCGGTGCGCACAGCGGCTTATGTGAATGAGAAGCTTGGGAAAAACCCGGATCTTTCCTATGAGGACTCCCTGTGTGCTACGATAAAGAGCTATATGCGCGACAGACTGAAGGAAAACGGTGTGCCGATTCCTGTATATTATGCAGTACATGATTTCGGAGAATTGAAAAAGGCGGTAAGTGAACTTAACGGATATTGTATTGTGAAGCCTGCGGATAACGCAGGAAGCCGTGGAGTCGTACTTGTGGATTTTAGGGACGGCAGCAGGCAGACAGCAGATCCGAAGAAGGAAGCCGCAGGTCTTGTGGAAATTGATGATGAGAAATTAAGAAAAATTTATGAATATAGCAAGAGCAATTCCAGAAATGGAATCGTCATGGCAGAGGAGTTTATGACGGGTGCGGAAGTGAGCGTGGAATCCATGACCGTGAACGGGGAAACCTTTATCGTTACGATTACGGATAAATTCATAACTCCGCCTCCATATTTCGTGGAACTGGGACATTCTCAGCCGAGCATTTTGCCTGAGGAGGTTAAGGAAGAGATAAGAAAGGTGACCTTGCAGGCTGTGAAAGCAATACGGTTGCAGAACGGTCCTTCCCATACGGAAATAAAGGTAACTGAAAGCGGACCGAAAATCGTAGAAATTGCGGCAAGACTGGGAGGAGATTTCATTACGTCAAAGCTTGTTCCCCTGTCCACCGGAGTGGATATGGTAGGCAGTTCCGTACTTTTGGCTGCCGGAGAGAAAACAGATTTGTCAGCCAGATGGGAAAAAGGCTCTGCAATCCGTTTTATCCCGGGGATTCCAGGAAGAATTAAGAGTATAGCAGTGGAGGAGGATATCCATGCTCTGGAAGGATTAGAGGAATTCGTACTGTATAAAAAGGCCGGAGATGAAATAAACGGAACGAAGTCCAGCAACGACAGGCTGGGACATGTGATTGCCAGCGGAAAGACCGCTGGGGAAGCTCTGTACATCGTCGAAAAAGCGCTGGAATTTATTCATATCGATATAGAAAAGGAATAGGGGACATGAAAGAAAGAATCTATGTCTGTCATACTTATTATCATGTATACGTCGCATGCTTGAAGGAATTGAACCTTCCGCGGGAAAGGAGAGGGCGTGCGGAGCTGGTACTCAGCACGATGTCCAACGACTTCGGAGATTTGAAAAGCAGAGCCGAGGTTTCCGGACTTTTCGGAGCAGTATACATGTTTGAAGAAAAAGAGGATATTTGTTTTCCGGAGCTTATGAAGTACCATACGGATAGAGGAAATCTTCTTCTCAATATGATTGACAGAATAAAATATACAAAACTTTTGGGAAAATTGCAGCAATCTTATGTGCCGGTGGATTTTAAAGAATATAAGGATGTTTATGTATTCTGCGATTCCGATCCGATTGGCTATTATTTAAGCTATAAAAAAATAAAGTATCATGCGCTGGAGGACGGGCTGGATTGCATCAGCACCTACGATACAGCCCGCTATGATAACCGGGGACATTTTAAGCTGAAAGCATTTATGGCATCCTTGAATCTCATTTTCATCCAGAATGGATGGGCAAAATACTGCATCGATATGGAAGTGAACGATATTTCCATACTGCCCTATCCTTGCCCCAAGTACATTCAAAAACCCAGGGCGGAGCTGGTAGAGGCTTTGGACGAAGAGGCGAAGAATATTTTAATTCATTTATTTATTGCGGACATGGATGAAATTGACAGGAAACTTCGTGAGGGCGGCGAGAATAAGATACTCATATTAACGGAGCCGTTATGCAGCCTGGAAGTCAGAGAAAGGCTTTTTCGCGATGTGATAGAGCAGTACGGCAATGCCTGCGGTGCGGATACGGTCATTATGATAAAACCTCATCCGAGAGACGTATTGGATTATCAAAGGCTGTTTTCCCGGTATATTGTTTTAGACGGCAAGTTTCCTATGGAAGTACTTAATTTCATTCCGGGGCTTCGGTTTAGGCGAGTAGTTTCTGTATTTACGGTGCCTTCCTCCATTCGCTTCGCGGAAGAAATCGTGTACTTGGGTGAGGACTTTATGGACAATTATGAGCCGCCAAAGATGCACAGGCAGAATGAAATGATTTAATATTTTAGAAAAATACATCCGGGAAAGAAAATGGATAGAATAAAGAGAGTAATTAGGAAAATATGATGTTACTGTTCACACAGTAGCTTAATACTTGCCAGAAATTTGCAATCCTGTGAGTAAATATGTTAAAATATAAAAATGTTTCTTTTTAGAGTAGGTGCAATATAAATAAGAAACGAAGTGAGCAAGATACAAAAAGGCAGAGCGATGATGGAATAAACAAGCAGAGGTAAGACATCGAATGGGAAAAATACTGGCAAAGTTAAATGTATTATTGGATAGAAAACAGAAGGAAAAGATGGTAGGGCTCGTATTCATCATGCTCATAGGAGCAGTGCTGGAGACCTTGGGAATCGGAATGGTTTATCCAGTTGCAGCAGTAATTACGGATCCGAATGCAATTGAGAAGAGTAAACTTTTATCGACAATATACGATATGTTCCATATGCAGAGCGTTACACAATTTACGATGACGGTTATGGGAGCTTTGATCGTGGTGTTCGCTGTGAAGAATTCCTATTTGTTTTTTCAGAATAAGGTACAGCTTAAATTCGTATACAGCAATCAATTTGCTACCTCAAGAAGAATGATGATCAATTTCATGAAAAGGCCTTATGAATATTATCTGAACGCGGATACCTCGGTGATCCAGCGCAGCATTACTTCCGATGTCAACAATATGTATGGGTTGATTTTAAGTCTTCTGCAGCTTTTCAGCGAGCTGATTGTATTCGTATGTCTGGTGCTTGTCTGCCTGAAGTCGGATGTGGTGATGACAGCGACGGTTTCGGTGCTGTTAGTTGTAGTGCTTCTTGTAATCAAAGGAATATTAAAGCCCATCATGCGCAAGGCCGGAGAAGAGAATCAGGACTATTACAGCGGACTGTATAAATGGATCGAGCAGTCAGTAATGGGTATTAAAGAAATAAAAGTAGCAAATAAAGAAAATTATTTTATAAACGAATATTCTGCTTGCGGAGCGGGATATGTAAATGCGGTACAACGCTATAATATATTTAATGCGACTCCCAGACTTTTGATAGAGACTGTGGCGATTGCAGGAATGGTCTTTTATCTGATGATAAAAATTGCGGGAGGAACGGCGGTGGCCGATATCGTGCCTCAGATTACGACTCTTGCAGTGGCAGCGATGCGCCTGATCCCAAGCGCCAACCGTATCAACAATTATCTGACCTCTATCGCTTATTTTGAGCCGTTTTTCATGGGAGTAACGGATAACCTGCAGGAGGAGATCCGGGATGAAAATATCGATTATAAGGAAGATGTTTATAAGAAAAAACGAAATATTGAAAAGCTTCCGGTGAAAAGGGAGATACTTTTAAAGGATATCACGTATAAGTATCCAAATACCGACGTTCTTATCTTTGATAAGGCAACGATGAGTATTCCGGTAGGTAAGTCTGTTGGAATCGTAGGAACCTCAGGAGCTGGGAAAACTACAGTGGTCGATATCATGCTGGGACTTCTGCGCCTGCAGGAGGGCGAAATACTGGCAGATGACTTAGAGGTTAGGGAGCATTATGAGTCCTGGCTGAAAAATATTGGATATATTCCCCAGACTATCTTTATGATTGATTCTACTATCCGTAAAAATGTGGCCTTCGGCTATGCGGATGAGGACATTGATGATGAGAAGGTATGGCAGGCGCTAAAGGAAGCGCAGCTTGACGAGTTCGTGCGAGGGCTTCCCGAAGGACTGGATACGGGAATCGGAGAAAGGGGAATCCGCATATCCGGTGGGCAAAGACAGCGTATCGGTATCGCCCGCGCGCTGTTTGAAGATCCGGAGGTATTGGTGCTGGATGAAGCGACCTCCGCTCTGGACAACGATACGGAGGCGGCAATTATGGATTCTATCAACCGCCTGCATGGAAGAAAGACTTTAGTTATTATTGCACATAGATTGCAGACGATTGAAAAGTGTGACATCGTTTACCGTGTAGAAAACGGACAAGCATCGAGAGAAAGATAGTTCAAAACGAAAGGATTGCAAAAGCAAAAGGAAGAAACGATGATAGAATTTATTATGAATATGTACAAAAAATATGAGGAGGCGGTGAACTATTTATTCTTCGGTTTCCTTGCATTTCTTGTAAATATGCTCGCCTACGCGGCAGCAGCTAAGGTTCTTGGAGCGGATGAGGACAAAGTAGTACTGGTGCTGATAGCGACGGCCTTTGCATGGGTTGTGGCGGTTCTCTTCGCCTATTGGACAAACCGTACCTTTGTATTTAAAAGCAAGGTAACGGATAAAACAGGAGTGCATAAAGAATTCGTATCGTTTATCAGCGCAAGAATTGTAACAGGGATCATGGAACTCGTCCTCATGTATGTTTTAGTAGATGTAATTCGCGTGGACGATGTTATCTCCAAATTTATATGTAATGTAATCGTAATCGTATCTAATTATGTTTTCAGTAAGCTTTGGGTGTTCAGAAAAAAAGAAGCTTAGGGGAGAGACGTATGTCGAATTCGAAACGTCAGGCAAACTACGAATTATTGAGAATAATAGCAATGTTCATGGTGGTGACACTTCATTACTTGAATCACACAGGAGCATTACTTTCTTTGGGGGAAAGTGCAGATGCGAAGAAAATCATAGGGACACTTATAGAGTCCTTCTGTATTGTGGCTGTTGACGTATATGTGCTGATCAGCGGTTATTTTCTGGTAGAAGCAGGATTCAAGGTAAAGAGGATCGTGATTCTTATTTGTCAGGTGTGGTTTTATTCGATGCTCATTCCCCTCGTTATGTTGGGAAGCGGAGTCTCAGGAAATGAAGCGGGCGGTATTTATGTATGGATACAGTATCTATTTCCTATAGGGACGGAGCATTATTGGTTCGCAACCTCTTATGTGATTTTGTATCTGTTTACTCCGGTGCTCAATCTGGCGGTGAAAACGATGAGCAAGAAACAACTGCAAGTTACTCTTGGACTGCTGCTCGTCTTCTTTTGCGGGTTCAAAAGCATCTCGCCGGTGCAGTTTGTTACAGACAGATTCGGTTATGACTTCGGTTGGTTTTTATGCGTTTATTTGATAGCTGCTTATATCAGGCTATATGGTCTGAACGCTTTTTCTACAGGCAGGCGTGCATGGATTACCTATGCGGGCTGTGCCTTTGTTATATTTGCTATCGTATGCGGATTTTACTATATTCACGGAAAAACGGGTGCCTTCGCTTATTATTTTACGGTGCCGTTTCATTATAATTATTTACTTTGTCTGTCGGGTGCAGTGGCATTATTTTATGCTTTCCGCTATGTGAGAATACCGGAGAGAGCAGCTGGCATCATATGTGCCGTATCACCTCTTACCTTTGGCGTTTATTTGTTCCATGAGCATATCGATATTCGTTCGATATGGAGCGGATGGTTGGATGAATTTATCGGACCGGTAAGCGAGGCTGGCGTAAGCGGCTTTTTTGTTCATTTATTGCTGTCAGTGCTTTTGGTGTATCTGGTAGGAATTTTTATAGACGCAATACGCAGGATTATCTTTGCTTATATCGGCAGGAATTTGGAGAAAACGAGGCTGGCGGCATGGCTTAAGAAAATTGACAGCAGTTTTTCAACTTTGGGAATCAACGTTCGCTGAGGCGGACAGAGGAGTATTTGAATGAGAACTCTTACGGCTTGGGAAGAGAACGGAAATGTATATAGGAAAATAGCGGAGAAGACAGTATTTCCGCTTATATTGTTTCTTTATCCATTGCTTCTTATCAATCAGGGAATCGATATTACGGATACGACCTATTCGCTGGGATATTATCGCTTTATGGATCGCATGGACATTACATGGGTGCTGGCAACTTATCTGGCGAATGTGACAGGTTCTTTTTTGATGAGTCTGCCTCTTGGAAATACGCTTTTGGGGATGAATCTATATACGGGTTTGCTTTTAAGCGTACTGGCTCTCATTTGCTATTACGCGGCAAGGCATCGGATGAATGGGTGGGCAGCATTTATCGGAGAAATGATTGCTCTTAGCCTTTGTTGGTGCCCTACGACAATTTTGTATAATTATCTGACCTATTTTTTATTTGCAGCGGGAGGCATTCTTTTCTATCAGGCGTTAATAAGAGATAAGAAAAGCTGCTATATATTGGCGGGAGCAATTCTTGGGCTCAATGTGATGGTGCGTTTTCCCAATCTCGTGGAAGCGGCGTTGATTGTGGTGCTGTGGTTCGCAGGATGGTTGAATAAGGATAGAAATTGGGATATCATTAAGAAAACAGGACTTTGCCTTGCCGGATACCTTGCGGGAATAGGCAGTGTTTTGCTTATTATAATTGTAAGGTATGGAATGGATTCCTTTATCGGCATGATAAGCGGGCTGTTCGGGATGACGGAGGAAGCATCCGATTATACTCTTATGGGAATGCTTTCCGATATAGCAAGTGCATATACATCCTCTTTAAAGTGGATTGCTTATATGATTCCATGTATATTCGCAGGGATCATTATGTTCTATATAAAAAGGGGCCGGTACGAGAGGTTTAAAAAGATTTTGTACTGCGTTGGAATTTTAATACTGATTCGTTTTTATATGGGGCAGGGGATGTTTTCCCTGCGCTACTATAATGAAGGAAGTGTTTTCCAGTGGATGATGCTGTTTGTTGTTTTGTCTGTCGTTTGTTGTATTGCAGGAATTGGAGGCTTTATTTCCGGAAAGTCGGACAAGGAGGAGCGCATACTGGCGGCTATCGTGCTCATTATTATCGTAATCACGCCAATTGGAAGTAATAATTACACCTATCAGAATATGAATAATCTGTTTTTGGTCGCACCTTATACCTTATGGGCTTGTTATCGTATCTGGTTAAAGACAAAAAATCGAGCGGTTTATTTCCCGCTCCAGGCATTTGCGGCGGCAATTATACTGATGACTCTTGTGCAGGGAATCGGCTTTGGCTGTTTATACGTGTTCAGGGACGGTATATACGGAGAAAAAAGAGACTCTCAGGTGGAAAACAGCAGTGTGCTGGCAGGGATGAATACGACCGGTGAGAATGCAGCAAGCCTGACCGGGCTTATCGCGTTTTGGCAGGAGGAGGATCTTCCCAAGGAACCGGCAATCTTTTGGGGAGATGCACCGGGACTTAGTTATATTCTGGATATACCCTCCGCAATTTTTACTACCTGGCCTGAGATACCCAGCAACACCTATGATGCACTCGATCGGGCGCTTGAGGAAATAGATATCCTGCCCGTGATAATCCTTCATAACGATACGGGAAAGGAAATTGTACCCGGAGAAAAAACGGATTTGATTCTGGATTTTATTGCAGTGCATAAATATCAGTGTATCTTTGAAAATGAAAATTACAAGGTGTATCGGCAGTAAAGTCAAACGCAAGAGAGCTTGCGCTTGGCTCATTGTTACAGTTCAGCCCTCGGCTAAACTGCAACATATATGCACACAAAATGCGATAAAACTGCATTTTGGTGCTTACAGCCCTCACAAAACTGCATAGAGACGCAATTGTGGCATCGAGGTATTGAAGGCTGAACTATTACGGCTCATTGCCCGCGGGAATAAACAGAAAGGGAGAATGGATATTATGATTAACTTTAATGTACCTCCATTTACAGGAAAAGAAATGGAATATATGCGGCAGGCGGTAGAAAACCAGAAGATATGCGGAGACGGAGAATTTACCCATAAGTGCAGTGCATGGATAGAGGAAAGGACGGGTACGAGAAAGAGCCTTCTTACAACCTCTTGTACTCACGCGCTCGAGCTGGCAGCCCTCCTTGCAAAGATAAAGGAAGGGGATGAAGTGATAATGCCTTCCTTTACATTTGTATCTACGGCGGATGCTTTTGTGCTGAGGGGAGCAAAAATCGTATTTGTGGACATACGGCCGGATACGATGAACATAGACGAAAATCTTATTGAAGGCGCCATTACTGAAAAAACGAAGGCGATTGCGGTAGTGCATTATGCGGGTGTATCTTGCGAGATGGATAAAATCATGGAAATCGCGAGGAAATATGAGCTTATCGTGGTAGAGGATGCGGCCCAGGGCATTATGGCCTCTTATAAGGGAAAGCCGCTTGGAACCATTGGTGACTTCGGCTGCTTCAGTTTTCATGAGACGAAGAATTACAGTATGGGAGAAGGCGGAGCTCTGCTCATTCGTGATGAGAAATACATTGAAGATGCGGAAATTTTCAGGGAAAAGGGTACGGACAGAAGCAAATTTTTCAGAGGTCAGGTGGATAAATACCGTTGGATGAATCATGGTTCCTCCTATCTGCCCAGCGATATGAATGCGGCTTATTTATATGCGCAGTTAGAAATGGCGGATGAAATCAACGATATCCGCCTGGCGAGATGGAAGCAGTATTATGAAAGCTTAAGCCCTCTTATGGAAAGCGGAAAGCTAGAGCTTCCCAGTGTGCCGGAGGAATGTATCCACAATGGGCATATGTTCTATATAAAGACGAAGGACATGGAAGAAAGAGCGGCTCTCATCGCTTTTCTGAAGAAGAACGAAATTCTTTCGGTGTTCCATTACGTGCCTCTCCATTCGGCTCCGGCAGGAATAAAATTCGGACGATTCCACGGAGAAGACGTATATACCACAAAGGAAAGCGAAAGACTGTTGAGGCTTCCGATGTTCTATAAACTTAAGGAACAGGAAGTGGATTACATTGCCAGTAAGGTAAAGGAATTTTATGGTGCTTAGAGAGTTCTATAAAAAAAATGAAAATAAAATAATTGCGGCGGCGCTTATGATAATTTTGGGCGTGCTGGTGGCGGTTCGGTATGATTACTATTTCGATTTGAATGACGATGTGGTAATGAAGGATATTCTGGCAGGAGTTTATACGGGTAAGCCGGAAAGCTGCAACATACAGATGATGTATCCTATGAGTATGCTGATTAGCCTGTTTTACAGGATATTTCCGCAGCTGCCGGTTTATGGTATTTTTTTGTGCGGCTGTCAGTTTCTCTGCCTTTATCTCATCGTGCAAAGAAGTCTTTACTTTCGAAACAGTACGGTCTCCAAGCTGCTGATGGCAGGATTGGAGGGCCTTGTGATGACGGTCCTTTTTCTGTCGCATTTTATATTTATACAGTATACGGTAACTTGTGCATTGCTGGCAGGAACGGCGGCTTTTTTGTTCGTCACGTCGGCGGATGAGCCCTCGGTAAGTAAATTTATAAGGAAGAACTTATGCAGCGTTGCGTTAGTTATTGTGGCGTTCGGCATACGTTCGGAAATGCTTCTTCTGGCGATGCCTTTTATTTGCGCGGCAGGCATATACAGGTGGTCGTTAGAGCTCTATGGGAAGCGGGCGCTGTTTTCTACGGAAAACATAGTGAAATATTTAGGCGTTATCGGAAGCATTCTGGCGGGTATCGTTTTGGTTTATGTGATAAATGATGCGGCTTACAGCAGTGGGAGCTGGCGGAAATTTATCGATTATTTCGACAGCAGGACCGAGTTATACGATTTTCAAGGAATTCCACCCTATGAGGAGAATGAGAAGCTGTATGAAAGGCTGGGAATTACGAGAGCGGAGCAGGACATGCTGTTAGAGAGATATAATTTCGGCATGGACGATACCTTAGATGCGGGAATGCTTAATGCTATAGCGAAATATCAATCTGAAGCCAGGCAGCAAACGGTATCTGCGGGAGAAAATTTTGTGGAGAAACTGGGAGAATACCGGTATAGAACTTTCCATAGGGAGCCGGAAGGTTCGGTGACTCCTGACGATTATCCATGGAACGCCATGGTGGTATTGACGTATATTTCTGTTTTTATCGCGGGAATATGGAATGAGGTATGCAAGGCAAAGGATTGCCTGGCAAAGGATTGCCTGACAAAGGAACACGAAGCGGCACACGGTAAGCGGACCGGCTGCGGAGTGTGGAAAATAGGCTGGAAGCTGTTCCTTATGGGACTTGTAAGAACCGTGCTCTGGATGTATATTCTTATGAACGAACGTTCCCCGGAACGCATTACGCACTCCTTGTATCTGATAGAATTATGTATCTTATGGGCTATGCTTCATGTGGAAAGCCAGGGAATCGAGGCACGAATCTGTGGAAAGATAAAAGCGACAGTAGTTTTTCCGGCAGTTTTGGCGCTGACGGCGGCAGCTTCCCTCATGGCAGGAATAGGGAAGGTGGATACGGAATATGCCGCGCGCGGGGAAGCAAATACGACAGATATAGAGATGAAGGAATACTGCCGTGCTCATCCGGATAATTTTTATTTTATCGATGTATATTCTTCCGTATCAGATTCTGTTACCTTAATACCGTATTCTGAGAAATTGTTTCAGAATGTAAATAATCATATCGCAAATTACGACATCATGGGTGGGTGGCTGAATAAAAGCCCGCTTTATGACAAGAAACTAAAGACTTTTGGACTAAGCTCCATGCAGGAGGCACTGGCCTATAGCGAAAATGTTTATATGATGGCAAAGCTTGAAATGGGTACGGATTTCTTGACGGATTATTACGCGGATCAGGGAGTAGAGACGAAAGTGGCGCTGGTCGATACCATAAACGGAATAATGGGTGTATATGAAATCCAGGGGTATATGGCAGAAGAGATTGCGGATTGATTATAAAATAATTTTGTTACGCGGGGAAGGAGCATAAGAGTTTTATGCAGACTATGAATATCATCGGGAAGAATATCATACTTAGACCAATAACATATGAGGACACGGATTATATTGTGGAGTGGAGAAATAAGGAAAGGGTCAGGAGGAACTTTATTTTCAGGGAAGTATTTACTTCGGAAAGCCATGAAAATTGGATGAGGACGAGGGTGGAGACCGGAAGTGCCGTTCAGTTTATCATCTGTGAAAAAGAAGGGATGCGTCCTATCGGAAGCGTGTATTTCAGAGATGTGGATATGGACAAGAAGGAAGCGGAATACGGTATCTTCATCGGAGAAGACGATGCGGTGGGAAATGGCTATGGAACGGAAGCTGCGAAACTTGCGGTAAAATATGCCTTTGAGAATATGAAGCTCCATAAGATTATACTGAGAGTATTTACCGATAACGAGGCGGCGGTCAGCAGCTACGAAAAAGCGAGTTTTGTCAGAAGATCCACGCTAAAAGCTGTAGAGTGTTCAGACGGCGAGAAAAAGGATATGTATTTGATGGATATAGTGATAAAGGATGATAACAGTCAGCTGATAAGCTTCGTGATTCCCTGCTACCGATCGGAACAGACGCTTTCCAAGGTTGTGGCAGAAATAACGGAAGCGGTAAAAGGCTTGAACAAGGAGGGGAAGAAGTACGATTACGAAATCGTACTGGTAGACGATTGCTCCCCAGACAAGACGTTAGACGTAATTCGTACTTTGTGTGTGGATAATAAGAAAATTAAAGGCATTAATCTGGCAAGAAATTTCGGACAGCACGCGGCCCTTATGGCAGGTTTTCACCATGTAAAGGGCGATGTGATTGTGTGCTTGGACGACGACGGACAGACACCTGCCGATGAAGTGGGCAAGCTGCTCGCGGAAATCGAAGAGGGCTCCGACGTGGTATATGCGAAATACGGCCATAAGATGCACTCTATGTTTCGTAATTTCGGAAGCTGGGTAAATGAAGAGATGGCGAGGCTCATGCTGGGCAAGCCCAAAGATATTTACGTTTCCAGTTACTTTGCGGCAAAGAGGTTCGTGGTGGAGGAGATGAAGCGGTATACCAATGCATATCCTTACGTAATCGGGCTGGTGCTCCGGGCGACGAATCGTATCACTAATGTAAACGTACATCATAGAGAGAGAGAGGTGGGAACCTCCGGCTATACCATTGGGAAGCTGATCGGATTGTGGTTCAACGGCTTTACGGCGTTTAGTGTGAAGCCTCTTCGCATAGCCACGGCCGTCGGCTGTATGCTTGCTTCTATGGGATTTATTTACGGGATATATACGGTAATTAAAAAGTTTGTTAACCCGGCTGTTCCCATGGGTTTCAGCTCCATGATGTCGGCGCTGGTATTTATAGGCGGCATGATCATGCTGATGCTCGGCCTGATAGGAGAATACATCGGCAGAATGTATATTTCCATGAATAACTCCCCTCAATTTGTCATAAGGGAAGTCATGAATGAAGAGGAATAAACGGTTATGCAGAAAAAAAAGGCTATTATCTTATCTTTGCTGCTGGCCCTCGTAGGGACGTGGTGCCTGCCGAAGATGCTGAATTTGAAGGAAAACAGTCTCGCCATAAGCAACAGCTTCCTTAGTATATTTCTATGGGGGGGCTGCGCCTATGCGCTTTACCGCTCCTTTATAAAAACAGGTAAGAAAATGGATAGAAGAAGTGCTGTTGCGGCAGGGCTTTTAGGACTTTTATTTTCCGGTTGCATCGCTTTCGGCGTTCAGCTGGATTATGGGGAAAACGTAAATTTTAAGGATGCCGGAATGTGGATATCTATCATAATCTGGGCAGTAATACTGACAATCTGGATACAATGTGCCTGGGAAACGCTTGAGGTATGGCAAAAAGGGCGAGGCAGGGATAAGAGTGAAAATAAGTTTGTGGACGAAGGCGGCATATGGTATAAGCTCTGTGAGAAGTGGAACAGTATGTCTGAAAGAAAGCGTACGGCTCTTACGATGTGTTTGCTTTTCCTTTGCTGGCTGCCGGTATTTCTGGCGGTATATCCGGGATTTTTCGTGTACGATGCACAGGATGAGTTCATTCAAGTACAGACGAGAAATTTTACCACTCACCATCCTCTTTTCCACGTGCTTTTGCTGGGAGGGACGATTTTAGGAGTAAATAAGCTGACCGGCTCCTATAATATAGGAATTGCTGCATATACGCTGCTTCAGATGCTTTTCATGTCAGGGGTATTTACTTATGTGGTTTCCTACATGAAAAAAAGAGGTGTTGCATTTATTTTTCGCGTAGGCACTTTTTGTTACTTTGCCTTCTTCCCGGTAATCGTTATGTTCACCTTATGCTCGGCGAAGGACGGAATCTTCACGGCTGCTCTGCTTTTACTTCTTCTTTCTATGGCGGATATGGCAAGAGAGAAGGAGAGCTTTTTTGCTTCTTGGAAGAAACAGCTTTTTTTCGGAGCGTGTGCCTTTGTTATGATGTCCTTTCGGCATAATGGTATGTATGCTTTTCTTGTTATGGCGCCGGTACTTTTGCTTTACATGAAGGGATGGCGTAAGAAGCTGGTATTTCTTCTGGGAGGTACATTCGCAGTTTATTTTCTGGCAGCGGCATGTCTTTTAGCGCTGCTTTCGGCACAGCCTGCCGGAAAGCAGGAGATGCTTACCGTCCCGATCCAACAGCTTTCAAGAGCTTATAAATATGATAGAGAAAGCTTTGCCGGGGAGGATTTGGAAACCTTGTATGAGATTCTCCCAGAAGAAGCGCTTCGGTTTTATACGGCTAAGGTATCCGATGGGGTAAAAATATGGTTCGATAACGAGGCTTATACTGCCGATCCCGTGAAATATATGCGGCTTTGGGCGAAGATAGGAATGGAGCATCCGTTTACGTATATCAACGCGTGGCTTATGACTTCCTACGGACTCTGGTATCCGGACACGGTCATCGACGTATATCGCGGAAATGAAGTATTTACTTTTACCTATGAGGACAGTTCGTTCTTTGGCTATGAGGTGGAGCAGCCCGGAACGAGGGAGAGCAAGCTGCCGATTTTGAGTGAATGGTATAAAAACATGTCCTTGGAGGTTACACAGCAGAAAGTGCCTGTCCTATCTATGTTGTTTTCGGCGGGATTTCTTTTCTGGGTGTTCGCCTTTACTTTTGGCTATACTTATTACACAAGACGCTATGATCTGCTCATTCCCTTCCTGATGGTGCTGCTCGTATGGCTCACTGCGATTCTCGGCCCTACGTACCTGCCCCGCTATGTGCTGATCCTCTGGTTCGCACTCCCAGCCACGGTGGCTGTTCTTGTAAACTGAGGGTATCTGTGCTATACTTACCATTTGAAATGGAGAGAATATATGTATAAAATTGTGAAAAAGAGCCGCGCTATACAGAGCGTAATAATATTGCTGACATTAATGGCAATGATGACAATTTATCCGATTCGTATGTGGGACGAGACGATTCCCTCCGTCAGCAATCAGATTTTGGCCGGTTCCTCGGACAGCATAGGAGAGGATTACCTTTTACAGCGCTTTATCGCCCAGTACGATCATTTGGGAACGGTTAATTTGTATATTGCAGATTTTGAAAACGGCTGGAACAAGGATCAGAGGGTGGACTCCTTTATCTTCCGCATGCTGGATTCGAACATGCAGGTAATGTTCGAGCAAAAGGTGGATGTGAGATTCATCGATATTCCCGGTTTTTGTCCCGTCTATATCAATGAGGATCTGAATGTGGGAAGCGATTACTATTTCTTCCTTCAAGGGCAGAACGGCAGCCGTGCATGGTTCGGGCTGGAGGAGACAGCGTCAGCTGGGACGCAGTATGTAAGCCGTTTGGTTTATAACTATGATGAGCTTCAGGGTTATAATATTGTAGGGGAATATTATTATATGGTTCCTCTTCGCAAAGATAAAATATTTGTCTATGATGCGATACTTCTCATTTTAGCGGCCCTGTTAGTAGGAGCTGTGGAAGCATATTTCCGCTTATCTAAGAAGGACAAGCTGATTACCGTGGAAAAGGCACTGCGCTATACGGCAAATATTGTGGCGGCGGCAATAACGGGAGGCGCTTTATATATCATAAGCGTGCGTAGATTTTTCAGCGGACAGTTTACCGATAACATTTTTTATACGATAGGAGCGCTGTTGGGCAGCGCCACACTATTCTATGCCATTAACCGTAAAAAGGACAGAAGCGGGTATATACCTCTTAGGGAGAAGATAAAGGTACACGGTGCGGATTACCTTCAGTCGGTCTTTATCGCGGGCACCGTATGGGCATGCTGCAATTATATGAACGGTCTTTATGACATTCACCATAGAATTGCGGAACGCCAGTTCATCGTTTTTTTTGCACTGACTATCCTTACTATGTGCAAAAAGAAGGAGATATTCAGCAAGATTACTTTGGTTTATGCAGTCGTGGCAGCGGCGGCAGTTTACCGTTATTATAGCTTCTATGTGGACTATCTGGCAATGAACGAGATGGATCTGAAGGCGATACGGTACGGAGTACTGGCACTTGTGCTTTCCGGCTTAGTAATTGTAACCATCGCAGCACGTTTTATTTCTATGCTCTTAAAAAAAGAAAGGATGAGCAGAATCTCCCTTTGGTACGCCGGGATATTGGGATTATTCTTCATTCTCATCATCATATTTAGAAATACGAGATGGTGGACGGTGGCGTTGGTCATTTCCTTTACGCTGTTTTATCTTCGCTATGCGCTTTGGGATAAAAGGGCACATTTGCTGCAAAATATAAGTAACGGACTGCTTCTGCACTTTGTCTGCTGCATTATATTTTCAATGTTGCACAGGCCATTTTTATCGTGGGTATATCCGAGATTCCCGTTTATTTTCCATACGGTAACGGTAACGGCAGTTTATTTGACGTTCATTATATGTGCGGCGCTGATGAAGCTTATGGATAAATACAAAAAAACACATAAGCTGAAAGATATATGGGCGGAGCTTCTGGTACTGGGTTCTTCCGGTACCTATATGTTGTTTACGGCTTCCAGAACCGGATTCATGTCCGTAGCCGCGATGTTAGTGGTAGGCGTGGTAATGGCAGCAGGAGGCGCAGGAAAAGAGAGGCTTATGAATATTCTGCGCTTGTTCGCGGTGATGGGTGCAGCGGTAATATGGTGCTTCCCGATCATCTTTACCGGTCAGAGGATTATTCCTGCTCTGAGCAATGATGTATACAAATATGAAGTGGAAGTGTTCCCGGATGCCATTGAAAGAGGAAATGAATGGGATTCCATGTATTATATAACGGTGGAACGCTTCGCAGAAGTATTCAACAATAAGATTTTCGGAATACCGGAAAAAGGAACTTCTTCCTATGAAAGAAGCGAAGAATATCAGAAATACCGCGCGAAAAGATTTAGCAGCAACGGTGAAGTCGTGTGGGAAGGCGGTATCAGCGATTTATATCAGTCGCAGGAAAGCACCGGAACAGGCGAAATGCCGGCAGGCAATGACAGCGATTCCCAGCTCAATATCATCGGCACAAAGACCGAGGAAGAGCGTGCAGCAGACGACGTCCGTGCGGCGGAACTTGCCAAGGATGCTAAGGAAGGCGATTTTACCGAGACTCCAGAGGTTCAGGAGGAGGTTGCAGAAGATACCAGCGTATATGAGAAGACGGAGGAATATGCCAATGGACGTATGGATATCTTCCGTGCTTATCTGGATCAGCTTAACTTAAAAGGGCATGATGAGATGGGTGCTTTGCTGCCGGACGGAACGCTGGCGGTTCATGCGCATAATATTTATCTTCAGGTTGCATATGACCACGGTATCCTTGTAGGGGTAGTGTTTATCCTCTTGGGAGCTGCAACCTTCGTTCAGGGCTGTATTTTCTTTGGCAGAAGGAAGGACAGCGTTCCCTGCGCGGCGATGCCGGCGGCAATCGTGGTGGCTTTCGCCACAGCGGGTTTGGTAGAATGGATATTTCATCTATGCCATCCGGCAGGATTTACCTTGCTTGTTGTATTAGCGCCGCTGCTATTCGATATGGGTAAGAAGAAGGATGAAACGAATGAAGAAAGATAAAAAGCCTTTTAATGTAAAATTATTCTATAGAAGAACGAGCCTGATTATTTACGACATTATCAGTATTATTTTTGCAAGCTATATGGCGGTGCTCATTCGTTACGAATTTCATATCGACATGATACCGGCTCACTTTCTGGATCCTATTACAAGATTTCTTCCGGTCAATATATTGCTGACACTGCTCATTTTTTATTTTTTCAGGCTGTATCACAGCCTATGGGCATTTGCAGGGGAGACGGAGCTGCAGAATGTGGTTATGTCTTGTGTAATATCGGCAGTTTTAAACAGCGTGGGATTGCAGTTTTTTAAGACGGTACAGCAGCCGGTGCCTAAGAGCTATTACTTTTTGTATATGTTCGTGCTGATCAGTATGATTTTTGTCAGCCGTTTTTCTTACCGGTTTCTGCGAAGCCAGAAGCATAAGCAGCAGAATAAGAAGAACGGAATCTCCGTTATGGTAATAGGTGCGGGCGAGGCAGCCAACGTCATTATCAAGGAGATTGTGAACAGCAATTTCAGCACCATGGTAATTCGTTGTATCATTGACGATGATAAAGGTAAATGGGGCAGATACATCCAAGGTATCAAGGTAGCCGGCGGCAGGGATAAGATTATCGAATGCGCCGATATTTACGATATTGATGAAATCATAGTGGCCATGCCTTCCATTTCCCGCTCCGAGCTTCGGAAGGTTCTGGAAATTTGCAAGGAGACAAGCTGTAAGCTGCGTTCCCTTCCCGGCATGTATCAGCTGGTGAATGGAGAAGTCAATGTCAGCAAGTTAAGGGACATTGAAGTTGAGGATTTGCTCGGTCGGGATCCTATCAGCGTAGATATCGATTCCATACTTGGTTACGTGCAGAATAAAACGGTGCTTGTAACCGGCGCAGGCGGCTCCATCGGCAGCGAGCTGTGCAGACAGATCGCCGGACATAAGCCGAAACAGCTTATTATTCTGGATATTTATGAAAACAGTGTATATGACATACAGCAGGAGTTAGTAACGAAATATTCCGATGCGGACTCCGGCTCGCATTTGGATCTTGTGGTGCTCATCGCTTCCGTTCGCAATACGAACAGAATCAACTGGATATTCGAGCATTACAGGCCGGACATCGTTTACCATGCGGCGGCGCATAAGCACGTTCCCCTGATGGAGGACAGCCCCAATGAGGCGGTGAAGAACAATGTCTTCGGTACTTGGAAAACCGCTCAGGCGGCGGCTTTTTACGGGGCAAAGAAGTTCGTGCTCATTTCCACCGATAAGGCAGTGAATCCTACCAATATCATGGGAGCCAGCAAGCGCATCTGTGAGATGATCATTCAGACCTTCAACAACCATTATGAGACGGAATTCGTTGCTGTGCGCTTCGGAAATGTACTTGGCAGCAACGGCAGCGTTATTCCTCTTTTCAGAAAGCAGATTATGAAGGGAGGGCCGGTAACGGTGACTCATCCTGATATTATCCGCTATTTTATGACGATTCCGGAAGCAGTTTCCCTGGTATTGCAGGCGGGAGCCTATGCGAAGGGCGGAGAAATTTTTGTGCTGGACATGGGAGAGCCGGTGAGGATACTTGATTTGGCGGAAAATTTGATCCGTTTATCCGGTTACCGGGTAGGAGAGGATATTAAGATAGAGTTTACAGGACTGCGCCCCGGTGAAAAGCTGTACGAAGAGCTTCTCATGGATGAGGAGGGCTTGAAGGAAACGGCAAATAAACTGATACACGTAGGAAAACCGATAGAGCTGGATGAGATGAAGTTTTTTGCCCAGTTGAAGAAGCTGAAGGAAGAATCCAGGGAAGAAGTGACGGATATTCGTCCATTAGTAAAGGAAATTGTGCCGACCTACCATTATAAAGATTGATTATAAAGAAAAGAGGCGTTTTTCAATGGAAAAGAAAAGGATTTACCTGTCTTCTCCGACCATGCACGGAAAAGAGCAGGAATTCGTAAAAGAGGCATTCGATACCAACTGGGTAGCACCCCTCGGCCCTAACGTAAACAGTTTTGAAAAAGAACTGGCGGAGTATGTGAACATACCCAATGCGGCGGCGCTAAGCTCGGGAACCGCAGCGATTCATCTTGCACTTCGTCTTCTCGGAGTGAAAAAGGGAGATATTGTGTTTGTGCCTTCTCTTACCTTTTCAGCAACCTGTAATCCGATCATTTATGAGAACGCTACGCCGGTATTCATCGATTCTGAGAAAGAAACGTGGAATATGTCTCCCGAGGCGCTGAAAAAGGCTTATGAAAAATATCCTTCGCCTAAAGCAGTCATCATCGTTCATTTATATGGAACCCCTGCAAAGCTTCAAGAAATCATGGAGATTTGCGCACAAAAGGGGACTGCGGTCATCGAAGATGCGGCGGAATCCTTAAGCAGCACGTACAAAGGAAAACATACTGGAACCTTCGGCAGGTTCGGCATTTATTCCTTTAATGGCAATAAGATTATTACGACCTCGGGAGGCGGCATGCTTGTGTCTGAGGAAGAAGCAATGATAGAAAGAGCGCGGTTCTTATCTACACAGGCCAGGGACCCTGCCAGACATTATCAACATTCTCAGATCGGATACAATTACCGCATGAGCAACGTGACTGCCGGAATCGGCAGAGGGCAGCTTTTGTCTCTGGAGGAGCATAAGGCGCTTAAAAAGGCGATCTATAAACAGTATCAAGAAGCTTTTTCGGATATATCGGAGCTTTCCATGAATCCGCTGAATCCGGATGGGGATGCCAATAACTGGCTGTCTTGCATGACGATAAAAGAGGGCTGCAGAGTCACCCCCGATATGATTATGGATGCCCTTGAAGCAGAGAATATCGAGTGCCGGCCTATTTGGAAGCCGATGCACCTGCAGCCGGTATTTCAGGAATACGATTTCATTTCCCTTTCGGATGAAAAAGACGGTAAGGGAAGCGTAGCGGAAGATATCTTCAATAGAGGCTTGTGCCTCCCCAGCGATATCAAGAATACGCAGGAAGATATGGACCGGATAATCAGCATTGTGAGAAAGGTTTTCGTTATTTAAAGCGGAGTGAACAGTAACAGGTTTTCGGGTTATAAGGAGGTAACGGCCATTACGATATATGGTAGATATGTGAAAAGAATACTGGATTTCTTATTAGCGCTTATAGGAATTATTGCCTTGTCTCCTTTATTTCTTGTGCTGGCTCTCCTCGTTAGGACGAAGCTCGGAAGCCCCATTTTTTTTAAACAGGAGAGACCGGGGAAGAATGAGAAAATCTTTACTCTTTGCAAATTTCGGACGATGACGGACAAAAAGGATGAGAATGGAAATCTTCTGCCTGACAGCGTGAGGCTTACTAAGTTCGGCAAAATCCTTCGCGCCACCAGTCTGGACGAACTTCCCGAGCTTCTGAATATATTAACGGGAGATATGAGCATCATCGGCCCCAGGCCGCT
Organism: Bacillota bacterium; assembly: GCA_023412855.1. GTDB lineage: Bacteria > Bacillota > Clostridia > Lachnospirales > Lachnospiraceae > Kineothrix. The sequence continues at coordinate 7,786 of JAEZRJ010000034.1, read as the reverse complement.
TCTTGTTTCCTATCTTCCCTATTACACCGAGGAAGAGAAACTACGCCATACGGTACGTCCCGGACTTACCGGGCTGGCTCAGGTAAGCGGGCGGAATTTCATCGATTGGGACAGCCGTTTTAAGAAGGACGTGGAGTATGTGAGAAACCTTTCCTTTGGTATGGATATGAAGGTGTTATGGCTGACTGTACGGACCGTGCTCGGACACAGTGATGTGGCGGAGGATACCAATGTGACGGAGGGCAACTTTGCCGAAATAAGAAAGAAAAGACTGGAAGAGACCGGAAGCCTTGAAAGGATTGATAATAACCTATGAATATATTGATTTTAAGTGCGGGAACAAGAAATAAGGTGGTGCAATATTTTAAGAGGGAGCTGGCGGAAAAGGGCAGAGTTATAGCGACAGACTGCTCCAATCTGGCACCTGCAATCTATGAAGCAGATAAATTTTATCTAGTTCCCCGCATCGATGCTCCCGGCTATTTGGACACTGTGCTGGACATATGCAGGAAAGAAAGTATCGATGGAGTTTTTTCCTTAATCGATCCGGAGCTTAGCTTGCTTGCCAAGGAACGGGAGAGATTTCTTGAAGCAGGAACGACTCCTATCATCTCACCTTATGAGCTGGTGGAAACCTGCTTCGATAAATATAAAATGTATGAGCTGCTTACGCAGATGAATATTCCGACGGGAAGATGCTTTGTCGATAAGGAGGCTTTTTACTCTGCCGAGGAAAAAGGAGAACTTTCTTACCCGGTATTCGTAAAGCCGGTAAAGGGAAGCGCCAGCCTGCATATAAACAAGGTATATGGGAAAGAGGAGCTGGAGGTCCTTTTCGGACTGTATGATGACCTTATGATTCAAGAATTCATGGACGGGACGGAATATGGAGCAGATGTGTATATCGATATGCTGAGCGGGAAATGTACCTCAATTTTTGTAAAAGAAAAGATAAAAATGCGTGCCGGAGAGACGGATAAAGCCATATCTTATAAGGATGAGAGTCTTTTTTCCGCGATAGAAAAATTTGTGGAAAAATGTGGGTTCTGTGGTATGATAGATATGGACATTTTTAAGATTGGAGACATTTATTACATTTCCGAAGTGAATCCCCGTTTTGGCGGAGGCTATCCCCATGCGCACGAGTGCGGCGTGAATATGCCGAAAGAGGTAATTCGTAACTTAATGGGAGAAAGCAATCCCCATGCTGTGGGCAGCTATAAAGCAGGGATTTGCATGATGAAATATAATGAAGTCATGATCAAAGACATGAGCGATACGGAGATGAGAGAGTAGATGGGTATAATATTGATTTTAACCAATTCCTCGGGCGGACTATATGATTTCCGCAACGAGCTGCTCCTTCGGCTGTTAGAAAACCATCGGGTGATCATCAGCCTTCCGGATCAGACCAAGACTGCCGAACTGATGGAAGAAGGGTGTGAGATTATTGAAACGCCTATTAACAGAAGGGGCATGGATCCGAAGGAGGACATGAAGCTTTTCATGACCTACCGAAGGCTGATAAAGCAAATAAGGCCTGATATGGTAATTACTTATACCATAAAGCCGAACATATACGGAGGTTTTGCCAGCAGGCTCTTGAAGGTACCCTATATCACTACGATAACGGGACTGGGCGGTGCTTTCGACAGGCAAGGACTGTTCCTTAAGATGATTGTTCATATGTACCGTGCAGGTCTTAAAAAGGCGGAGTGCATCTTTTTCCAGAACGCTGAGAACAGAGATGTTTTTTCCAGCTATCGCATTGCCGGGAAAAAGGAACGGATGGTAAGCGGCTCCGGAGTGAATCTGAAAAGACATTTCTTCGAGCCTTATCCCGCAGGTGTAAGGACTACCTTTCTTTTTGTCGGAAGGGTAATGAAGGAACGCGGCATCTTGGAATATTTGGAGGCAGCAGTCAGGCTGCATAGAGAGGATATCGAATTTGCCGTATTGGGCTATTGTGATGAAGATTATCAGGAAATGCTGGATGAATATACGGAAAAAGGAATTATCAGTCAGTGGGGCTTCCATACGGAGGTGCATTCTTATATAGCAAAGGCTGATGCCATTGTAGTGGCATCGTTTCACGAAGGCATGTCGAATGCGCTTATTGAGGCAGCGGCTACGGGACGTCCGGTGATTGCTTCCAATATCAGCGGATGCAAAGAGGCTTTTGAAGAGGAAATAACGGGATTTGGCTTCACGCCGGGCAATGCGGATGATTTGATTCGGGCTATGGAGAAATTTCTCGCATTATCCAAGGAAGAGCGGGCACATATGGGAAAAGCGGCGAGAGAGAAGATGGAATGCGAATTCGACAGAGATTCTGTCATCGATTCTTATATAAGCGAAATCAACACGATATTATATAACTCATAATGGAGGATAAGAAGATGGATTTGTACGAGAAGCTTGTAAGCGGAGAGGAAAAGCTTTCATTGGTCGGCCTCGGATATGTAGGTATGCCGATCGCGGTAGCTTTTGCAAGAAAGATAAAAGTAGTGGGATTTGACTTAAGTAAAGAGAAGATTGAGCTTTATAAGTCAGGAGTGGATCCAACGAATGAAGTGGGTGCGGAGGTAATCAAAAATACATCCGTAGAATTTACCGCGGATGCGGACAAGCTGAAGGAAGCGAAATTCCATATTGTGGCAGTTCCCACTCCGGTAAACGACGACCATACCCCTGATCTTTCCCCTGTGGAGGGAGCAAGCCGTCTGCTCGGACAGAACCTGACAAAAGGCTCTATCGTTGTATTTGAATCCACGGTATATCCCGGAGTTACCGAGGAGATATGCGTTCCCATTCTGGAAAAGGAATCGGGCTTAAAATGCGGCGTGGATTTTAAAATAGGATATTCTCCGGAAAGAATCAATCCGGGCGATAAGGTACACAGATTGGAAACCATCGTGAAAATTGTATCCGGTATGGACGAGGAGACGTTAGACACTATTGCCAAGGTGTACGAGCTGGTGGTAGAGGCTGGTGTATATCGGGCGGAATCCATCAAGGTGGCGGAAGCGGCAAAAGTAATCGAAAATAGCCAGAGAGATATCAATATCGCTTTTATGAACGAGTTGTCTATCATATTCCATAGGATGGGAATCGATACGAAGGCTGTCTTAGAGGCAGCGGGTACAAAGTGGAATTTCCTCAAGTTTTTCCCGGGACTCGTAGGAGGACATTGTATCGGTGTGGATCCTTATTATCTGACCTATAAGGCGGAGCAGCTGGGATATCATTCACAAATCATCCTTTCAGGCCGCCGCATTAATGATGACATGGGAAAATATGTGGCAGAAAGCCTTGTGAAAAATCTGATAAAAACTAATGTTTCGGTAAAAGGCGCGAGGGTGGCGATTTTAGGCTTTACCTTTAAAGAAAACTGCCCCGATACGAGAAATACCAAGGTCATCGATATTTATAAAGAGTTAGAAGAATATGGAATCACCCCCGTTGTGGTAGATCCTGCAGCGGATTCAGGGGAAGCGAAGAGGCTATATGGAATCGACTTCCACGATATGGAGGAAATCCGGAATATGGATGCGGTCATCATAGCGGTAGCCCATTCCCAGTTCCTCGAGCTGTCTAAGGAGAAAATTGCAGGCTTTTTCCATGAGGACCATGAGCAGAAGGTATTGATGGACCTCAAGGGCTTATTCGATAAGAGAGATTATTCGGACGGCGAATTTCTATATTGGAGACTGTAATGACAAAAAAGATAAAATCCGGAGGACTTCTGATAGCGCTTGCCGCATTGTTCCTCGGAATGTTTGCCGCATTCGGACCGGGCGTATACAACGATTCCAATCAGTATATTGAGATGCACATCCATAGGGAACCATTGTATCCCCTTTTTCTCTTATGCCTTCGGGCACTGTTTGGAGAAGCGTGGCTTACGGCGATGGGAATTATCCAGAACCTGTTAGCAGCACTCAGCATATGGCTGTTTGCGGAATACATGGAGAAGAAATTTTCTTTGCGGTTCTGGGAGGAAACAGTAGTTGTTTTCCTGGGGATAATGCCCTATATGGTTACGAAATACTTTTCTGCCTTGCATTTATTCATTACGAATTCCGTAATGAGTGAAGCGCTTTGTATTCCTCTTTTTACCTTGTTTTTGTTGGAATGCTTCAAAATATTAACGGCCGGGGAAGAAACTGCGGATGAAACACAATCTGCATGGCTTGCGCTGGTACTGGCATTCCTGCTGTCACTTACGAGAAGCCAAATGATGCTGACGCTTCTTCTTTGGGGGATTGTGGTCTGCGCGAAGCTTTTCGTAGTCAGAGTGAAAAATAGATTTCTTACGCTGCGTCTCGTGGGAGCAGTATTCCTTATAGTAGCCTTGGCCTTTTTCGGAAGAACAATGGCGGTAAAGAGTTATAACTTAGTTTTTAACGGCCGTTTTATCAATAATACTTATGGAACGGTGAATACTCTGACCAACATACTCTACGCAGCAGACAGAGAGGACGGGGAAAACATAAAGGATGAAGAGGCACGTGCGTTCTTTTATCAAATGTACGACCTTACCGAGGCGCGTCAGGCAAATTATAAATATGCGGGTGATTCGTGTCGGGAAAAGGTGGAGCATATAGAGCAGTGGCATGACACTGTAAAGTATGAAATGATAGAGGATGTTTTTTATCAGACATACGATAAAACAGTGACTAGCGACTATATTACCCAAAACCTGATGGCCGATGAGACGGCAGGGAAGATTATCGCGGGCATATTGCCGAAATGTTTTGGTCAGTGGTTTGCCGATTATCTGTTGATTGCCGGTTACGGACTCATTCGGAGTATTGCGGTAGTACATCCCGTTATCAACTGGATAGCGGTTCTTCTCTATCTGTCGGCAATTGCCATGACCATATGGCGGATACGAAGATCCCTTCGCGAAAAGGGAAGGGTGAGCGGCAGCGCATGGCTGATGGTACTGGCTCTTCTTGCAATAGCGGCTAATGTATTTGCGGTATCGCTTACGATCATGGCATTGTCGCGGTATATGATTTATAGCTTTTCCGCATTCTATACGGCATATTTCATATTGTTGGTGGAGTGGTCAAGGACTGCGGCCAAGAGAATATAAAGGAGTGAAATAACATGGGATATAAAGAGTTGAAATTCGAAAAAGACAATGTTTTTCTCGTAACAGGAGGAGCCGGCTTCATCGGTTCGAACATTTGCGAAGCGCTGATAGGAATGGGATATGCGGTGAGGTGCCTGGATAATTTGTCCACCGGAAAATATGAGAATATAGAAGCACTTACGGCAAATGAAAAATTCACCTTTATAAAAGGTGACATCAGAGAATTGGATACCTGCCTGGAAGCTGCCAAGGGTGTGGATTACTGCATGAATCAGGCAGCTTGGGGAAGTGTGCCCAGAAGTATAGAGATGCCGCTTTTATATGAAGAGATAAATATTCGGGGTACATTGAATATGATGGAAGCCTGCAGGCAAAACGGAGTGAAGAAATTTGTTTATGCTTCCAGCTCCTCTGTGTATGGGGACCATCCGCAGCTTCCGAAGAAGGAAGGGGCTGAAGGAAAGGTGTTATCCCCTTATGCATTGACGAAAAAGGTGGATGAGGAATACGGAAGGCTGTATAAGGAGCTGTACGGTCTGGATACCTACGGCCTGCGCTATTTCAACGTATTCGGAAGAAGACAGGACCCGGATGGCGCATATGCTGCGGTGATTCCCAAGTTCATCCGTATGCTGTTAAACGGGGAAGTGCCTACGATCAACGGAGACGGAAAGCAATCCCGCGATTTCACTTATATCGACAATGTTATCGAAGCTAATTTAAGGGCCTGCCTCGCTTCCGGCGAAGCTGGAGGGAATGCTTTTAATATCGGTGCCGGCGGAAGAGAATATTTAATAGACGTATATTATAATCTATGCAAGGCACTGGGAAAAGAAGTGGAACCGAATTTCGGACCGGACAGGCTTGGGGACATTCGGGACTCCAATGCGGATATATCCAAGGCGAGAGAGCTTTTAGGCTATGACCCGGAGTACGACTTCGCGAAGGGAATCAGCTTGGCAATCGATTGGTATAAAGAAAATTTGTTGAAATGAAGCCTTTTGGCTGAGCAGCAAAAATAATAGGGAGCTGGGTATGAAATATAAGGTTGTTGTATTCGGCGTAAAAGATACGTCGGAAAACATTGTGGAATTCATTCATCATAATATCTGTCCGGTGGATTTGGTCATTACCATCCATAAGGATGTGTTGGGTAAGAATCAGGTTTCTGGTTTTAAAGGATTGTCCGTACTGACGGAAAAATATCAAATACCGGTATTCGAGGCGGAAAGTTATTTCCTTACAGATGAAAAAACCCGCGGTTTCATGGCTGAGAATGAATTCGAAATAGCGATATCCATGGGATGGCAGCGCCTGATTCCGGCTTATGTGCTGGAAAAGTTCGAATATGGCGTATACGGATTTCATGGTAATTGCGGGTATCTGCCCTTCGGGCGCGGACGGTCTCCGCTAAACTGGTCCATAATCAACGGGGATACGAGATTTAATTTGAATCTTTTCCGTTATGATGAGAATGCGGATAGCCCTAACGTATTTGCTACGGAGATGTTTTCCATAACACCCCACGATGATATACGCACAGCTCAGTATAAAAATATGATTTGCTCCAAGAGCCTGATAAGGAAACTGTTAAAGGCTTATTCGGAGAAGAATATCGTGATAAGGACGGAATCCAAGGACTTTGATTCGTGGTATAATAAACGTACGTCAGCGGATGGCAAAATAGATTTTCATGACCGCACAAGAAATATTTACAACCTGATTCGCGGGGTGGCGGCTCCTTTTCCGGGGGCATTCGCCATATGCAGGGAGCGGAAGGTTACGATATGGGAGGCTCATCCCTTCGATGAGATGATAGATTTTTCAGCCTATGCGCCGGGAGAAGTGGTGGACATTTTTGACGGAAAGCCGGTGGTGCGCACGGTGGACGGTTCACTTCTGATTGAACGGTATGAGTGCGAAAAAGAGCTTATGACGGGAGATGTGCTGGAGTAATGAAAATTGCTGTTCGAATGGATGACATAACGCCCTGTATGGATTGGGAGAACTTTGAGAGATTTCGGGGACTTCTTAAAGAATATGGGGTGAAGCCATTAGTGGGGATTGTTCCGGATAACCGGGATGAAAATTTGAATAAAGATAAAGGTGCAGCCGTAAACGGAGGTTCACCGGAGGAGTATTTCTGGGAACAGGTCAAAGTGTGGAAAAGTGAAGGATGGACGGTAGCCTTGCATGGATATCAGCACTTATATACGCAAAAAAAGGGCGGCTGTTTTCCGTTGAACCGTTTTTCGGAGTTTGCCGGCCTGGGCTTAGAGCAGCAGAAGAGAATGCTGCAGGCGGGTAAGGATATTTTCGCTTCTCATGGAATCGAAACGGACATTTTCATGGCTCCGGCACATTCTTATGACATAAATACTCTTCGCGCACTTAAGGAATTGGGATTTATGAAGCTGACAGATGGTTTCGGTACCAAGCCGTATATGCGCGGAGGAATCATTTTCTATCCGATTTCCTTCAAGCTAAGCAATAGCCTGAAGAAAAAAAAGGGAGTTACAACCATGGTGATTCATACGAATACCATGAATGATTCGGATTTTGATAAATGCCGAAGGATTTTTCAGTCCGAGGAAATAATTTCTTATGAGGAATATCTGAAGCTGAAGGCGGTAAGAAGAGGATGGATCGGAAATGCTGTCGAATACGGGATGGCATCGGTGAAGC
>JAEZRJ010000028.1 GCA_023412855.1 Bacillota bacterium | reverse complement strand
AAACCGTCGTCCAAATTGATGCGATCGATTAAATGCAGCTCTAAAAGTATCTGTATCGTTCTATAAACAGTAGCAAGCCCTATCTCGGGATAGTCTGCTTTTACCATTTCATAAATTTCTTCCGCGGTCAGATGTCTGTCGGGGCATGCAGCAAGAGCTTCCAATACTAGAAGCCTCTGGGTAGTTACCTTTAAACCTTTATCCTTCAACAACTGTTTAAACTGCTCTCTGTCCACTCCCATTTGCTATCATCCCTTGTAACTGTCCAGTACCTTCACAGTTACCCTCCCCTTTACAACTATCTTAAGACAGCCCTCTGCCTCGGTCGCCTTCCCTTATTTTACAATCAGGAAAGTTCAATATCCTCCAGTATATTTTCAAAAACTGCCGCAACGGCACTAAGCTCCGTATCATCTTCCACGATTTCATAAATCGCCTCGGGCTCCTCCGGTGCGGAGATATCTTTCAAAATCAATGCGTCGCTGTCTCCCTCTTCCTGCTCAGTTACAAGAATGTACTGACAGCCTCCTATCTTCGTCTGTTCCAACACATAAAATTCAACCGGCTCCTCGTTCTCCGGTTTAAAAATTATTTTATCCACTACTTGTTCTCCTCGTTCTTACGGTAATCCAAATATCCTTGCAATATAAAGCACGCAGCAATTCTATCCACATGCTCCTTCCTATGCTCCCGCCGTATTCCGGCTTCCTTCATCACCCTGTCCGCCGCAACGGTAGTGAGCCTCTCGTCCCACATCCTGACGGGCAGCCCTGTTCTGCGTTCCAGCATATCCTTGAAATCCATGGAAAGCTCCACACGTACTCCCAGCGTATCGTTCATATTCTTTGGAAGCCCCAACACAATTTCCTTTACTTCATATTCTACAATCAGCTCCTCTATGCGAGCCAATGTCTTTCGTAATTTATTCTCTTCTTTTCTCTCTATGATTTCAATGCCCTGAGCAGTGAGAAGCAAAGCGTCGCTGATTGCCACTCCTACCGTCTTCGACCCGAAATCCAAGCCCATGATACGCATGGATTCACCCTTTTATATCCTTCCACAAATGTTCTTTACCGGTTTTTCCAGTGCTTCGCCTCAATATATTTCGTAAGCAGTTCTTCTACCAGCTCGTCTCTTTCTACTTTCATGATAAGGCTTCTCGCACTCTTATGGCTTGTAATATATGTGGGGTCTCCGGACATAATATACCCTACGATCTGATTCACCGGATTATATCCTTTTTCCGTCAATGCTTCATATACCGTGGCCAAGACTACTTCCACACCTGTCTCCGGCTCGGTCTCCACGCTAAAAAATTGTGTATTTCCAAAATCCTGCATATAATCACGCCCTTATCTATTGTCGCCAGTTAACTCTCTCTAATCACCATATTACCCTATTCGTTCAAAAAATTCAATCAATTTACATTAATTTAATGATTGCTCATTTCGTTACTGTTCACTCCGTTCTCAGTAACGCATGATTACTGCAATACAAATTTTGCACGTAAATTCGCTTCGCGAAGCAGAAATCATCCCTTGAATCACTTTCTTACGTAGCTTAACAGCAAGTGTTAGCTACTGTGTGAACACTTATTTCTTTTATCGAACGATTTTCCGTATTCTTTACTCAATGAGTAGTATATCCTCCTGCAAAAAACCTACGGTCTTTCCCTTTATCAAGCGGTTGGACAGGCAGTCCTCACTTCGCTTCGCCACCTTAACATATTGCCTTGTATGTCCTGTCTGATAGCATACTCCGTCTATCACTTTTTCTTCCTCGAACAGTACCTCTACTTCTTCTCCTATGTAGCCGGTCCTATAATCCTGAGAATATTCCTTTTCCATAGAAAGCAGAAGGTTGCTCCTTCTTGTCTTTTCTTCATCCGGCACCTGCTCCTTCATTTCTGCCGCACGGGTACCTTTTCTTTTGGAATATTTGAAAATGTGCATTTCATAAAGCTTTATTTTCTCCAAGTACTTTCTTGTGATATCGAATTCTTCCTGCGTTTCTCCGGGAAAACCTACAATGACGTCCGTGGTAATGGCCGGACTATCGAATATTCCGCGCAACAGCTCCACTTTTTCGTAGTATTCCCCCGAGGTGTATTTCCTATTCATCCTTTTGAGAGTCTCATCGCAGCCGCTCTGAAGGGATAGATGGAAATGCGGGCAGAACTTGGGAAGCGCTCTTAGCCTGACCGCAAACTCCTTCGTAACGATTCCGGGCTCCAGAGAGCCCAAGCGGATTCTTTCGATTCCTACTACTCCGTGAATGCTCTCTATAAGCGCAAGCAGGGCCGGTTCACCGAAATCTGTTCCATAGGAACTAATATGAATTCCGGTCAGCACCACCTCTTTATATCCTCTCCCGACAAGTCCGGTTATTTCCTCCAGAATATCCTCTTCTTTTCTGCTTCTTACCCTGCCTCTCGCATAAGGGATAATGCAATAGGAACAGAATTGGTTGCATCCGTCCTGAATCTTAATATAGGCGCGGGTATTTCCAGAGGTTTCTTTTAGCTGCATATTTTCAAATTCTTTTGTATTTCCTATATCTATTATCGTCGTATCGTCAAGTGTTTTGAAGCTGGCATTCGTTTTTTCGTTTGCTTCGCCGCCTTTTTCTTCCAGGAACTTTTCCAGAATGGGAAGCAGCTCTTTTTTCTTATTATTTCCGATTGCCAAGTCTACGCCTACGTCCTTCAGCACGTCTTCTTTCCCCGTTTGCACGTAACAGCCCGCCGCAACGACCACAGCCTCAGGGTTCAATTTACGCGCTTTATGAAGCATTTGCCTGCTTTTTCGATCCGCAATATTGGTAACTGTACACGTATTTACGATATATATATCCGCCCATTCATCAAATGGTACAATTTTATATCCCTTTTCTTGTAACATTTGTTGCATTACGTCCATTTCATATCCGTTGACTTTACAGCCCAGGTTATGTAATGCTACACATTTCATATTATTCCTCACTTTTTTTGTATTGTTTTAGCATTGACTTTTACCGGCTCACCCGTTAGTATAATAAACAGAAGGTATGAAAACATCAAGGAGGTAGAAACCAATGAAAACAGTTCAGATTTCTTTAAATTCTATTGATAAGGTAAAATCTTTTGTAAATGATATCACGAAATTCGATTATGATTTTGATTTAGTATCTGGCAGATATGTTATTGACGCAAAGTCCATTATGGGCATCTTCAGCTTGGATCTGTCAAAACCGATCGACCTGAACATTCATGCAGAAGACAATGCAGAAGAAGTACTCAATGCATTAAAGCCTTACATGATTTAATAATTGCTAGTATCAAGCTTGGCAATTATTCAGCATAAGCTGAACAATATGACAAAGTAATGAAGAGCATTCGGAAGTTAATCCGAATGCTTTTTTATGTAACAGGAAAGTGTTCCTATTACATAAAAGCCCTTTGGACAAATAATGCGCAGCTGCGCGCACGGAACAAAAGCTGTGCTGCCGAAGCATTTAGCTGCGAAGGTACCTGTGCACACTTCTGTTCTGTAACAGAAAAGTACTGCTATTACTTTTCACGTCTACCGTACAATAATCAGCTCGTCATCCTTAAGTGCAGTCTCCACCAGCTCGGCAATTTTCTCTTCCAGATTTTCTTCATGCTTCTTTATAATATTCAGATTCGGCTTAGTCACCGGATGCTTTGCCACAAAAATCGTACAGCAGTCCTCGTAGGGAAGTATGGACGTCTCATACGTATTGATTTTCTCCGAAATTTCTACGATTTCCATCTTATCGAAGCCGATAAGCGGCCGATATACCGGCATCGTGCATACTTCGTTGGTTGCAGCAAGGCTCTGCATCGTCTGGGAAGCGACTTGTCCGATGCTCTCACCGGTAATCAGTCCCAAGCATCCCGTTTCCTGCGCGATTTTTTCTGCGATGCGCATCATATAACGGCGCATGATAATCGTCAGCTCCTCATGAGGGCATTTTTCATAAATATAAAGCTGTATATCGGTGAAGTTGATAACATGCAAGTATATAGGACCGGTATAGCGGGAAACCAGCCTTGCCAGATCCACTACCTTCTGCTTCGCTCTTTCGCTCGTATACGGAGGCGCATGGAAATATACCGCATCGATTTTCACGCCGCGCTTCGCGATCATATAGCCTGCTACCGGAGAGTCGATGCCTCCCGACAAAAGAAGCATCGCTTTTCCTCCCGTACCTACGGGCATTCCTCCGGGACCGGGAATGATGTCGGAGTAAATGTATATTTTCTCTCTGATTTCAATATGCAGCATGATATCGGGCTTATGCACGTCCACCCGCATCTTGGGACAGTTATCCAAAATAATTCCGCCCATTTCGCTGTTGATTTCCATTGAGGTCAGAGGATAATTCTTCCTCGCTCTTCTGGCACATACCTTAAATGTCTTATCCTTTTCGGGATACACTTCCCCGATATATTTTAAAACATCCTCGCCAAGCTTTTCAAATCCTTCGTCTTCCACATAGACGACGGGGCATATACCGGAAATTCCAAATACCGTCTTTAGGTTGTCCACCACTTCGTCGAAGTCAAATTCGGATAATGCCTCTACATAGATTCTTCCCTCCGTACGGTAGACTTTAAATTCTCCGTCGCATCTCTTTACCGCATATTTTATTTGCTGCACGAGAGCATCTTCAAAAATATAGCGATTTTTTCCTTTTACACCTATTTCAGCATATTTTATTAAAAAAGCTGTAAACATAAGTATTCCTCCATAAACATTCTTTACTCATTGTGCTTCGCACATTCCCGCGGCCATTACGCCGCGGGTTCTATATCTTCGCCGTCAATGCCTCGTATATTTGCGAAGCATCGGTATTATATCATACATCGCCTGTAAAGTATAATCGATTTCCTCCGCAGTTGTAAAGACCGAAAAGCTGAAACGTAAGGTGGATTCCAACAATTCTTTTTCCAATCCGATAGCTTTGAGTGTCGCAGAGGGCTGTGGCTTGCGCGCCGAGCATGCACTTCCCGCCGACACGTAGATTCCTCTGTCCTCCAAAGCGTGCAAAAGCACCTCACTTCTAATTCCTCTCACCGATACGCTGGCCACGTGGGGCGCACTGTCCCTTCCTGTCAATCCGTTGACGGTGACATTCTCCAGCTTCGTAACTCCGTCTACGAATAGCTGCTTTAGACCATACAGCTTATTCACTTCCGCTTCTAAATCAGTATAAATCATTTCTACAGCTTTCCCAAGACCTGCGATTCCCGGTACGTTCTCCGTCCCGGAACGAATGCCGCTTTGCTGTCCGCCTCCAAAAATAATCGGTTTTATTTTGATGTTTTCCTGAATATATAAAAATCCCACGCCTTTCGGACCATGAATTTTATGTCCGCTGGCGGAAAGCATATCGATATTCATCTTCTTGGGATAAATACGGAACTTACCGAAGCCCTGAACCGCATCCACATGGAACAGCGCGTTAGGATTTACTTTCTTAATGAGAGCTCCCGCCTCCTCTATTGGCTGCAATGCACCGATCTCATTATTCGTATGCATGATAGATACGAGTATCGTATCTTTCGTCAGCGCTCTGCGCAAATCCTCCAAGCTTATGACTCCATTTTGATCCACCGGCAGATAGGTCACATGGAAGCCTTGTTCTTCCAAATGTTTCATCGCCTGCATAATTCCGGGATGCTCTATCTCCGTGGTTATCAGCCGCCTGCCCGCTCTATGGTTCGCAAGAGCGCTTCCTATAAGCGCGATGTTGTCGGATTCCGTTCCTCCTGAAGTAAAGTAAATTTCCTTTTCATTCACCTTCAAGGCTTTCGCAATAGTTTCTTTGGCATACCGGATATAAGTTTCTGCCTGTACTCCCTTCAAATGCAGGCTGGACGGGTTCCCGTAGTCCCTGCACATCGCTTGCGTCATCAAGGCCGCCACATCGTCAAAGCATCTTGTCGTAGCCGAATTATCTAAATATACTTCCATAATGTCTGCTATCTCCTCACGTACTATTATATGCTAAAGCCTATAAATTCGGCTTTATACTTATACTATATGCCTACTCCTCCAATTGGTACATTATCCACGCGAGGACGGTGAACCCTGCGGTCTCCGTCCGAAGAATGCGCTTGCCAAGAGTAATAGGGACGATTCCGCTTTCCACCGCTTCTCCTATCTCGCTTTCCTCGAAGCCTCCTTCGGGGCCGATAAATATCGCTACGGACTGTTCCTTTTTCAGCGAGGAAATGATGTCCTTGGTTTTTGGCATCCCCTCCGCCAGCTCATAGGGAATGAGGCGCACCTCAATATCTGCAGCATAACGGACCGCCTCCTTGATCGTCATGACTTCCTTGACCTGAGGGACGATGCTCCTTTTACTCTGTTTCGCTGCGGACTCCGCAATTGCCTGCCAGCGCTCTCTTTTAGCCTTCGCCTTCTTTTCGTCGAGCTTTACCACCGCACGTTTGGCAGATACGGGGATTACCTCGTATACACCGAGCTCCACTGCCTTTTGTATGATGAGCTCCATTTTATCCGCTTTGGGAAGTCCTTGAAAAAGGTATACCTTGGAGGGAAGCTCCATGCCCTCCTCCTTCACGAAACGAAGCCTGCATACAATCCGCTCTTCCTCCATCTCCTCGATTCCACAGCGATATTCCTTTTCATCCACGCCGCTTCGCACAGAAAGCTCTTCTCCTACCTTCATGCGCAGGACGTTTTTGATATGCTTTACATCGTTTCCCGTTATGATTATCGTATTCCCTTGTATTTGCGATGGGTCTACAAAAAAACTATACATATAAAAACCATGCCTTTCCCGGTTTATCCATTATTGCTTTTATTCTTGCTGTTACTGCAGAAGATTTGACTTTTGTGCGGTTACCGACACCCATTCCCCCTGGCAGGTAACCTCCAGAACATGAAGGCCCGCTGCTTCCACCGCTTCTGTTACCGTCTTCTCCTTATCATCTATGATGCCTGAGGTTATATAGATTCCGCCCGGCTTAAGCTGATTTACGATGACCGGAGTCAGCGGCACGAGCACGTCCGCCAGGATATTTGCAACCACAATATCATAGCACTCATATCCAACTTTGTCCTGCACTTCTTTTTCCGTAATAATATTTCCTATCATCACATTGAATTTTTCGGGTAAAATATGATTCACCTCTATATTTTCTCTGGTAGCCTCTATCGCGCAGGGGTCCAGATCGGTTCCTACTGCTTCTTTCGCTCCGAACATAAGCGACAGGATGGCAAGAATACCGCTTCCTGTTCCCACATCCAGAAGTCTTGTCTCCGGCGTAAGGTATTTCTTAAGCTGGCGGATGCAAAGCTGTGTAGTCTCATGCATTCCTGTTCCGAATGCCGTTCCGGGGTCGATGTGGAGAATCATTTTGTCTTTGTCCTCTTCCTTCACTTCTTCCCATGACGGAATAACGAGCACGTCGTCGATATAGAACTGGTGGAAATATTGCTTCCAGTTATTGATCCAGTCGATGTCCTCCGTTCTGTCCACCGTCACCGTGCCTTCGCCGATTTCCATGAACGTGCGCAGATCCTCAAGCTCGCTCTTCACCGATTGAAGAATCTCCTCCGCCGTCGTATCCTCTCCGTTTACCCTCAACGTCCCTTCTTCGTTTTCCTCCACAAAAAAGCTCAGGTATGCCAAACCGTCGTCTTCCTGCATCTCCGGCAGGATGTCCACGAACATCTGCTCCTTTTCTGCCGCCGTAAGCGGTACCTTATCCTCTATCTGCGCACCTTCTAAGCCGATGTCATACAAAGAGCTTATAATGATGTCTTCTGCTTCCGTCAATGTTTTAATCCTGAATTTCGTCCATCTCATATTATCATCCATGCCTTTCCGCAATCTTTTACTATGCTATATTACAGCATTTTTATATTGCAGCATCGCCGTATCGCGGGATTGCTGTATTATAGCATGCTAACACAATATATCGTTATTGTTCACTCCGTTCTCAGTAACGCATTTTTCAAGTGTTTCTAAGCTATGATAACACTTTTTTCAAGTTTTATAAAGGCAGAAATCATGAGTTACTGTGAACGGAGTGAACAGTAACTCACAGTAACCAATAACTTACAAAAAACTAAGCACTTCTGCGATAGACAAGCGTTAGCGCGATATTATATAATATCTGTGTAGTCCATTATTTTTAATGTTTACATATTAAAATAAAAAATCCAAAGGAATCGTGCAAATGAAGAAAAATAACAAATATTTATTCTATGCTCTTTTTTTATGTATTCCTCTTGTTTTTACGGCTTGCGGTAAAAATAAAGCAGACGAATTGCCCCTGGGCGAAGTGAACGAAGTTCCGGCAGAGCCGGAAGTGGTGACGGAATCGGAGGAAGTCGTAGAAGAGCCTGAGGAAGAAGGACTTCCTATTATCGAAGACAGAGAAGTGGTGAATGGCAAGATGCAGAGCTACCTCACCGGTCAATGGATCGATGAGAAAATAGCTACCAGACGCCCCCTGGCTGTCATGATACCTAACAATACGCCAGCGATGCCTCAATACGGTCTTTCAAAGGCGGGTATCATTTATGAGGCACCCGTAGAAGGACGTATCACCAGACTGATGGCTATCTTTGAAGATTATGACGAGCTGGATCATATCGGTCCTGTTCGCAGCAGCCGCGATTATTACATCTATGTTGCTATGGGCTACGAAGCAATTTACTGCAATTGGGGCCTTGCCAGACCTTATGTGGAAGAGCTCATTAACAGAGATACGGTGCAGAATATCAGCGCTGCTGTTGTGGGTATTCACAATCCTTCCGATGAGGCATTCGGCAGAATCAGCAGACCCGGTTATGCCACCGAGTTTACCGGATATCTATTTATGGACGGCCTGAATAAAGCTATCGAGCGCCATGAATACGAGACTCAGTACGATGAAAATTATGTTCCGCAGTTTACCTTTATTGCGGATGATAACCGTGCGGAATACGAGGAAAATAAAGATGTAACTCTCATCTATCCCGGTGGAAAGGAAAGCAACGCCGGCGGTTACGGCGCATACAATCCGTATTTCGAATACAATGCTTCGGATAAGCTCTACTATCGTTTTCAGGACGATAAAAAGCAAATCGATGAATACAATAATGAGCAGCTCGCCGTGTCCAATGTAGTACTTCAATACTGTCACGGAGAGGTGCGCGATGAGAAGGATTATCTTGCTTTCGGGGTGCACGGAGAAGGCGATGCTCTTATTTTCACAAATGGAAAGGTTATCGAGGGAACTTGGAAACGCTATGATGGTGACAATACCCCCGCTAAGTTCTACGATAAAGATGATAACGAGATTATCTTCAATCAGGGAAAAACCTGGATCTGTAATATTTGGCAGGAATATGGGGAATTTGTGGAATATGAATAGGTTTTTTAGAGGCGGTGTGCTTCTGACTAAAAAGCCGGGCGGATGTATGAGTCAATCATCATCCTCCCGGCTTTTCATAACCATAAATTTATTTCCAGAACTTTTTTTTCTTATCCTTCGTTTCTTCCGGCTCGGGACTGTTATTCTGAGTCGAGCGGAGGGTACTTCCCGCTTCCGCATCAAACTGCTTCAGCAGCTCCTTCGCTTCGTTAGAAAGCTTATCGGGCACTTGCACTACCAGAGTTACATAGTGATCTCCGCGCACTTCCTTATTGCGAAGCGACGGTACGCCTTTGCCTTTTAAGCGGACCTTCGTATCGGTCTGTGTTCCAGCCTTTACCTCGTAGATGACCTTGCCATCCACTGTGTCAATAACTATTTCGCCGCCTAATGCCGCAACCGGGAAGGACATCGGTACGGTAGAATATATATTGTATTCCTGACGCTGGAATATAGGATGCCTTCCAACTACAACCTCGGCAAGAAGGTCTCCTCTCGGCCCGCCATTGGTTCCCGGTTCGCCCTTATCCCTTATGCGCACACTCTGACCATTGTCGATACCGGCAGGAATGGATATCTTGATCTTCTTCCTGTTGGCAATATATCCACTTCCATGACAATCCGCACATTTTTCTTTGACCACCTTGCCGGTTCCGTTACAATCCGGACAAGTCTGCACGTTTCTCACCGTTCCGAAGAAGGACTGTTGCGTAAACACTACCTGGCCCTTGCCGCCGCACTTAGGGCAAGTCTCCGGGCTGGTTCCCGGCTTTGCACCGCTGCCGTGACAGGTAGTACATTCATCCTTGAGCGTAAGCTCCACTTCCTTTTCTACACCGAATACGGCTTCTTCAAAAGTGATGCGTACGCTGGTTCGTATGTTCGCGCCCTTCATAGGTCCGCTGTTCGCTCTTCCCCGGCGGCTGCCGCCGAAGAAATCCCCGAAAATATCTCCAAAAATATCTCCGAAATCAGCGCTGTTAAAATCAAAACCGCCGAAGCCGCCTGCACCGCCTTCGAATGCCGCATGGCCGTACTGGTCGTATTGACGTTTCTTCTCCGGGTCGCTAAGTACGGCATATGCCTCCGAAGCCTCTTTAAACTTCTTCTCTGCCTCTTTATCACCCGGATTCATATCGGGGTGATACTTCTTAGCCAGAACTCGATATGCTTTTTTCACCGCAGCTTCATCTGCATTTTTATCTACTCCGAGAACTTCGTAGTAGTCTCGTTTTTGCTCTGCCATAACTAACTCCTCTTTATCGCTTTAAAGATTTACTTATAAAAAATATGAATAAGTCCACTTTCTTAGACATATCGTTCTAAGTATATAACAATTTCATCTTTATTGCATCAAATATATAGCTTATAAAATATTAAATTTTTAAGCAAGATATGAAGTTCCTCTTATCAGAGGATTCCCTCTTATAAGGAGAACTTCATATTTTATCCGGAGGTTACCCCTCCATATTGCTTATTTTATATTTATACTTCTCGGTAATCTCCGTCTACCACATCGTCCGCCGGAGCAGAATCTGCATCTGCATTCATATTCATATCAGGACCTGCTGCTCCCTGGGCCTGCTCATAAACCTTTGCAAATAATGCCTGCGCATCTGTCATCAGTTTCTCCTTTGCAGCTTTCATCTCATCGATGTCACTGTCGGACATTTCCTGATCCTTCGTTCTCTCCAGAATTGCCTTCAACGCTTCCAGGTCGGCTTCTACCGTACTCTTTGCGGATGCATCGATCTTGTCACCTACATCTGCCAAAGCTTTTTCTGTCTGGAATACAAAAGAATCTGCTTCATTTCTCGTGTCGATAGCTTCTTTTTTCTTCTTATCCTGCGCTTCGTATTCTGCCGCTTCCTTTATCGCCTTATCTATGTCAGTATCGGACATGTTGGAGCCTGCGGTAATGGTTATGTGCTGCTCTTTTCCGGTTCCTAAATCCTTAGCGGATACATTTACAATACCATTGGCATCGATATCGAAGGTAACCTCGATCTGGGGAATTCCGCGCATTGCCGGAGGAATACCGTCCAGTCTGAATTGTCCGAGAGATTTGTTATCCTTGGCAAACTGTCTTTCACCCTGAACTACGTTGATATCTACTGCTGTCTGATTATCTGCCGCCGTGGAGAAAATCTGGCTCTTCTTTGTAGGAATCGTTGTATTTCTCTCGATCAATCTCGTAGCAACGCCGCCCATTGTCTCAATAGACAGAGAAAGAGGAGTAACGTCGAGAAGAAGAATCTCACCTGCGCCTGCATCTCCTGCAAGCTTTCCGCCCTGAATGGAAGCGCCCAAAGCAACGCACTCATCCGGGTTAAGGCTCTTATTCGGTTCCTGTCCGGTAAGCTGTTTTACCTTCTCCTGAACCGCAGGAATACGTGTAGAGCCACCAACTAAAAGTACTTTTCCTATTTCAGAATTGGTAAGTCCGGCATCCTTCATCGCGTTCTGAACGGGAGCTGCCGTTCTCTCTACGAGGTCATGTGTCAACTCGTCGAATTTGGCTCTTGTAAGGTTCATATCGAAATGCTTAGGACCTTCTGCCGTAGCTGTAATGAACGGAAGGTTAATGTTCGTAGTTGTTGCGGAAGATAATTCCTTCTTCGCCTTTTCTGCTGCTTCCTTTAATCTCTGAAGCGCCATCTTATCATTCGATAAATCAACGCCTTCCTGCTTTTTGAACTCAGCCAGCATCCAGTCGATTACCTTCTGATCGAAGTCATCACCGCCAAGGCGGGTATCACCGTTCGTAGCGAGAACCTCGATAACGCCGTCGCCGATTTCAATGATGGAAACGTCGAAGGTACCGCCTCCCAAGTCATATACCATTATTTTTTGTTCTTTTTCGTTGTCCAATCCGTATGCGAGCGCTGCTGCCGTAGGCTCGTTGATGATACGTTTTACATCCAGGCCTGCAATCTTGCCGGCATCCTTTGTCGCCTGACGCTGTGCATCGTTGAAATAAGCAGGAACGGTAATAACCGCTTCCGTAACTTTTTCTCCAAGGTAGCTCTCTGCATCCGCTTTTAACTTCTGAAGAATCATCGCAGAAATCTGCTGGGGAGAATATTTCTTGTCGTCGATGGTGCAGCCCTTGTCGGTACCCATCTCTCTTTTAATGGAAGCGATCGTCTTCTCCGCATTGGTCACTGCCTGGCGCTTTGCAGGCTCACCTACGAGTCTCTCTCCTGTCTTTGTAAAAGCTACAACAGACGGTGTCGTTCTTGCGCCTTCTGTATTCGCGATGACGGTAGGTTTACCGCCTTCCATAACTGCTACGCAGCTATTTGTTGTTCCTAAATCGATACCTATAATTTTGCTCATGATTAAGCCCTCCTAAATATATTGTTCAATTGATTTGCTCGTTAATTTATTCGCTGTCTGCCGATCAGCTTACAACAGCTACCATGCTGTGTCTTACTACCGTATCTCTATACATATAGCCCTTTAATAGCTCCTGCGCGATGACCCCTGTTTCGTATTCTTCACTCTCCACCTGCATTACCGCATTATGATAATCCGGATTGAACTCCTGACCTATTGCTTCTATCGGCTTTACTCCCAAGCTATCGAGTTCTGTCATGAGCTGCTTATAAATCATCTGCATTCCTTCCGCGAAGCCGCTTCCTTTCTCTTCCTCAGGAATGGTCGCCAGACCTCTTTCGAAGTTATCCACCACCGGAAGTATTTTCTCTATAATACTTTTGGCTCCGGTCTCGAACATCGTTGTCTTTTCCTTGTCAGTCCGCTTTCTGAAATTGTCGAATTCCGCCATCTGGCGTCTTACCCTGTCCTCCAGCTCATCTACTTTTTGTTTCAGGACTTCCTGCTTTTTATCTTTCTTTTTGAAAAAACCTTTGCCGGCGTTTTCTTCATTTTCTTCGCCTTCTTCGTCTTCCGGCGTACCCTCAGCCTCTTCGGCCTGCATCTCTCCCTGACCTTCCAAAGAAATGTCTTCCGGCAGGATCTCCTTATCTTCCGACTCCTCGCCGTCGACTATGATCTTCTTATCCGGTGTGTCTTCGTTATTCAATGCGTTCTGGATATCTTGATTGTTTATATCTTTCTGCTCTGCCACTTCATTTATTCCTTTCTTTCCTACTTTTTATTTCTTTTACTTATTCTCGTTTCTTATATAAATCATCCAATTGGTGCTTCAGCGTCTTTAATGTCCCTACTACCTTATCATAGTCCATCCGCTTCGGCCCGATGATACCAATGGTTCCTTTCATTCCCTCTTCCAGCTCGTAGGTCGCCGTTACGACGCTGCAGTCCTTCATGGACTGTACCGGCGTCTCGTCGCCGATATATATCTGGATGCCGGTGTTGTTTTCATCCGACAATCGCCCTTCCACCAGCTCTTCCAAAAGCTTTTTTTCTTCGAATGCAGTGATCAGTTCGCTGGCTTTCTGATTGTCTGCAAGCTCGGGATACCTGAAAATATTATTCGCTCCGCTCGTATATATCTCCAAATCCTCATCTGCTTTAATCGATTCGGCTATAGCGTCGATAACTTCTCCTATAATCGTGCTGTGTATGCCCGCCTGCTGCTTCATCGCTGTAATCATGCTCAGATTTATTTCTTCCAAAGTCAGTCCATTCAAATGAGTGTTGAGAAGGATGTTTAATTTCAAAAGTGTCTCGCTGTCCAGTTCCTCCTCCACCTGGAGCATGTTGTTCTTAATTACATTGCCCTCTACAACGGTAACCACCAAAAGCTGGTGCGCATCCACACGGGAGAGCTGTATGAATTTCAGCTTGTTGCGATGGTACTGGGGGGCTGAAATCATCGTGGCGTAATTGGTATTCTGCGCTAAGACCTTCGCTACCTGCTTCAGAAGATGATCCATCTTATCTTCCTTTTCCAACAGAATGCCTTTCAGTTCTTCTACCTCCCGCTCCTTCTCCTCCATCATCTGATCTACGTATAAGCGGTAGCCCTTGTCTGAGGGAATCCTTCCTGCCGAGGTGTGGGGCTGGATAATATATCCGAGCTCTTCTAAATCTGCCATCTCATTTCTTATGGTAGCCGAACTTAAATTCAGATCAGTATATTTAGAAATTGTCCTGCTGCCTACCGGTTCGCCGGTCTCAAGATAGTTACGGATAATGGCCTGCATAATTTTTATTTTTCTTTCATCAAGCTGCACTTCATTATCCTCCCTTCTTTATAGCCATATTTTTTAAATATGAAGACCTTTTAATTTTTGTTAGCACTCAACATCTTGGAGTGCTAATACCTTCTTACCATAAAATATCACTTACCCTATACAATGTCAACAGATAACTTCAAAATTATTTATAAAAAAAATATGAACAGAAAACTCCAACCGGAATTCTCTGTTCATATATAAAAATCTTACGCATTAATATAGAACAAAAAAGTGCTTCGTTCACTCCCGCGACCAAAGTTTGGCAGCATAGCTTCTGTTCCGCGCGCGCAGCTGCTCATCTGTCTTTGTTTCATAAGAGCATTTTCTATGAAATAAAAATATGTATTAAATAAAGAAGCTTCCTGAAATATCACCGTTGAACACGTAATATGAGATGCTTTCTTCCGGTTTCACATAAAGCTCCAATGACTTATAAGCTTCGTCGCTCTTGTGCAAATCATATTTCCAAACATCCTCTGCTATTTTCGTAAGGTCTTCTATGCTGTAAGACTTTCCGGAAAACTGCAGATTGATTATTTGTTTCGTGCCGGTCTTCTTCGCCGGAGCTTTTGCTGCGGTCTTTGTCACTGCTTTCGTCTCCTTCTTGGCAGGCGCTTTCTTCGCAGCGGGCTTAGCCGTCTTCTTTGCAGCCGTATTTGCTGCCTTTGCTGTCTTTGTCGTCTTAACGTCTTCCTTCTTCGCCGGTTCCTTCTCCGATGTCACAACTGCCGCCGAAATTCCTGCGGTCTCCGCATTTACAGTAGATTTAACGGTTGATGTCTTCTTCGTCTCTGTCATAGGTTTTTCTCCTTTCACATTCGATGATATCGAATTCCGATCCTATCGAATTTCGAACTGCACCGAACTCACAAATACACTCTAAATACCACATTCTCCCAATCCCATTTATAAAAGTTTACCGTAGTTTGACTGTCTTGTCAACTCTTTAGCAAAGCAGAGTGACAAGTCAAAACTATTTTACTTTTAACAAAAGTTGAAATACCAGCCATTTCAGCGACCGGGGCCTAAGCTGATAGCTCCCAGCCGGTAGCTGAACCATTCCCGGAACCAGCTAATTTGCTCTCATAAAACAAAAGTGTGCTTCACATTCTCTCCGTTAAGCACTTCGATCGTGCGGTTTTTGTTTTCCGCGCATCTGCGCATCCATTTTTTATATAATTATGAGCACTTTTCCTATTACATAAAAAAACTGACATGTTGCCATGTCAGTTTTCAAAGCTGTTTTATGCGATTGCTCCCAGATCCAGGTGACTATATCGTTATTTATCCCTATGCTTGGGCGGATATCATAAAGTAAGCTAAAACGAAAATTCCCAGCACGATTCTATACCATCCGAATATCTTAAAGTCATGCTTTCTTATATACCCCATAAAAAAGCGGATTACGATGATGGACACCACGAAAGCCACTATCATACCTACCGCCAGAATCGTCCACTCCGTGGTAGTGAATACCAGTCCAAACTTCGCAAGTTTTAAAAGGCTGGCTCCGAACATTACCGGAATAGCGAGGAAAAAGGTAAATTCCGCTGCTATCGTTCTGGATACGCCCAGAAGCAAGGCTCCTATGATCGTTGCTCCCGAACGTGAGGTTCCCGGAAATATTGCTGCAATCAACTGCCAGATACCGATGATAGCCGCAGTCTTATAAGTGAGCTGTGATAAATCTGTAATCTTCGGTGCTGCATTCTTGCTTATGTTTCTATTCTCGATCACGATAAACAGAATACCGAACACGATAAGTGCGATTGCCACGCATGTATAGTTATAAAAAAGCTCGTCAAACAAATCGTCGAACAAAACACCCACAATTGCCGCCGGTACGCAGGCAACCAATATTTTAAACCAGAGAGTGAAAATATCCTTTTTAATATGCGGTTCTTTTTTCAAATCGAAAGGGAATATCTTATCCCAGAACAGAATCACTACTGCCAGAATCGCTCCAAGCTGTATAACTACCAAAAACATTTTCCAAAACTCGGGCGATACATCCAGTGAAACAAATTCGTTCAGCAAGATCATATGCCCCGTGCTGCTGATGGGCAACCACTCTGTAATACCTTCCACGATACCGAACAGCACCGCTTTCAAGATTTCTATCATTATCAAACCTCCTCCGACAGATGCAATGCTTTTTATACCTGCCATCTGTCTGTTTCATCATATATTAATATATAACGAAAGCTTTCATTTTATTTCTTCATTCTTCCTTATGATAAATATTTCAAGATCTCGGCATAGCTCTCCTGTGCATCTTTGTAGCCTTCCTCGTACAAGGCTTTCAGTTTCTCTGCGTCCTTCTCTACTCTTCCGACCTCGCTTATCCTCTTCGGACGGATTACGAAGGCCTTCCCTTCTTTTTCCTGTTCCTCCAAATATCTTAAGGTATCGTTGTACTCCCTATGTCTTTCCTTCATCAGTTCGTATACCTTAGGATATCTGACATAGCGGGCTTTTATGAGCGAAAGGCTGGAAGAGGGCTTTCTGCGATAGCCTGTCTCCTTCGTAAGTATTACCACATTTTTCTCATTTCCATCAGAAATGGACTTTTTTATAGGAATGGAATCCGCAGCGCCTCCGTCCAGATACAGCTCATTCCCAATCTTCACGTTGCGGGATACCAGGGGCATGGAACTGGAAGCCCGTACTGCCTGAATATCTCTATGCATATCCTGAAGCTGCAGATACTCCGCCTCTCCCGTCCGTATATTAGTCACTACCGCATAAGCCTTACCTTCATATTTATTAAAGGTATCGTAATCATAAGGATCCAGATAATTCGGTATCAAATCATAACACATATCCGTCCCGAACAAATCCCCTGTCGTAAAAAAGTTATAAGGGCTGCAATATCTCTTATTATCCAGATAATTTATCCCTATCCGATATCCCCTCTTCTTCTGCTTCGACAAAAAGTTGCATAAATGGCAGGCTCCTGCCGACACTCCGTAGCAAGAGGAGAACTCCATTTCCTTATCGAGAAAAAAATCCAAAACACCGGCGGTATAAATCCCCTTCATGCCGCCGCCTTCCAAAACAAGACCAGCCTGGTACATTATAATACTCCTTCCTTTTATAACAGTTTAACGGTACTCTGCTTCCACAAATTTACGAAGAGCCGCCAAAGAACGTTCCACCTTCTCCGTGCCGATGCAATATGCCATACGGAAATAACCGGGACATCCGAAGCTGTCGCCCGGAACAAGAATCAAGTCATAGTTCTTCGCCTTTTGGCAGAAAATCTTTGCATCCTCTTCCAGAGCCTTCGGGAAGATATAGAAGGTACCGCCCGGCTTCACGCAGGTGAATCCCAAATCGGTAAGCTCTTTATATAAAAGATTCATATTCGTTTCATACACCGATAAATCAGAGGTCTCATAAAGTACCTCCGCCACCGCAAGCTGTACAATAGAGGAGGGGCAGTTATGTCCGATTCCTCTGGAAATCTGACCGCACATATTGACAATGGTCTCCGCGTCGCTGCACGCAGGGTTTACTGCGATATATCCGATTCGCTCGCCGGGAATGGACAACGACTTGGAATAAGAATAGCAGCTGATGGTGTTATCATATACCTTGGACACGTAGATATCCTCCACGTCCGCAAACACGATTTCCCTATAGGGCTCGTCGGAAATCAGGTAAATATCATGACCATATTCTTCCGATCTCTTCGTCATAATCTCCGCAAGCTTCTCCAAGGTCTCTTTCGTATAAACGATGCCCGAGGGGTTATTCGGCGTGTTAATCAGAACTGCCATCACTTTTTCATTAAGCATCTCCTCAAAACGTTCAAAATTAATCTGGAAGGTCTCCGTATTCGGAGGCACAACCTTGAGCACGGCACCGCTTAAGTCAATATATGGATGATATTCCGGGAAAAACGGCGCAAAGGTCAGCACCTCATCTCCGGGTACCGTAATCGCGCGGACCGCATGGGCGATAGCCCCTGCGGCTCCGGCTGTCATGAATATATGTTTATATGTATAGTTCATGTTAAATCTCTTATTTAAGGACTCCGCAACCTTTTCCTTCACGGAGGTAATTCCAAGGCTGGGACTGTATCCATGAAGGGCCATCGGGTCACACTTTTCAAGCAAATCTACCATCGCCTGCCTGAACTTCTCCGGGGCGGGCACAGAAGGGTTGCCGAGGCTGTAATCGAACACATTCTCATAACCGATTTCTTTTCCTCTCGCCGTAGCATATTCGGACAGCTCTCTGATAACGGACTTCGCACCTAACATATCTTTATAATTCGCTGCAATCATTCTATTGTTATTCTCCTTTCCAAGCTTACATTGGATTCCTTCCTGTCATTTTTATCTTTGATTATTCTATCACAATTTTTCTGATTGCGGTATAACTATCTTTTATGTAATAGGAACACTTTCCTAATTACATGAAAAAGCCACCGCCTTTGATATGTCTAAGCGGTAGCTTTTTTAACTTCTTATTTATTAATTTATCTTAATTAAACTGGTTTGCACTATACGAGCTTCACCGCGGAAGCGATCAACTGCATCTTACCGTGGAGTTCAATCAGTCCGAAATCTGCAGGGAGTACAAAATGATCTCCTTTTTGAATAAGCTGGCCATTGATAAGACCATCTCCTTCTATGACGCTCATGTTCATGAAGGGATAGTCCTGACTTATGATGAAGTCCTTCGCCACTTCCAGCTTCCAGACCGTGTAATATTCGTTGGATACGAGAACGTTCATGGAATTTGCATTCAAGTCCAGAGTGTTTCCCATATCGCTTTCTATATCATGTGAGGGAACGGTGATCACATCCATGCTTTTATCCAAATGAAGCTTTCTGGGCTTTCCGTTCTGCGTTCTGCCATAATCGTAAAGACGATAAGTAATATCGCTGCTTTGCTGCGTCTCCAATATCATAAGGCCGCCTTTGATCGCATGTACGGTTCCCGGATCGATTTGGATGAAATCGCCTCTGTGCACCGGAACTTCCCGAAGGAACTTTTCCCATTCACCCTTTTTAATCATTTCCTCCATCTGTTCCTTCGTCTTGGCATTATGCCCTATGACCAAGCTCGCATCCTCATCGCAGTCCACCACATACCAGCATTCCGTCTTGCCGAGGCTTCCATCTTCATGGGCACCCGCATAGGCATCGTCCGGATGAACCTGAATGCTTAAATCCTGCTTCGCATCGATCATCTTCACCAACAGAGGAAAATTCTCCGCATCGTAATTGCCGAACAGCCCGGGAAGTTTTTTCCACAAGTAGGAAAGCTTTTTACCCTTGTAAAAGCCCTCTTTCACCTCGCAGTCCCCATGAGGATGTGCACTGACGCCCCATCGCTCATCACCCCAAACCATCTGTTTATAAATAGGATTTAAAAATAATATCTGTCTCATCAGCTTATTGATACTGAGTTCCTTTCCGTTTGTCTCCATGATCTTCTGATACCAGAAAGCTGAATCCTTTACCG
>JAEZRJ010000017.1 GCA_023412855.1 Bacillota bacterium | reverse complement strand
CCTTTGTTGCTGTTAGATTCAGTTGCTCCATATCAAACCTCCGACTTTTTTCTTTGCTAATATCTGAAAATCCAATCCAAATGATATTTATTTCCAAATATTGCTAGTGTCTATTATAAAGGAACACTATTTGATGATTCAACCGTAAAGCATCGCACAAAAAATAGAAAAGCTTCCATTTCCGCATATATGTGCGGTCCGGAAGCTTTTTCATTTCTTATTTTTTTAATGCAGCAGCATATTCTCAATAAAAATTCCGTATCCGCTGGTCGCGTCCTGAACGAGCACATGGGTTACCGCTCCGATTATTTTTCCATTCTGCACAATGGGCGATCCGCTCATTCCCTGTATGATTCCTCCCGTTAAAGAAAGCAGCTCCTGATCCGTGATTCGAAGAACGATTCCCCTGTTAATGTTGTCATTATTCAAATGCACCTCCAGTATTTCTATATCATAATACTTTGGCTCTCCTTCAATACTGCAAATAATTTGTGCCGGTCCTTTTTTAATCTCCTGCTTTAAACCGATAGGGAGCTCCCCGAAGGGCACCTGTGCTTTTATCTGGTCATTACAGTAACCGAATATGCCCTCCGATGTATTTTCGGTTATCTGGCCTATGATTTTTGAATCATCGTATTCGATATATCCCGTCAACTCCCCGGGGGAGCCGTTGCTCCCTCTCGTAATGCCCACAATTTCTGTCTGATACAGTCTGCCCTCTTCCAGATTCATGAGCGTACTCGTATCTACATCATTTATTCCGTGTCCCAATGCGCCAAAGCCGGAGCCTTCGTTTAAGTAGGTCATAGTTCCTACCCCCTGCGCGTTATCTCTGATCCATACGCCAATTTTATAATCTCCGGCCTGATTCGTCTCAGGCTTTACCTTCAGCGTGAGTACCTCTTCTTCTCTCTTTACCGTAAGAACCATCTCCTGCCCTTCGGAATGCTTTACCATATCCACAAAGGCCGTCTTACCCGTTACCTTCTCCTCATTGACCTGCGTGATATAGTCTCCCGATTGCAAAATATATTGGGAGGGAGAATACTTCTGTCCGTCCTCCCCGGTGAATTCTCCTATGCCGATTACCAAAACCCCCTCCGTCTTCACATAAATACCGATGGGTATTCCTGCCGGTATCAGCGTCTTATTCTGAATCACCTGAATATCCACCGTCTTAAGCGGGATAATTCCAAATAGCTTCAAATCCAGTACATATTTATTGATCTCATTGGCTTTAATGGTTACTGGCTTGGCCAAATCTATGTGAATACTGTCTCTGGGGATATTGGATGCCGTAAGCCCGCTTACCTCTATGGCATCCTTATACAGATTTCCCGAAGCGGGAAGCTGTAAATCCAACGTTTGATCCACTCCGGCTTTTATTTTAATATTGGAAGGCACCATTTTCCATAAAGTAAAATAGCAGGTGCAAATGAGTGCGGCCGTGCTGCAAAACAGCGCAAGGTACAGAAATATTCTATAATGATAGATTCTGTCTCTCTTTTTATCTTTTAAGCTCTTCAAGTCCTCACATCCTTTCGTCGTTCGCAGCCAAACGATAAATGATTTCTAAACAAACGAGGGATGTATCCTATATGAAACTCCTTCCGAAATTCCACATGACATACATCCCTCTTAGTATGTGATAAACTTGCACATTTTACTTTAGTATTGTTTTGTATTTCTTGCCAAATCTTTCATTTCTTTTGCATTTTGAAGTGCTGCCTCCGTAAGTCTGTCGCCTCCCAGCATTCTGGCCAGCTCCTTCAGGCTATCCTGCCCCGCAATTTTATTTATGGTTGTAACCGTTCGTTCCCCTTTTTCATTTTTTTCTATTAATAAATGAACATCTGCTCTCGCTGCAATCTGCGGAAGGTGGGTAATACAAATGACCTGATGGGACATTCCTAAGATTCCCAGCTTTTCGGAAACCTTCCATGCAGTCTTTCCGCTGATTCCAGTATCTATTTCATCGAAAATCAAGGTCTGAATATCGTCCTTATCCGCGAGAACAGTCTTAAGCGCCAGCATGATTCTGGAAAGCTCACCGCCGCTGGCTACCTGGCTCAAAGGCTTCATTGCCTCTCCTCTGTTGGTGGATATCATGAACTCCACATCGTCATAACCATCCGCTGTCATATTCCCGATGTCAGGCCTAACCTGTATCTCAAACTCCACATTTTCAAAATTTAAATCCAACAGTGCTTTTTTCAAGTTCACGGTAAGTTCTTTCGCATATTTTGTGCGAACAGCAGAAGCTTTTCGGCATAAAACGGCCAGCTCTTCCTTTATTCTTTCGTATTCGGTAAGCTTCCCTGCGCGGTACGCTTCGTAATTTTCCAATACACTTAGTTTTTCTTCTCCGGCTTCTTTATATGCGAATATTTCTTTTATATCATTTCCATATTTTAACTTCAAATGATTTATCAAATTCAGACGGCTTTCCGTATGTACGAAGTCCTCTTCGTCGAACTCCAAATCCTCCAGATAATCCTTTATGGTACGGTTAAAATCGTTTAAAATACCGTCTATATCCTGAAGCTGTCCCTCCATGTCGGTCAGCGCCTCGTCATAACTGCATACGCTCCTTATTTCCTTAAGCGCCCTTCCGATATTTTCTCCCGCGCTCTCCTCCTCATCATAGCCTGTCAGACGATAAACGCAGGAAACCGCTTCTTTTATTTTGCGGCCATTGGCCATCAAGCGGTACTGTTTCTCCAGCAGAACGTCCTCACCTCCCGTGAGGGACGCATCCTCAATCTCTTTTATTTCGAAGCGAAGTAAAGAAGCCTCTTTTTCTCTCGCTGTTTCGTCAGCGTTCAGTTCCTTCAGTTCCCTTCCGATTTGTTGATAATTATTATATTTTTCTCTAATCTCACTTTTAAGCTTGGCAAGAGAGACCCCTGCATAGCCGTCCAAAATTTCTTTATGCTTCTTCGTCTGAAGAAGGGACTGGTGCTCATGCTGTCCGTGGATATCCAAGAGAACACCTGCAATTTCCTGAAGCTGCTTCGTTCCTACCGTTTCCCCGCACACCTTGCACACACTTCTGCCTGCCATTATTTTCCTCTGAATGAGCAATATATCGTCCTCCTCAGGGAAAATATCTATTTTCTTCAATTCCTCTTTTTGTCCGTCATCCAGTCTGAACGTCAATTCAATCAAAGCGTACTCTGCTCCCGTACGAATCAAGTCCTTATCCGCCTTGGCGCCCAACGCAAGGTTCACGGAACCGATAATAATCGATTTTCCTGCCCCGGTCTCACCGGTAAGAATATTAAGACCTTCCTCGAAGCAGACTTCCTCTTCATCGATCAAAGCCAGATTTTTCACATGCAAACTTGCTAACATCTTCCTACTCCTTATTTGCTCCGGGCAAACGTAATAACACATGAGACTTTAGGCCTGCTGCTAATTTCCTATCATTTTTCGTATCTTGTCCATTACGATAACCGTGTCGTCCACAGTCCTTATGGCCATCATAATCGTATCGTCACCCGCAATAGAACCTACGATTTCTTTCAGTTTCATAGCGTCAATTGCAGCAGCGACCGCCATCGCCATGCCGGAGACCGTCTTGATGACGAGAATATTCTGTGCCATATCCATGGAAATAAAGCCGTCCCGCAGCACTCTGATAAATTTCTCTCCCAGGTGGCTGTCGTCCTGCCTGAACACCACATATTTTTGTTTTCCGTCCCCGGTAGGGATTTTTGACAGCTTCAGTTCTCTTATGTCTCTTGAAATGGTGGCCTGCGTCACGGCGAAGCCCGCCTCCTTCAGCTTGTCCGCCAGCTCATCCTGCGTCTCTATATTATAATTCTCGATGATTTCGACGATTTTACCATGTCTGCTCTTTTTCATACCTTTTATATGCTCCTTTCAAGCCAGACAGTCTATGCTGCCCGTACTCTTTAATCGCTCATTTTCTTATGCAATACTTCTAAAAAGCTGACCTTGCTCAATTTCACAATATCGGTCGTCTTTACCGCCCTTTTTACTTCCACTCTGTCCCCGGTATATAAAGTAAGCTTATGGCTCCCGTCAAAGTTCACTTCTACCTGCTGTACGGAATCCTCTCTGCCGGAAACAATTTCTATCTCTATCTCGTCTTCAGGAGCTAAAACTATGCTTCTTGTATTCAAAGTATGAGGGCAAATGGGAGTTACCAGCAGAAGTTTCGCCTTAGGTTCCACAATCGGACCTCCTGCGGACATATTATAGCCGGTGGAGCCGGTGGGCGTTGCAACGATTACTCCATCCGCGTTATATCTGTTTAAAAACTGCCCGTTCACATAGAGGTTAAATTTAATGATTTGAAGACTTCCGCTCCTCGTTATGACAATATCGTTCAGGGCATAGGAATCTTTCCTGTCGTAATCCAGAATCCCATTCTCTTTATGGAGGTTTTTATGGAATTCGTTCCTTCTCACCCTCCCGCTTAGCATCATTCGCTGCTCGATTCCGTATTCGCCCTTTAATAGCTGCTCTAAGGCCGCCTCCAGCCCGACTTCCTCTACCTCAGCCAGATAACCGAGAGTGCCTAGATTGATACCAAGAAGAGGCGTATCCCTATCGATCATATCTCTGGCCGCCTGAAGGAGAGTCCCGTCTCCCCCCAGCACAAGCACACAGTCCGCGTCCGCGGGTATTCCGTCACCGCCTATACTGCTCCTTTTGCCGTGGGCCTCCAGGTATTTCCTAATATAGTTTGTCTTCTCCAAATTACAATCTTTATGATTGTTCGCAATAATATAAAAATGTTCCATACCTTCCATACTCTCTACAATTCCCGATGTGCTTCCCTTACCGTTTCCGCGATTCTTTCTTTTTCTTCCTGTGCCGCCTTAAGCTTTTCTTCCTCTTTTTCGATATACAGCAGATATTCTATATTGCCCTCCGGCCCCTTGACCGGAGAATATTGAAGTCCCAGAATGCGAAAACCAACAGATACGGCATAATCCATCACCTTCTCGATTACCTCTTCGTGAATCTCCGGCTCTCTGACGACTCCCTTTTTTCCTACCTTCTCTTTGCCCGCTTCGAACTGTGGCTTTATCAGGCATACCATCCGCCCGTTCTCCTTTAACAAATCCCTGGCGGGAATCAGTATCTTTGTCAAGGAGATGAAAGATACATCCACAGATGCAAAATCGAGAATATCTCCGATATCCTCCGGCTTCACATAACGGAAGTTGGTCTTTTCCATACAAACTACCCGTTCGTCGTTTCTAAGCTTCCAATCCAACTGTCCATGGCCTACGTCTACGGAATACACCTTCACCGCGCCGTTTTGCAGCATGCAATCGGTAAAACCGCCCGTGGAAGCGCCGATGTCCATGCAAATCATGCCTTCCAAAGAAATATCGAAGGACTGAATCGCTTTTTCCAGCTTCAGGCCTCCTCTGCTCACATATTTGAGCGCGTTCCCTTTTACCTCGATATGTGATTTTTCCTCTTCGAAAGAGGTCCCGGCCTTGTCTTCCCTCTGCCCATTCACAAAGACGTTTCCTGACATAATAATCGCCTTCGCCTTTTCCCTGGACTGGGCATATCCTAACTTGACCAGAAGAACATCCAAACGCTCTTTCATCCTTCGCCCTTCCTCATTCCATTCTTTACTTCAGTACCGCATATTCTGTAATAATACGCTTTACGACAGAATCAGCATCTATGCCGATTTCCTGCCTCAAAAGATCCACATTGCCGTGCTCCACGTATTCATCGGGAATCGTCACCGTAAGCAGCATCTTGCCGATTTCCTTCCGGTCAATGAATTCTCTGACCTTCTCTCCAAATCCTCCGCTGGCTACATTCTCCTCCAGCGTTACGAAGAGCTTGTGCTCCGCCGCTGCTTCCTCTATCAGCTCCTCATCGATAGGCTTAACGAACCTGACATTTACCAGTGAGCAGGAATATCCCTTCTCCTTTAATTCCGTCCTCACCTGCTCCGCCACCTTCACCATACTGCCTACCGCAAGAAGGCAGATATCCTCTTCCTCGTAGAGATATTCTCCTTTTCCATATACGATGGGCGCCCGGTATTCCTTCAGCCCGTCATAAGCCTCTCCTCTCGGATAGCGCAAAGCGATGGGTGCCTCGAAGCTCACTGCGAACTTCATCATATCGGACAGCTCCCATTTATTCTTGGGAGCCATAATATGCATATTAGGTATGGAGGAAAGGTAGGACAGATCGAAAATACCTTGATGCGTCTCTCCATCACTTCCTACCAGCCCCGCCCTGTCGATCGCAAAGACTACCGGCAGATTCTGTATACAGACGTCGTGCAGTACCTGGTCGTAAGCCCTCTGCAAAAAGGAAGAATAAATTGCCACGATAGGCTTAAGTCCTCCCGCTGCCAAACCCGCCGCAAAGGTAACCGCATGCTCCTCGGCAATCCCCACGTCAAAAAAGCGGTCTGGATACATATTTTTGAACCGTTTCAGTCCGGTTCCGTCGGGCATAGCAGCCGTAATCGCCACTACCTTTTCATCCCGCTGCCCCAGCTTCGTCATTACCGTAGAGAAAATGTCCGTATAATTTGCTTTCGTCCTTGAGCGAAGGGGAAGCCCCGTCTCCACGTCGAAGGGTTCTGCCCCGTGAAATCTTGCCGGATGCCGCTCCGCAGGCTCATAGCCTTTTCCCTTTTCGGTAATTACATGAATCAGTACGGATTTCTTTATCTTCTTCGCTTCCTGGAATACACGCACCATCTGGGCGATATTGTGTCCGTCCACCGGTCCTAAATAAGTAATTCCCATATCCTCGAAAAACATCCCGGGAATGACCAACTGTTTGAAGCTGTTCTTTGCCCTTCGGATGAACTTTACCATTTGGTCTCCATATTTAGGCATGTCCTTTAACGTATTATATACGCCGTCCCTCAAATCCAAATAGCTTCCCGCAGTGCGGACATTATTCAAGTACCTCGACACTCCTCCAACATTTTCAGAGATGGACATGTTGTTATCATTTAAGATTATCATGAAATTGGTTTCCTGCCTCGCGGCATTGTTCAGCGCTTCGTAGGCCATTCCTCCCGTTAAAGAGCCGTCCCCGATAACGGAAACCACCGTATGCTTCTCGCCGTTTAAATCTCTGGCCTTCACCAGTCCTAATCCGGCCGATATGGAGGTAGAGCTGTGCCCCGTATCGAAGCTGTCACAATTGCTCTCCTTACGTTTGGGGAAACCGCTCATTCCGCCGTATTTGCGCAAGGTTTCAAAACCGTCTCTTCTTCCGGTCAACAATTTATGAGTATAGGACTGATGTCCTACATCCCATATGATTTTATCCTCTGGAAGCTTTAACGAAAGATGGAGCGCCATAGTAAGCTCTACGGCCCCCAAATTGGAACCCAGATGACCGCCCGTCACGCTTATCTTTTCTATTAGAAATTCCCTGATTTCCTCCGCCAGTGCCGGATAATCCTTTTCATCGATATTTTTAATATCGTTAACCTTCCGAATATTGTCTAACAGCATGTCTGCACCTCATCTATTTTTCTCTGGTAATCAACTGTTTTATCAAGGCCTCCAGAAATTCATTTCTGTTGTCAAAGGAGCTTAAAATACCTGCGGCTTCTTCCGAGAGCCTCTCCACCTCTGCTTTCGCCCGTTCCATCCCGTTCAGCGCAACGTATGTGGACTTATGGTTCTTCTCATCGCTTCCCGTCTGTTTACCCAATACTTCCAGACTGCCGGTAATATCCAGAATATCATCCTGAATCTGAAATGCGATGCCAACGCTATAGGCACATGTTTCGATTTTCGAAAGTTCCTCGTCCGAGGCTCCGGCCAATGTAGCTCCTATCATCATAGCACTTTGAATAAGAGCCGCCGTCTTATATCCATAAATGAACAGAAGCTGATCCTGCGTCACCTCGCTGCCTATATTCTCCGCTTCGATATCCGCAGTCTGTCCGCCGATCATGCCAAATATACCTGCCTTGCCTGCCAAAATAGAAAGCGCCCGATATACTCGTTCCATCCCCTGTGCGTTCTCAGTCCTTGAAAACGCTGAAACCGCCGTCTCGAAGGCGAAATTCAAAAGCGCGTCTCCCGCCAGTACTGCCATTCCTTCCCCGTAAACAGCATGGGTCGTCTTCCTTCCCCTCCGATACTCATCATCGTCCATACACGGCAAATCATCGTGCACCAGAGAATACGTATGTATCATCTCAAGAGCAGCCATAAACGGCTCCTCCAAACCTTCTTCTCCATGGAACATTTTATAGGTTTCCTGCAAAAGCATAGGCCGAAGCCTTTTGCCACCTGCAAGGATACTATAGTTCATCGCCTCTATCACCGTCTTCTGATACCCTTTTTCCTCCGGCAGAAAACGGCGGATGATTTCTTCTATCTGCACGGTCCTCTTTGTCATTTCGTCTTTAAAATTCATCTACTTCACCATCTTCATTTATCTGAAGCACCTTTTTTTCCACTTTGTCAATCTTTTCGTTGCAGTATTTCAGTATATTCATCCCTTCCTTATATACAAGGAAGGAGTCCTCC
This sequence comes from Bacillota bacterium, assembly GCA_023412855.1. GTDB lineage: Bacteria > Bacillota > Clostridia > Lachnospirales > Lachnospiraceae > Kineothrix. Next base: position 1,790 of record JAEZRJ010000017.1, on the reverse strand, counting down.
AAAGAGATATCTTCGGATTCCAGCTTAGCTACCGCTTCTTCCAGCTCAGAAAATGCTTCCTCTAATGTCAGTTCTTTTTTTTCTTCTCCCATACAACACTCTCCTTGTCTACCGCCTTAGCTTTGATCAGTCCGTTCTTCACATGGACATGTAGCACATCGCCGATTTTCACACTATGAATATCCGTCACCGTACCGCCCTTTTCATCTGAAACATAGGAAAATCCCTGATTCAGCTTGTCTAACGGCGACAGCCCCTTCAGTCTCTCTATGTAGACTTCCAGTCTATGTCTCTTCTTGGATACTTTACCGCGCATGGCTTCTTCGAGCCTCTCCTCCAGTTTAAGTGCAAGGGTGCGCTTTTCCCGAATCTGTCCTGCCGGACTCAAATATCTCAATTTTATTTTCAGATTGTCCAGCCTGCCCTTGTATAGGTTCAACTTGTTCCTAAGCAGGCGCTTCAATGTATAATCGTAATCTCTAAGCATTTCTTCATATTTTCTATATTCATATACTGCCAGCTCCGCTGCCGCAGAGGGGGTTGGTGCGCGCAGATCCGCCACATAATCAGCAATCGTCGTATCCGTCTCATGCCCTACCGCTGAAATGACCGGCACGCTGCAGTCAAAAATCGCCTGTGCCACCACCTCTTCATTAAACGCCCATAAATCTTCTATGGAACCTCCTCCGCGCCCCGCGATAATCACATCCGCGCCATAGCGCTCAAGTGTCCTTATTCCCCTCACTATAGAGGAAGCTGCCTGTTCTCCCTGCACGATAGCCGGATATATTACAATCTGCACATAAGGATTTCGTCTGGACGCAATATTAATAATATCCCTTACCGCCGCTCCGGTAGAGGCCGTAACCACTCCCAGCGTTCTTATATATTTAGGAATCGGCTGCTTATAAGAGCTGTCGAACATCCCTCTCTCTTCCAACTCCCTTTTTAATTGCTCAAATCTTTCGTACAAAAGCCCCGCACCATCTAACACGATCTGCTTGACATAAAGCTGATACTTTCCGTCCCTTTCGTATACATCTACGGTTCCGCCTGCAACGACAGACTGTCCCTCCTGCATCCGAAAAGCAAGACCGGAACGGTTCCCTGCAAACATCACACAGGAAATCGTTCCTTTCTCATCCTTTAACGTAAAATAAATATGCCCCGAAGAATGATATTTGCAATTGCTCACTTCGCCTCTGACGAACACTGATTGCATCATAAAATCCTGCGTAAACATATTTTTAATATATGAATTTATTTGTGCTACGCTATATACATTCTGCATAACTATCCCGCCTAAGCAAATTTAGCAAGTACCCCGTTGATAAATCCGGGAGAATTGTCCTGCCCAAACTTTTTTGCCAATTCTACAGCTTCGTTGATTGCTACTCCCGTGGGGATTTCGTCATCATATTTTATTTCATAAATAGCAAGACGAATAAGAGTCAGATCCACCTTCCCCATACGGGAAGTATCCCACCCTTTCGTTTCTTTATTAATCATCTCGTCGATGACATCAAGCCTGGAAACAATATCTTCATACTTCTTTAAAATATAGCGTTCACTTTCTTCATCCGCCGTATTCTCGTCTTCAAAAAACAGCTTTTCCTGCTCCGGCATATCCTCTCTCGCATTGAATTCCACACGAAAGAGCAATTTGAAAATCTGTTCCCGCAGTTCTCTTCTTCCCATGGGTATACTCTTCCTATCTGTCTTTTTGCATATTCACGCCTGCGATGCGGATGTTCACACTGGATACCTCGAGTCCTGTCATATTTTCAATG
>JAEZRJ010000065.1 GCA_023412855.1 Bacillota bacterium | reverse complement strand
GTCCAGACATATTCCGTTAGAGCAGATAAAAGTGTATGCAACGGACTTGGACAAGCAGGTTATCGCCAAATCGAAGTTAGGCTTGTATTCGGACAAGAGTATATCCAACGTGCCGGAGGATTTGAAGAAGAAATATTTTACGAAGATTGGCTTATCTTATCAAATATCGGAGGATATTAAGAAGCGAGTGGAATTCGGCGAGCATAATTTATTGAAGGACTCCTATCGCGACGGGTGGCATATGATTATTTGCCGTAACGTTCTGATATATTTTACGGAGGAAGCGAAGGACGAGGTATTCGTGAAGTTCCAGAGGGCGTTGGCGAGTAAGGGAATTTTGTTTATTGGCAGTACAGAGCAAATTATTAATTATAAAGACATGGGATACGGGAGAAGGAATTCTTTCTTTTACGAAAAACCATAAAGATAAAACGTATTGTTCACACAGTAGCTTGACACTTGCTGTTAAGCTACGTAAGAACGTGATGCAAGAGATGATTTCTGCTTCGCGGAGCAAATTTAAATGAAGAAATCATGCGTTACTGAGAACGGAGTGAACAGTAACGATAAAACTACTGAATTAACAGGAATGCATTGTTGATTCAGTAGTTTTTTGTATAAATAGAAAATTTTAGTAAGACTGTGCAATCATATTAAGTATGTGGGCGGCATATTTTGCAAATAGTGGACGCTCCTTTTTCATTTCCTCAGTCAGTTCGAAAAATGTTTCCTTATCTTTATAATCTCTCTTGAAGAAAGGCTCGAACAAAATATCCCACTGGGGCAGATATGAGGACAGCTTGCGGGTATAGCAGGTTGCCGCGGTGGCCTGTACGCGGTGATCCTTGTCCACGAAGGAAGCTACTGACTTATGGATAGCAGTATCCTCTTCCGGAAGGTAGTAATAGCTCTTATAATTGGAATAGAAATATTTCATCTCCTCCTCATAGAGCGGGATGCGAAGGGTGCCTTCGGGTCCCTCGCCCCTGAAATAGCAGCCATTAGAGGTGCCGGAAAGGGAATTGGGAAGAGGGGACGGCAGAATCAGCTTCATAAGGATTTCCTGATGCTGTTTGCCGTTTATATCGCGGTAATAATTCGCTTGTACCTTTTTTGGTGTCAAGGGCGAATGAAAGAGGTCGTAATAGGAAAGAATCGGGAGGATACGAAGCATGCCCTTCATGTCGTCGGCATTGTGAAGGGTAAGGGCCTGCAAAGCGTAATCGGTAGGGTTCTTTACATAAGTATGGTACACACTGATCAATTCTCCGCCGTCGAAGGTGTCTTCTCTGGCAATGCCAAGATATTGCTCCAATGTCTTTAATTTGCAGTTGGGCAGCTTTAAAAACCCTTTATAAGGAGAAACCCTTCTATAGATATCGATACCCTCGAAGCGATTGAAATGATAAGGCAAATGATGCTGTTTACACTTTTGCAGCAGATAGGGAAGATCAAAATTATTCCCGTTAAAGTGGATTAAATGGGTGTAGTTGCTGGCATATTGGAAAAAGGCGGACAAAATATCAGCTTCCTCCTCGTAAGTATTAGCAAACCATTGTTTGACATACCAGCTTCCAGCTTCATAATAGGCGGCTCCTATTAGGTAAAGAGAGGAGCTCTTAGCTGTAAATCCGGTGGTTTCTATATCGATGAAAAGTATTTTTTCAAGGGGAGCAATTTTTTCGAGGGGATAGTTAAAAGTATCGAAATGAATGGTTTGACGTAAAATTCTCATATGGCTCCTTTCGTCCAAAACGGACAGATAACTAATAAATTATTGTTACAGTTCAGCCCTCGGCTAAACGGCAACATATATGCACACAAAATGCGATAAAACTGCATTTTGGCGCTTACAGCCCTCGCAAAATTGCATAGAGACGCAATTTTGGCATCGCGGTATTGAAGGGCTGAACTGTTACAAATTATTCATATCTTCCTTTGGTTATAATAACATGTTTTTGCAAAATGCAGTAGCATTTTTTGTAGAAAAATAGTATATTGATAAGTGCCGGGGCTGCCGTCTGAGGAGGCGGTCCTGCGAATTCAAGAGAAAGAAGGGTGACAAATGGCGAAATTAACATTTGCGGGCGGTATACATCCCTACGACGGTAAAGACATGTCCAAGGATAAACCGATGAAAGCAGTACTGCCTAAGGGAGATTTGGTATATCCTTTATCCCAGCATATCGGGGTGCCGGCGGTGTCGATCGTTAAAAAAGGCGATAGAGTACTTGCAGGACAGAAAATCGCGGAGGCTTCCGGCTATGTGTCCGCTCCTGTTTATGCGACGGTTTCAGGTACCGTCAAGGCGATTGAGCCTAGACGGGTAGTGACCGGTGACAGCATAATGAGCATTATAGTGGAAAATGATGAAAAGTATGAAGAGATGGAATATTCGGCGATCGATTCCTATCAGGAGTTGACGAAGGAAGAAATTGTTGGACGGATAAAGGAAGCGGGTGTAGTTGGCATGGGAGGTGCGGGCTTTCCCACCTTCATAAAGCTTTCGCCCGGAGAGCCGGAAAAAATAGATTATATCATTGCCAATTGTGCGGAGTGTGAGCCGTATCTTACCTCCGATTACCGGAGGATGATAGAGGAACCGGAAAAAATCGTGGAGGGGCTTAAGATCATATTGAGCCTGTTCGATAATGCGCGGGCGATTCTGGCGGTAGAGGATAACAAGCCGGACTGCATCGAACTATTGAAAAAGCTGACCAAAAATGAAAAGCGTATTAGTGTAAAGGCCTTGAAGACGAAATATCCGCAGGGGGCAGAACGGCAGATTATCTATGCGATTACCGGAAGGAGCATTAATTCCAAGATGCTGCCGGCAGACGCCGGCTGTATTGTGGACAATGTGGATACTATCGTTGCGATTTATCATGCGGTCATGCGGGGAATGCCTCTGATGCACCGGATAGTAACGGTGACAGGAGACGCCGTTTCGGACCCGCGTAACTTCCTTGTACGGATAGGGACGAGTTACAGAGAACTGGTTGACGAGGCGGGAGGCTTTAAGAAGCTGCCGGCCAAAATCGTTTCCGGCGGGCCTATGATGGGCTTTAGTATTTTTGATTTGGATGTACCTACTACTAAAACGGCATCGGCACTTCTTTGTATGACCCAGGATGAGGTTTCTCAGATGGGGCAGAGTGCATGTATCAACTGTGGAAAATGTGTGGAGGTATGTCCGGGCAGGATTGTGCCTAAATTATTGTCAGATTACGCGGAGCATTACAACGAAGAAGCATTTCTCAAGCATCAGGGAATGGAGTGCTGTGAATGCGGCTGCTGCAGTTACGTATGTCCGGCGAGAAAGCCGCTGACCCAGACGATAAAGTCCATGCGAAAAATACAGCTTGCTAAAAAGTCAGGAAAAGCAAACGAGGAAAAGAAGAAGCAGGAGGTAGGATAAGTGAGTGATTTGATGAAGGTGTCCTCCAATCCCCATGTGAGGTCCAAGGTAACCACGAGCAGCATTATGCTCGCTGTAGTCATCGCGCTGCTTCCCGCCGCGGGCTTCGGTATCTATAATTTTGGAATGGACGCACTGATTTTAATAGGGGTGACGGTGGCAGCTACCGTTCTTACGGAATATACATACGAAAAGCTGATGAATAAACCGGTGACGATTGGAGACTACTCCGCGGTAGTTACCGGACTTTTGCTGGCGCTTAACCTTCCGTCTTCTGCTCCTTGGTGGATTGGTGTAGTCGGCGGTATATTCGCTATTTTAGTTGTAAAGATGCTGTTTGGCGGCTTGGGGCAGAACTTCATGAACCCGGCGCTGGCGGCGAGATGTTTTTTGCTCATTTCCTTTACACCCATCATGAATAACTTCGAGGTGGATGCTTACAGTGGAGCAACCCCTCTTTCTCTTATAAGAAGCGGGGAAAACGTAAATATTTTGGATATGATTATCGGCAGGACGGCGGGGACCATCGGAGAAACCTCCATGATAGCTATTGTGGCAGGTGCCTGCTTTTTAATTCTGCTGGGCATTATCGATTTAAAGGTACCCGGCAGCTATATCATAAGCTTTATCATATTTCTATGCCTGTTCGGCGGCCATGGAGCAGATCCGGTCTATATCAGTGCGCAGCTTGCAGGCGGCGGATTGATGCTGGGCGCATTTTTCATGGCGACAGACTATGTGACCCGCCCGATTACGAAGAAGGGGCAGTACGTCTATGGAATTATTCTGGGCGTGCTGACGGGTATATTCCGTTTGTTCGGACCGTCGGCGGAGGGCGTCTCCTATGCGATTATTATAGGAAACCTTTTGGTCCCTCTGATTGAAAAAATGACTTTCCCTAAGGCGTTTGGTACAAAAGGAGGGAAAGTACATGAATGATCATATAAAAGGAATGTTAAAGGACGCTTTTATACTCTTTATCATTACGCTGGCGGCAGGCCTTATTCTGGGCGTGGTGTATCAGGTGACGAAGGAACCTATTGCAGCACAGAAGGAAAAGGTGAGGCAGGAGGCTTGCAAAGAGGTCTTTTCGGAGGCGGAAAACTTTGAGACCGTCCAGACGGCGCAGGCGGAGGATGGCTGGGTGCTTCAAAAGGGCGAATTGGGCTTTGAAGCGGTAGACATCGATGAAGTTATGAAAGCTTCGGATGCAGATAACAATATGTTAGGTTATGTTATTACGGTAACCGACCACGAAGGCTATAGTGGGGACATTCAGTTCATGCTGGGCATTCGGAGTGATGGCACCTTAAATGGAATCTCCATCTTGTCCATCTCGGAGACAGCGGGGCTGGGTATGCGTGCGGAAGAAGTACTAAAGCCTCAATTTGAGGGCAAAAAGGTGGAGGTCTTCGAATATACGAAAACGGAAGCCCGGGGAGAGAATCAAATCGATGTGATCAGCGGAGCGACGATTACAACGAATGCAGTTACGAATGGTGTAAATGCCGGACTTAATTATTTCCGTACCGTTCTGAAGGATATGCCTGTCAACGATAGGAATAGCATGGAAGGAGGAAGCGGCAATGAATAGTGTAAATGAAAGGCTTTTCAACGGGCTGGTAAAAGAAAATCCTACCTTCGTGCTGATGCTTGGAATGTGTCCTACCCTGGCGGTAACGACTTCTGCGATCAATGGTCTGGGCATGGGACTGACAACGATGGTGGTGCTGGCTCTCAGCAATATGTTTATTTCGCTGCTTAGGAATATCATTCCGGATAAGGTGAGAATCCCGGCGTTTATCGTTGTGATAGCGTCCTTCGTTACGATGGTGGAGCTTCTTTTGGAGGGCTTCCTTCCGTCCTTATACGATGCGCTCGGAATATACATACCACTCATTGTAGTTAACTGCATTATTTTGGGAAGGGCTGAGGCTTATGCTTCGAAGAACCCTGTTATTCCCTCTTTTTTTGACGGTGTGGGAATGGGACTGGGATTTTCCTTTGCTCTCACTTGTATCGGTGCAGTGAGGGAAATAATAGGAGCGGGGGAAATATTCGGATATCATATTATGCCGGAGGCTTACGTACCGTGTACTATATTCATCATGGCTCCCGGCGCGTTCTTCGTTCTGGCAGCTCTTACAGCCATTCAGAATAAGATTAAGATAAACGGCGCAAAAAAGGGAAGAGATGTGTCTAACATTCAGTCGGGCTGCAGCGAGGACTGCATGGACTGTGACAGTGCGGGTTGCAGCCATCGGTTTTATGATACTTCCAAGAGTACTGATAAGAAAGAAATAGGAGAAATAGAAATTACAGAAATAACGGATGACACAGAGGGAAAGGGGGACGAAGCGAATGATTATTGATATAAATATCAAGGAGTTACTCATTATCCTGGTAGGCTCTTCCCTTGTGAGCAATGTTGTCCTCAGCCAGTTTTTAGGCTTATGCCCGTTTTTAGGAGTTTCGAAGAAGACGAATACGGCTGCGGGAATGGGAATATCGGTTATTTTTGTCATAACGCTGGCCTCCGCGGTATCGGGAGTGATTTATAAGTATGTTCTTCAGGCGCTTAATATTACGTATTTGCAGACCATTGTATTCATCCTCGTTATTGCGGCGCTTGTTCAGTTTGTGGAGATGTTCCTTAAGAAATTCATGCCATCTCTTTACCAGTCACTCGGCGTATATTTGCCGCTGATTACGACAAATTGTGCGGTGCTTGGCATCGCTCTCGTGAACGTTCAGAAGAAATACGATATTCTTACCGGTATTGTCAACGGATTTGCAACTTCGGTAGGATTTACGATTGCAATTCTGATATTGGCGGGCATACGCGAGAAGATGGAATATAATGATATACCGGAATCCTTTAAAGGAATGCCTATCGTGCTTATAACAGCAGGGCTTATGGCAATTGCTTTCTGCGGATTTTCAGGCTTGTTGTAGGAGGTATGCGGGATGAATACAGTCAGTGTTTTAATCGCCATGGCTATCGTGGGAGGGATTGGGCTTTTTATCGGTCTGTTTCTAGGCATCGCAGCGATTAAGTTCAGGGTAAATGTGGATGAAAGAGAAGAGGCGGTGCTGGCGGCACTGCCCGGAAATAACTGCGGGGGCTGTGGATTTCCCGGCTGTTCCGGTCTGGCTTCAGCCATTGTCAAAGGAGAGGCTGCAGTAGGTGCATGTCCGGTAGGAGGAGAGGCAGTAGGTAAGGTTATCGCCGGAATCATGGGAGTGGAAGCTCAGGAGACGGTAAGAAAGGCGGCTTTTGTAAAATGTCAGGGAGACCTCGATAAAACTACGATAGATTACGAATATTTCGGGGCGCAGGACTGCCGAATGCTGGCTTTTGTGCCGAACGGCGGCCCTAAGTCGTGTAACTTTGGCTGCCTGGGAGGCGGAAGCTGCGTTACGGTTTGCCCTTTTGATGCGATTCATGTAATGAACGGAGTAGCGGTAGTGGATAGGGAGGCATGCAAGGCCTGCGGGAAATGCGTCGAGGTATGTCCGAAGTCTTTGATCGAGCTGATACCCTACGACGCGAAATATGTGGTGGCTTGTAATTCCAAGGACAAGGGTCAGGATACCTCAAGGAAATGTACGGTGGGTTGTATCGGCTGCCAGCTCTGTAAGAAAAACTGCCCTTCGGAAGCGGTGGATGTCGTAGATTTTAACGCTGCTATCGATTACGAAAAATGTACTGAATGCGGCATCTGCATGGAAAAGTGTCCGAAAAAGACTATTTTGAAAAGGGCATAGAACGGGTATAGGAACGCGCGCATATACTTGCGCACAGCCTGATTTCGTGTTAAATTGTTAGTGAAGCGAATAACAGAAGAGATCAATGATACTTATATTTGATGATATAAAATCATGGAAAAGAAGTGAAGCGATGAGATTACCGGGAGAAAATGACGATATAGGGGCGAAGCTCTCTGCAAAATATATGATAATAGGTGTTAGCCTGAGTGCACTGCTGATTCTAGGAGTCGTATTTTTTGCGAAGCAGGGACAGGCATCTTTGATGAAGCCCAAGGCTGGGACGGCCAAGGATACGGCCGTTATGGCGGTAGAGCACTCAGATACAAGTGTGACGGGGGACAGCGCGCTGTCCGCCTCAGAGAAACAGCAGGATTTTGCAGTGAATGGCAGCGCCAGCAGGATGAGGAATATCGAAAGGCTGTATGCGGAGAATAAGCTGACGGCTTCGGACTTGGATTTTTGGGATATGTATCCGAAAAATGAACCGGAATTTGTAAGCGGTTCGAAAGAAGAGACATCGGAAGCGGAGGATTCCAAGAATTCGCAGACGGAGAACGATAAATATTCCCAATATGACGAAGAGCAGCAGGAGCTGCCCGAAAATGATGGAAAGCATACGTTGATCACATATGCCAATGGCTCAGAAGAATGGGTGCTGATCAATCCATATCTGGAAAAGAATACCTACGATTTCACGAATCTTAAGATGAAATCTGACAAGATGGCTTATTATCAGGAAGGAAAGAGTGTTTCCTATCTGGGAGCGGATGTGTCCAAGTATAACGAAGAGGTGGATTTCGCCAGCTTAAAGGAAGCGGGAATCGATTTTGTTATGATACGTCTGGGAGCCAGAGGCTATGGCAGCGGTCAGATCGTGCTGGATGAAAAATTCGCGGATAATATCGCAAAGGCTTCGGAAGCGGGGCTGGACATCGGCGTTTACTTTTTCTCACAGGCCATTACGTCGGATGAGGCGATAGAAGAAGCGAACTTCGTCATACAAAATCTGCAGAATCTACAGAACCTGAACAATTATAAGATAACTTACCCTATTGCCTTCGATATGGAATATGTGAAGAATGATAAGGCAAGAATAGAAGCGTTGTCCAGAGACCAGAAGACTACGATAACGAAGGCCTTTTTAGACACTATAAAAAATTCGGGTTATAAACCGATGATTTATGGAACGAAGGAATGGCTGATCAAGCAGGTCGACCTGACAAAGCTGACCGGTTATGATATCTGGCTGTCCCAGCAGGAGGATGTGCCGGATTATCCGTATCAGTTCCAGATGTGGCAGTATACGTTGGAGGGTAAGGTGAACGGAGCGATAGGCAACATCGATTTGAACATCAGTTTTATCGATTATTCGGAGAAATAGGTTATGGCTCCGCGGGAGAAAGTTCGGATAACTTTGAAGAAATTTTAAGCTTTGAATATATATCGGCATAGGCAGCAGGAGAAAGCCCTTCGATGTAGTTAAGGGAATAATTGCGGTCTATGCCGTTTCTTCTTAAGACGTCTACGGCCTTGTTATAGGCGATAGCAGCTTCTTCCTCCGTATGGTAGATGCCTACCACGTAATTGCTTTTTATGTGGATACGCACCTTGTATTTCATACCCTTTGCAGAGGGAATATGGGTGATTCCATGAAAACGGTTGCGGATCTCAATATTTTCATAACGGAAATCGGTAGAATCCCCGTTGATAAATCGGTAATCTTTTCCGGCTACTGCGTAATTTTTTATACCGTAACGGTTGAGGATATTAACTTGCATCCCGTAGTCGGCAACGAAAAGATGGCTTCCTCTCCTCATGATTTTACGGGAGGAATAATAAAATAAATCATCGATATCGAATTTGAGAATATAGGTGGGAGAATAATAGTATAAAAAATATTTCTTCCGCATGTAGATAGGGGTAGAAAAATAAAGTCCGTTATCCCGGAAATTCAGCAGACAGACCCATTTTTCAAATGCTAAAAGGGAATCCGGAGAATAGTCATCCACGGTTAGAGAGCCTGATTTGATGAGAAGCTGCGCCTCTTTATAGGCGAGGTGAGCCGTTGCTTCCAAGTCATAGCTTCCGAGACTTATATGCTTTTCTCTAAAAGTGATAGAAGCGCGGTAATAGATGGAGTTGTTTTTTTTCTTTGCGGCATATACGCCGGGCAGTTTTTTTCCCATGGCACCCCTCGGTTTATAGTATAAAAAGCATTATTTTCTCATAATTTGTCATAATTTTATCCTAAGTATAACATTTTAGAAAAAAGAATACAAATTTAGAAATATTTTCAGCACTCTTTGTATAAAATATTAAAGAACTGTTACATTTGTGTGACAAGAATAAAAGTCATGAACTTAAGCAACCGAAGATTCATGAAAATAAAAAGAGGAATTGAAAATATGAAGACGTACAAAAAGAATATGACCATATTGTTGCTATGTAATGTGATTCTCGCTGTAACTTGGTTTAATGTGAAGGAATTGCAGATTAACAGAATTGCGGCAACACCGGCGTTTCAAATCCGCTTTATGGAAGATCAGGCGTGCCTGGATGCGGCCACCTTTATCCGCATGGTGACGAGGGCGTCGTCAGGACAGAGAGTAGTAGACTATAATGTCATCGAGAGAAAAGCGAAATATACGCTGTCCAAGGAGGATTATGAGGTACTTTTAAAAATCGTGGAGGCAGAAGCAGGATGTGAGGACGTTACAGGTAAGATGCTGGTTGCCGGAGTGGTAATGAACAGGGTGGAAAGCGGCAAATTCCCTGATACTGTGAAAGGCGTCGTATTCCAGAGAGAAAATGGGGTCGCCCAGTTTTCACCTATTGCGGACGGAAGATATGATAAGGTGACCGTTAGCGAGGAAACAAAGGAAGCGGTGGAAAAGGTGCTGTATGGAGAGGACATTACGAAGGGGGCACTTTATTTTGCGTCGAGGAAGTATGCGGACCCTGAGAAAATGAAATGGTTCGATAACAGCCTTACTTTGTTATTCTCTTATGGTGGACATGAATTTTTCTCATGACTTCTCATGACATGGCGTTGCACGGATATGAAATATATGTTATACTTATTAACCGATAACAGCGTCTCGCGCAAGGGACTCTAAGATAAAAAGAGCTGAGAGGTGGCACAATGGAAGTATTATATAACAGCACGAGAAATAACGGCATACAGGTAAAGGCATCGGAGGCTATTTTAAAGGGTATATCGGAGGATGGGGGCTTATTTGTTCCTGATCATATACCGGCACTTGATAAGAGCTTGAAGGAACTGGCAGGTATGACCTATCAGGAAGTGGCCTATGAGGTCATGAAGCTATATCTGACGGATTTTACGGAGGAGGAGCTGAAAAACTGTATCGGACATGCATATGATTCGAAATTTGATGCGGAAGCTATCGCCCCGTTAGTGAGCGCGGATAAGGCTTATTATCTCGAACTGTTTCATGGAGCTACTATTGCTTTTAAGGATATGGCATTGTCTATCCTGCCCCATTTAATGACCACAGCAGCGAAAAAGAATAATGTAAAAAATGAAATTGTCATTCTCACAGCGACTTCGGGAGATACGGGTAAAGCGGCGCTTGAAGGGTTTGCAGACGTGGAAGGTACGAAGATTATCGTATTTTACCCTAAAAACGGCGTAAGCCCAATCCAAGAGAAACAAATGGTGACGCAGAAGGGCGATAATACATACGTGGTTGGTATTCATGGGAATTTCGATGACGCCCAGACCGGAGTGAAGCGTATCTTTGCGGATAAAGAGCTTGCAAAGAGAATGGACGGGCAGGGCTGTCAGTTTTCCTCCGCCAACTCCATCAATATAGGCCGTCTTGTTCCCCAGATCGTGTATTACGTATATGCTTACGCGACACTTCTTGCAGAAGAGAAGATAGCAGAGGGCGAGAAGATTAATGTAGTGGTTCCTACCGGCAATTTCGGCAATATTCTTGCGGCGTTTTATGCCAAGAATATGGGACTTCCCATCGACAAGCTGATTTGTGCCTCTAATGACAACAAGGTTCTTTATGATTTCTTCAAGACCGGTGTATATGATAGAAACAGAGAATTCGTTTTGACCAGTTCTCCTTCGATGGATATTCTTATTTCCAGTAATTTGGAGCGGTTGATATATCAAATAGCAGAAAATGACGGAGACAAGACCGCACAGCTTATGAAGGCTTTAAACGGGGACGGCAAATATGAGATTACGGACCCGATGAGAGCACTTCTGGCAGACTTCTACGGAAATTATGCTTCGGAGCAGGAGACCGCGGATACCATCAAGGCTTTGTACGAGAAGACAGGCTATGTCATCGACACGCATACTGCGGTTGCAGCCTGTGTATATGGAAAATATAAGGAGGAGACCGGGGACGAGACTTCTGCGGTTATTGCGTCTACGGCAAGTCCCTTCAAGTTTACGAGAAGCGTAATGAATGCAATCGATGAGAAATATGATAGAATGTCGGATTTCGAGCTGGTGGATGAGCTGTCTGCACTGGCGAATGTAGCAGTGCCCGAGGCCATTGAGGAAATAAAATCCGCGCCGGTGGTCCATGATTATGTCTGCGATAAAGAAGAGATGCAAAAAACGGTGGAAGAGTTCTTAAAGCTTAAATAAGGAGCGAAATACTATGGATACATCGAATATGTTTGACCTATTAATTATTATCAGCGGGATATACCTGATTTATTCTGCCATTACCATGAAGACGACAGGAAACATATCGGGCGGAGCACTGGTCAGCAAAGACGTGGATGTAAATAAGATCCGCGATAAAGAAGGCTTTATTAATTATATGTTTCCCAAAGCGCTGTTCATGGGAATCCTTACATGTGCAATCGGCCTGATGGGCATTATAACTACCAGGTACGGTGGTCCCGGCTATATATCTCTGGTAGCTTTTGGCGGCTTCATCATCGTGTTGATTTTATTCGCGGTAGCGTCCAACAGGGCGAAGAAGATGTTCATAGACGGAGTTGATACGAAAAAGAAATAGAGGTTCAAAAAAACCAGCAGACTAAAATCTGTTGGTTTTTATTTTCTAATGTTTATGATGATTTCTTTCTGTCGGAAACATCCGTATAGCTGCGATCTTCGCCGATGGGTTTGTAAGCGGGGCGGATAATCTTTCCGTTATTGGCAAGCTCTTCCATGCGGTGAGCGCACCAGCCTGAAATGCGTGCGATAGCAAAAATCGGTGTATATAACTCCAAAGGAAGCCCCAGCATGTGATAAACGAAGCCGGAATAGAAATCTACATTGATGCTGACACCCTTGTAAATCTGTCTTTCCTTCGTGATGACTTCCGGTGCCAGTTTCTCTACGAGGGAGTAAAGGGCGAATTCCTTCTGCAGCCCTTTTTCTTCGGAAAGTTTTTCTACGAAAGATTTGAAGATGACGGCGCGGGGGTCCGATTTGGAATAAACAGCGTGGCCTACACCGTAAATTAAGCCGGCATGGTCGAAGGCATCTTTGTGAAGCAGCCTGGCAAGATAAGCAGCCACCTGCTCCTCATCCTCCCAGTCGGAGATTTCTTTTTTCATATCCTCAAACATCTGTACAACTTTTATATTGGCTCCGCCGTGGCGGGGACCTTTTAAGGAACCGATAGCTGCCGCAATAACGGAATAAGTATCTGTCAGTGAAGAAGTGACTACATGGGTGGTAAAGGTGGAATTGTTTCCTCCGCCGTGTTCCATATGTAATACGAGAGCGATGTCCAGTATCCGCGCTTCTAACGGAGTGTAGGAGCTATCCGGCCTCAAAATATGCAGTATATTTTCAGCGGTAGATAATTCCGGCCTGGATGAATGGATATACAGACTTTTGCCGTCATGATAGTGACTGTATGCCTGATAGCCGTAAATGGACAGCAGAGGGAACAGGCTGATGAGCTGCAGGCTCTGTCTGAGCACATTTGGAAGCGTAGTGTCGTCGGCTCTGTCGTCATAGGAATATAGCGTTAGAACGCTTCTCGCTAAGGTGTTCATCATATCCTTGCTGGGCGCCTTCATGATAATATCGCGGACGAAGCTTGTAGGCAGGCTTCTGTAATAGGAAAGCAGAGCCGTAAAATCTTGCAGTTCCTTTTCCGCAGGCAATTTATCGAACAATAAGAGATAAGTTGTCTCTTCAAAACCGAAGCGGTTGTCTTTGGTAAATCCGGCCACGAGGTCTTTCACATTATAGCCGCGGTAAAACAGGTCTCCGTGAATCGGCACCTGGACACCGTCTACCATTTTGTTGGCACGCACGTCGGAAATCCGTGTGAGTCCGGCAAGTACCCCTTTTCCGTTTAAGTCGCGAAGTCCTCTTTTTACGTCGTATTTCGTAAAAAGTTCGGTCTCGATAATATCGGCTTTTTCGCTTAGCTTCGCCAACTGTACGATTTCCGGTGTAACTTCGGAATAAACATTGTGATCCATAAGATAGTCCTCCTTTCGCTGATACTCATTGCCCCCGCAAATAAGGGGCTGGAATTATAAACTGTCAACAGGTCAATAATATCATAAAAATACTTATAAAAATAGATAAAATGGAATGTTTTATTAAAAATTTTATAAAATTCTATCTATTAACAGTATATTGAGAAACTGAAAAACAGATGCATCTTTCTTTTTTTTTCATTTCATATTAGAATAGAATTTATAAAAGAAAATGGAGGACAACTTTATGACGAACGAAGAAATTCTGCGACACATAGATCATACGCAGCTAAAGGCATTTGCAACATGGAAGGATATCGAGACCTTATGTGAGGAGGCGCTGGAATACAAGACTGCGTCCGTATGCGTTCCCCCTTCTTACGTGAAACGCATTCACGACGCATATGGGGAAAAAATCAATATCTGCACGGTCATCGGCTTTCCTTTGGGCTATAGCGTAACAGCGGCAAAGGTGACGGAGGCCAGTGAGGCAATAAAGGACGGTGCCCGCGAAATCGATATGGTGGTAAATATCAGCGATGTGAAAAACGGTCTGTTCGATAAGGTGGAGGAGGAAATCCGCACGATAAAGATGGCTTGCGGCGAGCACATTCTGAAAGTGATCATCGAAACCTGCTATTTGACTGAGGAGGAGAAAATTGCGCTTTGCAAGGCAGTGACGGCAGCAGGTGCAGATTACATCAAGACTTCAACGGGTTTCGGAACGGGTGGTGCGACGCTCGCAGATGTGAGATTGTTCAAGGACCATATCGGAGCGGATGTAAAAATTAAGGCAGCGGGCGGAGTGAAGACGAGAGAGGATTTGGAAACATTCCTAAAGGAGGGCTGTGAGCGCATCGGAACATCCTCTGCAGTAGGAATATTGAATGACGGAAAGGCAGAGAGCTATTGATGATTCAGGAGAGACTTACAAGGCTGCGGGATCGTATGAGTGAGAAGGGAATCGATTTTTATATGATTCCTACTTCGGATTTTCATGGTTCCGAGTACGTGGATGATTATTTTAAGGTGAGAGAGTACTTTTCCGGCTTTACAGGCTCTAACGGCACTCTTGTAATAGGGCATAATATGGCGGGGCTGTGGACGGACGGAAGATATTTTATTCAGGCTGAAAACGAGATTGAAGGAAGCGGAATCGAGCTGTTTCGAATGATGGAAGAGGGTGTACCCGATATTCCTGATTTCCTGAAGGAAAATATGAAGAGCGGACAGACTCTGGGCTTCGACGGGCGGACGGTGAGCTGTAAAGAAGGAAAAGAGCTGGAGCAGAAGCTTAAAAGTATGGATATCCGTATCTTCTATGAGGAGGATGTGGCGGGAGATTTGTGGAAAGAGAGGCCCCTTCTTCCTAAGCACCAGGTCATAGTTCTTCCGGAAGAAATAAGCGGGCAGAGCATGGAGGAGAAGCTTCTTGCAGTCAGGGAAAAGATGAAAGCATCGGGAGCAGTATATTTCATGCTGAGCAAGCTGGACGATTTGATGTGGCTGATGAATATAAGAGGAAATGATGTAGCCTGCAACCCGGTGGCGCTCTCCTATGGCTTTCTTACGCCTGAGGAGCTGTATCTTTTCATACAGCCTCAGGAGGTGACGAAGGACTTCACAGAATATGCCTCCAAAAACCATATTGTGATTAAAGATTATGAAAATATTGCAGAATTCCTTAACGGTTATGATTATAAAGGGAAAGTGCTTCTGGACAAAGGGAATATCAATTATGCTTTATATAAGATTTTATCGGACAAAGCGGAATGTGCTTTCGAAAGCAATCCTACGGAAGCTTTGAAGGCAGTAAAAAACAAGACCGAGCTTTCACGGATGGAAGAGGTATATCTTAAGGATAGTGCTGCCGTTATAAAATTTATTTGCTGGCTTAAGAAAAACGTGGGAAAAGAGAAGATTACGGAGCTTACGGCCGCGGAGCATTTAGACGGACTGCGAAGAGAAATCCAAGGATTTCTGGATTTGTCTTTTTCGACGATCAGCGCTTATAAAGAAAACGCCGCTATGATGCATTACGAGGCACTTCCTGAGAGTGCGAAGGAAATAAAGGCGGAAGGGATGCTGCTGGTGGATTCCGGAGGGCAGTATATGGGCGGAACAACGGATGTGACAAGAACCATCGCTTTAGGGGAGATCAGCCCGGAGATAAAAAGGCACTTCACTAAGGTTGCCGTAGGCATGTTACAGCTTACGCAGGCACGATTTCTCTATGGCTGTACGGGAAGAAATCTGGACATATTGGCGAGACAGCCGTTATGGGACATCGGAATCGATTATAAATGCGGAACGGGACATGGAATTGGCTATATTCTCAATGTACACGAAGGCCCTCAGAGTATTCGCTGGCGTTTTGCCAAGGGAGCTGAGGAAGCAATTATCGAGGAAGGAATGGTTATTTCCAACGAGCCGGGCGTTTATATCGAAGGCAGCCATGGAATACGCACGGAGAATGTCATTGTGGCTAAGAAGGGCGAAAAGAATGGGGACGGTCAGTTCATGTTTTTCGATACGCTCACCTTCGTGCCTATCGATAAAGAGGCCATTGATACGACCTGCATGCAGCCCATAGATGTGGAAAGACTGAACAGGTATCATGAACAGGTTTACCTCCGGACAGAAGGCCTTTTGACGGCACAGGAGAGGGAATGGCTGAAGGCGGCTACAAGCCCCTTGAGAATATAGATAAAGCGTTGATTTTTCTTGAAATTCCTTATTTTTCCATAAGCCAAGAAAGGGAATTAGGAAATTAACAGTTGTATTTTATATGTAGGTTGGATATAATAATAGTATCCTGAAATGTTCGATAACTCTTGTTATTTTGAACCTACAGATACTTTAAACGGGATTCCTACATCGCCTTATCGCTGTCAAGCCCCCACTCGAAAGAGGATTGGAGGGGAAGGCAAAAGTAAGGTTGCGGTCACCCACCTAGCTTTGCTAGGAGTCAAAGTACAAGAACCGGCATTTTGGGGATTTATGTAG
>JAEZRJ010000027.1 GCA_023412855.1 Bacillota bacterium | reverse complement strand
CTATTAAAGTGCGCCATTATTTATGGGAAACCGTTAAAATAGGCACAAAAGGTAGTGAAAAAGAGAAAATAGGCAAAAAGGAAGCTGTCGCTTCACGATTTTTCAATCGTTAATGCGACAGCCCCATCATAAAAAATAGCATAAATATTTTCAAAATCCTCTTTCTCTTTCTATTAGCTCGCAATACCGCTCTTTCACGAACTTTCTCCTATTCTCGCTGACCGGAAGTTTCCTGCCGTCCCTTATTTTAACGCAGGCCTTCAGCAGGCTCTTTATATACATGGCATTCACGAGGAACGATTGATGCGTCCGAATAAATTGGAATTGAGAATCCTTAAGTTCCTGTTCAATCTCGTTTATCTTCCCGAAAAAGCACTCTCTTCTGCCCTCTCCGGTATGAATAAATATTTTTCTCCCCTGACTCTCAAAATATATGATGTTCTCTAACAATATATTATGTACTTCCTTTTTGAAACAATAGGTGAAGCAGGATGCACGTTCATAGATTTTTAAATAGGCGTCTAAAAAGTAGCGTTCGAACAGCTCCTTATCTATCGGCTTATCCATAAACCGAAAGGTATCTACTTCGAACAGCTTCCTTATATACCTATCCTGGCGGGAAACACAGATGATTAATGTATGCTTATTCATTCCCCTGATTTCCCTCGCCGTGTTAATATCGTTTTCATCCTCTATATTCAAATAAATTAAGTCAAATCTTTCTTCCGAATAAATACTGTCCTTGAGCTTCTTTCCATCGAAAAATACATCGATGTCCACAGAAACATTATTCTCTTTCGCAACTTTGAGCAATAGACTTTCCATTTCCGATGTGAGGATTATTTCGCCATCACATACCGCTATCCTCATCATTTGTAGGTCCCCTCTCACAAATCTATTGAGATGTGTGCGATGCTATATCTTAACTAAAAGCCTTTCCATGTATTCAAATATTCTCTTAAAGAGCTGGTCTCTCTGCTCCCTCGTACTGTTAGCCATAAAAACATCCAAGTCGAAGCTGTCCTCCATTTCGCCGATGATCAAATAGGTCGGATCAATGTTCAGTTTGTTATGAAGGACCTTCACTTTATACATAGGAAGCTCAGTGGCCCCAGTCTCATATCGTTTATAATGGCCTTCCGCCACACACAATATATCCGCAAACTCGTCTCTGGTATAGCCAAGATTTTCCCGGATTTCTCGCAAGCGCTCACCTATTTGAATATTCAATTCTTTTTCACTGACTGTCTTTTTAGCACCCATATCACACCTCTTTATAAAGAAGCATATCAATTTCCGGTCGTTTTCCATAGCACATAATAGGCACTTATTTTAAACATCTTATGTATTACTATTTCCAATTTTCACATATTTATATATTTTATCCATTTAATATAGCTGCATACAGAACAAAAGTGTGCTTCATACATTCTCACATCCAAGTGCTTCGGCAGCACAGCTTTTGTTCCGCGCGCTTTGCTGCGCATTTATTGATTTTGTAATAGGCGTTTTTTCCTATTACACAAAAGTGTGCTTCATATATTCTCACATCCAAGTGCTTTGGCAGCACAGCTTTTGTTCCGCGCGCTTTGCTGCGCATCTATTGATTTTGTAATAGGAGCTTTTTCCTATTACACAAAAGTGTGCTTCATACATTCTCGCATCCAAGTGCTTTGGCAGCACAGCTTTTGTTCCGCGCGCTTTGCTGCGCATCTATTGGTTCTGTAATAGGCACCTGTAATCGGAATCTTTTTCTATAACAGAAAAAAGAGGGCGTCCTCAGTCTCATAGAACTTTGGGACGCCCTCTTCCATCATATGGCGTTTTTATCTCTTATTTTAACTTCCAAATATCTCTGTTATACTCGCCGATCGTCCTGTCAGATGAGAAGAATCCTGACTTTGCAATATTCACAAGCATCATCTTCTTCCACTTCTGTCTGTTCTCATAGTCCCCGAACATTCTGTCCTTCGTCTCGATATATTCCTCCAGATCCAGAAGAGTCATAAACCAATCCTTGTTCAGAATCTCGTTATAAAGTCTCTGCAGGTTCTCCTTTTTACCTTTTGCAAGAGCCTGCTTGCCCACGATAAAGTCCACGGCCTCTTTGATGACCGGACTCTTTTTATAATAATCCTTGGATACATAATCTGCCTTCGCATAGTGCTCGATTACCGCTTCCGACTTCTCGCCGAATACATATATATTTTCATCTCCTACCAGTTCATTGATCTCCACATTTGCACCGTCCGAGGTACCGATGGTAACTGCGCCGTTTAACATAAATTTCATATTTCCGGTACCTGAGGCTTCTTTGGAAGCGAGGGATATCTGCTCGGATACGTCACATGCAGGAATCAGTTTTTCCGCATAGCTTACATTATAGTTTTCCACCATAAGCAGCGTCATGTAGGGACTTACCTCGGGATCGTTATTGATAATATCCTGAAGCACTAAAAGCAAATGGATAATATCCTGTGCGATGATATATGCAGGTGCAGCTTTCGCGCCGAAAATGAAGGTGAGCGGTGTAGATGGCTTCTTGCCTCCTTTGATTTCCAGATATTTATGGATAATATAAAGTGCGTTCATCTGCTGGCGCTTATACTCGTGAAGTCTCTTTATCTGGATATCGAAAATAGAATCCGGATTGAGTTCTACTCCCTCCGCCTCCTTTACATATGCCGCAAGATCCTTTTTCCTGTTCATCTTGATTTCAGCAAGTCTATCTAACACCTCTTGATCACCATTATAATCAAGGAGCTTCTCAAGCTCGTTCGCATTCTTCTTGTAGCCGTCGCCTATCACTTGGGAAAGATATCCGGCCAGTTCTCTGTTACAGGATAAAAGCCATCTTCTGAAGGTGATTCCGTTTGTCTTATTATTGAATTTTTCAGGATAAATCTTATAAAAATCATTGAGCTCCGTATCCTTTAAAATCTCCGTATGGATAGCGGCAACGCCGTTTACGGAAAAGCCGTAGTGGATGTCGATATGTGCCATATGCACCCTTCCATCCTTATCAATGATCTGAACCTCAGGATCTTTGTATTTCGCTTTTACCCGCTTATCCAGCTCTTTGATGATAGGAACCAACTGGGGAACTACTTTCTCCAAATATTTCAACGGCCATTTTTCCAGCGCTTCCGCGAGAATCGTATGATTCGTATAAGCACATGTCTTGCTTACCACCTCGATTGCTTCGTCCATGGTAAATGCCTTCTCGTTTACCAGAATACGAATCAGTTCCGGGATCACCATCGTCGGATGTGTATCGTTGATCTGGATTACCGCATGGTCATACAGCTTACGAAGGTCATATTTCTTCTCCTTCATCTCACGCAGGATGAGCTGAGCCGCATTGCTTACCATGAAATACTGCTGATAGATACGAAGCAGGTTACCTGCTTCATCGGAATCATCGGGATATAAGAACAGAGTCAGGTTCTTCTCGATTGATTCCTTGTCAAAATCGATGCCTTCCTTTACGATGCTCTCATCCAGAGACTCGATATCGAACAGACGGAGCTTGTTCACGTCGTTGCCATAACCGACTACGTCGATATCATACAATCTCGAAGTCACCTTTCTCTTGCCAAAATACACGTCGAAGGTAACATCCGTCTTCGTCAGCCAGGAACGCTCCTCTATCCAGTCATTCTTCTCAGCAGTCTGCAATTTGTTCTTGAAAACCTGCTTGAACAGACCGTAGTGATAATTGAGGCCGATGCCCTCTCCGGGCAGCCCGAGGGTGGCGATGGAATCGAGGAAGCACGCCGCAAGCCTGCCCAGTCCGCCGTTGCCGAGGGACGGTTCCGGCTCGATTTCCTCCATCTTCGCGATATCCTTTCCCTTCGACTTCAAAATAGAAGCAAGTTCATCATAAACACCTAGATTAATCAGGTTGTTGGATAATAGCTTTCCGATTAAAAATTCCGCAGAAATATAATAAATTTTCTTTTCTCCTGAAATCTGTCCCGATACCGCCATCAGTCTCTTGACAAGCTCTAGCAGGCAGAAATATACCTCGTGGTCAGTCAGTGCCTCCACGTTCTTCTGGAAAATCTCGTTTGCCAGCTCTTCGAGCTGATGCTCCAGGTTGGACAATAACACATCTCTTTTCATATTGGTTTGCTGCAACATATTCTCTCCTCCTGTATCAGCTAAACATTTTCTCTATCTTTTCTTCTCTTACTAAGTAAGTTAACATAGGAAAACGTTTTCTGCAACTGTCATTTTTTACATTTTTTTCTTATATTTTTGTGTAATCTTAACAGATAATATCCATATACTTCATTCTTTCGATGGTATAACCGAGTATTTTTTCCCGTCCCTCTCCTCCGTTCATCAGATAATGCAGTTCCTCCACTGCGGCTGCAGACACTCCCGCAAAGTTCTGACTGATCGTGTTCATCTGTTTTCCGGCATAACCCATGAGCGTGATGCCGTCAAAGCCGCATACCGGACGGAAAATATCCATTTCCATAAGCGCCCGCATCGCGCCAATCGCCATCAAGTCTGAAGCACATACTATCACATCCCTGTTCTTGGCAAACCGGAAGGTGATGTTTCTCGCTTGTAATTCTGAGAATTCTCCATGCTTGATCAGAAGATTTAAATCCATATCCTGAGCAAGGCGTTTGATTCCCTTTAAACGCTGCTCCGTCACATAACCATTTTTCTTTCCGGCAATATAAAGGATTTTCTTGGACTTATTTTCCACGATTGTCTTTTTGGCCACGTCATACTGAGCCTGCTCCTGATTCACCCATACGGTGGAGGTATTCTGATTGTAAAGGGGCGCGTCCACCAGCACCACCTTGAATTCCTGTGCCGCAATCAGCTTCTGAAGCACCTTGTCCTCCTTGGACATTCCGTAAATGATGATTCCATGGATGCTCTGTGCGTTTAAATATCTCGTTATCTCCTCCACGCTCTTATTTTCAAACATGGAAAAAAAGAAGGTGATAACGTCCAGTCCCATTTCCATCGCTTTATTGATGGCACCGGAAATATATTGCATGACAATCTCGTCGATTGCCTGAGTCTTCGTATTCAGGTTAAGCAGTAACGCCACCCTGCCGGATTGCTTGGAGGAAAGAGCCGCTGCGACAGAATTGGGAACGAAATTAAGTTCCTCTACCGCTTGATTTACCTTCCGCTTCGTCTCCTCACTGACGTTCGGATAGTGATTGAGTACCTTGGAAACTGTGGATATAGCCACACCTGCATGCTTGGCAACGTCTTTGATCGATACCATAATCTACCTCTGCTTATAATAAAAATAGTTAATTGCGAAACATATCGTTTTTAAGCATTCACACATTACTTGTGAGAGCGCTGTAAATCTTGTCCTACGCTTTCCTTTGTAACTATTCCTTCTCATTCGGAAAGCGTTTTCTATAATTCTATAATAAAAGAGTGATATTGTCTATCACTCTTTTTAAACTGTCCGGTCAGATACTCCACCCAAGACTTTCCTGCTGAATCAAATACAGCTTGTTATATAATCCTTCCTTGTCCAGCAATTCCTGATGGGTACCTTGCTCAACTACTTCACCCTCGTTCATGACGATAATCTTATCCGCATCCACAATGGTACGCAGACGATGCGCTATTACAATTACTGTCTTGTTCTCGATTAATTTGCTGATCGCCTGTTGAATGAAAGATTCGCTTTCCGGGTCGAGGGAAGCCGTCGCTTCGTCCAGCAAGACGATAGGAGCGTCTTTCAGCAATGCTCTTGCAATGGATAGACGCTGGCGCTCTCCTCCGGATAACGTACTTCCATTTTCACCGAGCAACGTATCATATCCATCCGGCAGCTTATCTGCAAATTCATCACAACGTGCTGCTTTAGCCGCCGCAATCACCTGTTCTCTGGTCGCATTCCTATTTCCGATACGGATATTGTTGTAAATCGTATCGTTGAACAATACTACATCCTGGAAAACAATAGACATATAGGCCATCAAGTGCTCGGGATCCAAGGTCTTCACATTGACTCCGCCGATCGTAATACTGCCGCTGTCCACGTCCCAGAACCTTGCGATCAGCCGGGATAAGGTACTTTTTCCGCTGCCGGAAGGTCCTACCAGAGCAGTGATTCCTCCTGACGGGATCGATACGCTCACATCTTTTATCGTCTCCCCTCCGCCCGCATTATAACTGAAGTTCACGTTTTTAAAGTCTATATCAAACTCCTTGATCAGCGTCTCTGCGCCCTCCATAGGCGAAATATTCATCAGTGCGCGCATTCGCTTTATGGCGATCTGATGATACAGAAGTTCGGGCAATAAGGTAAGCTCCGTTTGGATCGGTCCGTATATACGGGTAACGATCAAAAGACACATCAGTAAAGGAATCAATTCAATCTGTCTGCCGGTCAGCAAAGTAATGCCGGCAAATACAGTAAGCCCCACACCTGCCTGCAGCACCACCTGCGCTCCGGTAATAAAGATTCCGGTACCGAGTTCAAACTTTATCGCCAGATTGCGCATGGCACGCAAGGCTTTTTCTAAAGCTTCAAACCGTTCACCGTCCATATTGCAGGCCTTGATCACCTTCAGTCCTTCAATGTACTCCTGCACCTGCTCCGAAGCGGCAAGCTTTGCATCCGCATGCCTTTTCCCTAACTTTTGCTGCACTCCCCTGCTGCCAACGATAATTAAAAACGCTATCGGCACCGAAATAAAGATAGCTATACCCATACGCCAATCAAAAAATCCAATCATAATGCAGATGACGGTAATCGTTATAGCATTTGAAAACAACTGAGGATAAATGTGGCTCAACACGTGCTCTGTAGTTGCCACGTCACCCATAAGGTTTGTTGTCAGCTCCGAAATATCCTTCGAATTGAATACGCTCATCGGAAGCTTGCGGATATGCTCCGCCATGGAAGTACGGACATTCTCACTCTCCATATAAGATACGATATATGTTTTTTTGTAATCATTTTTATTGCAAAGGAATACGATCAAGGCCGCTGCGATCCCGAACGCAAAAAGAATCCACAGCCTGTTCCAGGAAATCTCATCTCCCGTAAATGGCTTGATCAGTTCCATAATAACTTCCAGCATCACGATCGTGGGAAGCATCATAGAAAAATTAGTAAATGTACAGGCAGCGATTGCCTTTTTTAAGTCCTTATAACCTTTGTCTGTCAGCATCAGTGCGTCCTGCAGGCGCGGGAGCTTTTTCTTATCAGGCATTTACGGTTCCCCCTTTCCCTTTCATCGTCCAGCTGGCTGTTTCATTATAGGTCTGCCACATCAGGGAATACTTTCCTCTTAGAGCCAGCAGTTCCTCATGAGTTCCCTCCTCCAGCACTTTTCCGGAATCCATTACTACGATTTTATTGGCACTGCGGATGGTGGATAAACGGTGTGCAATAATTACCACCGTCTTATTATTCATCAGTTTTTCAAAAGCCTTCTGAATCAGGTGTTCATTCTCGGGATCGGCAAATGCAGTTGCTTCATCCAGCACGATCACCGGCGCATCTTTCACAATTGCACGGGCTATTGCTACCCTCTGCTTTTCTCCTCCGCTTAAGTGCACACCCTTTGTTCCAATCACGGTATCATAACCTTTGGGCAGCTTTAAAATAAATTCATGACATTGGGCCGCCTTGGCAGCCTCGACGATCTGCTCATCGCCGGCCTTGGGATTACCCAGGCGTATATTATCCCTGATGCTCTGCTTAAACAGAAATACATCCTGGAATACAAAACTTACCTGCTCCATCAAATAAGAGGTATTCATGTCCCTCACATCTACTCCGCCAAGACGGATAGCTCCATCTGTCACATCAAAAAAGCGGGGAATGAGATGCGCAACCGTGCTCTTGCCGCCGCCGGACGCTCCGACGATAGCGGTAACCTCCCCTTGCCTTGCAATAAATGACACTCCGTTAAGCGCTTTTGTTTCCTTCGACTTATCATAGGAAAAAGATACATTTTGAAACTCCACATCATAAGTGTCAACACCTCTCGCTATTGGCGGCTGAGTCATCACGGGCTCTGCCAGTAGAGCGTCCATCGCCTCCACTCCATTCAAAATACGTATACTGTTGGAGTTAACATACATTACTTTCATCAGAATACCCGCTATGGCCGGTACAAAAATCAAATAGAAAATCATCGTTGCCGCAAATCCGGTATAATCTGATGTATTCATCCCAACAAGTATACCTACCGGAAGAATAAAAAGATAAATATTATTAATAAGCGTCGTAAAACCGGAGAAGGAATTTTCCCAGCTTAAGGTGTAAGGTATTACCATACTGGTATATTCCTTAATGGTATCGTGCAGACGGCGGAAGGAATATACCGTCTGTTTAAAGGCCTTTACCACAGCGATGCCTCTTATATACTCTACAGAGGCATTATTCATATTTTCCAGAGATTTCTGGTACTGACTCATCATCTTCTTAGCGCCCTCATTGCCATACATCGATGCCTGCAGCACAAATGAGAGAATCACTCCTGCCATGGCCGTCAATCCGAAACGCCAGTCTACTGCCAGCAATATTACCACCATTACTACCGGCGCTACAAATGCCGCCACGATATCAGGAAGCTGGTGCGCGATGAATTCCTCTATCTTTTCAATATTCTCATCCATGATTTTTCTTAATTTGCCGCTTCCCACAAGGACATGAAATCCTAAAGGTACCTTCGCAAGATGAGTGGCAAAGTTTACCTTAAGTTCATACAAGGTTCCAAACGCAGCCAAATGGGAACAGGATAGGGCCCCGAAGTAGAACAGTATATTAAGTACTACACCTCCGAAAGCCATCCCTCCGTAACGGAGGGATGCCGCAGCATCCAGCGAATCTATCTCCGGCCAAACGCTTAGGATTTCCCTTACCATCAAATAAATAGCGATGTAAGGAATAAAGCTCGCAATCGAGGCCAGAGATGATAGAACAACAGAACCGATCATGAAAGGTTTCTTCGTGGCTGCCAGTTCAAGAAGACGTGCCATGCCGGTCTTCGAATCATTTTTCTGTTTCATAATTGCTCCCATCTGCCCGCTTTAGCGGGCGTACAAATAAAGGAGGGTGAAAGTGCATTTCTTTCAGCCCTATATCTCCTATTTTTTATGAGTATCTTTCCAGAACAAAAGTGTGCTTCACACACTTTCACAGCAAAGAGCTTCGACAGCACAGCTTTTGTTCTGCGCGCATAGCTGCGCATCCATGGTTTCTGTAATAGGAGCATTTTCCTATTACAGAACAAAAGTGTGCTTCACACACTCCCGCAGCAAAGAGCTTCGACAGCACAGCTTTTGTTCTGCGCGCATAGCTGCGCATCCATGGTTTCTGTAATAGGAGCATTTTCCTATTACAGAACAAAAATGTGCTTCACACACTCCCGCATTTTAAAACAGCAAGGTCTTTCCTATAATATAAAAAAATTTCTTACTTTGCTTACTCCTGTTTCATCCAAAGGATAATAATCGCAGACCGTTCCTCCGGATATATACAGCACTGCCGTGCAGCATTCTAAAATAAACTCTATATCATGTGTAATTATGGCTGAAAGAAATGCAGACTTTGCTGCTTTACGAATGAGTCTGCAGGTCGAGCGCATACTTACGAAATCAAGACCGCTGGTAGGTTCATCATAAATGAGAAATTGCTTGCCGGCACACATGGCGCCGGCGATGGCAACACGCTGCTTTTGTCCTCCGCTTAACGTCAACGGATGGCTGTCTTCCCGATTCTCCAATTCTAATTCAGCTAAAACAGCCCTGGCTTCTTCCGCATTCTTATCTTTAATCCCCAGGGTTACCTCATCCAGTACACTTTCCGTGAACAACTGGTGGTTTACATCCTGCATGACCATATAGCTGTTTTTCAGCCTTTCCATTGCTCCGATAGGCTTACCGCTAATATCAAATCTTCCTTTATGCTTTATTATCCCACACAGGCAACCGGCAAACGTAGACTTGCCCGCACCGTTCGGGCCAATAATAGCCAGAATCTCACCTTTATGAAGGCAAAGCTCCGGAACCTCCAGCACAGGCTTGCCGCTGTATTTGCACACCAATGAATGAATTGATAACTTTTCTTCGGTCAATCGTTCCACCCCATCTTCATGCTTTTTGAGATTTCTAATATTAAGGCAACGGAGCCCCTTCTCCGCAAGCTCCCTTTCTCTCATCGACCACATATCCTCCCCCCGGAAGGTATATGTAATGCGGCCGTTTTCCATATAGATAAAACGATCGGCCAGTCCAGCCAGATAATGTAACCGATGTTCCGATATCACAATGGTCTTTCCCTCTTCCTTCAATTTCTGCAATACCTGGCGCAGCTTTTCCACTGAGGGCGCATCCAAGTTGGAGGACGGCTCATCCAGAACAAATATATCAGGATGCACAGCATAAACTGACGCACAGGCGATACGCTGTTTTTCTCCTCCAGATAGTTCGAATATGCTTCGTTCCATGAGATGAGCCAGTTCAAATTTGGCAGTGGCATTCTCAACCCGTTTCCATATTTCATCTACGGCCATCCCAATATTTTCGCAGCCAAAAGCAAGTTCCCCTGTCGTGTCTACATTAAAAAACTGACTTCGCGGATTTTGAAAAACCGAGCCCACTTTCCGCGCTGTTTTAGCCAACGGCTCCTTTGTGACATCATAATCGTCAATATGTACGGTTCCTGTCAGCTGACCTTCATAGAAATGAGGAATCAATCCGTTGATGATCCGGGTGAGCGTCGTCTTTCCGCATCCACTTTTTCCGCATAATACTACGAATTCACCGGTACGGATCGTCAAACGTATATCGCGGATTCCATTGTCGTTTTTTGTGTCCTCTCCGTAAAAAAAGCTTACTTTATCAATTTTTATCATCGCCTACCTCACTACCGTCCCTGCAATAAGAACGACCGCACCAAGAATAACAATATAGTCGGCCAATCCCAGCTTTACCTGCGTAATACAGCTCCTCCTAATATCGGAGTCCAGTCCCCTGGAAAGGGAAGCAGCAGCTAATTCACCGGAAATAGTCGCTGTGGACATCAATAAAGGTACCATGACATATTCCAATGTTTCCATTGGCCGTGTGAACATGTTGAGCGCAGACATGCCAATACCTCGAAAACGCATGGCATTGCTGATAGAACACCACTCCTCCTTCACCGTAGGGATAAACCGAAACATGACCGAAAAAGGAATGATCAGCTTCTCAGAAACATGAATCTTCTGAAAAGCCGCAATAAATTCGCTCACGGTAGTTGTTCTTATCAAAAGAGTACTGGAAAGGCAGATAGGAATCAACAGTCGCGGAATGCGTACCAAGGTTAAAACAGCCGCACCTAAAGCTCCGGACAGATGGGGAGCCACAAAGATATCCACCAGTATCATAATTGCAAATACGCTGAAATAACGCTGAAACGTACGGTACTGATGCTCAAGAATAATTAAAATACTTAAAATAGAAAAAATGACAATCTCCGTTTCCCTGCTGATATTTGCAAACACGACTCCTCCCACTGTGAATAAAAGCAAAAACTTCGTTCGAGGGTCCAGATGCACGCTATGTTTCTGGAAAACAATAGCTGTTTCCATCAAACCACCCCGGCCTTCTCAAAGTGCTTTTTAAGCAATTTATTTCCGAGTAATCCGCCTATCAGTCCGCCGGCCAAAGCAAGCCCCAGCAAGACAAAAATAAACCAGCTCGGCGTCAACGCATCCAGCTTGTTCACATAATCCTGATTATAATAATTCAAGCATGCTTGCAAAAATGCCTCTTTCGCAAATACAAGAAGCCAGAACGGCCCCATTCCCGTGCAGGCAAACACCATATAACTGATAACATAAAGCTTTCGAGAACGGTATTTTCCCGCATAAGCTATAAGCTCGGCGATAAGACCGCATAAAAGAGACCAAACACCGGCCAGCCATACGCCACCCATTGATGTAACCAACCCTACCGCAACAGCCAATATGAAAATAGCGCCTCGCTTTGGGACTTTCGTTACGTACAACATATAGATAGAACCCAGAACCACACCGAGGATCAGCGGTGCCATCAAATAAAGCACCGGAATAAAACCCGTTAACCCTACTGTTATAAAGAGAACAACCACATACAATGCCGCAAAGGCCCCGGCAACGATTAAATCCTTTGATTTGAGTTTTGTTTTTTCAGACATTTTAAGCCTCCTTTTTTAGCTTTGCTCTGACCAATCATTTAGTTAGTTTTGACTAACTCCAAAAAACTATATCATCCCTTCCATTTTCTGTCAATATTGTTTTTGTATATTGATAAAATCTATTATTTTCATCCCGGTTTTCGTTTTTTAATATAAATAGCCGAAACAAATACGAGAGAAATTCTTGCCATGTGTCATTTCAAAAAAATAGAGTTAGGCCGGACAGCCTAACTCCAATTTGTCTATTATCTATTTTAATTCATGAATACATGTATTTGCTTTACTTCCCCATTTCTTACCGAAAGAGCAGCTGAGCCCGATACAACACCGTTTTCGTATTCCTCCATACTGCCGTCTTGATGCAGAATTCTTACTTTAATCTCATATCCTCCGGGAATATAAGCCTTCTTCTCCGCCAAATGGAATACCACCGGAATTTCTCCTAAAAATACCGCTTGTATTTTCTTCTCCTCTCCGATCAGATATGCGGGAAACAGTGGCATTATCTGCAGCTTCAATTCACCCGTTTCCATAGAAAAAGGATGAGGACCGAACATCATGATCTGCCACATATGGATGAATTCAGCCGTAGAACCGCTAAGCCTTGCCACAAAACCCTTTCCGTGCAGCTTCTCATTGTGATTCGCACTGCTGGCGATAAAGGAGGAGTTTTCAAGCGGACTTCTTCCATACACATCCGAATCTAAAAAGGGCACTGCTGCATTTTTGAAATCCTCTATGAATTCCCCATACATTTCTGATTTCAAAAGCTCCAGCAAATACTTATATTCCATGTGAAGCCAAATAGATTCATTTTCCAGCCAACCGGGGGTAAATGCTTTGGAACGGCCTACCTCGAAACTCACTTCGCTCAGCGACTCGTTTACCTTGTACATCCGGAGCTTTTCATCGTACATTCCGCTGTTTTTCACTTTCCGGTACAGCTTTTCTTTTTCTTCCTTAGATGCATTCAGCTTCAGGAAACGGACGGGCCCTTCCAGGAAATATGGCATTTGTCCCAAACGTACTTCCTTAACATCAATACCGCTTGCGGTCTTCTCATAATCCGTCACTTCATATGTAAAATATGCCGGACTTATCCCATCCCCATACGCGACTGCCCTCTCGATACCTGCCAGAACAAGAGCGCGGAACCGTTTTAAAATGTATAATGCTTTCTCTGCCGGAATTTCCACGGTGTTCCCGCTCACCCCGAACAAAGTCCTTTCGCGGTATTCTTCCTTTACATCATTGAGGGCTTTCCACGTTTCCATTCCTCTCCATGCGACATCTCCTGCTGCCGGTACACCGCCTTCTTGTATAAACCTGCCTGTTTCACTTATCAGTACGGCATTTCCCCCCGGCACAGACTTGCCCGATTGAATTTCCAGAACATTCTTCAAACCTGTCATCAGGTCAACGATTTCTTCCGCACATACCACTGTTCTTTTGTATTTTTCCAGCTCTACGATAACAAAGTCCAGCATTCTGTAAAGCTCGTAAGTCTCGCACATAGAAGAACCCAGAAGCCCCGGCATTCCATTAAGCGCATCGTACCATCCCGGCTTGCCGCCCTCCATCTCGATTCCCATTCCATATGGGTCCAGCGTCGCAACTTTTACCGCACACAAAAGCAGCAGCTTCTCCATTAACGTCGTATAATAGGTATCCCCCTTCCCATATCCGGTGCAGACTATCTGTCGGTCCACTTCTTTCTTTACCTCGTGATTCAATGTATGATACTGTCTGATTCCTTTTTCCGTTTCCTCATAGCGAAGCCGTCTCGGATTCACCGCTGCCTGAGATTCATAATAGGTAAAGGAAGCATCGTCGAACAGCAGCGCCTCCTCCTTATCCGGATATACCGACAGATAGGTTTCCACCAAATCTAAGTTATAGGTCCAGTGGTCCGTCCAATAGCCCTCTCCGAAGGATGCGTTAACGACACTGTCAGCCTCATCCATTACTGCGCCGGTAAACTTTTCCAAAGCAGTACTTTCGCTTTTCCCTTCCACCATCTTAAGAATCTTATATTTCTTGACAAATCTTGCCAGACTTCCCGGCGTAAAAGGCTTGGACAACTCCTCCTTTGTTTGACTCAACAAGTCATCGTTAATGAAAACAGAGAGTTTATCCACTTTTTCTTCTTTTATCGTATATACCGCTCTCTGCACCAAAAGAGGATTGTATCCGTCCGTCTGGATGAGATTATAGAACATCTTAATATTCATGTCCCCCACATAGGGCGTAAACAGCACGTCGCATCTTCTATTCTGATTTACATCTCTGAAATTGGCGTTTCCTTGCGAATAAAATTCAGGCGACATCTGGAAAAAATTATAATCCCTCTCGATGTCTCCGTGCTTTCTTGAGTAAAGATAGAATATCTTCTCTCTTCCCAGCTTTACCGGATAACCCCCCCGAAGGAGATTATCCAGATAAGTCTGCTTGCAATACGCATCGAATACCGGATTTCCCGTTTCCGTACAGATCACTTCACACAATTCCTCCGTCAATCGAATGGCCTCCGCTCTCTTGACTTCAAAATACTCTCTTCCGACACACTTGTCAGAAAACTCCCTCAATATCTCCTTGCTTTCTACCATACCAATTATCTCATATATGGTAACACTTTCCCCTGCATCCAGTTCCTTCTCTATCGCAAAAAAACTACATGGTACATTATTTTCCGTAATTTGTCCACATTCCAACAGTTCTGTCAGATTCATTTCTTTCAGACCGACTGCATTGGTCAATGAAGTGTCATAAGAAAACACCACCTCCGGGTCCACAATAACCGGAAGCCTCTCTCCATTCTCCGTTACCGCAAAGCTGTAATTCCCTTCTTTAATCTCCTGCACGGCAATACTATCCGCAATACTGGCGCGGACCCTGAAATATGGCAGCCTGCTCTCTGTATCCTCCACCTGCATCCAGGCCTTAGCCGTCTGTCCTATCTCCTTCATATGAGTAAGAGAAACCCCATAAGGTATAAGCGCCGGCATGCCGTCCAGGGCCTGAAGCCGCATCCTTTTACCGCTCACATTCTTAAACGTAACCTCTCTCACAAGCCCACCGATATTTTCCTCAGGCAGCGTATAATAAAGAACATTTGTCTGAAGTCCCTCTGTACTATCCACTTCTTCTATCTCGAATTCATTCATCCCGATATACATCGCCGTCTTCTTCCCCTCATCCGAAAACGGCTCCATATATCTGCCATCCATTTTTACAAACGTCCGGAATCCTTGCCTCTTCGTCATCTGATAGGCTTGATATGCCGGATAAAACTCCATAATGGAATGATCTTTATCCCCACTCCCAAAGCTGCTGATCCCCTGCCCCCTATTCACATAAAAAGTCCAAACCGGAATCCCCAACCTTCCGCTAATCCCCGGCAAAAAACTGGAAAAAACCGTCTTCTTCCCAAAATCCTCTATTACATACCTACCCATCTTATCAAACATCTTTTCCGCTCCTTCCTTAAATCAAATATACCTTTCCTTATTAACTACTATTTACTCCCTACCTTGTATATCACACATTTCCCTATTATTTACTTCTTTACCCTATATTTCGTCACTACACATTTTCCTATCATTTATTTCTTTACCAACTATTTCCCCACCATACATTTGCCTATCATGTATCTCTTTATTACCCACCATTTTATTTCCCTTTTCACCCCATACTCCATCCCATCATATACCCTCCTCGTTCAGCCACCACCTCATCTACCGCAGCCAAAATTTTCGTGCAATTTTATTTTACCGTAACCAAGGCTTTCTTCGGCAGCTTTGGATTCGCTTCCGTTTAGCGCGTGGCTTGCATTTTCTTAAGGAAACCCACAAAAACCCAGGGTAAACGCCGCACGGATGCGGCGTTTAGGCAGCACAGCACAAGGATGTGCTTTGCTGCCGCCCCGGCCGCCGCCATCACCTAACCGTTTCCTTTAGAAAATGCAAGCCACGCGCGCAGGAAGCGAAGCCAAAGCTGCCGAAGAAAGCCGGCCGCCCCCCACACCCCAAAATTTCACAAAATTCCCCAAATTCCCTTTTACCTCAAAATCACCACAATATCATTCTCTCTATGCACCTTACAAGAAACGAAATACTCCTTCCCGATCAAAGCATCTTTTCCCGCCACAAGCTGCCCATTCATAATAACTTCCTTCACTTCATACTCCCCATACGACTTCATAAGCGGATTCAAATACTTCACATGAAGCTTCCGTCCCGCAAACTCCAAGTGAACCGCAGCCTCATGATTCTTATCGAACTGCTCCGCCATAAGCTTCGGCTCCAGCTTCAAACTGCCATACTCCCCTTTTACTCCATACATCTCAGTGAGCACCGTCATCAGCAGCCAGCTCGCTGCCCCCGTAAGGTAATGGTAAACGCCCCTTCCTTTCGGGTCTATATATTCAGGAATCCCCGGGTATATCTTACTCTTCGTCACATCACTGGCATGGCTGTAAAGGCTCTTCACCGCCTTATAACCTTCCTTTACAAACCCGCGCTTGTATAGAGCGTTGGCATACATCGTCGTCATATGGCTGAATACCGCGCCGTTCTCCTTCTGCCCATAGGCAAACCCGAACATTCTTCCCATATCGGCTTTGATTTCTTCAAAATTCGTATTCAGACGATAGCCGCCTACCTCCGGTGCGTAGAGATATTCATCCGCAGACTTTACGATCTCCTCTATCTGCTTCTCCTGCGCAGTCCCCGACATAATGGCAAATACCTGCCCGGTCAGCATCATGCGTACTCCCTTTTCAAAATCGCCCTCTACCCTTTTTCCGCTGTTATCGTAATAGCTGTTGTACCAGGAAAGCCCCGCACCATTTTTGATCCATTCCGTCTTTCTGATATGCTCCTTCAGCCAAGCGGCTTTTTTCCTTATATTCTCCGCCAGCCTTTCCGTATCTATTTCAAATCTCTCACCGCTTACCGTATGCCCGCAGGTGTTACAATAGCGCTTTAACAGCTCCTTCTTCTCCTCTATACTCTCATAAAGACCTTCCTTTTCACAAAGAAGCAGCTCCATTTCCTTCAAAAGAGTGACGGTCTGCACCTTTCCCTTCTTTCTCATACGAAGTAAAAGGTCAGCGATCTCCTCCATATTTCCCGCATAAGCTGCCGTAAACGCCACACTCTCTCCTCGCTCCGGCGCCATGTCCAGCGCATCGTTCCAGTCAGCCCCCCTAAGCCGCATATGGTTGTGTTCCCCCACATCATAAAATGCGGTAAGGTGCTGCAACAGTACATGTTCAAGAATCGTTCCTCTGTAAGCATCGCCCTCTGCCGTCTTCTGAATGCAGCCTTGCTCCGGCACCCAGTT
The DNA here is from genome assembly GCA_023412855.1 of Bacillota bacterium. GTDB lineage: Bacteria > Bacillota > Clostridia > Lachnospirales > Lachnospiraceae > Kineothrix. The sequence continues at coordinate 21,619 of JAEZRJ010000027.1, read as the reverse complement.
CTCATCACTGCCTTCCCCCCGGAAGCCTTGGGCATCTTTGAAATATTCTGCTTCCTCCAGCATGAAATCCAAATCACCGCTTTGCTTGATATACAAGTGAGAAGTCATGAAGGGCCACATGCCATGGTCCATCCATACTCTGGCAATTCCGTTTCTATCCGCAATGAACTCGCCCTGCTCCTTTCCGATAATCGTAGCGTTGGTTCCGTCCATGCGCACGCCTCCGAAATTAGACAGAAGCATTTCCCTGACACCGGAAGGGTTCATCATAAGGAGTGCCAGACAATCCTGCCATAAATCCCTCCAGCCTCTTCCACCTTTTCCATAGTCATGGTGGGGCAGGAAGGAACAGCCATAAATGCGTCGCAGTATCGGCTGGAAATTCACCCAATACATCCATTTGTCGAACCTATCGTCTCCTGATTCATAAGAGATGTTTACCTTCCCGTTCCAATATTCCTTTGTCTCTTTCAGCCTCTTCAAAAAGACCTCTTCTGTCAGGTAGGAGTCTGCCGCATTCGAAAGGGCATCTACATCTTCTCCATAACCGAGAGCCACCACGTAGGAAATCTTCTCACCCGGATTTATCGTGAATTCTTCGAACACAATTCCGCCCATAGCTTCGAAGCCATCCACCTGTATACCCGCAGGTACCATATCTATCTTCTCCCCATACAACACACCGGGATTCTCGAAATCTCCGCCTTCGCCGACGAAATCCTCAGCTACCGGAATAAAACCGATGGGAAGCCTGCCGTTTCCCCTTCCAAACACGCCGTATACTACCGAGTTCTTTCTATGGCCTCGTTCATCAAAAGTCAGTGTAGGATTCACCACAACGCCATTTTCTGCCGTTATGATTCGGTGGAGCATGCTCGTAACGTTCCTATGATCCCTTATATTGTCCGCACTGCGCGCATATATAGGAATTGCCGCTACGGGTGTGGCCGTTATATAATTTTTCCCCGTATTTTCAATAGTTACCATAGTCAGCTCAACCTTATCCTCCGTATGAGGAACAAAGGTCGTCACCTCTGAGGTCAGACCATAGACGGAAGATTTCCGCTTCACCTTATGCCACATAATACCCGCTTCGAGGACCGTTTCCTCTTTCGCCTTGGTGAACTTCTCTGTCTGCTGCCTGGAAGAAACCCCCATAGCGGACCAAAGCTCTCCGCTTTGCATTTTTAGCCAGAAATTACGGGATGACTTATTATTATGTAAATTTTCATTGCTGACCGGTTCTAACAAGAATGTATTCTGCCCGGTCTTGGAGTCCCCGCCAAGCAGAGGCGTAATGCTGCTCATGACCCCTGATTCTCCTGCCACCGGAAAATAAAGATAACTCGTAAGCTCCGGATTCTCTATCCGAAAGCTGCCTTCTTCATCGATAAATTTGTACTGTTCCATAAGCTAAAACTCCTTCCCATTTACGACAAATAAATTTATGTTTCCCAAATCTCATCCGTCGCCCTAATACACGTTGCTTTTTCCTTATATACCAAGTATAATGTATAAAAATATATTTATTCTATATTAAAAATGTAGTTTTCTATAACAATATTGTCTATAGGAGGATTCCATGGAGAAATTCAGACTTTTTCTTGATAATAATCTGAAAGAAAGAAATACTACCGACAAATATTCCTTTCCTTTTCGTGTGGGCTATGAGAGGCTTTCCAATTATGAGCAAGATTCTTTTCCCATCCATTGGCATCCTGAAGTGGAATTCACCTATGTAACGGAAGGCTGCATGGAATACCAGGCAAACGACAACTTATATAAAATCAGTGCCGGAAACGGGATTTTCACTAACTCCAATGTCTTGCATACCGCCAGAACAGTCGGCACGGAGGCAGACTGCAGCTATATCGCCTTTGTACTCAATCCTGTTATCATCTTCGGCTATGAGGACAGCCTTATCTTCAACCGGTACGTTAATCCCATCTGTACGGAGCCGGAACTCTTTTCCAAATATTTAAGCGGGGATTCCCCCTTTGGAAAACAAATGATTTCCCTGCTTTTGGAGACCGCCGAATTGCAGGACCAGACAAAGAGCGGTTATGAGCTTCTCGTTGCGGAAAAACTCTGCTCTCTATGGTTTCTCCTTTTTCAAGAGCTTCAGCCCTTTTTAAATCAAAAAGAGACCGGCACGGCAATCGACATCAACCGCCTGAAAACGGCAATCGGCTTCATCCAGTCTCATTATAGCGAAGATATTTCCCTTCAGGACATCGCCGGTTCCTGCCATATAAGCAAAAGCGAATGCTGTCATTTGTTCAAGCGAACGCTGCGCCAGACTCCCTTTACCTACTTATTGAACTATCGCATACAAAAAAGTCTTCCCCTGCTTTTAAGCGGCGGTCAATCCATGACGGAAATTGCCGTGGAAATAGGATTTCACGGAAGCAGTTACTTTGCAGAAACCTTTAAAAAGATTATGAACTGCTCTCCCAGCGATTATCGGAAAACTCATTCAAAATAAGATATCAAGAAAAAAGACAGATGCGATTTACATCGCATCTGTCTCGTTTTATAAAAATCACTTTCAGAATATCTATTTTCTTACTAAGTGTCTCGGCAAACCATTTACGAATAAAGGCTGTAACTCGCCGATAATGAGCGGTCTTGCATATTTCTCATAGCCTTCGTTAAGTCCGCATCCATCTGCTGTGATCCATTCTGCCGGAACCGGTCTCTCAACGTTAGCGATTGCATGAATATCGTATGCACTCGTACCACACTGATAAGGATCGTCTCCATTTCTGTCAAGAGTAATCATCATGCCGGTCTTGCCTTCCTCTGCGGCAACAACAGCGTCATGTCCAACCTGGAATGCCTCGTTAATGTCTGTCAGGGAAGCGAGGTGAGTAGCTGCACGCTGTAAGGTAGAGAATTCTACCGCACGAGCCTTAAGTCCCGTCTCATCTGCAACCAAGGAGCAAAGATATGCAGCCGTACCGGACAACTGCTTGTGTCCGAACGCATCCACTGCCTTATCCGCATCTGCGAGTTCGCATACGAAACGTCCGTCTGCCAAAGCTACGCCTTCGGATACTGCGATTACTACAGATCTCTTCGTAGCACCCAACTCTTTTACCTTAGCCATGAACTTGTCCACATCAAAAGCTACTTCCGGAAGGTAGATAGCGTCCACACCGCTGCAATCTTCTCCCTTTGCGAGTGCTGCCGCTGCAGTCAACCAACCTGCATGGCGTCCCATAATCTCTACGATACATACGGTAGGCTTCTCAACACCGAAAGACTCATTGTCGCGAATGATTTCCTTCAAGCTCGTAGCGATATACTTCGCTGCAGAACCATATCCCGGACAGTGATCCGTAATCGGAAGGTCATTGTCAATAGTCTTAGGTACGCCCATGAATCTCTGCGGTTTATTGTGAGCGGCTGCATAATCAGACAGCATCTTCACGGTATCCATAGAATCGTTACCGCCCGCATAGAATAAACATTCGATGTCGTGCTTTTCCATTATTTCAAATACTTTTTCATATACTTCTTCATGCCCTTCAATTTTAGGCATTTTGAAACGGCAGGAGCCTAAAAATGCTGAAGGAGTTCTCTTCAATAACTCAATACCGGTTTCATCTGAGAGATATTCATCGAGGTCGCACAAATTATCCTGCAAAAATCCTTGGATACCATGTACCATACCATATACTTTCTTTACGCCAAGCTTTTTAGCTGCTGCATATACGCCAGCTACCGATGAGTTAATTACGGCCGTAGGTCCGCCGGACTGTCCAACAACAATATTTCCTTTCATATTTCCTCTCCTTTGATCCTCTTATAATTTCTTTATTTCAACCGCATTTTGTGTATGCGGTCAATTACCACCACCGATTATAACAGATTCACTTCGGCAATACAAGTTAAAATACCCGTTTTATCCTTCTTACAGACAGCTCATAAAATATGCGTAGAGATTCTGATAGGTTTCCGCATTATAATGAAGTCCATCCACCAGCTTGTAGCCGATCGAATCGAGGTAGCTGTGGCTGTCTATCCATTGCACATTTCCGCTTAAGCCGCTTACCATCTGGCTGTTAAAGTACTCTACCTGCTCCTCTGTCACATACGGATTTTCCCAAACAGGATTCACCGACGCATAATATACCTTTGCACCCTTTCCTACCCACTCATCCGCCTTCGCATTGACTAACTCCAGATAGTTTTTCAGGTTGCCGGGATCGTTAACGCCCAGATTTATTAGAATCTTCGAACCCTTCCCCGCGCAACTGTCGATTCTCGCTATCGCATTCTCATTCAGCCAGTTGTAACCCTTTCCGTTTTCCGCAATCCATGTACAGCTATTTTCCCCCACGTTTTCCTGCATTTGAACAAACCGGGAATCACCTACAAGAATGACCCCTGACACATTCTTTACCTCCGTCACTGCCTTCCCCTGCTGTCCTGCTGCCGCTTCCTGCACTTCTTCGGCCGGCTTTTCCTCCTGTAAATAGCGGTCGCTCACATAAGCCTTTCCCTCACCATATATAATTTCAAACCAACCGGTATCGGCCTGCCCGCTTACGATAACCTCCTGGGCACGGGTAAGACTGCCTGCTCTATCGTAGTCAGTAGACGGCCCCTTTCTCACATTTACCGGATTGGATGCATACATAACCCTCGTTTCTTCAAAAGCTGTTACCTTGTATTCAGGGAGTATTCCCTCTTCGCTTTCTTCTGACTTATCCTTTACATCCTTTTTTGCTTTTGCAGAGTTGTTATCAGCCTTCCCCGCCACCTTCTGGTCTGAGTTAGCTTTTAGGCCCTTCTCAGTTTTCTCATCAGCATTCGTATTCTTGCCTGCGTCTGCATTATTGTCTGCTTTTGCCTTTTTATCCGGTTCTGTCTTTTTATCTGTTTCTACATCTTTATCTGTTTTTTCCAACCCCGAAAGATCATCCGCTCTTTCTTCCACCCCTTCGGCCTTTTCACTTACAGAAGCCGCTTCTTCCACTTTCGGCACATTTTTCTGCCCGCAGCCACATAATCCGATTGCCAGAATAATTGTTAAAAAAACTATATACCTCTTCATCCCAATCTCCTCGTTCCCCTCATATTCGCCCGCTTTTTCTCTCTGCTTCACATGACTGAATTCAGCCACTATGGTACATAAGCCTGTACATTATACCAAAATACTCCATATTTGTCTTCCTAATTATATTGGACATATTTTGTGATTGAAAATCTCAAGATGAAATGAAGAACTTTTATATACTTATTTCCCGATGACAAATATAACTAACCGACTTACCTATTATCTCAACATCACAAAATCCCGCATATTCATATAATAATGATATAGATATTTTCAAGGAGCAACTCATGGATTACTACACCAATACCACAAGCAGCATTGATCAGGGACCCAAACCCTTTGTGACCAACCTAAAACAAGACACGATAAGCAATAACTATTTCCGCACCGCCCGCTGGACCTGCAAAAATATGCAGCTTGCCCTTATGTCCGTACCAGTCGGCACTGACATCGGTCTGGATGTTCACCAGACTTCCGACCAGTTTTTCTATATCGAACAGGGCAGCGCCCTGGTAGTCATGGGGTCTTGTCAGGATTGCCTTCAATATCAGGCACATATACAAGAAGGTTATGCAGTTGTGGTTCCCGCCGGCACATGGCACAACATAATCAACACTGATTCCATTCCGCTAAAAATGTTTACCATCTATGCCCCTTCGCTTCATCCTCACGGAAGCACATACCGCACGAAAGAGGAATCGGCAATCTACGAAAATATGGGGTAGTACCCTTCGTTAACGGCATAAAATGTATATGTCCCTAAATCGTATATTAAAAAGACTTTTACACTCAGAAGCACACTTCCTGCATTTTCTTGAATTTTATTGGAGCATTCATTAAATAATAGAAACATCTATTTAGGGGAAAGCTATATCTGTCAGGAGGATTCCAAAAATGGATATGCGCTTTGATGCCGTTTATTATGAACCCGCTGCGCTCAACTATGAATTGGGCCAGATGCTCCAAAAGAAATATTCTGACTTGCCTTGGATAGAAATAGAGAATCATAATCATATACCCGAACTGGCAGCGTCAGAAAACCGTGATTTTACAAAATTAAAAAACCATCTCATCATAGGTACAAGGAAAACTCATAAATATGTACCCAACCATAAGGTTTCGGACTGGCTGGTACCATATACCTCCTCCGGTTGCCGGGCAATGTGCTTGTATTGCTATCTGGTATGCAATTACAACAAATGCTCTTATCTTCGCTTGTTCGTCAACCGGGAGCAAATGCTGGACAAGCTTCTTAAAAAAGCTGCTGCCACTCCCACACCGCAAACCTTTGAAATTGGCAGCAACAGCGATTTGCTGTTAGAAAATACAATTACAGATAACCTCATCTATACCATCCAGCGTTTTGCGCAGGAAGGCCGCGGACATCTTACCTTTCCGACGAAATTCGATATGGTGGCCCCGTTGCTTGGGCTCGGTCACAAAGGCAAGATTATTTTTCGTATGAGCATAAATCCCGAAGAAATTATACATCGTATAGAATTAGGCACATCTCCGCTTTCGGCACGAATCCATGCATTGAATGAGATGGCAGAAGCCGGATATCCGGTGGGAATATTACTTGCTCCCATTATTCTGCTCCCGGACTGGAAGCAATTATATGGCAGACTGATTGAGCGGCTATCCGATGAACTAAACCCCAAAGTCAAACAAAATGGTTTTATAGAAATTATACTGATGACTTATAGTTTCGTACAAAATGCCATTAACACGGATGCCTTTCCTAATTCTACAAAGCTTTTGAATCGGGAAACCATGACCGGCCGCGGGCGCGGCAAATATTGCTACCGAAACGATGTCCGGCAGGAGGCAGAAGCCTTTTTACAGCAACAATTGTCTCAGCAATTAGCAAACATGACCATATTATATATTTCATAATTAGGAGACTTAGGGCTGAAGGTCTGACACATTTTTAAATTAACGCAATAATTTACAAATTTTGAGAATAATTTCGGGACAACTAGCATATATATAGAAAAAAGAGGATGTTTATTATGGATACATATCAAACATTATCTTTAATATTTCAATTCGGAGGTTTCCTAGTTGCTTTACTCGTATATGTGCATAAAACAAAGTAAGTACTTCTAATAAGCTGCAAGTCTATCGTATGGATTTGCAGCTTATTTTATATTACAGCAAGCACCTGGTCGCCACATAGCATGAAGATATTGCTTTTCATACCATATACGCAAGAGTGCTTTTCGTTCGCACTAATATATTTTCTGCATAAATAACTCTTCTTCTGCACACCCTATATCCGAAAGGATGGTGTACAATGAAATCTAAAAACAACGAACCCAAAAATACCTTTGACGACGGTAACATCCCGGAGATAGACTTGCCGGGAAGTAAAAATAATACTAAGCCTGACTACAATGTAGAACCGCTTCCTGAGTCATCAAGGCCGCGTCAAGATGGACCCGGAGGGAATTAATTTCCCCTTCGGTACATAACTATCCGTGTTCTGTTTGCACACTTCACTTACCTTCTTGCCGAACCGATTCTGAGAATATCCAGTCTGACCTTACGTTTTATCACAAATGGTATAGAATTCGTAAAAACCATGCTTTGCATTGATTAGCTCTTCAAAAGATCCTTGCTCGGCAATCCGTCCTTTTTGCATATAAATGATTTCATCATATCTGCGCAGTAAATTTTCATTCGTTTTATGCAGAATAGAAAGAAGCGTTAATTCCTTGATCGCCAATAAGCTATCCTCTATCTCATAGGCGCTTTGCATATCAACTGCCGACGTACCCTCATCTAATATCAAAATAGGAGTTTTCCTGATCAGCGCTCTTGCAATTGCAATTCGCTGTCTTTGACCTCCGGAAAGGTTGCAGCCGTTTTCACCGACCCGATAGTCTATACTCAAACCGCCCTTTAATATTTTACGACAGCCGCTGTTATCAAGCGCCTGCATCAGACTTTCCTCGGAGTACTCCTGCTGCAAGCAAATGTTGTACATGATTGTTTCATCAAACATATACACATTTTGTTGAATGATGGAAACCATTTCATTAAGTTCAAAAGAATCAAGATTAAGGACATTTTCGTTATCATACCGGATGCTTCCGGTAAAATTAGTATAATAGCCCAGAATAAGCTTTACCAAGGTTGTTTTTCCACATCCGCTTTCCCCCATGATCGCATACTTTTTACCAGGTAGTATCTCTAAGCTAATATCCTGAAGCACAGGGTGACTGTCATAAGCAAAGCTCATTTGAAGTACTGTGATCGCACTGCTAAAATGAGGTTTCTTTCCGCAAGTTGCTTGCGATTCTTTTGACAGGTCATCAAATTTTTGTATAATCGGATTCATGCTTTTGATGAGGCTCAAATTATTCATGATCGACATCAAGGGAGATACAAAGCGGCTGCACAGCTGGATTACCGCCGCCAAAATGCCAATCGTGATTTGCCCGTCCAGCACCAGATACGCACTAAGGCAGGAAGTGCCGACTTGTATCGTAATGCCCAGTACCTGCGCCACCGTATCATTCACAACCTTAAAATGGTCGGCTTCGTACTTTCTTTGTGCCAATTGTTCGTTGTACATGACAAAGTTTTTATTGATATGAGACATCATGTTAAACGAGTGGATAACATCAAATCCTGAAAAGATATTTTTTACCTTGTTTGTAAAGGATGCCAGTTCTTTTGATAAGCCTTGCTGCCGTTTAGAAAGATATTTCCCCAATGCAGTAGGTACTAAAAACACAAGAGCGGAGGTTACGAAAATAGACAGGGTAATCCATGGGCTGTAACAAAAGAGCATCACGACTGTAGTTACGAACATTCCGGTACTTTCGCAAACGCCAAGCATTGGCTTCATCCAGTTTTCCTCCAACAAGTTGATATCGTTTGTCATTACGGAAATATATTCGGATGTATTTTGCTCATAATAGGCCTTCATGTCTTTGTTCATGATTCCATTGAAGATTTTCTCTCGCAACTGCACAAGAACTTGTTTAATGAGTTTTTTGCTGCAAACCAAGTAGATGTAGAATAATATTGCAATCACAACAATATAGCCCATGGCGAATAGTACAAGCCATGCAAACTTGGAAACATCCCCGGACGCAACCACATCAAAAAACCATTCATACTGCTTTGAGGTTAACACCAAAGCAATATTTGCCAACAGGCAAAAAGTGATTGTGGCAAATAGCAGCCATCTGTTGCCCTTTAAGAAACCTTTCATCTTTGCTCCCATCTGCCCGCTTTAGCGGGCGTACAAATCAAGGAGGGGGAATCCATAATTGAAAGTATTTTTCCAACCTTCCCTTCCAACTAAAAACAATCATACTCGCTACACTTGTGGCGACTTTGTGATTATAGTATAATGGAGAAGGAAAGCATAAGCAATAGTTTGGCATAACACGCCACATTTACCAATATTCTGTAGCATTTTCGGGAGGTATTCCTATGGAAAGAAGTACTCACACTTTGGCAGTCAAATCACAAAATTGGTTTGTGGAAGCACTGTTTCAATTGATTCAGCAAAAGGCATTTGAGGAAATTACCATATCAGAGCTTTGTAAAAAAGCTAATCTTGACAGGCGTACATTTTATCGTAATTTCAAGGATAAGAACGATATTTTACTGTTTTACTTTTCTACTCTCGAGGATGAGTATCTTGCCGTGTTAAAAAGAATTCAGGAACGCACCTTCTACACTCTTGCCAAAGGATATTTTGAATTTTGGGCTTGTCATCTTGATTTTTTGAAAACGGCTCAAAGCGATCAATCTCTGTTCGCCATGCTCATTCAAATGCTTAATAGCTTTATGCCATCGGTCTATGCTCAGGCAAGCGGCAGCATCTCAAAAGAATTACAGTATAATATTTCCTTTGTCACCGGCGGTTTTCACAACGTACTGATTCATTGGATTTCCTCCGGCTTTCAGGAATCGCCGGAAGAAATGGCCGCTACCATATCGGAAATGTTTGACGACACAATTTCCTACTGGCCGGATATTTAGGGTGAATCGATGTCAAACACAAAAAATCCCTCCGGACTTCTCCGAAGGGACTCTCATAATACCTTGCTAAATCAAGGCTTCTGCGGATGACAGGACTTGAACCTGCACGTCGGGGACACCAGAACCTAAATCTGGCGCGTCTGCCAATTCCGCCACATCCGCTTATGTTACTCACGTATGCTATATTATCATTTCGACGTTTCACTGTCAATACATTTGGCGGATACATTTTCCGATACATTTACAGGATATCTTCGGTCACTGCAGATAGTCATAACCATAACCAGCCAATCAGAAAATTCTCTTATTCCTTTCGATTTTATAAAAAAGCTAACCCATCAATCAGACGCGCTATATTAAAAGAAAAACGTCTCTCTAAAGTAGGTTGTAAGACATACCTCCATCCAAGCTCTTCCAGCCCGCCATCAAAAATACAGGGTATTATCATAAACAATCCCATATACCAAGCAACGCCTCTGTTTACATCCAACATAAGGGCAGGAAAAATATATATAATCCCCGCTCTTCTATCAAGCCATTTTTTATTTCCTACTCATTATACACTATATCTGATCATTTGAGAAATTTCACAAAATAAAAACGCTTCCATTATCCTGAAGCGTTTTCATAAAGTACTGGGTTATTTCTTAATAATAACTCTTTTTGCTATATCTTCTTTTTCTTTCGGTGCCGGTTCTTCTCCAATTCCTCCAAACGGCATCTGTGCCACTAAGGTCCATTTTGCGGGAAGGTCAAACAGCTTTGCAACAGCTTCATCAATAACCGGATTATAATGCTGCAAGGAAGCTCCAATTCCAGCTTCTCTTAAAGCCGTCCAAAGATTGAACTGCAGCATTCCGTTTGCCTGACTCGCCCAGTTCGGGAATTTGTCCGCATAGAATTCAAATTGTTCCTGCAATGATTCCACTACATTTTCATCAATAAAATATAAAATAGTTCCATAGCCGTTCTTAAAGCTATCAATTTTTTCTCTCGCAACCTGACCGTCAAACACTTCATATATAGTATCCCATAACAGATCCTGTTTTTCGCCTAATACAACTACTGCTCTGGCACTCTTCATATTAAAAGCATCCGGCGTTGCTTCCGTCACCTGTTCCACGATTTCAATTACTTTACTTTCTGATACCGGTAATTCCCGGTTGATGTTATAATAAGTTCTTCTTTTTTCTAAATTGTTAATAAATGACATAGCACTCTCTCCTTTTTTATTTTTTATTTGTTTTCCATTTCTATTACTAAAATATGTGAATCTTCAGAGGCTTTTATTATTAAATCCTCCTCAACCGACTCCAACCCGTCTCTCATATTTATGCTTTCGTTATTAACTCGGGAACTGCCTTCAATCTGAACCAGATAGGCTTGGCGCCCTTTCCCTATTTCAAAAATAATTTCCTGATTCTTTTCCAATTCTATCGCATATAAATTTGCATCCTGATGAATTCGAATAGGTGCATCCCCCTTTGAACCGCTCACGATTTGGAGCCACTTATTCTTTCTGTCTTCCCATTTAAATCGATAATCTCCGTAGTTTGGGTTGTAGCCCGTCTGGTCCGGTAAAATCCAAATCTGTAAAAGCCTTAAGGTTTCATTTCCCCGATTGAACTCACTGTGAAATATGCCTGTACCGGCACTCATATACTGAACTTCACCACGACTTAAAGTATTTGTATTTCCCAAAGAATCTCCATGAGTCAATTCTCCGTTTATAACATAGGATACAATCTCCATATCTTGATGCGGATGCATATCAAATCCTGTTCCTGCATCAATCAAGTCATCGTTGATGACCCTTAAGGCACCAAAATTTATATTCAGTGGATTATAATATTCTGCAAAGGAAAAATGAAAAATACTATTTAACCATCCCAGATTACTTTTTCCCATTTTCTTATAATCAATTCTTCTTACCATAAATTATCACCATCCTTCAGTCTATGGTTTTCTCTCCAAAATATCCTTCATACGAAAAAGGCTCCCGATCAAGCTTGCCTTCTCGGTTTCATTTATTTCACTTAATATCGTTCTTAAAAAATTCTCATGCTGAGGATAAATCCTTGAAATAAATTCATGCCCCGGTCCGGTTAGCCGGACAAGCCAAATCCGGGCATCTTTTTCGCATTTGCAACGCTTAACGTATCCTTTTTCCTCCAGCTTATTTACAATATATGTCATCGAACCACTTGTAACCAATACTTTTTCACAAAGCTTTTGCACCGGTAACTCACCTTTATGCAATAATGCTTCCAATACACCGAATTCACTGACCGTCAGGCCATAATTCCTTACATTTTTTTCAATTAAGGCAAACAGAACATTGTAGCTCCTGGATAGAGCAATTACCAGCTTGGCGGAATCATCTCCCATTGAAGCTGCCTCCTTTAAGATTATCTTGATATCAAGATAATATCATTTTTAAATTTTATTGTCAATATATATCTTCAATTAAAATATACTCTGGAAATAACTCAAATGGATGAATCATGAATGGCAGAGGCTCATCCCTGTTTCGGTGATGGTAAATTCATTAAACTCTTATAGGATGAAATGAGCTTTCCCATTAAAAAAAATAGCTTCCTATGATCAATTACGTTATCATAGGAAGCTATTTGTCAATTCCTTACAATTCTCACATTCTCATAAATACTGATTATCCGTGAATCATTGTCATATTGCTGTTCAAATTGGTTCTGAATATCACAAAGCCGAACATCTTGTGCTGAATGACTAACAGCTCTAACAATTCTGCCGCCGATTCCATAAAAGCATTAGCGCCTTATCCGTGCCACCCTATCTGGTGGAAAATCCTATCTCTGTATATTCCTTATAATCCACACGGTTGTCATAAAGCTTTCTTATCTCTGCAACTACGGTAGGCATCAAGCTAAGGCCGACTGCCACAATCCAGTGAGAAGACTCAATTACCGTCAAGCCCAAGTGCGTTCCAATAGCAGGTACAGTACACAGAACAACTAATACCAGAAGCATACTTACCGCACTGACCAGCAGCAGCGGGTTATCAAACAAGGACCGTTTGAACATCGATTCTCTGCTTCGCACGGTGAATATATGAAGAATTGAAGTCCAACCCAGTACAAGAAATGCCAGAGTCTGCCCAACCTCTGCGGATGGACTTTCCATACCGACCGGCACATATGCCCCTACATAAAAAGCTGCCAATACAACCAGCGAACAGATTATTGTCTGCTGAATAATTACATTCAGTAACCCGCCGCCAAACAAGCTTTCTGAGCGTTTAACCGGTTTGCTTTCCATAATCCTCGCTGCAGAATCTTCTTTTGCCAGATGCAGACCGGGGATTCCGTCCCCTAAAACATTGATCAGCAGAAGCATTACAGGAGTAACCAAAACCCCCCATCCAATGATTTGCGCAAACAGCATGACAACGATTTCGGAAAGGTTGCATACCAGCAGAAAATAAATGACCTTCCTTACATTGGAATAAACTTTTCGGCCTTCATGTACAGCCTCCACGATGGTTGCAAAATTGTCATCAGTTAATATCATATCAGAAGCGCTTTTAGCTACTTCCGTCCCCGCTTGCCCCATGGCGACACCGACATCGGCTGCTTTCAGGGCCGGTGCATCGTTGACCCCATCGCCGGTCATTGCAACCACTTCACCTTTTTTCTGCCATGCTTCCACAATACGTATTTTGTCAGAAGGGGATACTCTTGCATATACAGAGTAATCCTCAATCGAAGCCAGCAGTTCTTCGTCCGTCATTTCTTCCAACTCCACCCCTGTAACAACCTTCTGTCCGTCAGACAGAATACCAAGTTCTTTTGCAATGGCTCCGGCTGTGGCCGCGTGATCACCAGTTATCATAATAGTACGGATTCCCGCTCTTTCAGCCCTTTTTATCGCTACTGCGGCCTCTGGTCTGGGAGGGTCGATAAGTCCCACAAGTCCAATGAATGCAAGATCTCTTTCTACCGATTCTAACTCTCCTTCACCGGGCAGCACGTCAATATGCTTTATTCCAAGTGCAATAACTCTTAATGCATCCTCCGCAAATGAATCGTGTAATTTGTGAATACTCTCTATTTCTTCCTCATTTCCCTGACTGAAGGGAATTCGATCTATAGCACCTTTGGTAAGGACTATAAATCCTCCCCTCCGATCTTGGATTATAACGGTCATCATTTTTCTTTCAGAGGAAAAAGGAATTTCAGCAACTCTCGGATATTCTTTTTCCAGCACATCCTTATCCAGGCCCTTTTCACTAAAAAGCCGCATAATAGCCGTTTCCGTTGCATCCCCTATATACTGGATATTTCCTTCTTCATCCTCCTGAACCACAGCATTGCTGACACAGGCAAGCATCTTCAGAAATGCTGTCTGATCCTCTGAAAATACATCGTTATCTTTTACCGGATTTCCCCCATTTAAACACAGCCGTTTGATGGACATCCGATTCTGTGTAAGCGTGCCTGTTTTGTCCGAGCAGATTACAGAAGTATTACCCAGTGTCTCCACCGCGGGAAGTTTCCTGATCAGTGCATTTTTACCGACCATATTTTTAACGCCATGAGACAAGCTTAATGTCACGATCAAAGACAAGGTTTCCGGGACTGCCGCTACTGCCAATGTGACCGCCAGCATAATCATACTCCAAAAATTCGATCCCTGTCTCATACCGATAAGGAATAGGATGGCTGCCGATATGATCGCAACCGTGCTGATATTCTTTCCGACTCGGTCCAGCCTTTGCTGCAACGCAGTTTTTCCTTTTATCGTGCTCTCTAAAAATCCAGCTATTTTTCCCATCTCTGTATTCATTCCGGTTTCTGTAACAACGGCAACCGCATTTCCCGCGGTAACAAGGCAGCCGAAAAATATCATATTGCTCTGCTCTGAGGCGGGAATCTTGCCTGAGGCCAATGCCAACGCATTCTTCTCCAATGGTTCGCTCTCTCCTGTCAAAGAAGATTCATCGACCATAAGGTTGTTGCTTTCTAAAACTCTTGCATCTGCAGGAATCAAAGAGCCTGCTTCTACCAAAATTGTATCGCCCGGCACAAGCTCTGCCGTATCAATCTCTTGCCTTATCCCGTCTCTGATCACCAGGCAGGATGGGCTGTTAAGATCAGCCAAAGATTCCAGTGCCTTTTCGGCCTTCCCTTCCTGGGTAATGGCTAAGATTAAATTCATCACAATAATTACGGATATAACAAGCGGTTCTATAAATCCTTCCCCATGCTTCAGTGCCAGCAAAAAGGAAAGAAGCGCTGCTATGATAAGAACTATTGTTGAGACATCTTTTAGATGATAGAAGATAGTCCTTATAAGGCTTGGCTTTTTACTTTTTGAAAATTCATTTTTACCATATTGCATCTGTTTTTCTTTTATCTGTTCTGCTGAAAGCCCCGTTACCATGTTGCCTTCTAATTGTTTCAGCACCTCGTTCTTACTCTTTTCGTACCATCTCATAAACTCATCCTTTCTTTTATTTGCACTTATCCGTGCACTGCTGTGACCAATACTTCAATAAAATATTAGATAGAATCTCTACCTATTATTTTATTGGAAAGCAGGCCTTTCGCCTGCTGAATTTTCCTAAAAAACATGCTTTCTGGGATCTATGATTTTAAAAGATTATCATAAACTTTAAATAACAGTGTTCTTAAAGTGTAAATTTCTTCCTTTGTCATACCTTGTAAAAGCTTTTCTTCCATGCTGTTAAAAACTTCACGGATGTCAGATACCAGTTGTTCGCCTCTAGGGGTAATTATCAACTCCATAGCACGCCGATCTTCTTTACTGACGGCTCTGATAACATATCCCTTCTCTTCCAAACAGTTCAGAAGGCTGGTAACCGTAGGTCCGCGCAGATCCATGCTTTCCTCCAGATAATGCCTGCTTATGACATGATGGGCTTTTATATTGTCATAAATAAGGCCTAAAAGCCGCCCCTGCTGATGAGTAATCCCCAACTGCTTCAATCTCTGATCGCTCATGTAATAGAGAATATGAGAAATACTTCCAAAACAAGACCCAAATACTCTTTTTTCACTTTTATTCATCACTGTATCCTCAAATTAGGTAGAGTCACTACGTAGATTCTAAACTAATTTTAACAATATCTTTTTTTATTTGTCAAGTTAAATTTTATTTTTTTTGTCCTCTTTCTCTGCTGCCCTCAGAATGAAGCAATAGAATATCAATCGGCGAGCGGTAGCACAAAGGTAAATGTACTGCCTTCTCCGGGCTTGCTGCTAACTGAAATACTGCCGTTATGAGCTTCCACGATCCATTTGACCATAGAAAGTCCCAAGCCCACACCACCTGTCTTTGTTGACGTTCTCGATGGATTCACCTGATAAAAACGCTCCCATATCCGGTAGAGATGTTCCTCGGCTATCCCAATCCCGTCATCGGCAACAGAACCGATAATCTTGTTCCCGTCTTTCGCAAGTCCTATTACGATATGTCCGCCGGGCTTACCATATGTAACGGCATTCGATACGAGGTTAATGAGCATTCGAAGCATCATCGTTTCATCCGCTTGTACATGTAACCCTGATGTGATATTCGTTTGAATTTCGATGCCCTTTTCATTTGCCGCTTCATACTGTTCCTCCGCAACCATCTCGGTAAGCTCGCTCAGATTGAGCAGCTCTAAAGTCAGCATCTTGTGTCCCATATCAATTCTGGAAAACATCAAGAGATGAGAAATCAATCCTGATATTTTACGAGCTTGTGTCAGTACAACCGAAAGTGCATCTTTTGCCTCTTCCATCGTCTTCGCATTCTCCAAGGCATATTCGCTCTGCGATACAATTGCCGAGACAGGTGTTCTCAGCTCATGAGAAACATCCAGAGTAAATTGCTTTTCACTTTCAAACGATTGTTCCAAACGGCCAATCATGTCGTTAAAGGTTTTTGCCACGGTATATATTTCGTCCTTACCTTCACCGATCGGGATTCTCTGTGAAAGATCACGGCCTCCTCCTATGCGCTCAGCCGCCTCGTTAATCTGCCTTACAGGCTTAAACGCCTGCCCTGTGATAAAATATCCTCCTAACGCGACAATGACGACCAAAAAAGGCAACGTAACTCCGGCAATGGAAAGCATAGTAATCAGCGCACTTTCAGAATCGGAGATAGCCGTAATGCCTCGTACCCATACATCACCATACTCCTCAAAAGAAACGCGGCTGTCGTACACATACCATTTAGAGTTACCGTTATTTACCGTCCGCACCGTATTATCTGTGAAGCTCAGGGGGCTCTTAAGGTTTTCCGGCAATTCTCCATATACTTTTTGCATGTCCTTACTAAATACGGATAAGTAGACCTGGAGATAGAAGGAATCAAAATCATTGTCGATCTGCAAATCTCCATCCTCATAGTCAATTTTATTAAGCCTGTCTTCAACCACCCCAACGAGAACATTTTTCGTCGAAGTCTCTTCAAGGCCTTTGCTAATGAAAAATATAAACATCATCATCAGCGAGACCAGAACGATCATCAGCGTGGTATACCAGAGAGTCACCTTCGTTTTAATCGAAATCCTTTTCATTCATCCTCCCTCAGAACATAACCGGTTCCCCTAATCGTGTGGATGAGCTTCTTTGAAAAATTCTCATCAATCTTTTTTCTCAGATAACGGATATACACATCGATCACATTGGAGCCCCCCTCATAGTCATAGTTCCAGATGTGTTGGGAAATCTTTTCCCTTGTCAGTACAATCCCTTTATTATGCATCATGAATTCAAGTATTGCGAATTCCTTGCTGGACAGTGATATAGAAGTGCGGCCGCGAGTTACTTCCCTGAAATCACAATCCATAGTCAGGTCTGCAACAGAGAGAATGTTACTGACATGACCGGAGGAACGCCGGATCATGGCGCGAATCCTCGCCAATAACTCATCAAAAGCGAATGGCTTTACGAGATAGTCATCCGCACCCTTATCAAGGCCTGCCACGCGATCTTCTATACTGTCGCGTGCCGTCAATAACAGAACCGGCGTTTTATTGTCTTGGGCGCGGATTCTTCTTAATACCTCAAGACCGTTAATACCCGGCAGCATGATATCGAGAATAATAGCATCGTATTCCGCACAATTGACGTAATCAAGGGCCTCGTCGCCATTCATACACCAATCTACTGCATAATGCTCCGATTCCAGCTTCTTCACTATGACATCATTCAAATCAGGTTCATCTTCAACTACCAGAATGCGCATATGTCACCTCCATGGAAATTTACTATTTATTTTAGGCGGACCTCATTAAAGAAAGATTAAATTGCTCTTCATTTCTGCCGCCTAATGCAGATATTGATGATTATACCTCTTATACGGGAAACGTTTCAACTTTTCCTCTTCTAATGAGAGCATATGACTTAACATCCGGACTCGGCATGCTTCCAGCGCCGATGGCAGTCCAAAGCTTCTTACAGAAAAAAAATAAGAAGCAGCAGCTTTAATCTCTCTTTAATGAAATACAATTAAAATACAAAAAGTAAAATTAGGGAGTCCTCAAAGATGTGTTCACGTTCTTATTATTACCAGTGAGGGTTACTCAAAAACATAGACTTATATATCAAGGAGGATTTGTACATGACATTCTGGGATAAACTTTTTTCTAACTTTGGACTTATGCAAATAACCTTACCGCAGGTTATTATGATATTGCTCGCTTTGTTGTTAGCATATCTCGCCATCGTTAAAAAATATGAACCGCTATTGCTTCTTCCTCTGGCCTTTGGCATGATGATCGCTAATATTCCGCTGGCGGCTCTTTCCTCATATGATGATGGCGGCCTGATTTATTATTTGTATCGGGGGATTGACTTAGGTATTTATCCGCCGATGATTTTTTTATGTATTGGAGCTATGACCGACTTTGGTCCTTTGATTGCTTCTCCCCGCAACGCACTTATCGGATTGGGCGGTCAGCTTGGCATTTTTGTCGCCATGGGCGGAGCCTTATTAATAGGGCAAACCCTCGCCTACATCATCCCCGGGCTGGAACCATTTAGCCTGAGCGAAGCTGCTGCTATCGGTATTATCGGCAGTTCGGACGGACCAACCTCTATCTATACCGCAGACCGCCTTGCGCCTGACCTATTACCCGTAATCACTGTTGCCGCTTATTCATACATGGCTTTGGTTCCCATCATCCAGCCTCCGATTATGCGGGCGCTTACCACACCGAAGGAACGGGTTATTGTGATGCCTGAATCAAAAAGAGTAACCCGCAGGCAGAAAATTATTTTTTCACTCGGAGTAACTCTTGTTACATTACTTTTGGTTCCTGCGGCGGGTTCATTAATCGCTATGCTGATGCTGGGAAATCTCATTAAAGAAAGCGGTGTAACTGAACGATATATCCGTTCGTTACAAAATGATTTATTAAATATACTAACATTGCTGATAGGCCTTTCCGTAGGTGCAACGGCCACTGCCGAACGAATTTTGAACCCGCACACTATCCTGATTATTTGTTTAGGGTTGTTTGCTTTCGCCTTTGGAACGATCGGCGGTATTATTATAGCAAAGATTCTGTGCAAAGTAACCGGCGGAAAAGTAAATCCTTTGATCGGAAATTCGGGTGTATCCGCTATGCCGATGGCCGCCCGCGTTTCTCAAAAGCTGGGGCAGGAATATAATCCGCATAATTATCTTTTAATGCATGCCATGGGGCCCATCGTATCCAGCACGATTGGTTCTGCATTGATAGCAGGTATTTTTATTACTCTTTTCGGCGGATAACATCTGCAATCCCATTCAAAACTTATGTCAAACGCAAAAAAGCCCTCTGGATTTCTCCAAAGGGCTTTTCTCAGTCATTGCCAAATCAAGGCTCCCGCTCTAAGTGTACCTATTATTCTCACGTAAGTTATCGTAATATTCCGTTGTTTTACTATCATTATACCTCTTAAAAGTAATCTTATTTTATACTTTCTTTCCTATATGCCTTATTACCTTGCGATAAATACGGGCGAGGTAAAACACGGACAGCATCAACGCCACTATTTCCGCAATCGGGAACGACCACCATACATAATCTACATTTCCCAGCTTCGACAGAAGGTACGCCACCGGAAGAAGCACGAGCAACTGTCTGATCAGCGAAATTATCATGCTATATACCCCGTTTCCCAACGCCTGAAATACAGAGCTGCATATAATGGAGAATCCGGCTACTAAAAAGCCGATGCTGATAATACGCAGTGCCGGTACGCCGATGGAAAGCATCGTCTCAGAAGCATTAAATAACTGTAAAAGCGTATGCGGGAATATCTGGAATATAAAGAATCCCACCACCATAAGCGCTACCGCATAAAAAATGCTGAGCTTTACTGTCTTTACAAGGCGTTCTCTCTTTCCGGCACCGTAATTATATGCAATAATGGGAACCATACCGTTGTTCAAGCCGAATATCGGCATGAAAACAAAGCTTTGAAGCTTGAAATATACGCCGAATACCGCCGTTGCCGTCGCCGTAAAGGAAATAAGGATGAGGTTGATACCGTAAGTCATTAAAGAACCCATCGCCTGCATGACAATGGACGGAATCCCTATGATATATATCTGCTTGATAATCTCCTTATCCGGCCGGAAACCTTTAAAATGCAGCTTTACCTCATGATTTATCTTATAGTTGATGACCACCGCCAAAATACCTGCAATTGTCTGTCCTATCACAGTAGCCACCGCTGAACCGGCAATTCCGAGCTTTGGCATTCCAAGCAATCCGAATATGAGAATAGGGTTCAAAATAATGTTGATAATCGCTCCCGTTCCCTGCGTTATCATGGTATAAATGGTTTTACCGGTGGATTGCAGCATACGTTCGAATGTAATCTGAATAAATATGCCCAGAGAAGCCACACATACAATGGTCAGATACACTTTGCCATATTCCAGAATCTGTGCGTCCGCCGTCTGGCTGCGATAAAACGGCGCCACTGCCGTCAGCCCTATCACAAGAAAGATAAGGTAGGATATAAGCGAAAGAAAAATCCCATTGACTGCGGTTCTATTTACTTTTTCAAAATTCTTCTCTCCCAGCGATTTGGATAATACCGCGTTGCTTCCTACTCCGGTACCTACCGCTACGGCAATCATAAGACTTTGTACCGGGAACGCCAGGGAGACTGCCGTCAATGCGTTCTCGTTAATCATCGCCACAAAGACACTATCCACTATGTTATATAGCGCCTGTACCAGCATAGAAACCATAATAGGCAATGACATCGACAATAATAGTTTATTTACAGGCATATAACCCATTTTATTTTCTTTTTGCAATTCCATAATTTCATCCTTTCAGTGCAAAAAACATAATTTCCTATTACATAAAAAAGAACATCTTATAGCTTATAAGCTAAAGATGTCACTTTGTTGTAGTGAGGCATCGGGGGTTCGAACCCCGGACAACTTGATTAAAAGTCAAGTGCTCTACCGACTGAGCTAATACCCCATATTTAAACTGGGCTAGCTGGATTCGAACCAGCGACTGCAGGAGTCAAAGTCCTGTGCCTTACCGCT
>JAEZRJ010000012.1 GCA_023412855.1 Bacillota bacterium | reverse complement strand
CAGGGCTTTTTGCAGATTTTTGAAGCTGTCTTAGCCAACAAGCCGTTTATTATGAATGTTTATCACTCCGTCAGCAGAGAGCAGGTGGAAATCTATTTATACAGACTGACCTATGATTTGATGATTGACGTTGTGGAAGAAAAGGCTGACGGGATGGCTGTTCGGGATGAGGATAAGAAATTTATCGCCGATTTCTATAAATTTGCATTTGTTGGCCTTATGTTAGATTGGATCAAAAAAGATATGCGAGAGGACCCGCAGGCTATCATCGACCATCTGGCAATTCTCGTTCATGGAAATATTTCTAATGCTTTGGAAAGTTACCGTACGGATAAAAATACATCAAATTCCGAGAAATGATAAAACTTTTTACAAATTTGCCCTCTGTGATAAAAATCTTATCACGGAGGGATTTCTGTTTATTGTGAGATTGAAAAAGAATTGTTAGCATATAACTATCAAAAGGAAATAAATTATACAGGAGGTTATGATTATGTATTATTCAAGTGGTAATTATGAAGCGTTCGCCCGCCCTTTAAAGCCGGAGGGAGTTGACGGAAAATCGGCGTATATAGTCGGCAGCGGACTTGCAGCCCTGGCAGCGGCCTGCTTTCTTGTCAGAGACGGACAGATGGCGGGAAAACATGTCCATGTTCTGGAAAAAGACCCTATTCCCGGAGGAGCCTGCGACGGCTATCAGTATGAAAATGTCGGTTATGTTATGCGAGGCGGCCGCGAGATGGACAACCATTTCGAGTGTATGTGGGATTTGTTCCGCTCCATTCCATCCATTGAAACGGAAGGTGTCTCCGTACTCGATGAATACTATTGGCTGAATAAAGCGGATCCTAACTACTCTCTTTGCCGGGCTACGTTAAACCGCGGAGAGGATGCGAATACGGAAGGGAAATTCGATATTTCGGATAAGGGTGCCATGGAGATTATGAAGCTGTTTTTTACAGCCAATGAAGAGCTTCAGGACAAGTGTATTACCGATGTGTTTGACAGCGAGGTGTTGGATTCCAATTTCTGGATGTATTGGCGTACCATGTTCGCCTTCGAAAACTGGCACAGTGCTTTGGAGATGAAGCTCTATATTCAGCGCTTTATCCATCATATTGGCGGTTTGCCTGACTTCAAGGCTCTGCGTTTCACCAAGTACAACCAGTATGAATCCATGATTCTTCCTATGATAAAATATCTGGAAGGCTTTGGCGTACAGTTCCATTACGGCGTCAAGGTCGTAAATGTGAAATTTAATTGTGCCGGGGGCAAAAAGCAAGCTACCAGCATAGAGGTAATCAGGGACGGTAAGGAAGAAAGTATAGACCTTACTGAAAATGACCTCGTATTCATTACTAACGGTGGTTGTGTGGAGAATTCGACCATCGGTGACCAGAATACGCCGGCAGCCTATCAGACAGAAATCAAAGCCGGCGGCGGCTGGGATATGTGGCGTAAGATCGCGGCTCAGGACAAGTCCTTCGGCCGTCCGGACAAATTCTGTTATGATCCGGAACAGTCCAACTGGATGAGTGCTACTGTCAACACCCTCGACCAGCGCATCGTTCCTTACATTCAGAATATTTGTAAGCGAGACCCCTTCTCGGGCAAAGTGGTTACCGGAGGAATTGTCACCGTAAAGGATTCCTCATGGCTTTTGAGCTGGACCATCAACCGTCAGCCGCAGTTTCGTAATCAGCCTAAGGATCAGCTCCTCGTCTGGGTATACGGTTTATTTTCCGATAAACCCGGCGATTATGTGAAGAAGCCCATGCGGGATTGCACAGGCAAAGAAATATGCATGGAGTGGCTCTACCATATCGGCGTACCGGAAAAAGAAATTGAAGATATAGCTGAAAACAGCGCCAATACCGTACCTTGTATGATGCCGTATATCACTGCTTTCTTCATGCCCCGCGCATACGGAGACCGTCCGGATGTAGTGCCGCAGGGAGCCGTTAACTTCGCCTTTCTAGGCCAGTTTGCGGAGACGAAGAGGGATACTATCTTTACTACCGAGTATTCCATCCGTACCGGAATGGAGGCGGTTTATACCTTGTTGAATATCGACCGCGGCGTACCTGAAGTATGGGGAAGTGTATACGATGTACGGGATTTGTTAAATTCTACCGTTCAGCTTCGTGACGGTAAGAAAGCTACCGATATGAAGCTGGGATTCGTGGAAAAGATAGTGGTTAAAGAAGCCCTGAAAAAAATAGCAGGTACAGATATTGAAAAGTTATTGAAGGAATATCATGTAATCTGATAAAGATGACAAGATAAATACTTACAAATGATTTCGATTTTCTCCATATGATATAAAGAGGAAAAACAGCGGTTTTGATTTTATTTTTTCAAAAGCGCTGTTTTTTCTTTTTTGGTGGCCTTATCTTTACTATCCCTCATGCAATATGGTTTTGATTTTTTTCTGGAATGCCGCTCAAGACACAGCTTACAATTAGAATGCCTTTTGCATTTGACTTTTGGACACGGGCAGCTATCATTTTCATTATTTATCATCTTGAGGCCTCCTTACTATGAAACAGTACGCCACTGTCAATTCCCAGGATATTAGCCGTAATTTCAGGCAGTAACTTGAGGTTCTGCGGTATGTTATGGACAGGAGCCTCTGTACCCGAACTTAATGCACCTAATGCTCCGTTTATAATAAAGCTTGCGTAAAAATGCGGATTATCCAAAGAAAACAAATTTTCTTCCATTCCTATTTTCAAGACTTCTTCTAAATAAGGAGTTATGGCGGTGGTCATTTTTTTGGTCAGCTTATAAATCATAACGTCGTTTGACGAGTGAAAAAATGCTTCCATTCCCAATGTCTTACCTGACATTTGTTTCATTAAGGTCATCATTTCCGAAAACTTGTCAGCAAAAGAAGTATTAGTATTATTGAGTATCTTAATGGTAGCTTTTTCATAATCACCTGCCCATTTTTCAACAAGTGCTTCTAATAGCAACTCTTTACTTTCAAAAAAATGATAAAATGTACCCTTTGCACCTTTTACGGCATTCATTATGTCACTTATGGAAGTTTCATCATATCCATTGGCAATAAAAAGATTTTGAGCTGCATTTGTGATTTCTTGCGTCCACTGTTCAGCGGATTTTTTTATAGGTCGAGCCATATGATTCACCTCATAATAATTATTGACTTTTAGTCATTAATAATTTTACTATTTAATTTGAATGATGTCAATAAATTAATGACCGAAATTCAATAATTTATGTAACAGGAAAATACTCTTATTACATAAAAATGGATGCGCAGCTGCGCGCGCGGAACAAAAGCTGTGCTGTCAAAGTATTTGGTCGCGAGAGTGTGCGAAGCAAACTTTTGTTCTTTATATTAAAAATTTTTTCATCTCCATAACTTCTACAAATTTGTTTTATATACTCATGCCATAAGATTAAAAGGAGGACGCCAAATGAAATCGGGTGTAAAATCCAAAACATTGCGAATCGGCGGCATGACTTGTGTCAGCTGTCAAAATAAAATTGAAAAAAAACTGCGGAATACCGCAGGCATACAGTCTGCTGCGGTAAGCTATAACGCAGGGACTGCCGACGTCACATACGATACGGACATTATTTCTTTAAAAGATATTATTTCTGTTATTGAACGGCTGGATTATGAGGTACTGACGGGAAACGATAAGGGGGCATCGGGAAACAGCCGGACAGTAGGGCTGCTTCTCATAATTTTCTCTCTCTATATTATCATACAGCAGTTTGGCCTTTTGAATTTGCTCGTTCCGAGCCAGCTTGCGGAAACGAATATGGGATACGGGATGCTTTTTGTTATAGGCCTGATCACATCGGTACACTGTGTGGCCATGTGCGGCGGCATTAATCTGTCCCAGTGCATCCCGGTGAGGCCTCTGGAAGAGGAAAGCAGCCGTTTCGCTTTTCTTAGACCGGCATTTTTATATAATTTCGGACGTGTGATTTCTTATACTGTAGTAGGCTTTATTGTTGGAGCACTGGGCTCAGTATTTACTTTTTCCGATACGATGCAGGGAACTTTAAAACTGGCGGCGGGAGTTTTCATGGTAATTATGGGAATCAATATGCTGGGAATATTTCCATGGCTTCGCAGGCTGAACCCCAGGATGCCCAAGGTATTTGCCCGAAAAATCAATGCAAAAAAGGGAAAAAGTAAAAGCCCTCTTATCGTAGGTCTCTTAAATGGGTTAATGCCCTGCGGCCCCTTGCAGGCTATGCAGATTTACGCCCTTTCCACCGGAAACGCTCTTGCGGGAGCAATGTCCATGTTTTTGTTCAGCATGGGAACCGTACCCTTGATGTTCGGGCTTGGCGCGGCAGGAACGGCACTTGGCAAGAAGTTCACAAATAAGATAATGACTGCCGGAGCGGTACTGGTGGTAGTACTGGGTTTATCCATGTTTTCACAAGGAGTGAATCTGGCGGGAATATACCAGCCCTTATCCTTTGCCAAAGAAGGCGGCAACGAGCAGGCAGATGTCGTAGGCGAGAAAACAGAGGATGGAGTGCAGGTAGTAAACAGCACGCTTTCCTCCGGCAGATATCCCGATATTACCGTTCAGGCGGGAATGCCGGTAAAATGGGTTATCGATGCGCCCCAGGGCAGTATCAACGGATGTAACAACGAAATGATCATTCGGGAATATGGCATCAAGCACAAATTTACAGACGGTGAAAACATCGTAGAGTTTACCCCTACGGAGACGGGAACCTTCCAATATACTTGCTGGATGGGTATGATCCGTGGTTCTATTACCGTAGTGGAAGGCGGAGACGATGCCGCTTCGGGTCCTATCGCTTTTGACACCACCCCGGCTGCCCCGGAACCGGAACCTTCCGATTATGTGATTCCGGTAGAAAATATTGCCATAGCAGAGCCCATAACGGATGAATCAGGTAACAATATGCAGCAAATAAATGTAACACTGACGGACGACGGCTTCCAGCCGGCAGTTGCGATCATTCAGGCAGGCGTGAATGTACTATGGAACATCGATAACCAGTCCACGAATATGCAGGGCTTGGACGAAATAATCGTTCCGGCATATTATGCGCAGCTTTCTCTGGCAAAGGGTGAGAATCCCTTATATTTTGCACCTTCGGCAGATTTCGAGTTCTATGACGGAAGCAATCAGTTCTTCGGATATATAAAGGTGGTAGACAGTTTGGATAACATTGATCTGGATGCGGTAAAGGAGGAGATTTCCTCTCATGAGACGCTTGTATACCCGCAGGAATATTTTACGCAGCAAGCGGGTGCATCTTGTTGTCAATGAGGTTATGCAGAAAGGAGCTAATAGCATGGATTTTTTATTGAGCCACTGGCACTGTATTTTGCCGGCAGCAGCGATTTTAATCGGGGTGCTTCTCGTAAGACGTAATAAAAAGCGAGAGGAAGAATAGAGAACTTTAAAATGACAAAATAAAAGTCAAAAGGAGAAAAGAAAATGTTTTCACTTAACAAGAAAATAGTTATGAAATCTAACAGAAAAAGTAATGAAATAAGTAGAGGAAAAAAAGAAAAGAAATTCAGAAGAGGCGCGGCATGTATAGTTTTGATACTTTTACCCACACTTTTATTGGCGGCTTGCGGGCAGAAGGATAATGCGGTTTCTGGATCTGAAACCGCAAAAGTACAGCAGCCTATAGAGGAAAGTACTTCGAATGCCGTGAAAACCGAAGCATCGACGGGTGAGGACCTGGTCATTCCCGTTTCGGATATTACAGAGGAAGCCTCTTTTTATCCGGTTACGGTGGACGGAATCGATATGGAGGTCATTGCAGTCAAGGCATCTGATGGAAGCATACGCACCGCTTTTAATACTTGTCAGGTATGCTATGATTCCGGCAGAGGTTATTATAAGCAGGAGGGCGACAAACTGGTATGTCAAAACTGCGGTAATCAGTTCCCGATGGATCGCGTGGAAGTAGAAGCCGGAGGATGCAACCCGTGGCCGATTTTCGATGAAAGCAAAACGGTAACGGATGACGCCATTACCATATCTTACAGCTTTTTACAGGAATCCGAGCAAATATTCTCCAATTGGAAATAAGGATTACTATTCAAGATGCATGGAACAATTTATTTCTATACCATTGTTTTTAAGATAATCGGAACCCCAGCCATACATGGCTGATAAAATAGGGCGAATGCTCATCCCCAGCTCAGTCAGGGAATATTCCACCTTGGGAGGCACCACCGGATATACCGTGCGGCATATCAAATTGTCTTCCTCCAATTCCCGAAGCTGCTGGGTGAGCATTTTAGGCGTAGCCTGCGGAATAAACCTGCGCAGCTCTCCGAAACGAAGCGTGGAACCGATCAAATGCCATAGGATAAGTGCTTTGTATTTTCCTCCGATCATTTTAAGGGTAGTTTCTACAGGGCAATTATAAAGCATAACAGCATTCCTCCTTTATTATACAAATATACAAATTGAAAATAGGCGATTGTGTATTTCATAATATTCCAAATAGTATTCAAAACTTTAATAATATAGTAGATTCATTACTTAGTAGATTCATAACTAAAAGTTTCGTAACTTTCTATTGCCTATATTGATGTAACAATTATTTGGACTATAATACAACGCCGGTGACCAAAGGTCAAGTGCCGGGAAGTGGAAAAAAGTTACTGTTCACTCCGTTCTCAGTAACGCATGATGTTCTGCAATGCAAACTTTTTGCATTTAAATTCGCTTCGCGAAGCAGAAATCATCTCTTGTATCACGTTCTTACGTAGCTTAACAGCAAGTGTTAAGCTACTGTGTGAACAGTAACGAAAAAAACACCATAGTACCTTTTTAGGTACTATTATACAATAAAGTGCGTAGTTGCAAAAAGAATTATTTACGCTAAAATGAAATTATGATAAAGCAATTACAAAAAATGATCTTGCAAGAGCATAATAGTTGCTGATTCCGCAATGGCCGGAATTCTAAAATATGCAGATATGAAATGGAAAGGAGATAAATACAAGATGGAAAGTCGAGTATTAGACATACATGGCATGACCTGTGCAGCTTGTGCCCAAAGAATTGAAAAAACTGTCCGCAAGCTGGATGGCATCGAACAGGCGAATGTGAATCTTGCCAGTGAAAAGCTGTTCGTAGAATATGACAGCGCCCTGATTGAACTAAATGCTATTAAGGACAGAGTAACTAAAATAGGCTATGAGGTGGTGGAAAAAGCCGCCAGCCAGAACGTAACGATTCCAATCGGAGGAATGTCCTGCGCGGCATGCGCAAAGAGAGTGGAAAAGGCAGTCGGAAAGCTGGAGGGTATAGAAAGTGTATCGGTAAACTATGCCACAGAAAAAGCTTCCGTGTCTTATTTTCCCCAGCAGGTACGGCTTTCCGCCATCCGTGAAGCTATCGAGAAAGCAGGGTATCAGGCTTTGGAAGCGAATAAGGCGGATGCGGCCGACGAGGACAGAATACGAAAGCAGAAGGAAATACGCACTCTTTGGACGAAATTCATCGTGTCTGCGGTATTTTCCCTTCCGCTGTTATATATAGCGATGGCTCCCATGATTCAGTTCGTGCGCCTTCCATTCCCGGCAGGGTTAAATCCCATGCAGTTTCCTTTGATTTATGCGATGCTGCAAATCATACTGGTTGCCCCGGTCATCGGTGTGGGTTACAAATTTTATACGATAGGATTTAAGGCCCTCTGGCAGCGAAGTCCGAATATGGACTCCCTCATCGCGGTAGGGACCACATCCGCAGTCATTTACAGTGCCTATAATGTATTTCAGATTGCGAAAGGAAACTCTAGTGCGGTAGAATCCCTCTATTTCGAGACAGCAGGAGTCATCATTACCTTGATTCTTCTTGGAAAATCGTTGGAAGCAGTCTCCAAGGGACGTACCGGAGAGGCCATCAAGAAGCTGATGGGGCTGGCGCCCAAGACGGCACTTATTATTCATAATGGTGTAGAAAAGGAAATACCGATCGATGAAGTGGAAGTAGGGGACATCATTGTTGTAAAACCCGGTGCGAAGATACCGGTTGACGGAACGGTAATCGAGGGCAATACCGCAATTGACGAATCAATGCTTACCGGTGAGAGTATGCCGGTGGATAAAAAGGCAAACGACGAGGTTTATGCCGCATCCATTAACACAACAGGAACCATTCGCTTCCGTGCGGAAAAGGTCGGAAGCAATACGGTGTTGGCACAGATTATCAAGTTGGTGGAGGATGCGCAGGGCTCAAAGGCTCCCATCGCTCAGATGGCGGATATCGTATCCGGCTATTTCGTGCCGGTAGTCTGCCTCATTGCCCTTCTGGCAGGAACGGCATGGTTCTTTGGAACAGGCGGAGATGTGAAGTTTGCACTGACCATTTTCATTTCGGTACTGGTAATTGCCTGCCCTTGTGCGCTGGGTCTCGCGACACCGACGGCCATTATGGTCGGCACGGGAAAGGGCGCGGAGAACGGTATTTTGATCAAAGGCGGCGAAGCATTGGAAATCGCTCATAAAATCAACACCATCGTATTCGATAAAACGGGTACGATTACGGAAGGAAAGCCCACAGTTACGGATATATTGGTGACGGCGGGAACGAAAGAAGAGCAGTTGCTTCAAATCGCAGCTTCGGCGGAAAAAAGCTCCGAGCATCCTCTTGGGCAAGCGATTGTGGCCAAGGCAGAAGCGAAAGGATACGATATTCTCAAGGTGGATAGCTTTACCTCTATTACGGGACGCGGCATTGAGGCGCTGATAAGCGGTCAGACCGTTTTGGCAGGCAACCGTAAGCTGATGGAGGAAAGAAATATAGGCTTAAATGATTTAGAATTGGCTTCCGACCGGTTGGCGGAGGAAGGCAAGACTCCAATGTATATAGCGCTTGACGGTGAATTAGCAGGTATTATCGCCGTGGCGGACGTAGTAAAGCAAAGCAGCAGGGCTGCCATTGACAGCCTTCATAAAATGGGCATCGAGGTAGCGATGATTACCGGCGATAACAAGAGAACCGCTGCAGCCATCGCCCGTCAGGTAGGTATTGACCGCGTCCTTGCAGAGGTGCTTCCTCAGGATAAGGCCAGCGAGGTGAAAAAACTTCAGGAAATGGGCCGTAAGGTTGCCATGGTGGGTGACGGCATCAATGATGCTCCGGCGTTAGCTCAGGCGGACATCGGTATTGCAATCGGATCCGGTACGGACGTGGCGATGGAAAGCGCCGACATCGTGCTCATGCGCTCTGACCTTATGGATGTTCCTACGGCGATTCATTTAAGCAAAAAGACGATTTTGAATATAAAGGAAAATCTTTTCTGGGCCTTTGGTTACAATGTAATCGGTATTCCGATTGCAGCCGGCTTGCTCTACTTGTTCGGCGGTCCGCTTCTTAACCCCATATTTGCAGCGGCGGCCATGAGCTTAAGCTCGGTTTCCGTACTGACTAACGCATTGCGATTAAAGCGATTCAAGCCGGTTACGGCGAAAGGAGAGGTGAACTAATATGAAGAAAAATATAAAAGTCATTATTGCGGCAGCGGTTGCCGTGCTGGCTGTAGCGGCATTCCTGCTGGTTCTTGTTACTACGGCAGACAGCAGTTTGGATGTGATTGGAAAGGGCTCCAGCACTTCTTTTGCAGAGGTTTTGCAAAAGATACCGGAGCGTGTTAAAATAGATGAGGCGAACAACGGTTATAGTCTGGAAGCGCCGGATGAAACGGTACGTTTTATATGGAGCGGAGATTACAGTCAAAGTCCTCTCTACGACGCAATGCTGGAACTAGATGTACAGCCCTTTCTCGATGCGGGACTGGATGCAGGAAAGCTGCCGGATAATTACACCTTGTCCGGAGATAAGCTGCTGGCCGGTACGAAGTTCGAGGCCGGAACCATTAAAGAAGGAGCCGCAGCTACGCCCCTTGCCGCCTATGAGAGGATCGTGGAGGAGCATAGAGACAGAATAAACTACCATTCCGCCATGGACCACTTCGGCGTGAAGCTGGATGGAGGAAATATGTTTGAGTGGGCGAAGGATATGAGTACAAATTCTGTAACAGGCGATGTACAGGATAAGGATATCGTATTCGTACTTGATCCCCAGGCTCTGATAGAGGCAGGCGTTTCTCCGGAAAAAGTGGAAGGCTGGGCATATGCTACGGTAAAGGTCGAGGAAAATGGAAAGATGGTAGAAGTGTACAAGTTTTTAAAACCCTTTGATTTAGGTGAATAAATATTGAAAATATGAGAACTAAAAAATAAACGAAAGGAACTGATAGGAGGATTTTCAAAATGGAAAAAGTAATTTTAAATGTGGATGGTATGTCCTGCGAACATTGTGTAAAGGCTGTTACCGGCGCGGTAGGCGCTTTGTCGGGTGTGTCCGGTGTTGATGTGGATTTGAAGGGCAAGACGGTAGCGGTAGAGTTCGATGCTTCCAAGGTGTCCGTAGATGAAATTAAAGCGGAAATCGAAGACCAGGGCTACGATGTAGTCGCATAATCAATTAATTCGAGGAATGGAGCTGCTATGCCGGGCGTGAGTAAAAATATATTGGTTGTGGACGATGAACCTAAGATACTCGAGGTGATTTCTGCCCTTTTGGAGAGCAAGGACTTTCATGTCTTTCCCGCTGAGAACGGCGGGAAAGCGCTCGAGATATTCGATAGGGAGAACATTACGCTGGTGGTTTTGGATTTGATGCTGCCTGATATTTCAGGCGAGGAGGTCTGTAAGGCGATACGGAGGAAGTCAAGAGTACCGATCCTGATGCTTACTGCCAGAGCGGAAGAGAATGATTTGCTGTATGGCTTGGAAATCGGTGCGGACGATTATATAACCAAGCCTTTCAGCCTGAAAGAATTATATGCGCGCATGGAGGCCATTTTGCGGAGAACGCAGAATGACCTTATGCCGTTAAATGTGAGAAATTCATTTCATGACGGCGATTTCATCGTGGATTTTGAAAAAAATATTTTTCAGAAGTCGGGACATGCAGTCAGCCTGACACCCAATGAAATTAAAATATTGTCGGCGCTCATCAAATATCCCGGAAAAGTATTCACCAGAGAAGAACTTATAGGAATCGCTTTAGGCAGCGAATTCGAGGGCTATGACAGGGCGATCGACAGCCACGTCAAAAACCTGCGCCAGAAGATCGAGGATGACCCTAAGAAGCCGGTATATGTCCTGACCGTCCACGGACTGGGCTACAAATTTGGAGGCGATTAGTGTGAAAAATGAATTTTTCACACGCAACTTTGTGCCTGAGGCCCAAAGTTTGCAGGCTATGAGAAAGGCATGGTTATTAGAATGATGCGGAGTTTAAGGACCCAGCTGTCTTTATCTATACTGTTGATTGTGCTTGTTACAGTAGCGCTGAGCAGTGTATTTTCCAATTGGTTCATCAATCAGGAGTTCGAGGACTACATTGCCAGGCAGGAGCAGGTGCGGAGCGAGAATATCGTAAGTGATCTCGGTACCCAGTACAATGGACTCACTCGCAGTTGGAATCAGGACTTCTTACATACCATTGGTATGTATGCTTTATATGAAAGCTATATTTTAAAAATTTATGATGCAGACGGAAATTTGCTCTGGGATGCGGAAAACCACGACATGTCCAAATGCTGGCAGGTCATGGATGAAATTTCTGCACGAATGGAGAAAATGAAAAAGGATGGAGGCTTTGTGTCCCATACTTATGATATCGAACAGGGTGGGCAGAAGGTGGGCTCTGTTTCCATTACCTATTACGGTCCCTTCTTTTTTAGTGAAAATGACTTTCTCTTTATCAATACGTTAAATATCATCCTGCTTATAATAGGTGCCTTGGCAGGATTTTTTTCTATTGTGGTGGGAAGTCTGATGGCTCGCCGGATAGCGAGGCCTGTGACGAAGACTGCTTATATCGCCAAGGAGATTTCGGAAGGAAACTACGATATCCGCTTCGAAAGCGAGACAAATACCAGAGAGCTTAACGATTTGGTAACCGCCGTCAATCAGCTTGCAGACGCGTTAAACGAACAGGAGAATCTGCGAAAAAGATTAACCACGGATATCGCGCATGAGCTTCGTACTCCGCTTACCGCAGTAGGTTCCCATCTGGAAGCAATGCTGGAAGGTGTATGGGAGGCTACGCCGGAAAGGCTTTCCAGTTGTCATGAGGAGATACTTCGCCTTGGAAATCTGGTGGCAGATCTGGGGCGCCTGGCCAAGGTGGAGGGGGATAACCTGAAGCTGAAAAAGGAGCAGGCGGACCTGTTGCAAATCGCGAAGGCAGCCTTCGAAACACTGGAAGCGGAAGGGGCGAAGAAGGAACTTGTCATGTCCGTAGGAGGAGAAGCTGCGGTGGTCCTGGCAGATAGGAGCAGAATGCTTCAAGTGACGATAAACCTTCTATCAAATGCCATAAAATATACGCCGGAGGGCGGCAGCATTTCTGTCGAGGTGGCAGACGCTCCGGGAGAAGGATACATTCGGGTGAAGGATAACGGTATCGGAATCCCGCAGGAAGAGCTATCTCTCGTTTTTGAGCGTTTTTACCGGACAGATAAATCCCGCAGCCGTAAGACGGGCGGCGCAGGAATAGGGCTGACCATTGCCAAATCTATCGTTACGGCTCATGGAGGCACGATTAACGTAAGCAGTAAGGTAAATGAGGGAAGCTGTTTTACGGTAACCATACCAAAAGAATAAGAAGCTGCACATTTAAGGATGGTATATCATCCACAAAGCTTTTGCAGAAAATAGTGAAAAAGTTTAAAATAAGGAGAATGAATTATGAAAACAATAATCCCCAACCTATTCATCGAAAATACTATGGAAAACCTGAATTATTATCAGGGCATTTTTGGAGGCGAAATTAAAAACACAGTTCCTTCCCGCGAAAATCCTGAAAGATTGATACATGCAGAACTTCATATCAATGAAAATTGCGTCCTGTTTTTTGGGGACAGGGAGAAATCGGACAAGTCTAACGATACCATTCATATTTATGTTAAATTGGAAACTGACGAGGAAATACAAAAGATATATGATAATCTTAAGACCACTAGTACGGTAGGCTATGAACTTCAAAAGACTTTTTGGGGCAGCCTGCACGCTATGCTTACCGATAAGAACGGGATTATATGGGACTTGGACAAATAATTATAAAAAAAGCAATATCATATGGAAAATAAAAAAGCAATGATATGATATATGTTTTCATATGTATTTCCCGATTAAAACGGCGGCTTTGATTTTTTTACTTCAAAGCCGTCGTTTCAATTTTTTATAAATTATGTTAGGGTGTGTCTGAAAACTGCTTGTTTCAAGATGTGCGTCACACTTTGTGGGAGATTTGTTCCCAAATGAAGGCGGCGTAGTGGGCTACGTCAACTGAATTTGGGACAAATATACCGCAAAGTGGGGCGTACAGATTGGGGCAATGAGTTTTCAGACGCACCCTAGAAGAAAAGGAAAAATAAGGTGATTTTTTTCCATAAAATTATAAGAAATTTTATTTATAAAAAGTGTTGACAATATATATAATCGATAATATACTAAACCTATAGAATTGATAGGAATTGATTTTAACCATGTAGCATCGCGGGAAGAGCCGAAAGATGAAATGCAGGTACGAGCATATATATGCTTCTTTTTTTGCGCCGAAACGGGAGGGAGAAGGAGAAAGACGGATGGATTTGGAATTTATGAGAACGCATTTGCCGCTTTATATCGAGGCGGCATGGCTGACCTTGAGAATAGCTGCCTTGGGAATACTGCTGGCATTTTTGATTGGGCTGGTTACAAGCATAATAAAATACTTGAAGATACCGGTACTGACACAGATAGCAAATGTTTATATAGAACTATCAAGAAATACTCCGCTTTTGATACAGTTGTTTTTTCTGTATTTTGGCCTTCCCAAGCTGGGAGTAGTACTTAGCTCAGAAAGCTGTGGGATTATCGGTCTGGCATTTTTAGGAGGCAGCTACATGTCGGAGGCCTTTCGTTCGGGACTGGATAATGTGGCGCAGATACAGACGCAGTCGGGATTAAGCCTGGGCTTTACAAACAGTCAGATATTCCGGCATATCATACTTCCGCAGGCAGTGTCCACCTCTGTTCCTCTGTTTTGTGCCAATGTCATTTTTTTGATAAAAGAAACTTCGGTGTTCAGCGCGGTAGCGTTAGCGGATCTGATGTTTGTAGCAAAGGATTTGATCGGTATTTATTACAAGACGGATGAAGCGTTGTTCATGCTGGTATCAGCTTATCTGGTGATCCTGCTTCCGATATCCGTTATTGCATCATTCATAGAAAGGAGAGTGCGCTATGCAGGATTTGGGGATACAAGTGCTGTTTCAGGGTAGGAATTTTATAAGGCTGTGGGAAGGCTTATGGGTAACCCTCCGCATCGCAGTAATTGCTATGGCGCTTTCCATTTTGCTTGGCTTCCTTTTAGGAATGATCATGACGATGCACAATAGGGCGGTGCGATGTATTACGAGGCTTTATCTGGAAGCGGTCAGAATTTTACCGCAGCTTGTTTTGCTCTTTCTCGTATATTTCGGTGCGGCGAAGCATTTAGGGATCAATATGTCGGGTGAGACAGCGGCCATTATCGTGTTCACCTTTTGGGGCACTGCTGAAATGGGTGATTTGGTGCGAGGTGCTCTTATCGCAACACCGAGGCACCAATACGAGAGTGCAGGTGGCTTGGGGATGAATACGCTGCAGACCTATTTTTATGTAATCATCCCGCAAACGATAAAGAGATTGCTGCCTCCTGCCGTGAACCTGCTTACACGAATGATAAAGACGACATCCCTGGTGGTGCTTATAGGTGTGGTTGAGGTAGTAAAGGTAGGAAAGCAGATTATTGATGCCTCGAGGTATCAGACGCCCACAGCAGCGCTTTGGATATACGGAGTGATATTCATCATGTATTTTATCGTTTGTTATCCGTTTTCGAGGCTGTCACTGTGGCTGGAAAAGAAATACGAAATCTAGGATAATTAAGAATCTGAGAGAGGCAAAATGAAAAAATGAATGAAGTTTTACAGGTAAAGCATTTGACGAAATCATATGAAAAAAACGAGCCGGTTTTGAAGGATATCAATTTTAATCTGCAAAAGGGAGAAGTGGTAGTCATCGTAGGGCCATCGGGATGCGGCAAGAGCACTTTTTTAAGATGCCTGAACCTGTTGGAACCCATCGATGAGGGAAGTATTGTTCTAGGTGGTGATACTATAGACAGAAAAGATAAGAATGTTCATCAGCACAGACAGAAAATAGGTATGGTCTTTCAAAGCTATGAGCTGTTTCCTCATCTTAGCATTATAAATAACATTCTGCTGGCACCGGTAAAGGTACAGAAGAGAGACCGGAAGGAAGCGGAGCGAGAGGCATTAGCCCTGCTAGAACGGGTAGGCCTGTCTGATAAAAAAGACGCTTTCCCAAGGCAGCTGTCCGGCGGGCAGAAGCAGAGAGTCGCTATAGTACGTGCCCTTATCATGAATCCGGAGGTACTGCTTCTGGATGAAATCACTGCGGCGCTGGACCCGGAAATGGTTCGCGAGGTGCTTCAGGTAGTGCTGAAGCTGGCACAGGAGGGTATGACGATGGCGATCGTAACCCATGAAATGGAATTTGCGAAAGCGGTGGCGGACAGGGTCATGTTTATGGATCAGGGCGTTATCGTAGAGGAGAATACGGCAAAGGAATTCTTTGCCTATCCGAAGACAGAAAGAGCAAAGCAGTTTCTAAATACGTTTCATTATGAAGCGTTAGAAATATAAACAAAATGAAGGAAAGAACAGTGTGAAAAATGAATTTTCCACACGCAAATAGGAGGATTATTATGAAAAAGAAATTATTAGGAGTCATCTTGACAGCAGGTTTATTAGCAGGAGTACTAGCGGGCTGCGGACAGACACAGGAGGCGGCTTCCACGGCTGCACAGGCGACGGAAGAAACAGCACCGGCAGCGGAAAGTGAAGCGGCTGAAGCAGAAAGTGCCGCAGAGCCGGCTGCAGCAGAATCGGAAGATGCTTCGGCATCGGCACAGGCGAGAAGCTTAGAGGACATCAAAGCGGACGGAAAGCTGGTAATCGGCGTATTCAGTGATAAAAACCCCTTTGGCTATGTAGACGCAAACGGTGACGTACAAGGATATGATGTGTATTTTGCAAAGCGCCTCGCTTTGGATTTATTCGGCAGTGAGGATGCGGTAGAATTCGTATATGTAGAGGCAGCCAGCCGGGTTGAGTATTTGAAATCTGCAAAGGTAGACATCATCTTGGCTAACTTTACGGTAACGGATGAAAGAAGCGAGCAGGTAGATTTCGCATTACCTTATATGAAGGTAGCCTTAGGCGTGGTTTCTCCGGAGGGTAGTCTGATAACGGATGTAGAGCAGTTAAAGGAAAAGACACTTATCGTAGTAAAAGGAACTACGGCAGAGACTTATTTCCAGGAGAATTATCCTGAGATCAATCTTTTGAAATTTGATGAATATCAGGAAGCATATGACGCTCTTGCAGATGGAAGAGGAGATGCCTTCTCCACGGATAATACGGAGGTATTGGCTTGGGCTTTGCAGAACAAAGGCTTCGCAGTAGGAATTGAATCCATCGGAAATCTGGATACGATCGCTCCGGCGGTACAGAAGGGCAATACGGAGCTTCTTAACTGGATCAATGAAGAAATCGAGAGCTTGGCGGCAG
Source organism: Bacillota bacterium (assembly GCA_023412855.1). Taxonomy (GTDB): domain Bacteria; phylum Bacillota; class Clostridia; order Lachnospirales; family Lachnospiraceae; genus Kineothrix. Next base: position 20,270 of record JAEZRJ010000012.1, on the reverse strand, counting down.
AGCAGTTCTTCCATAAGGATTTCGAAGAGACCTTGAAGCCGGTATATGGAGACAGCGTAGATGCGGATAGCTTGGTAGTAGAGGGCGGAATTGTAGATTAATGAGAAAAATATCCATAAAGAAATAGGACCGAAAGGTCCTATTTTTCTAGGTTTTTCTGTGCGGTGGAAAGCATCAGTTTTATTCTGTTCAACTGGTTTACCTCGCTGGCACCGGGGTCATAATCGATGGCAACGATGTTCGAAAGCGGATATTGCTTCCGAAGCTCCTTTATCACTCCCTTTCCTACCACGTGGTTAGGAAGGCAGCCGAAAGGCTGGGTACACACGATATTGTTAACACCTCCGTGTATCAGCTCTACCATTTCTCCGGTTAAGAACCAGCCCTCGCCGGTCTGATTGCCGATGGATACGATAGATTTTGCGTAATTCACGATTTTGTAGATGCTTACCGGAGGGTGGAAATGTTTGCTCTTTTCAAACGCTCTCCTTGCGGAAGCGCGCAGAAATTCAATGCCGTCGATGCCTAGCTTGGAGACAATGGCTGTTTTCTTGCTCATGCCAAGCTCCTCTGCTTTGTATATCTGATTGTAGAAGCAGTAGAGCATGAAATCGATCAAATCAGGAACCACAGCTTCCGCGCCTTCGGACTCCAAAAGTTCCACCAGATGATTGTTGGCGGCGGGAGCAAATTTTACGAGGATTTCACCTACGATGCCGACCTTCGGCTTCACTTCTTCCGTAATGGGAATCGCGTCGAAGTCCTCCACGATCAAGCGGCACATTTTTCTGAATTTAAAATAGTTCATATGCTTTGCGGATACGAAGTCCTGACACTGCTTCAGCCATTTCGCATGCACCTTCTCCACCGAGCCGGCTTCTTTTTCATAAGGCCGCATACGGTAAACACAGCGCATGAAAATATCCCCGAAAATGGCTCCGTAAGCGGCGCGCATGAGCAAATCTGCATTCAGGTCAAAGCCCGGATTGGTTTCTATCCCTGCCATATTGAGAGATATAACAGGAATCTGAGGCATTCCGGCCTTTTCGAAAGCCCTTCGTATAAAACCTACGTAGTTGGTAGCGCGGCATCCGCCTCCGGTTTGCGACATGATGACAGCTACTTTATTTAGGTCATATTTTCCTGATAGGAGTGCATCCATGATCTGTCCTACGACCATCAGCGACGGATAACAGGCGTCGTTATTTACATATTTAAGCCCTACGTCCACGGCATGCTTGTTGTCGTTGGATAATACCTCGAAGTTATAGCCGCAGGAGCGGAAGGCCGGTTCCAATATTTCGAAATGAATAGGTGACATCTGGGGGCAGAGGATCGTATATTCCTCGCGCATTTTCTCCGTAAACTGAACCTTATGGATGGCAGAAGAGCGAATTTCCCGATCCTGCTTCTTGCTGTCCCTTACGCGAATCGCAGAGAGCAGAGAACGGATACGGATTCTTGCCGCACCGAGGTTGTTTACCTCGTCGATTTTTAAGCAGGTATAAATTTTACCCGAACCGGAAAGAATATCGCTCACCTGATCAGTGGTAACGGCGTCCAGCCCGCAGCCGAAGGAATTCAGCTGAATCAGCTCCAGATCCTCCCTTGTTTTTACGTAGCTTGCCGCAGCATACAGCCTCGAATGATACATCCACTGGTCGGATACGATAAGGGGACGCTCCGGGCTCGCCAAATGGGAAACAGAATCTTCTGTCAGAACAGCAACACCATAGGAGGTGATAAGCTCAGGAATGCCGTGGTTGATTTCAGGGTCGATATGGTAAGGTCGTCCGGCAAGGACAATACCATGCCTGCCGTTTTCCTCCAGATACTTTATAGTTTCTTCGCCCTTTTTCATCATATCGAGCCTTGCCTGATCCATTTCCTTCCATCCGGCATCCACTGCGTCGATAATTTCCTCTGCAGGAATCTCCGTAAATTCCTTGATCAAAGACTCCGATATGGTTTTCACATCGCGGAAGGACATGAAGGGATTTCGCAAGACGGCTTCTCCGTGTCCGATTTCCTCCATGTTATTTTTTATATTCTCCGAATAGGAGGTTACGATAGGACAGTTATAGTGATTATTAGCCTCTTCGAACTCATTGCGCTCATAAAAAAGAGCCGGGTAGAAGATGAAATCCACACCTTTGTGAATGAGCCAGCTCACATGGCCGTGGGCCAGCTTAGCCGGGTAGCACTCAGACTCGCTCGGAATGGATTCAATGCCGAGCGAATAAATGTTGTGGTTGGAAAGAGGAGAGAGGACCACCTGATAACCAAGCTTTGTAAAGAACGTATGCCAGAACGGATAATTCTCGTACATGTTGAGAACCCTTGGAATGCCTACCCGTCCCCTTTTCGCCTCGTCGGCAGGAAGGGGCTCGTAGCCGAATATTCTTTTTAATTTATATTCGAAGAGATTGGGGATACCGTCCTCATTCTTCGTTTTTCCGAGTCCGCGTTCGCAGCGGTTGCCGGAAATGTATTGTCTTCCGCCGCTGAATTTATTTATGGTCAGTCGGCAGTTGTTCGTACACCCCTTGCATTTCGCCATACTTGTTTCAAATTGGAGAGCTCCTATCTGTTCGATAGAGAGCATGGAAGTATCATAGTCCTTGGTATAACGTTCGCGAGCGATGAGAGCGGCGCCGAAAGCGCCCATGATGCCTGCGATGTCAGGACGAATTGCCTTGCAGTCCGCAATTTTCTCGAAGCCGCGAAGGATCGCATCGTTATAAAAGGTGCCGCCCTGCACTACGATATGCTTGCCCAGCTCCGAAGCATCTGCGACTTTTATTACCTTGAACAGTGCGTTTTTAATAACGGAATATGCAAGTCCTGCAGAGATGTCGGACACCTTGGCGCCTTCCTTCTGTGCCTGCTTTACCTTGGAGTTCATAAATACGGTACAACGGGTCCCTAGGTCGATGGGATGCTCCGCAAACAATGCGGTCTGAGCGAAATCCTCTACACTGTAGTTCAATGATTTTGCGAAGGTCTCTATAAAAGAACCGCAGCCCGCAGAACATGCTTCATTAAGCTGTACGCTGTCTACGGTCTGATTTTTGATTTTGATGCACTTCATGTCCTGACCGCCGATATCGAGAATGCAATCTACGGAAGGATCGAAAAAGGCAGCGGCATAATAGTGTGCCACAGTCTCCACTTCACCGTCATCCAATAAAAATGCAGCTTTCATCAGCGCTTCTCCGTATCCGGTAGAACAGGAGCGCACGATATTTACGTCCTCAGGCAGCAGCGCATAAATCTCCTTGATGGAGCGGATTGCCGTCTTCAAAGGGCTTCCGTCGTTACTGCTGTAGAAGGAATATAAGAGAGAACCGTCTTCCGCTACGAGAGCCACTTTGGTGGTAGTGCTTCCGGCGTCGATGCCGAGAAAGCAATTTCCATGATAGGATGCCAGATCCGAGGTTGCTACGTGATGTACGGAATGTCTGCTTTTGAATTCCATATAGGATGCTTCGTTTTCAAAAAGCGGTTCCATACGTTCCACTTCGAAGTCCATTTTTATGTCGGAGGAAAGCTTTAAAACCATCTCCTCCATAGAGTAAAACACCTCTTCCTTTGCGTTCAAGGCGGAACCGATGGCGGCAAAAAGGTGAGAGTGTTCTGTATTTACAATATGCGCCTCATCCAGTTTCAGCGTACGGATAAAGGCTTCCTTCAGTTCGGATAAAAAGTATAGAGGACCTCCTAAGAAAGCTACATGACCTCTGATCGGCTTACCGCAGGCCAGGCCGGAAATCGTCTGGTTGACAACCGCTTGAAAAATAGAAGCGGAAAGGTCTTCTTTGGTGGCACCTTCGTTGATGAGAGGCTGAATGTCCGATTTCGCAAATACACCACATCTTGCTGCAATGGTATATAGGGAATGATACTCTTTGGCATATTCGTTAAGGCCCGAGGCATCCGTCTGCAATAGAGAAGCCATCTGGTCAATAAAGGAGCCGGTACCTCCGGCACAAATGCCGTTCATACGCTGCTCCACATTTCCCCCTTCGAAATAAATGATCTTTGCATCCTCTCCGCCCAGCTCTATCGCCACGTCGGTCTGAGGAGCCATCTCCTGCAGCGTAGTGGAGACAGCAATGACCTCCTGCACAAAGGGGACCTTCAGATGATTGGCTAAGGTAAGTCCTCCAGAGCCGGTAATCATTGGATGCAGCTCGATATTTCCAAGCTGATCGTATGCCTTTTGCAATAGGCTTGATAACGTTTCGCGGATGTTTGCAAAATGCCTTTTGTAATCTGAAAACAATATTTCATGGGCATCGTTTAAAATAGCTATTTTTACAGTGGTCGAACCGATATCAATTCCCAAAGTATAGTGTAATTCACTCATAGTATCCGCCCTTTCCTTTTAATATTTAGACATGCTAAAACCTGAGCTTTCCTATTTATAATATATAGCGGATAATCCTCAGACATGCCCAATCATTATACGACACGTAATTACAAAATGCAATGTTGATGCCGGAATATTTTCATTATATTTTTTAAAACAAATTATAAAAATATAAGATAAGAAAGTTAAATTTTTATTATATATCGTGAAACCTGCGTGAGTTTATTTACTTTTACAGATGGGAATGTTAGAATATAATCGCATGTTTTTAGGCATAGAATGGAGGAATACGGAAAAAATGAGTAATTTTGAAAGAAAGTTCGGCAAGTATGCGATTAAGAACATTTCGCTGATGCTGATCATGTGTTACGCGGTAGGGTATTTGATCAATTTGATAAATCCTTTGTTTTTATCTTATCTGACCTTAAACCCATATGCGATTCTGCATGGACAGATTTGGAGAATCCTCACTTGGATCATCGTGCCGCCGGATACTTCCAATTTGTTTTTTGTGTTGATTATGCTTTACTTTTATTATTCCATCGGGACTACCCTGGAGAGGTCCTGGGGAACCTACAGATATAATGTCTATCTGCTTTCAGGAATGCTCTTTACGGTAATCGGAAGTTTTCTTCTGATGGCCTATTGCTATATATTTAACGGAGACATTATGGCGGCTTACGGAGCGAAGGATTTCTTCAGTGCAGTGTCCTTCTATTTCAGCACATATTATGTAAATATGTCCATTTTCCTTGCGTTTGCAGCAACCTTTCCAGAGGCTCAGGTGCTTCTTATGTTCATCATTCCGGTCCGTATCAAGTGGCTGGGAATTATATATGCGGTAATGCTGGGGGCACAGTTTCTTACGGGAAGCGTTTACAGCAGATTTGCGATGGGAGCGTCCTTGCTTAACTTCTTCGTATTCTGGTTCACATCGAAAAACCATATCCATATGTCGCCGAGGCAGGTAAAACGCCGTCAGGAATTTAAAAAAGAAGTGAAAAGAAGTACGGGAGTGACCAAGCATAAATGCGCGATTTGCGGAAGAACTGAAGTGGACAGTCCTCAGTTGGAATTCCGTTTCTGCTCTAAATGCGACGGCAATTATGAATACTGTCAGGAGCATTTATTCACTCATGAGCATGTGAAGCTATATTAAGCAGCAGGAATATGAAAGGAGCATGGCTATAAAAATGAATAAGGAGATTCTATTCGCAAATGCTTTGGAGGAATTGAAGAGGACTGCAAAGGAGCAGGGAAACTGTATAGAGCAGGAGCAGGTAGCGGCTGCTTTTGAGGAAATGGAACTATCTGAGGAGCAGATGGAGCTTGTTAGCGATTATTTAAAAAAGCAAAGAATAGGTATAGGGGAGCCGGTGGATGCGGAGGAATACCTGACAAAGGAGGAAGCCGATTATCTGGAAGCCTATCTTGAGGAGCTTAAGGACCTTGAACAAACGACGGCAGGAGAAAGGGAGGCGATTACCTTGTCTGCCATGGCGGGAGATGTTCAGGCTCAGGCCCGGCTTACGGAGCTTTACCTCCCTGAGGTGGTGGAAATCGCCAAGCTGTACGGCGGACAAGGTGCCTATCTGGAGGATTTGATCGGAGAAGGAAACCTGGCCTTAGCTATGGGAGTAAGAATGCTTGGTTGTCTGGAGCATGCTCATGAGGCACAGGGAATGCTGGGTAAAATGATTATGGACGCCATGGAAGAGCATATTGCAGGAAGCCTTCAGGAAAAGCAGACGGATAAATTGGTATTGGATAAGGTCAATGAGGTGGCCGGCCAAGCCAGAGAACTTGCGGAGGTATTGCAAAGAAAGGTGACGGTGGCCGAGCTTTTGCAGGAGGGCAAGCTGTCAGAGGAAATTATTCTGGAAGCGATCCGCATGAGCGGAGATAATATCGAATATATTGAAAAACAGTAAAATAGGCGCCCTTATACAACAAACCGTTCTCTGTCTACTTGTCAGAGAGCGGTTGTTACTTTTCACACAGAAGCTTAACACTTATTACAAATAAGTTTTGTTTTGTATATGTTTTTCTGTTTTGCTAAAAATGATAGAGTATGATATGATAAAATTGCTGTTAATCCATTGAAAATGGAGAAAAAACGGGAAAAGAAGAGGACGGGAAAAGGAGAACGACAGTTAGTATGAGAGATATAGAAGAGCTGAGACAAAATATAAAGGATTTGGAAGGCTATGAAATTATAGAGGCGAGAGAAGTAGGAGATTTGAATTCCTCCGGAGCACTTCTTCGCCATAAGAAGACGGGAGCGAGAATTACTGTATTATTAAACGAGGACGATAATAAAGTTTTTTATATCGGCTTTCGCACCCCGCCTGCGGACAGCACAGGGGTGGCACACATCGTGGAGCATACGGTGCTTTGCGGTTCCAGAAATTTTCCGGTAAAAGACCCGTTTATAGAATTAGTGAAGGGTTCTTTGAATACATTTTTAAATGCGATGACTTATCCCGATAAGACTGTTTATCCGGTAGCGAGCTGCAACGATAAGGATTTTCAGAATTTAATGCACATTTATTTGGATGCGGTATTTTATCCCAATATTTACAAGGAGGAGAAGATATTCAGACAGGAAGGCTGGCACTACGAGCTGGAAAGTCCGGAGGATGAGCTGACCCTTAACGGAGTGGTTTACAACGAGATGAAAGGGGCCTTTTCCTCTCCGGATGATGTTCTGGACAGAGAGGTTCTTAATTCCCTTTTCCCGGATACGCCTTACGGCACCGAATCGGGAGGAGATCCGGACGTGATTCCTGCTCTTACCTATGAGGAGTTTCTGGATTTCCACAGAAGGTACTATCATCCGTCCAACAGCTATATTTATTTATACGGCGATATGGATATGGCGCAGAAGCTGCGCTTTATCGACGAGGAATATTTATCCCGCTTCGAGGCTCTCAGCATAGACTCCCAGATCAAGCTTCAGGAGGCATTTGAAGCGCCGAGGGAAATATACAAGGAATATTCGATTATGGAAGATGAGTCTGAGAAAGAAAATACTTATCTGACCTATAATACCGTAATCGGCGACAATTTGGACAGAAAGCTGTATATCGCCTTTCAAGTGCTGGATTATGCTCTTTGCTCTGCACCGGGTGCACCCTTGAAGCAGGCGCTGACGGATAAGGGAATCGGCAAGGAAATATACAGCACCTACGATAATGGGATCATACAGCCCTTCTTTTCCGTAGTAGCTAAGAATACGGACCTCTCCCGTAAGGAAGAGTTCGTGCGCACTATCGAAGAGGTACTGGCAGGGCAGGCAGAAAGCGGAATCGATAAAAAGGCGCTGGCAGCAGGCCTTAATTATTTCGAGTTCAAATACAGGGAATCGGACTTCGGCTCTTATCCGAAGGGACTCATCCTGGGACTGCAGGCACTTGACAGCTGGCTTTACGACGAGGAAAAGCCATTGATTCATGTGGAGGCGAACGATACCTTTGCGGCACTCAAAAAAGAAATAGAAACCGGATATTACGAAGGACTGGTTAAAAAATATCTCCTTAATAACACCCATAAGACGGTAGTGGTACTCTCTCCCCAGAAGGGTCTGACCTCGAAAAAAGAGGCAGCCCTGCAAAAGGAGCTTCAGGAATATAAGGAAACTTTAAGTGAGCAGGCGATAGAGAGAATCATAGAGGAAACGACGGCGCTGGAGCGCTATCAGGAGGAGCCCAGCTCCAAGGAGGATTTGGAGAAGATACCGCTTTTGACGAGAGAGGATATGAAAAAGGAAGCGGAGGATTTTGTCAACGAGGAGCGGTATTCGGACGATACCCTGATTTTGTTCCACAATATATTTACAAACGGCATCGGCTATCTGCGGTTCGTCTTCGATATCGGCAGCGTGCCGGAAGAGCTGTTTCCTTATATCGGCATATTGAAGCAGGTGCTGGGTATGGTGGATACGCAAAATTACAGCTACGGTGATTTATACCACGAGACGAATATAAAGACCGGCGGCATTGATATGGTAGTGAATACTTATTCCAATGCACTGAATCTGGATGATTACTGCATTAAGTTCGAAATCAAAGCAAAAGTGCTGTATGAAAATTTGGAGGAAGCCTTCCGGCTGGCAGAAGAGATTGCGCTGCATTCCAAGTTCGACGATACGAAGCGTTTATATGAAATCATTGCGGAGGTACAGTCCAGGATGCAGGCGACCATGACCTCCTCGGGACATTCCCTGGCGGCTATACGGGCATTGTCTTATATCTCGGGCACAGCAGCAGTAGCAGAACAGATAAGCGGAATACCGCAGTATCGCTTGCTGGAGAAGCTGGAATCGCAGTTTGAAAAAGAAAAGGCCGATTTGACCCAGAAATTAAAACAGCTTACGGAATATATCTTCCGTCCTGAAAACCTCATGGTGGATTACACTGCAACTGAAAAGGAATATCCGGGAATCGAAGCCATGGTGAGAGCATTTAAAAAGGATTTATATACTTCTCCCGTGGAGAAAAAGAAATTTCAGCCGAGACTTGTAAGGAAGAACGAAGGTTACCTTACCTCCTCGCAGATACAGTTCGTATGCCGCGCAGGCAACTTCATCCACGAAGAACTTCCTTACACCGGAGCGCTTAAGGTGCTTAAGGTGATGATGGGTTACGATTACCTCTGGAACAGAGTGAGAGTAAAGGGCGGCGCCTACGGCTGCATGTGCAATTTCGGCAAATCAGGAGACAGCTATTTCGTATCCTACAGAGACCCCAATTTGGAGAAAACAGTGGAGGTATACGAGAACGCTGCGGACTATATCAGCACCTTCGAAGCGGACGAAAGGACAATTACCCAGTTCATCATCGGAGCCATCAGCGATCTGGATGTACCTATGACGCCGGCTACCAAAGGGGTTTATTCCATGGGAGGATATCTGACCAAACTGTCCTTCGACAGAGTGCAGCAAGAGAGGGATGAGTTACTTGCCACGACGGCAGAAACCATAAGAGGATTGTCGGAATATATCAGAGCCTTTATGAAAGAGGATTGCTTATGTGTGGTGGGAAATGAGGAAAAGCTGAAAGAAAACGAAGCGATGTTCATGAATATCGAACCTCTTTTTCATTAATGGATCATATATCATGTAATAGTGGATATATTTTAATTGTCAATTTTGTAATTGTGATATGCAACTTGTTTTGAATTTGCATATCCGGTTAAAATTGGCAGGTATGGAAAGAATGGGGGATTATTATGGAGAGATTATGGATGAAGAACTGGAAATATAAGCTATGGATAGCAATATCGGGCATAACGGTGCTTGGCTTCGCAGGTTGTGGAAGTGTAAGCTCTTACAAGACGGACAGCGCAGTGGCACCTCAGGGAGCAAGTACTGCCTCTTATGAGGGATATGCCTCCGACGACGTATATGTGCAAGAATATGCGATGGCCAGCGAGGAGTCTGCACCTACAGAGGCAGGGGGGATTTCCGAAGGGGTTTCTGTGGCAGCCAACCGTAAATTGATTAAGACTGTGAACTTGGACGTAGAGACAGAGGTTTTCGACGAACTCCTTCCCAAGGTGGAGAACAAGGTATCGGAGCTTGGCGGCTATATGGAGAATCTGAACGTCTATAATGGAAGCAGCAGGTACGGGCAAAGCAACAGGTCTGCCAGCCTTACGATTCGAATCCCCGGAGAGAAGCTTTATAATTTTGTAACGGCGGTATCGGATATCTCTAACGTAACAAGCCGCTCGGAGAACACGCAAGACATTACCCTTCAGTATGTGGACACAGAGAGCCATAAAGAGGCCTTGGAGGTAGAGCAGGAGAGGCTGTTGGAACTGCTTGAAAAGGCGGAAAGCATGGAGGATATCATTGCCATTGAAGCCCGGCTGTCAGAAGTGCGCTACCAGCTTCAGAGCATGGAATCCCAGCTTCGCACTTATGATAATCTGGTGGATTACTCCACTGTATATTTAACGATTAACGAGGTGGAGGTGCTGACTCCGTCCCTTCAAGTATCCGCTTGGGAAAGAATATCCGTGGGATTTATAAGCTCCATGAATAGCGTGGGAAATGGAATTAAAAATTTCTTTATCTACTTGATTATCTGGCTGCCTTATATTGTCGTATGGGCAATCGTTATTATACTGGCTGTGGTGCTTATCAAGCATTTCTTCAAGAGAAAGAATGATAAAAGCAGCAGATCATTTCTTCGCAGATATAAGCAAAAGAAAGAGGATAATACAGAAAAGACCAAGGTAAATAAAGTGGAAAATGCAGAAGAAGATAAGTGTGAAAAGAAATTGTAAGCTGATAAAATATATCGTCTAAGAATTTCTAAAATTTCATATTGATTGTTTGTGCCGCAGCGCGGGAAACAAGGATTAAAATAAAACCGGGTTCAAAAGCGGGAGCAGGCAAAAGCTGAAACAGAAGCAGTAGTGAAACAAAAGCAAAAGCGAGGAATAAAATGTGAGCGATAATTACAAATCAGGATTTGTTACTTTAATAGGCAGACCGAATGTAGGGAAATCAACTCTGATGAACCATTTGATCGGACAGAAAATAGCGATTACCAGCAATAAGCCCCAGACCACGAGAAACAGAATACAGACGGTCTACACCTCTGAGGAAGGTCAGATAGTCTTCGTGGATACTCCGGGAATCCATAAGGCGAAGAATAGGCTGGGAGACTATATGGTGCGTGTGGCGGAGCGGACTATGTCCGAGGTGGATGTCATTCTCTGGCTGGTAGAGCCTACCTCTTATATCGGGGCGGGAGAACAGCATATCATCGAGCAACTTAAAAAGGTCAACACTCCGGTCATACTCGTTATTAACAAAACGGATACGGTGAAGAAACCTGAAATATTAAATTATATTGACGTTTATCGAAAAGAGCTGGAATTTGCGGAAATTGTACCGGTATCGGCGCTAAAGGGCGACAATACGGATGCGCTCATAAGCTGTATCATGAAATATCTGCCTTATGGACCGGCATTTTATGATGAGGATACTATAACCGACCAGCCCGAGCGTCAAATTGTGGCAGAGCTGATAAGAGAAAAAGCACTCAGGTGCTTGGAGGATGAGATACCACATGGAATTGCGGTATCCATAGAAAGCATCAAATATCGGAGGAACAACAAGGAATCCATTGCCGATATCGAGGCCACCATCATTTGCGAAAGGGAATCACACAAAGGAATCGTCATAGGAAAGCAAGGCGCCATGCTTAAGAAAATAGGCAGCCAGGCGAGGCCGGAAATCGAAGATATGCTGGAATGCCGCGTGAATCTGCAGCTTTGGGTAAAGGTAAAAAAAGATTGGCGGGACAGCGATTTCCTTATAAAAAATTTTGGCTACAATCCAAAAGAATCCGAATAGGAAACCCAAAAAAAGCGAACCCTAATATTAATACTGAAAGTGTTACTGAAGTATAGCTTTTTAGTATCATTACGTTAGGGGGCACAAGATGAAAGAACGAAACTACTGGCAACAATTTTTTAGTACAGGAAAAATTGAGGATTACTTAAGCTTTAAAAATGCGCAGGAGGAAACGACGGCGTCCGGGTCGCTCGGAGGTTATATACCGAACGGCAGTGCGGCCATAGGAGATAATCCATATGCAGGAATTTGTAAAACTAACAGGAATGGTTTTGAAGACGGTGCCTATCGGGGAATACGATAGGCGCGTCGTTATTTTGACGAAAGAGAGGGGAAAGGTGTCGGCCTTCGCCAAAGGGGCGAGAAAGCCTAACAGCAGGCTGGTGGCCGCAGCTTCCCCCTTTTCCTTCGGAGAGTTCAAGATGTATGAGGGCCGTTCTTCTTATAATATCGTGGAGGCGGACATATCCAATTATTTTGAAAAGCTCAGGGAAGATTTTGAAGCGGCATGCTATGGAATGTACTTTTTGGAAATCATGGATTACTACACAAGAGAGAACAACGATGAGAAGGAAATGCTAAAGCTTTTGTACCAGTCTCTCAGGGCTTTGCAGCTTCCATCTCTGAATAAAAATCTGGTGCGCTGCGTATTCGAAATAAAGGCACTCGTTTTAAACGGAGAATATCCGGGAATGCCGAATAAGGGCAATTTTACGGAATCCACTGTTTATACGATGAGCTACATAGAACACAGCCCGGTGGAGAAGTTATATACTTTTACGGTAACCGATAAGGTGCTTAAGGAACTTAGGGTGATTGCGGACATTTATAAGAAGGAATATATGGATAGGGAATTCAAAAGCCTGACCATATTAAAGGACTTGACCACATAAATTGTTACTGTTCACTCCGTTCCCAGTAATGCATGATGTTCTGCAATGCAAACTCTTTGCATTTAAATTCGTTCCGCGAAGCAGAAATCACTCTTGGATCATATTCTTACGTAGCTTAATAGCAAGTGTTAAGCTACTGTGTGAACAGTAACCATAAATTGTCTATGAAATGCTTTGATATAATTTATATATTGAAAAACAAACTTAAGTCAGCTATAATATTGTGAATGTAAATGTAATGAGGAAAGAAACGGACATGAAGGAAAGTGTCCGGTGTCGGAGGACAGAAATGATGCGTAAAATAGGAGCAGTAGCGGGAGTTCTTTTTACAGGGCTCTCTTTATGGGGATGCGGAGGAAGCGATATAGACAACAAGGCACAGGCGGCAGCCTCATCCAATACGGTGATGGAAGTCCTAAAAGACGGCGGCATAGTGGAGACGATAACGGAGGATTTCACTGCCGATTATTATAATGAGGATGATTTGAGAGGCATGATCCTTTCGGAGGTCGCGGAGTATAACCGGGATTCGGAGCAGGACATATCCGTGGATAAATTCGAAAATAAAAACGGAATTGTTACAGTGACAATGAAATATCCGTCGGCAGAAGCATATACGGACTATAATTCCAATCAGTTCGACAGCAGGCAGTTATTTGTCGGAACGGTGAAGGAAGCCTATGACGAGGGGCATTCGTTAGATGTAATCTTAACAAGTGCGGATAATGATGAGGAAAGTATAGGAAAAGAAGAGCTTCTCGGTATGGGAGAGAATCATATATTGATTTCCGAGGTGCCGTTTCGGGTGAAGACCTTTGGGAAAATCTTGTATTTCGACGATAATGTAGTTTCCTTAGGTAAGAATGAGGCGGCGATGCATACCGACGAGAACGGGGAAAGTTTGGGAAAGTATTATATAGTTTTTAAATAAAAAACGTCCGTAAAAACGGGCAGGAGGGTGTAATCATGGAAAAAACAATGGAGAAAATAGTAGCACTGGCGAAAGCGAGAGGATTTGTATATCCCGGCTCCGAGATTTATGGCGGGCTTGCCAATACATGGGACTATGGTAACCTTGGTGTGGAACTGAAGAACAACGTAAAGCGTGCGTGGTGGCAGAAATTTATTATGGAGAACCAGTATAATGTAGGCGTAGACTGTGCGATACTTATGAATCCTCAGACTTGGGTGGCTTCGGGACACTTGGGGGGATTTTCAGACCCCTTGATGGATTGCAGGGAATGTCATGAACGCTTCCGTGCGGATAAGATTATCGAGGATTATGCGGCAGAACATAATGTTACTTTGGATGGTTCGGTGGACGGCTGGTCACAGGAGAAGATGAAGCAGTTTATCGAAGATAACAACGTACCCTGTCCTACTTGCGGCAAACATAATTTCACAGATATCCGCCAGTTCAACCTGATGTTCAAGACCTTTCAGGGAGTGACCGAGGATGCGAAGAACACCGTTTACTTAAGACCGGAAACCGCACAGGGCATCTTCGTAAACTTTAAGAATGTACAAAGAACTTCCCGAAAGAAAATTCCTTTCGGCATCGGACAAGTGGGAAAATCTTTCCGTAATGAAATCACTCCGGGCAATTTTACCTTCCGCACGAGAGAGTTTGAGCAGATGGAGCTGGAATTTTTCTGTGAGCCGGATACCGATCTGGAGTGGTTCGCTTACTGGAAGCAGTTCTGCATCGATTGGCTGAAGACGCTGGGCATGAAGGATGAAGAGATGCGTGTCAGGGACCATGATAAGGAAGAGCTTTCCTTCTATTCCAAAGCGACTACGGATATCGAGTTCTTATTCCCCTTCGGCTGGGGTGAACTGTGGGGAATCGCAGACAGGACCGACTATGATCTTACTCAGCACCAGAATACCTCCGGTCAGGATTTGACATATTTTGATGACCAGAAGAACATAAGATACGTCCCCTATGTTATCGAGCCGTCTCTCGGTGCGGACCGCGTAGTTTTGGCTTTCCTCTGTGCAGCTTACGATGAAGAGGAAATCGGAGAAGGCGATGTGCGCACTGTACTCCATTTCCATCCGGCGTTGGCACCGGTTAAGATCGGAGTGCTTCCTCTGTCCAAAAAATTAAACGAAGGCGCGGAAAAGATATTCCTGGAGCTGTCCAAGAAATATAACTGTGAGTTCGACGATAGAGGTAACATTGGTAAGAGATACCGCAGACAGGATGAAATCGGAACTCCGTTCTGCATTACTTACGATTTTGAATCCGAGACGGACAATTGCGTCACCGTACGCTTCCGCGATTCCATGGATCAGGAACGTGTGGCCATTGCTGACCTCGACGCATATTTTGCCGATAAATTTACCTTTTAAGAACGAAAGAAAGGATTATGGAAATGAAACAGTATGGAGTGAACGAACTTAGAAAGATGTTTCTTGAATTTTTTGAAGGGAAAGAACATCTGGCAATGAAGAGCTTTTCGCTGGTGCCCCATAACGACAACAGTTTGCTGCTGATCAATTCCGGGATGGCTCCTTTAAAACCGTATTTTACGGGACAGGAGATCCCTCCGAGGAAAAGAGTAACAACCTGTCAGAAATGTATCCGCACCGGTGATATTGAAAATATAGGAAAAACGGCCCGCCACGGCACCTTTTTCGAGATGCTGGGCAACTTCTCTTTTGGTGACTACTTCAAGCATGAAGCCATTGCCTGGAGCTGGGAGTTTTTGACTGAGGTAGTTGGCCTGGAAGCGGATAGATTATATCCTTCGGTATATTTGGAGGATGATGAAGCCTTCGATATATGGAATAAAGAAATCGGAATCCCGGCGGAGCACATTTACCGCTTTGGCAAGGAAGATAACTTTTGGGAGCACGGTTCAGGACCGTGCGGTCCCTGCTCGGAGATTTATTATGACCGCGGGGAAAAATACGGATGCCAAAAACCTGACTGTAAGGTGGGCTGTGAGTGCGACCGCTATATCGAAGTGTGGAACAATGTGTTTACCCAGTTCGAAAGCGATGGCAAGGGTAACTATGCAGAGCTTGAACAGAAGAATATCGATACGGGAATGGGACTGGAAAGACTGGCGACAGTCGTGCAGGATGTGGACTCTATTTTCGATGTAGATACCATTCAGGCGCTTAGCAGAAAGGTATGCGAGATTTCCGGTAAAGAATATAAGAAGAAATATGAGTGGGACGTATCTATCCGCATCGTTACCGACCATATCCGTTCCGCGACCTTTATGATTTCTGACGGTATTATGCCAACCAATGAAGGTCGGGGCTATGTGCTTAGGCGGATAATCCGCCGTGCGGCAAGACATGGTCGGCTTTTGGGCGTGGAAGGACAGTTCCTTGCGGATTTGAGCAAAACGGTAATCGAAGGAAGTAAGGACGGTTACCCTGAATTGGAAGAAAAGAAGGACTTTATTTTCAACGTGCTTACGCAGGAGGAAGCAAAGTTTAACAAGACCATCGATCAGGGGCTTGTCATTCTCGGTGAGATGGAATCTTCCATGGAAAAGGACGGCGTAAAGGAGCTGGCCGGCGGGGACGCATTTAAACTTTATGATACTTATGGTTTTCCCCTTGATCTGACAAAGGAAATCTTAGAAGAAAAAGGTTTTACAGTAGATGAAAAGAGCTTTGCGGAGGCGATGCAGGAGCAGAAGGTAAAAGCTCGTTCGGCGCGCAAGTCTACGAACTATATGGGAGCCGATGTTACGGTATATGAGTCCATAGACCCTATGGTTACGACTCAGTTCGTAGGCTATGAAGGACTGGTGCACGATTCCAGGATCACTGTGCTTACCACGGAGACGGAGCTGGCAGAGGCTCTGACGGACGGTGAGACAGGAACGATCTTCGTAGAAGAGACCCCTTTCTATGCGACCATGGGCGGACAGAGTGCAGATATCGGCGTAATCTATGCCGGGGATTCTGAATTTGAAGTGGTGGATACGGTGAAGCTGCTGGGCGGTAAAGTAGGACATATCGGCAAGGTGAAAAAGGGCATGTTCAAGGTAGGAGATAAAGTGACCTTATCGGTGGACGAGCAAAGAAGAGCGGATACATGCAAGAACCACAGCGCCACCCACTTGCTCCAGAAAGCTCTGCGAACGGTGCTGGGCACTCATGTAGAGCAGGCTGGTTCTTTCGTGGATGGAGACAGACTCCGTTTCGATTTCAGCCATTTTTCAGCTATGACGGAAGAAGAAATCGCTAAGGTAGAGCAGATTGTAAATGAGAAGATCGAACAGTCGCTGCCTGTCTTCACGAGCATCATGACGATAGAAGAAGCGAAAAAGAGCGGAGCTATGGCTTTATTCGGCGAGAAATACGGAGAAACAGTACGTGTTGTTAAGATGGGGGATTTCTCCACTGAATTATGCGGCGGTACCCATGTGGCCAATACGGGAGCGATATCTGCTTTTAAAATCATATCCGAAAGCGGCGTGGCGGCAGGCGTGAGAAGAATCGAAGCGCTGACGGGAGCCGGTGTGTTCCATTATTATGCGGAGTTGGAAAAGACGCTGGAAGAGGCGGCGAAAGCGGTAAAAGCGACTCCGGCTTCCCTCGTGGAAAAGCTTGAGCATTTGATGGCGGAGATAAAGCTGCTGCAAAGCGAAAATGAGTCTTTGAAGAGCAAGGCGGCCAAGGAAGCGCTTGGCGATGTTATGGATCAAGTGAAGGAAATAAAGGGCGTGAAGCTTTTAGCGGCCAAGGTATCCGGAGTGGATATGAACGGCTTGCGCGACCTTGGCGACCAACTGAAGGCGAAGCTTAAGGAAGGCGTTGTCGTTCTTTTATCCGAGGAATCGGGCAAGGTGAATCTGATAGCTATGGCGACAGAAGGTGCGGTAGCAAAAGGAGCGCATGCGGGCAATCTGATAAAAGGAATTGCGGCTCTCGTTGGCGGAGGCGGAGGCGGACGTCCGAACATGGCTCAGGCAGGCGGCAAGAATCCGCAGGGCATCGACGCAGCGATTATAGAATCTGAGAAGGTGCTGGAAGCACAGATTATTTAAAATATAAAAATAAAAGATAGTAAAGGGTTACTGTTCACACAGTAGCTTAATACTTGCTGTTAAGCTACGTAAGAACGTGATACGAGAGATGATTTCTGCTTCGCGAAGCGAATTTAAATGCAGAAATCATTAGTTACTGCGAACGGAGTGAACAGTAACAGTAAAGGGGCGGCATGTTAGAAGGAAAAAATGTTATTTTGGCAGTAAGCGGAAGTATTGCGGCGTATAAAATTGCCAATTTGGCGAGTATGCTGAAAAAACTAAACGCCAATATCACTGTTTCGATGACGCAGAATGCAACGAACTTTATCCATCCTGTTACTTTTGAGACTTTAACGGGAAACAAGTGTCTCATCGATACTTTTGACCGGAATTTTCAATATAATGTGGAGCATGTTTCCCTTGCCAAATGCGCAGATATTGTGATTGTGGCGCCTGCCTCTGCCAATGTTATCGGCAAGCTGGCCCATGGAATTGCCGATGATATGCTAACGACCACTGTCATGGCCTGTTCCTGCAAAAAAATCATAGTTCCGGCCATGAATTCTAATATGTATGAGAATCCCGTTGTTCAGGACAACATAAAATTGTTAAGAAATTACGGTATGGAAGTGATTGAGCCGGACTTCGGCTATCTGGCATGCGGAGATACCGGTGTGGGCAAGATGCCTTCGGAACAAGTATTACTAGAACATATTTTGCGTGAAATAGCATTTGAAAAAGATCTGACAGGCAGAAATGTGCTGGTAACAGCAGGTCCCACCAGGGAAAAAGTCGATCCGGTAAGGTTTTTGACAAATCATTCCACAGGAAAAATGGGTTATGCGATAGCGAAGCATTGTATGCAGAGAGGCGCAGAGGTCACCCTTATTACAGGAAAAACTGAGATAACAAAGCCTTTTTTTGTGAAGGTAATAGAGACAGAAACGGCTGCAGACATGTTTGAAGCAGTAAAAGACTGCTATGAGGAGCAGGACATTATTATAAAAGCGGCCGCGGTGGCAGATTATCGTCCTGCATTTGTAGCGGAGCAAAAAGTAAAAAAGAAAGATCATGAAATGACGATTCCACTGGAAAGAACAGAGGATATCCTGCAATTTCTCGGGAATAATCGAAAGCAAAATCAATTTTTATGTGGGTTTTCTATGGAAACAGAAAATTTATTGGAAAATTCCAAAGCAAAATTGCGAAACAAGCATATAGATATGATAGTAGCGAATAATCTAAAAGAGGCTGGTGCTGGATTTGGTGTGGATACCAACATAGTCACGTTGATTATGGCAGACAAATTCATAGAATTGCCGCTTATGAGCAAAGATCAAGTCGCAAAACAAATTATAGATACAATACAAATAATGCTAAACGCAAATAATTTTTAAAAATAGGTTGACTGCTCCAAAAAATGTGATATAATCATTATTGTGCATATCGATATGCAAGCATATCTGTGCGTAAATAGAATAAACCCAATCAGTCGTGTTGCTAGGAAGGGACTGAAGGGAGGTCGGGTGTAGGAATGTCAAACGTAATCGTAAAAGAAAACGAGACTTTGGATAGCGCTTTACGTCGCTTTAAAAGAAGCTGTGCGAAAGCTGGAATTCAGCAGGAAATTCGTAAGAGAGAGCATTATGAAAAGCCAAGCGTAAAACGCAAGAAGAAATCTGAAGCAGCAAGAAAACGTAAATATAATTAATTGTGTGAGCGACAAGTCCTTGGTTTTTAATCAAGGACTTTGTTATGTAATAAGAAAGTGCTCCTGTTACATAAAAAAAGGATGCGCAGCTGTGCCAAACAAAAGCTGCGTTGCCGAACATTGACTGCGAAAGTGGACGAGGTACACTTTTGTTAAATTATGATATGTTTCATAGCGGGGGATTCGATATGTGGACAAGAGAAATACTAGGAACGGATATTTATCATCTTGTTTTGGCATTCGTCATCTACAGTATGCTTGGCTGGCTGGTAGAATCCATTTATATGTCATTGTGCAATAAGAAGCTGACGAACAGAGGGTTTGCAAAAAGTCCTTTTTGTCCGATTTACGGTTTTGGTGCGGTGATAGGATATACTGTACTCCATCCGTTAAACGGTCATTATTTTGAATTGTATTTGGCGGGAGCTGTAATGGCGACTGTTTTCGAGTTTTTGGTTGGAAAGCTCATGCTTAAGCTGTTCGGAGAGGTTTGGTGGGATTATAACGATAAGCCATATAATTATAAAGGTATCATATGCCTGGAAAGTACGGCTGCCTGGGGCTTGTATGCGGTGTTTATCATCACTTTTCTGCATTCGAGGGTAATTGGTTTTATCGACGGTCTGAGCTTTTCCATGGGAAGCCGGGTGTGCGGAGTGATACTTGCTATTGTCACTGTAGATTATATTGTTCAGTTGACCCGTGCATTCCGCATCGATATACGCGGGCAAAGAGACAGATGGGTGGATAAATATCAGAACTTTAAAGCGAGATGGTATTAAAAAGCGGTTCTAAACGGAATCGCTTTTTTATATTTATAGTAGTAGAACACCTGACAGGAGTGTGTATTGTGAAGAAATTGGTGAAAGCTGCTATTTGCTACGGGTTCAGTATCTGCTTGTTTTTCTCCTCCATACTTTACGCG
>JAEZRJ010000038.1 GCA_023412855.1 Bacillota bacterium | reverse complement strand
CTATTCGTAAATCGTCGTTTCTTCCATTATAGAGACTGATATTCGATAAATCAATAATATAATTATGAAAATATTTTACCATGTATAAAAGATTTCTAAATTTTTTTGATAGAAACAGTAGATTTTTGGTGACTACCCATTGTATAATACATTACTTAGGGAACTAAACAACGAGCTTCCTAAGTAATGTTTTATGCCATTCGGCAAGATAAAACGATATCTATTCACTCTTAAACTAATGTCTATATGCATATATGCAATCGCTGAGGAGGTAATAATGCCTGTAAAATACGTATTCGTAACAGGCGGCGTCGTTTCTGGTCTGGGAAAAGGAATTACAGCCGCATCTTTAGGAAGACTTTTAAAAGCGCGTGGTTACAAAGTGACCATGCAGAAGTTTGACCCCTACATCAATATCGACCCCGGTACTATGAATCCCATCCAACACGGGGAGGTCTTCGTTACCGACGACGGAACTGAGACAGACTTAGACCTCGGACATTACGAAAGGTTCATCGACGAAAATCTGGATAAAAACTCCAACGTTACCACCGGCAAGATTTACTGGTCTGTCCTTCAAAAGGAGAGACGAGGCGACTACGGCGGCGGTACGGTTCAAGTAATCCCTCATATAACCAACGAAATCAAAAGCCGCTTTTACCGTAACTTCAGCGATCAGGAAATGAGGATAGCCATCATTGAGGTAGGCGGAACCGTAGGCGACATCGAAAGCCAGCCCTTTTTAGAATCCATCCGGCAGTTCCAGCATGAGGTAGGGCGGGAAAACGCCATTCTGATTCATGTTACCCTGATTCCTTATCTGAGAGCTTCACAGGAAATGAAGACCAAGCCCACACAAGCCAGCGTAAAAGAACTTCAGGGAATGGGAATCCGGCCCGACATTATCGTATGCCGCAGCGAGCATCCGCTGGACCAGGGCATCAAAGATAAGATTGCTCTGTTCTGTAACGTGCCCAATAATCGGGTGTTGCAGAATCTGGATGTAGAATACCTCTACGAAGCGCCTCTTGCCATGGAGAAAGAGCATTTGGCACAGGTTGCCTGCGAATGCTTAGAGCTCCCCTGTCCCGAACCTGATTTAAGCGATTGGGAAGATATGGTGGAATCCCTGCGCACCGCTTCGGGCGAAGTGACCATTGCCCTTGTAGGTAAGTATATCCAGCTTCACGATGCTTATATCAGCGTAGCAGAAGCTTTGAAACACGGAGGCATCTCCAACCGGGTGAACGTCATTATCCGGTGGATAGACTCGGAGACCGTAACTCCGGAGAATGCGGACGAACTGCTCGGCGGTACGGACGGCATCGTCGTTCCGGGCGGCTTCGGCAGCCGCGGTATCGAAGGCAAGATAAATGCCATCACCTATGCGAGGACCCATAATATTCCGTTCTTGGGACTTTGCCTTGGCATGCAGCTTTCCATCGTAGAATACGCCCGTAACGTGCTGGGCTATAACGATGCGCACAGCGTGGAGCTGAATCCAAGTACGACTCACCCCGTCATCGCCCTCATGCCCGACCAAAACGACGTGGAGGACATCGGAGGCACCCTGAGGCTTGGCTCCTATCCGTGCATTTTGGACAAGGACTCCAAGGCATACAGCTTATATGGTAAAGATACTATTCACGAAAGGCACAGACACCGCTACGAAGTGAACAACGATTACCGCGCCGCCCTTACGGAGAACGGAATAAAATTATCCGGCCTTTCTCCCGACGGACGTATCGTAGAAATGTGCGAGATTCCCACGCATCCCTTCTTCGTCGCTACGCAGGCCCATCCCGAACTGAAGTCGAGGCCCAACAGACCCCATCCGCTATTCAAGGGCCTTATAGCTGCGGCTGTGGAGCATAAAGAATAAAAGCTTGATTTAATAAAATGAAATATTAAGGAACCCAAAAATGAAAATAGGATTTGACAACGACAAATATGTAAAAATGCAGTCCGAACACATTCGCGAAAGAATCGCCCAGTTCGGCAATAAATTGTATCTGGAATTCGGGGGCAAGCTCTTCGACGACTTTCACGCTTCCAGAGTCCTCCCCGGCTTCCATCCGGACAGCAAACTGAAAATGCTGCATCAGCTTAAGGATCAGGCGGAAATTGTTATCGTCATCAGCGCAGACGCCATCGAAAAGAATAAAATCCGGGGCGATCTCGGCATCACCTATGACATGGATGTGCTGCGCCTTCTGGACGCCTTCCGCGCCATGGATTTCATGGTGAGCAGCGTGGTCATTACCCAGTATACCGGTCAGCCCACTGCGGATCATTTCCGGGAAAGGTTGTCGAGCCTCGGAATCAAGTCTTATCTTCATTATATTATTGAGGGATATCCCGGCGACATCGCCCATATCGTCAGTGACGAGGGCTACGGGAAGAACGATTACATCGAGACCTCCAGACCGCTGGTAGTCATTACGGCTCCCGGTCCGGGCAGCGGCAAGATGGCCACCTGCCTTTCCCAGCTCTATCACGAACACAAGAGGGGTATTACGGCAGGATATGCCAAGTTCGAGACTTTCCCCATATGGAATCTGCCTCTGCGGCATCCGGTAAACGTGGCTTACGAGGCCGCTACTGCCGATTTGAGCGATGTCAACATGATAGACCCCTTCCATCTGGAATCTTATGGAGAGACTACAATTAACTATAATAGAGACATCGAGGTTTTCCCCGTGCTGAGCGCGATGTTCGAACAGATTCTCGGCTACAGCCCTTATAAATCGCCTACCGACATGGGCGTCAACATGGCCGGCAACTGCATGATAGACGACGAAGTATGCAAGGAAGCTTCCAAGCAGGAAATCATCCGCCGCTATTATCAAGCACTGTGCGATAGAAAAAAAGATGTGTTGGGTTCCAAGGAAATCGTTTATAAGCTGGAGCTTCTGATGAAGCAGGCTTCTATCAATACCTCAGAGCGGAAGGTAGTACCCATGGCGCTTATGAGGCAGGAAAATACCGGCCATCCTGCGACAGCCATCGAGCTGCCTGATGGTCAGGTCATTACCGGAAAAACTACCGACCTGCTCGGAGCCTCCGCCGCTGCCCTTCTCAATGCACTGAAGGTTCTCAGCGGAATCGACCACGACGAACACCTTATATCCCGAACGGCCATTGAACCTATTCAGACCTTGAAGACGGACTATCTGGGCGGAAACAACCCAAGACTACATACGGATGAAATATTAATTGCCCTTTCCATGAGCGCCGCAACGGATACGGACGCGAAACTGGCATTGTCCCAGATCCCGAAGCTGAAGGGTTGCCAGGTTCACTCCACTGTCATCCTTTCTTCCGTGGACGAGAAGACGTTCAAACGATTAGGAATGAATCTTACGAGCGAACCGACTTATGAGACGAATCGGGTTTATCATAAGTAAATCCTACGCCAGAACAAGAGCTGTGCTTTGCTGCGCATCCATTCTTTCCATAATATGCGTATTTTCCTATGACATAAAAAGAGATGTCCTCTCAAAATCCGGACATCTCTTTCTTACTATTATAACTTCTTCAGGAAATTCCCGCTTACATTCACGCCCTCATTCATTACCACAAAAGCATTGGGATCATATTTGCGTATGATATATTTCAGCCGTCCAATCTCGTATTTCGATATTACCATATACAATACTTCTGCGTTGTTGTCCGTGTAAGCGCCCAGCGCCTTCCATTTCGTGATTCCCCGTTCCAGCTTCGTGAATATCTCCTGTTCCATTTCCTCGCAGGCGTTCTTCGTGATAATGCTCACTTCCACATTGATATTCTGGGAATATACCTTATCCACCGCGAAGGAGGTTACTGCAGCATAAATCAAAGAATAAATCACGGTCTCCACATCGAAGAGGAACAGGCATATAAGATACAGCACAACGTTTACGATCAGCGTTACTTTACCTACGCTGAAATCTTTCTTCCAGCGAATCAACAGCACGCCCAATATATCCGTTCCGCCGTCGGAGCTTCCCATTTTCAGGCAAAGTCCGATGCCGGCCCCGCAGAGGATTCCCCCGATAAGGCCGGATGCCAGCTTATCATCCATGATTGGCACAGAGGGAATGTATACAATAAAGAGAAAAAATGACATTGCTGTCACACAAATGATCGTCTTGGCGAAGAAGATTCGCCCCAGTTTCTTTATTGCCACAACGAAAAGCGGAATGTTGGCTACATAATAAATCAAACCCGCAATATCGAAGTTATGAAACGGCAGTCCCATATACTCCACCAGCACGGTACGTATTACCTGACAAAGTCCCATGATTCCCCCGGTATACAGCCCTTGGGGTACAATGAACAGATTTACGCCGATGGCGTATAGGAGCACGCCGCCGACAGAGCCGAGCAGTCTGTTCGTTTCATAGATTACAAACTTTCTATCGAGACCCAGTATTTTGTTCATAAATGCCTCTTTTCTTAACTCAGTCATAAGTTTTCAAGACAACAGTTTCAGAAAATCCTCCTCTGCCATAGGCCTCGCATACAAATATCCCTGCGCATACATGCAGCCTATGCTTTGCAGGAACTTAGCCTGCTCTTCCCGTTCTACACCTTCGCATATTATGTCCATATTTAAATCATTCGCAAGCTCCACAACCTTCTGAATTACCTTCTGATACCTCTCGCTCTTATTCTCGCCGCTTAAGAAATCCTTGTCTATCTTCAATGTATCGATGGAAATCTCCTTAAGCATATTTAGCGAAGAATAGCCTGCTCCAAAATCATCTACAGATAAATAATACCCATTTGCCTTCAGTTTATCCACCATTTCACTTATATCTTTCATCTGTGCAAAAATGGACTCCGTCAATTCCAGCTCGATCAGCTCCTTAGGAATACAGTATTTTTCCCGCAGCTCATTCAGCCTCTCAATATAATTCTTCTGCGCGAAATGCAGTCTGGATTGGTTAATCGATATGCGAACCGTCTTTTTTCCCCGTTCCAGACGCTCATGCAGCATCTTGTACACCTGCTCCATCACGTAGAAATCCAACTCCACGATAAAGCCGTTATTCTCGAAGATAGGGATGAATTCCACCGGGCTCATAAAACCGTAATCCTTATTCTGCCATCTGACAAGCGCCTCCGCACCCACGATTTCGTTATTCGTCATGCAGTACTTCGGCTGATAATATACCTGAAACTCTCCCTGGGTAAGGGCACTTCCCATGCAGTCTTCAATCGTCTTTTCCCGAAGAAGCTGCAGCTCCATCTCCTCATTGAAATAACATAGATGTGCATTTCTCCGCTTTGCTGCCTTTCTCGCCATTTCCGCGTGGTCGATCAGATTCTTGATTGAGGTACTTCTCGTACACTGCACTGTGGTAACGCCAAAATTATAATTAATTGTAATATCATTTTTTCCCATTCCGCCTTCTTCGAATGCGAATATTCCGATTTCCCGCTTGATCGCGTCCATCCATTCCGTAATTTTTCCCTCTCTGTCGGCAATTCCGAAAATCAGGAAATTATCCACCTTACTTCTGGCAATGATTCCCTCCTCGCCGTACAGCTCATTCAGCTTTCTGCCCACATAGCTTATGGTATGATCTCCGATCCCCCGCCCGTATGTCTCATTGATGGTAGCAAAATGGCTGATATCCATAGAAATGATAAAAACTTCTTTTCCCCTGTGCTCAAGCCACCGTTTTTCTATCGTATCCTCAAAGGAATAAATATTTCCAAGCCCGGTAAGCCTATCCTTGTAAGCCAACTCATAAATATGTCTGTTGTACCTTCTCTTCACCATGATGAAATAGAGCAGTACAAACACTACCGTGCCGAACACCACGCACAAAATCACGATAGACTGCACCGGATTGGAGTAGATATAGCTAAGCAGGGACACCTGCCCGCCCTCCTGCGTATGGATTTCCGCTATGTGCATAATTTCACTGGGGCTAAGGTTAGAAATCGCTTTATTGAAGATCGAGCAAAGAAGCTTATTATCTTCTGCTACCGCTATCGATAAGCCATGATCCGCATCGTAGAGAGCATAGGTTTTTAATTTCAGGTTCTTGTTGTCCTTGAACAATATCTTCGCTGTATATTGATTGACAAAGGCAACATCCGCTTCTCCTTTTCGTACCGCATTAACGCACTCCGTCTCCGTATCGTAATAAATCATGTTCTCATTTGCGTAATACTTGGATATATATGCGGTATTGAAGAAAAAATTCTCACAGGTAGCTGCCTTCATCTCACGTTTCGGCATTTCCTTGCCCTTGCGGCGTACCTCCATATACCGCTCCTCCATATATGGAGCAGTCAGTATCACTTCGTTCTTCTCTCCCCAGCTATAATTGGTATAGAAATCGCCGACAAGGTCCACCTCGCCCCTATTAAGCAGCTCCAGACTCTCCTTATACGACTTCGTCTCCACATACTCCACATCTATCCCTACTTCCCTTCCGAGGGCCTTGATACTGTCGATAATGATTCCGGTATACTTGGTGCCATCATAATAACACATAGCCTTAGAATCGGGGGAAGCCGCCATCTTAACTGTCTTATGTTTGTCCGCATAAGCCTTTTCTTCACGAGTCAATGCAACCTTGTTGATAACGTTCTCTTCGAAATATTTATCGTATAGCTCCTTCTCAAAATAAGGATTAGTCAGCATGATTTCTTCCATGGCATTATCGAACTCAGCCATGATGCTCTTGTTTTTTCTTTGTGTAATCGCATAAAACGGCGCGGCGTTGAAAGTAGCTATTATCTTCTCGTTATCCAGCTTGCGATGGTTGCCCGCTGCGATTGCATCGATGGTTTTCATGCTGAGCGCCTTCTGAAGCTCCTTCTCCGTATCGAAAAGCTGAAGCGTCATGGATATGCCGTACTCTTTAAAAAGCGTTCTTACTTCACTCACTGAGCCGCTGCCCTTTACAGCACCTATTTTCATTCCGTCAAAGCTTGCAAAATCATTGTAATAATAAGAACCGGTGTCACCCGAGCGAATCGTCAGCACGGAGGAGGTCATTCCCATGGGATATTCAGAGAATTCGAAGTGCTTCCTATCCTCCGGCGAATCCTTGGCATAGGTTACGAGATCCAGTTCTCCGTTTTCCAGCATCTCCAGACATTCCGTCCATGAGGCTTCCACAAATTCATATTTCCATCCGGTATATTTCGCAATTTCCTGCAGATAGTCATAACCGAATCCCCAATGGCTGCCACCTACGGTAGACTCCTGATAACCCGGCATAATAAAATACCCTACTCTGACTCTATATCCATCTTCTTCGGCATGGAGCTGCACTGCCGGAAGCAAAAGCAGTACAATCACTGCCAATGCACCCAGCACACCGAAAAACTTTATCTTTTTGTTCCTTATGTTCATTTAATCTTTTCCTCTAAAATCCACAATTATAGGCAAATTATACCACAAACCCAAAGATTAAGATACTGGCAGAACGCTGGAAAAAAGAAGGGTTGGGCTGACACTTTACAAAATTGCAAAGTACAAAGTAAACTACCTCTTGTTTAAAAAATGGTAATATATGTGAAAAATAAACAAAATCAAGTTTTAGGGCAGGATGGTTGACTAAAAGGCTATACTCCGGTATTTGTATGGTCAGAGCCGCGTTGACCCGGCTTTTAAGGCAGCTTTTCGGCGCACTTTCTATTACATAAAAAGAACCGGAAAACATTAACTTCCCGGCTCTTTAAAGTTCCTTTTCCATGCAAATTCATATGCAATGCCCTATGCGGTTCCGAAAGCTTAAGACGACGACGCCATAAATCTCCCCTTACAGCCCATTGAGCTCATCCACAAAAGTCCTGATATCATCCATAGAAATTCCAGCCTCTCCGCCTCCAAAGCTTACCACCCCGCGAAGGGGCATGTACTTCATCATAGCCTCCTGCATTTGGGGCGTAATAGCCTGAGCGGAAGCACTGTCTTTCTTATCTTTATCAGTGGTCATTATGATATCCATATTGCTGCCCATAATCTTCATGACCCGCTCCTTCGCTTCAGGATTTTTGAAGATATCCTCCATAATAGAATCCGTAGTATAGACTACCGGCAGCTTTACCGTAGACTCCACGTGAATTTCCTTCGTCAACACTATGTTCCTGGAGGATTTTCCAATCATAATGTCAAATTCTCCCGTTTCTACATGCCAGTCGTTAATTGCCGTATTGTAATATGCGAAAGAGCGCTTGGAAAGCCGGAAGCTCACCGTCTTCGTTTCTCCCGGTTCCAGGGAAACCTTCGCAAAATCCTTCAGTTCCTTTACCGGACGGATTACACTGCTTTCCTTATCGCTGATATAAAGCTGAACTGCTTCTTTTCCCGCAACCTTACCTGTATTGGTCACATCCACCGTCACCGTCACGGTATCCGTATCCTTGATGCGGTCTGCACTTAAACGCAGATTGGAATAATCGAACGAAGTATAGGAAAGTCCATATCCAAAGGGAAAAAGCACTTCCATTTTCTTCTTATCATAATAACGGTAGCCCACGAATATCCCTTCTTTGTATTCTACCCGGTCTCCCTCTCCGGGAAAATTCAGATAGGAGGGATTGTCCTCCAGCTTCAAGGGGAACGTCTCAGGCAGCTTGCCGCTGGGATTTACCTTTCCAAAAAGAATATCGTACTGCGCACTGCCCACAGCCTGACCGCCCAGATACGCTTCCACCACGCCCTTTACCTCGTTTATCCAAGGCATCTCCACCGGCGAACCATTATGCAGAACTACGATTACATTCTTCTGCACCTGCGCCACCTGTCTGATCAATTCATTCTGGCATTCCGGCATTCTCATATGTACCCGGTCGAAGCCTTCCGATTCGAAGGAGTCGGGAAGTCCGGCAAAGATAACTGCTGCTTCCACACCCTTAGCCAGTTCCACCGCTTCTGCCAATAAAGCTTCATCCGCCTTATCCTCTTCATCGATAAAACCCTGCGCATAAGAAATATTAGGATTTCCTGCCGCCATATCCAGCGCAGAAGTTATCTTATGGCTGTTGATATGAGAGCTTCCACCGCCCTGATAACGAGGCTTCTTCGCATACTTTCCGATAAATGCCACCTTAGCGCTTTCCTTCAGGGGAAGAACGCCGTCATTTTTCAACAGCACAATAGTCTCTTCCGCCACTGCGCGTGCGGCTTCATGGTCCTTATCCAAATCAAAATATGCCGTCTTATCTCTATTTTCCTCAAACCGGAATACAATATTCAGAATTCTCTCCACTGCCGTATCCAGCACACTTTCCTCCAGGCTTCCATTCTTCACCGCCTCTTCAATAAGCTTATCGTTCTGTCCCCCGGAGGAAGGCATCTCCAGATCCATTCCCGCTTTCAGATTCGCCACCCTATTATTCACTGCGCCCCAATCGCTCATCACATAGCCGTCAAATCCCCACTCTCCGCGGAGAATATCCGTCAGATACTTCTTGCTTTCTCCCACATACGTGCCATTCACTCTATTATAAGAATTCATCACCGTCCAAGGCTTCTGCTCCCGCACCGCTCCTTCGAATGCCGCCAGATAAATTTCCCTCATCGTGCGCTCGTCCACCTCTGCAGACACCGACATCCTCCTCGTTTCCTGGTTATTCGCCAGAAAATGCTTAATGCTCACGCCCACATTCTTACTCTGCACCCCCTTAATAAACGCCGCCGCAATCTGAGATGCCACTACCGGATCTTCCGAATAATACTCGAAATTCCTGCCACAAAGCGGAGAACGCTTAATATTCACAGCCGGTCCGAGCAAAACGCTCACACCCTCCGCCTGACACTCATTACCAAGCACCGCTCCCATTTCCGTCAGAAGCTCCCTGTTAAAAGACGCCGCCGTCCCGCACCCCGCCGGAAAACAAACCGCCTTAATACTCTCATTCACCCCAAGATGATCTGCCTTATCATCCTGCTTCCTAAGTCCGTGAGGTCCATCCGAAACCATAGACTGCAAAATCCCCAGCCTCTCCACCGCCTTCGTATGCCAAAAATCCGCCCCCGAACACATCGAAGCCTTCTCCTCCAAAGTCATCTGCGCCACCAAATCCCTAATCTTTTCCGCCGTCATACAAATCTCCTTTCCAATCTACCTGTACCCTAATCTTACCTACGCATGTATTATTTGTTTTCTTTTTTATTGCTTTTTCTTTATTATTCTCTTTTATTGTTTTTCTTTATTAATTTCCTCTTTAATAATTTTTTTACTAATTTCTCCCTTATCGACTTCGCCCTGATTCTCTTTTTACTTATCTTCCTACTTCTCTTTCCTTTTTTGACTTTTCGTTCACAACAAATCCCCCATTTCTTTTGCCCCTGCCCCCTTACGTTCACCCTCTTACTTACCATGAAATCCCACGAGTCCATCTACCCCTATACTACCACACCCACTTTTTCTGCTCTATTCATTTTCATGACTTATTTATAGGTTAATATTGACTTTTACAATATCTTGTTCCATTATTATCTAAAGACCCCTTTTCACCCATTTTAAAATAAATACACCTTCGGCGAGCCACACACAGCCATCCGCCGCCAACACCGTACCGCAACGCCGCCCTAACCCTCCCCACGACCTTCCGAATTTTCACATCCCCATTTCACGACCTAGAGCGGGACTATCTTCGGCGGTTTGGGTTCTGCTCCGTTAAGGGCGCGGCCGCGTTTTCTTAATGGAACCTTCGAAACCAAGGGAAAACGCCGCACGGATGCGGCGTTTAGGCAGCACAGCACACGGATGTGCTTTGCTGCCGGCCCGGCCCCTTTCACCTCCTACCGGTTCCATTTAGAAAACCCGAGCCGCCCCCGCAGGAGCAGAACCCAAACCGCCGAAGATAGTCCC
>JAEZRJ010000033.1 GCA_023412855.1 Bacillota bacterium | reverse complement strand
ACACATAAAAATGCGGAAGTGCTGTATTTTCAACACTTCCACATAACAAACAAAGCGCGAGACGGGACTCGAACCCGCGACCCCGACCTTGGCAAGGTCGTGCTCCACCAACTGAGCCACTCGCGCAAATGTAAAATAACTATGATGAACAATATTGCTGCACGCTTTCTTTCAGCGCGTCAACATTGATTATTTTACATATAACCGGTTGATTTGTCAACCACTAATTGTATTTTTTATAATTATTTCTAAATTGTATTTTTTCTGATTATTAACATTATTTTATTAACTTCATTTTTTGTTAATTTCATTTTTATTAACTTCATTCTATTAATTTCATTTTCTTTCTATTTATCCGGTTATTCCTCCACCTTACTGATGCTCACCGTTAAGTTGCCATCCTTCACGGTGGAATGGATACAGATAGGGTAATCATAGGGATTTTTGAATTTCAGGTCTTTCGCGCCTTCTACGATTGCGGAATCGAGTCCCTGAGGCACATAATCCACCTCCAAGGAATGTGCGTAGCGCTCCGTCGCCGGGATAGAAGAAAGCAGCATCGCCACGTAGAGGGTTGAGGACACCTGGCAGATTCCTCCGCCTATGCTCGTCACGACTCTTCCGCTGGCGAAAGAAGGTGCCAGCTTATAGCCGTTTTCTGAGGTTCTTGAGAGGATGGATTTGCTGAAAGAAAATGTCTCCTTCGGTTGAATCACCATACCGTCTATTCTTGCGGATGCAAGCTCTACATTTACCGCTCTGTCTTCGTCCGTATTATATTTCGTGGAATAGGAAGAAATCTCATCCACATCTGTCTGTGTACCCGTTTGGATTGCCGAACGCCCCTCCGCTTTGCCTGATTGAATATAATGATAATAATACACGCTCAGATCTTTTATGCCAAGAACAGGAATTAAGTCAAGGTTATTTTTCATGTAGGCCCGCACATCGAACTCTGCCTTACCTATGCGCCCTTCCTTCATTCCAGAGGTTATGAAATGTATAAGCAGCTTATCCGCATCATGTTCTACCGCCTTCTGTACATCGGGATAGTTATTATAATAGTATTCTGCATCGAACACAGAAGCATAGTCGATCCCTCCTGTCGGAATCTCTCTCGCCTGCGCCGCCGTACCGGGTAATAAACAAAGGCACAGTGTCAAAGCTACAAATTTTGTCCACTTCTTCATTACGCTTTTATCTCCTTTTAAAAATCATGCTATTTAGCGATTAATACTCTCTAAATCGCTGACCTTTTTAAGCGTAACATAAATAACCTGCCATTTCCAGCTTATAACTTCTTAAGATTATTTAATTTTTATTGATTAGAAGTCTATGAAGTACGTCATAATCTTTTCTAAAAGGTTATAGGTTCTATAAAAAAGTAATCTAAATCAAGGCTTTTCACATATTCTTTGATTTTTTTCTATAACTTTTGTCATCCATTGATTTCCATTTTCTGCAGATGCGACAATATACGGCGAGTGGATATGAGCTTTATTTTATGTTATTTCTCAAAAAATGCTTTACTGTCTATTTTACCATTTCTCTTCTTATCCACAGCGAATACCATAACAGCAATTGCAACAACGAATAGATCACCGACCAGCGACGTGATTTCACTTAATTCTATCACGGATAGCCTGCTAATGTGTATCACGGAAGCAACCAATAAAAATATAGCGTAGCCGAGTGCGGCTGTTTTCCTGTAATTATGTGAAAACATCGATATAATTCCCAAAACTCCGAATGAAAGGTTGGCACCTCCTAACTCCCGGATAATTACATAATTGTCTGTACCTGTTTGTAAAAGCCATGCGGTATAAGCCGGATTTAAAGTCTGCATAAGTCCTGCCGTTATCCCTCGTATACCAATCACCCAGAATACAAACCATTTACAGAACAAAAAAAGAAAGTCCTCCTTTGGTTTTCTTAAATAGTCAATAGCAACACATATTGCCGGAATAACAAACATAACTCCAATAACATAAACCATATGCATTTTGTGTCCCTCCTCTGTTTAGTTACTAAACACAGAGTATCACAGCATTATGCAAAGGTCAAGAAAAAACTCGTTTTTTCTTGACATAGCGGATACCCTATGTTACACCATGTTTAAATACTAAATGAGGAGGGTGTCATTTGAAAATAGAGGATGTAATCGAGTTGTTCTATAGCATAAATAATAAATTTACTGCCATAGAGAAAAAGTCTATGCACTTTACTTCCGGTATTTCACTCACTGTTCACGAAGTACATACGATTGATCTCATTGGCAGAAACAATAATATTAATATTACGAAATTAGCAAAGTTACAAGGGATAACTAAGGGTGCTGTTTCACAAATGGTTACTAAATTGTGTGAGAAACAATTAGTGATCAAGAGACCTTCCCCGGAGACAGAAAATGAGGTTGCCTTACATTTATCTCCACTGGGACAATTACACTTTAAAGAACACGATAATCATCATAAGGAGGAATATGCCCTACTTTCCACCTATATGGAGCAATTATCTCAGAAAGATACAGAAATCCTTATAAAAATGTTAAAAGCATTTGATAACTTTTTGGATAATAAACTATAGAAACTTATAAAGAATTATCAAAATAAGATTAAGTTATGAATAATATCGTTTGACTTTTATATTCAGTCTAGGAAACTGAGACACCGATACAGCTCCCGCAGCCAAACTCTCCGGCAGCACAGCTTTTATTCCGCGCGTATAGCTACGCATTAATCGCCTCTGCAACAGGCATACTTTCCTGTTACAAAAAAGGGGCGTCTTTGCATTTCGCTTCGATTTGATATCTTCTTCTGGAATCTTGGCTCATCTCCACGACTTACTCAAGTTAATAAATCAGCATAAAATAAAAACAAAAATGTTAGACAATATATTTACAAACTCATTTTTTGTGTTATAATTTTATTTGACAATATGTTGTCTAATCATAGAGGAGGTGTTATTGATGGAATATACCCGCGAGATGTTCCTTTGGCAACAGACTTATGCGACCCTATTTTCAGTTTCAAATAAGTTACAGGTCAAAGGCGATAAAGCGTTGGAATCTCTGACCTCGCGACAGTTAATGGCGTTGATTGCAATTATTCATTTACCGAAAGGGGAAGCGTCATTAAACAGGATTGCAAAGAAAATGGGAACTACAAAGCAGAATGCCAAACAGCTTGTAGACGCTATGGAGAAGAAAGGATTTGTTAAAATTATTCCTTCTGAAACGGATAAACGCGCTTACAACATTGAAATAAGCGAAGAAAGAAAAAATGATTTTATTGAATGTTATATGCGCGGTATGAATTTTTTCATGGAAATATTTAAAGGATTTTCTGAATCTGAGCTTGAAAGTTTTTGGAGTATGCTTAAAAAGCTCTATTGCTTCGACGGCGAAACACAGGACGGATTTGAAGAAGCGGCTAACTTTGATACGAATTAAAGAGGATGTCATTTTATTATGAATAAAAACATTATAAAGCAATTTACCGCGCTGACCTTTGTTATAGCACTGATCTTATGGGGGATATGTATTCTTCTCGGGCAGTTCGGAATTACGATTGAAAATAATTATTGGATGTATATCCCGTATCTGCTCGGCGGATTTTCGCCCACAATCGCTTCATATATAACGCTCAAGAAAAACAATGAGATTACAGGCTTCAAAGAATGGATAAAAAATATTTTTACTTTCGAAAGCCCTATACACTTCTACTTTCTTGTTATCCTATTGAACGCGGTGTATTTAATACCTCAAATTATCATAAACGGGACGGAAGAAATGAACCCTCTCTATCTGCTCATAATTTTATCCCCGCTTATGTTATTTGGCGGCGGAATGGAAGAAGCCGGTTGGAGATATATCTTACAGCCCGAATTGGATAAGAAATACGGCTATATTCTGTCCGCCTCCATCGTTGCGGTGATTTGGTCGGTATGGCATCTCCCCCTTTTCTTCATTCCAAGTACAATTCAAAACAAATCGGATTTTTGGTTGTTTGCGATTAGTGTCATAGGATTGTCATTTGCTCTCGGAGCAATCCGCAAGATATCGAACAGCGTATTTTTATGTGTTCTTTTTCATTGCCTGATCAACGCGGGCTCAGTTACATTCAATATTCCCGATACTTTATTCGGAAATCTTATAACAACCATATTATTGATAGTTTTTTCGGTAACAGCAGTTTCCATTTATGAAAAGAATAGAAGTTAAAAAAATCAGGGAAGCCTTTAAACAAAGGCTTCCCTTAATAAATTAAAGAGCGGGTGATGGGAATCGAACCCACGT
The DNA here is from genome assembly GCA_023412855.1 of Bacillota bacterium. Taxonomy (GTDB): domain Bacteria; phylum Bacillota; class Clostridia; order Lachnospirales; family Lachnospiraceae; genus Kineothrix. Next base: position 30,767 of record JAEZRJ010000033.1, on the reverse strand, counting down.
ATCTAGCTTGGAAGGCTAGTGTTCTACCATTGAACTACACCCGCATGTAATATCCGAAACCGGACTTATTTATTTTACCGACAGTTAGGATATTACCATATTTTGTTTCCATGCGCAAGACTTTTTATTAAAAACTTCTATTTACTTTCCTGCGCGTCCATCTCCAATATGCGATCGGTGATATATTCCTGCATCTGCTCCTTCGGTATCGCCAGCGAAACCGAAAGCTCTGAATACAGATTATCTTCTGCCATCCTTAAATATTTTTCATCCATTACCGTTGTTTTCTTTCCTTGGGCAATTCTTCTCTGCTTGCGGACATACAACGTCTTTATGACCCTTATCCAGTCTCTGCACTCACCGCTGCGGATAGTTTCCTTATACTTCTCTTCCCTTTGCTTATCATCGCCCACCCAGAGCTCTTCAATGTCAGGAATATCATTAATTAACGCATCCGCTTCCGCCTTCGTCAGCACCGCTCTCATAACGGTTTTTTCGCTGTCCACCGGCGTAAATATCTTGCTTTCCCTTTGATGGCGGGGAATTAAAATATAGTATAGCCTGCTTCCCGACACGCCTTTCATATCGAGTGTGGTAATATCCTCGATCCTGCACACTCCCGTGTTTCCATATACAACGTATTCTCCTTTCTCAAACATGTCATCCCTTCTTTTCTTCAATAAAATGTTTCATAGTGTCCTACTTATATTTTACCCGTAAAAAAGGATTTTACTACCTTATTTTGCACTTTTCTTCCATCTTTGTCTTATTTGCCCTATTATGTCCCGTAGATTTTTGTGCATTTTTCTTGTATTTCTATTAAAAAGGTAATAAAAAAATGCCCAGAGCCGGAATCGAACCAGCGACACGAGGATTTTCAGTCCTCTGCTCTACCAACTGAGCTATCTGGGCATGTGCGCCGAATATGTCATTCGGCAACATTGGTATTTTACCGTGTATTCTGTATGCTTGTCAAGAATATTTAACTCGGTTTAGCAAGATTATGCGGCAGGATTGTTACTATCCACACAGTAGCTTAACACTTGCTGTTAAGCTACATAAGAACGTGATTCAAGAGATGATTTCTGCTTCGCAGAGCGCATTTATTCCAGCTCTATCCAGCCTTCCATCGAATCAAAGCTGTATTCCATATTTATCGTTACCTCTTTATTCTGGTAACCGTCAAACCCTATATCCGCAGATTCTATAATTTTTCCGCCGGTATCAAGCGCTTCCAGATGCCATACCGTTTCTTCTCCCGTCATATAAATATTAACAATACTAAGAACGCCAAAGCCTCCCAGGCCCCCGATATCCTCCGCCAGATTCACCTTTTCAGACTCTTCCGATACCCTATATAAATAGACCTCTTTCAAGTCCACTCCCGTATTATTTCTAATCGTTACCGAAATGCTGGACGCATTATTTGCCGGTTCTATTTCCCCCATCTGTCCGATGGATTCCAAAAGACCGTCGTACATCGCTATATTCGCCTGCAGCTCCTCAATGGTGGCATCCAGTTCCTCCTCTGACATTTGTTCTACATCCTGCTGCCCGATGAGGTTGATTTGCTTCGCCATGCCGTCCAGTTCCCCGTCCAAGGAGTCATCTTCCACATGAGCGTATACCTCGATCACTTCATTATGTCTGTTTACCAGCTCCGAGTACACGCTTTTCGCCTTTTCTATTTTCTCCGCCGGTGGTCCTCCACAGCCTGCCATCAGCAATACGGCAAGGCATATAGCCAGTGTTTTTCCATACTTTATCATTTAATAGCTCCCTTTCACTCTTTCTGCCATATCATTTCGAATTCGGTGCATCCGGCCAAATCCAACTTTATGTCGTCCGTTCGCGCCTCTGCATACCTTTTGTTTATCTGAAAACCTTCCCTCATATAAAAATTAACAGCTTTTTTGTTCTTACAATATACATGAAGGCTTATTTTGAAATACTTCGATTTGCATATGTCCATAAGGGCCTTTCCCACGCCCTTAGAACGCATCGAACGTTTTACGAAAATACCTTCGAGGTAGCCCTTATTTATTCCTGCAAAGCCCTGAATGCCCTCATGATCCTCATAAACGTAAGCCTCAGACTCGTATAGCTGATTTTTAACCGCTTCATAATTGCCGAGCCAGTAGTCTTGAGAAATGAAATCATGGGCTTCCATATTTGCCTCCAGCCATATCCGGGCAATTTCCTCCACATCCTGTTCCTTCATCCTTCGCACCATCAATATTTCTTTGGCATCTCCGGGAAGTTCATAGGTGCAGTCTAAAAACAGCCTGCTGTTATGCGCTTCCTTTTCATTATAGGCATATCCTAAGCCGCGTCCGACCTCTCGCGCCAGGGCATCAAAAAAGTCACACATTTCAAATAGCGACTGCCATATAGACTCCGGGTTCCCCGCCGGGTATGTAAGCAGAATCCGCTCCATTTTATCCTGAGATAAAAACTTATAAAGGTACTTTCCCGACTTTCCTATGCTGCTGGAAAAATAAGTATGTATACCTACATACCAGGAAAGCATCTTAATGAATTCCGGCCTGACATAAAAGTTCAGCATGTCCATGGCATAAGTTATCTCCCCGCGCCACAAACCCTTTCCCATATTGTTGAGCAGCCACCAGAATTCGTTGCAGCTGCAAAGATATTCCTCTTCCGAAGGCCTTTTCACCCAGTGGTCTTCATCGGTAGAAGGAGGAATCTGAGGAAATGTCTGATCCTTATCCAGAAGAACGATGCACAGCCTGTCCTGTTTCATATCCTTAATGCTGTATTCCAATGTCTGAAGATGAAGGTCTAAACGGTTGCCATCGGCAAGCTGCATCAGATATCCGTAACAATTTTTGAAGTCGCACTCATGTCCTAATATACCGTCCATTTTTTCAGGAAACTGCATGTACAGCCGCTCTCCGAAAACGTCGATCCAGCTTTCCTGCTCAATAAAAGATGCTGTCTCGGTTACCACATATACGATGTCATAATCCTGAAATATATCTTTTGGCGCATTCCTATTTGTCCTGGAGCCGTTCATATATACTCCCCGAATACGGTCATCCCTTTCGGCTGTTCCGATGATAAGGTCCATCATTTCTCTTTCGCTTCTCATGAATATCTCCCCCCAATTCTTCGGCAATTGTGTTCTTGTCTTCCGAGATTACCATATTCTTATTATAACAACAAATACAGAATAAACAAACAGTATATTATCAAAAGAATAAAGGGTTACTGCTCACACAGTAGCTTAACACTTGCTGTTAAGCTGCGTAAGAATATGATTCAAGAGTGATTTCTGCTTCGCGAAGCGAATTTAAATGCAAAATTTTTGCATTGCAGAACATCATGCATTACTGAGAACGGAGTGAACAGTAACGAAAAAGGACCCAGCCAAAAGCTATAGGTCCTTTCATACATATGTAACTTTCTTTTTTAAATTCAGATTAATCCGTATTCTTATCTATCGTAAATATTCGAATTGCAGTTTTCAACTCCTTGGATACCTCTTGCAGATTTTCCGCACAATGAGACAGCTCTTCCACCTGCCTCTTCTGTTTACCCACGTCTTGCCCCATGTGTACGGTGGCCGCCGCATTCTGCTCTATGATAGAGGAAATGGACTGCACCGCGCCCAAGGTAGTCTCCTTCTCCCTGTCTATGGCCTGTGTCTGCACCATGATTTCATCGATATTGCCTGAAAGACGCTCCATATATGCGTCCATATCCTTAAAGGCTTCTACCGCCCGGTCCACCGCCTGCTCTTGCGACTTTAAGACATTTCCGGTCTGCCCCGCATGCTCGAGTATCTCGCCGCTTCGTTTCTGCACTTCTCCGATAATATCCTTTATTTGTTCCGCCGCCATTACCGACTGAGCCGCAAGGTTTTTTACCTCAGAAGCTACTACCGAAAATCCTTTTCCTGCTTCTCCGGCTCTCGCAGCTTCAATACTGGCATTTAAAGCCAGTAGGTTCGTCTGGTCTGCAACCTCCGTAATTACCTCGATAATCCGATTGATATTCGACACGGAATCGCCCAGTTCCTCTAACTCCCCTACGATTTCCTGAAGGTTTCCCGTGGTCATCTCGGAAGTGTTGTACAGCTTCTCCATGATGCCGATACCGGAACTGACCAAAGTCTTTCCGTCGTTGGAAATTTTTTGGATTTCTTTCGTATTGTTTTCTACGAGAGTAATTTTTTCCGCTAAATTGTCCATATTATTCAGACAGTTTCTCGCACCTTCCTCTTGATACTCGGCGCCGCTTTGAATCTGAGCTATGGAACAGGATAATCCTTCTGTAACCTCGTACACGCCTGTGTTCATGCCGCCGACTTTAGTTACCGCTTCATCCACTTGCAGAGCTCCTTCGGCAACTTTCGTAATCAGCTCCTTCATAGCGGCAATCATGTTGTTGACACTGGCGCACAGCACTGCAAACTCATCTCTGCGTTTCGTCTTAATCGCAATCGTCAAGTCTCCCTTTGCCGCTTCCTCAACCCCTGTTATGATATTCCTGATGTTCGTTCCAATGCCTACGGCAATTAAGGAGGCGAGCAGAGACATAATGACCGAGAGAACAATCACGATCATAATGGTATTCAGCTTAATCCCGTTGGCCTGCTCCAGCATGGTGGCATTGGGTATCAAACCCACTATGCTGTTACCGATATCGCCTATGTAATAGTAGCACATCCATGTTCCCTGACCCTTATAGGTAATATTGAAGGAACCCGATTTGTCCACGCTCTGCTGCATCTTTTCATATGCCTTCGTGGAAGTTATGAGCTTATCCTCCGGTGTTTCAGAATAGTTCTCCGGCGTTGTTATTTCAGTATTGTCCTGTGCTACCAGGAGAACCGTGCTGTTGTTGCCAAGGTCGATTTCCCCAAGAAGTTTTTCCATGACACTGTTTCTCACCTCCAGAATGAGAAATCCAATGTCCTCTCCTGTGAGTACATTATCCACACGAAATACTACCGTCATGCTTCGATTTCCATAAGCGTTTTCAGGCGCGGGCTTATATCCTGACAGAAATCCGCTCTCCCCCAGCCAAACCTTCCTGTTTCTTGACGTCACCTCCACATAGTCCTTGGAATCCATGAATTTATCATAAGCATCCGATCCCAAGGTGACCTCCGGGTTGGTGCTTATATGTTTTCCACCGTTGATTGCAATAAAATATCCATTTTCCACATACTCATCCGTGCTGAGCATAGATTTAAATTTTGTATCCACATAATCGAAATCTACTCCCTCCTCCGGCGTTCCGCTGAAATAAGAGACCAAGTCCTTTTCCTGAGAAATAGAATATGCGGTGGCTTCCACCTTCAGCATGAGCACTTCCAGATAGTCCGCAGACTTCCCTAAGATTTGCATGGTGGAAGTCTTATAGAGTTCCTGCAGAGAACTTGCAGTCTGTCTGTAAGAGATGATTCCGAGCAAAATAACAAAAACCACAGGAAGGGCAAAAGCCATTAGCAGCTTTGCCCTGATTCCCATGGTAAATCCTTTTTTAGCGTGTTGATTTTTCTTCCCCGTATTCCCATTATATTTCTTCATTATATTCCGTATCTCCCTGATTACCTTTGAGCGATGCTATTCCTCATCTTCCTTTTGAACGGGTTCTTACGTCAAATGCAACTGCGATAATGAAAATAACACCCTTTACAACGTATTGATAAGATATATCAACTCCCATTAAGTTCATACCGTTCGTCAATGACATAATAACGAGTGCACCGATGATCGTGTTGGTAACCTTTCCAATACCGCCGCTTACCGCCGTACCTCCAATATAGGAAGATGCAATGGCATCGAGCTCAAAGCTAAGACCTGCGGTAGGGGTTGCGGACTGCAGTCTGGAAGTATATAAGATACCTGCAAGTGCCGCCAAAACACTCATGGAACAAAATGCGAATAATGTTACCTTCTTCACATCGATTCCGGAAAGCTCTGCCGCCTGATCGTTGCCGCCGATACCATAGATATAACGGCCCAGTCTCGTTTTGTTCAGCATGTGGTTGTAAATGAGCAATACTATTGCTACGATAACCGCCGTCCAGGGCAGGCCGCTGTATTTTGCCAGTACCCATATAATAACCAAGATGATAATCGATATGAAAATCAGTCCGCAGATGAATACCGGTGCAGAGGTTACCTTGAAATTATACTTCTGTCTGTTTTTTCTAGCCTTAATCTGAGTTATTACTGTCAATATGACCATAACAATGCCAATGAGCAAAGTAAGCAAATGAAAGCCTAAATCCAGGCCCGGAATATCCGGTATAAAACCGTTGGAAAGTGCGTTAAATCCTTTGTTTGGCACGATGATGGTTCCCGTTTTCTGCAAGGTCAAGTTCAAGAGACCCCGGAACATAAACATGCCAGCCAGTGTGGTGACGAAGGCCGGAACCCCTACTCTGGTTACCAGAACTCCCTGATACAGACCAATTACCAATCCCAGTGCAAGTACAATAGGAATGGCAACCCACTCGTTTAAGCCTGCCTGTGTCATCAGAATTGCCGCCACAGCACCACAGAATCCCGCCACATAGCCTACGGAGAGGTCGATGTGCTTTAAGATAAGAATCAGCGTCATACCGATAGCCAACACTGCTACATATCCTGCCTGATTAATCAAGTTGGATATGTTTCTCGCCTGAATGAATCCACCGTTCGTCTTCCATGAAAAGAACACCATGATGATGATTAATGCTATGTACATCATGTAGTCCCTGATATTTGCTTTTACCAAACCGGTAAGCTCTTTTCCAAGACTTCTTTTTTCCGGTTCTTTTTTTATTGTCTTCTCCATTTTGCAACCTCCTATGATTTGATAGCCATTTCCATGACCTTGTTTTCATCTGCTTCCTCTGTTGACAGCTCGCCCGCTATGCTTCCTGCCGACATAACGTAAAGCCTGTCGCTCATGCCAAGTACTTCCGGAAGCTCAGATGATATCATAATAATGCTCATTCCCTCTTCTACCAACTTATTCATAAGCGTGTAAATTTCATATTTCGCTCCTACGTCGATACCTCTCGTAGGCTCATCCAGTATCAGTACCTTGGGCTTTACGAACAGCCATTTTGCAAGCTGTACCTTCTGCTGGTTACCTCCGCTCAGATTGCCGACCTTCTGCATAATGGAAGGTGCTTTAATATTGATGGAGTTTTTGAATTCATTGGCTATGTTTATTTCTTCATTTTCATTAATTGAGATTCCCTCTTGTAATTCCTCGAGATTGGAAATCGTAATATTATATTTTATATCCTGAATAAGAACGAGTCCGTTACCCTTTCTGTCCTCGGTAACGTACGCCACCCCGCTCTTAATCGCGTCCTTCGGTCTTTTAAAGACAACCTTCTCTCCCTCTAAAAAAGCTTCTCCATCAGTAATCTTATAGCCCGCTGGATTACCGAACAGACTAAGTGCGAATTCGGTTCTTCCTGCACCCATCAACCCCTGAAGTCCTACGATTTCTCCTTTTCGCACGTTCAGATTGATATTGTGGAGAATTTCTTTTCCTTTTACCGGATCTTCAACTGTCCAATTCTTTATTTCCAAACAAACATCCCCGATATTTTTCTTCTCACGCTTGGGATAAATGTTGTCAATTTCCCTTCCAACCATATGCTTAATGATTTCCGCTTCCGTTATCGCCTGCTTCGACGTGTCCATAGAGCAAATCGTAGAGCCGTCGCGCAAAACAGTAATGGTATCCGCAATCGCTGTAATCTCTTTCAGCTTGTGGGAAATCATAATGCAGGTAACTCCCTGCTGTTTCAGTTCTTTTATGAGTTCCAATAAGTTTTTGCTATCATCTTCATTAAGCGCAGCCGTAGGCTCATCTAATATGAGCAGCTTTACGTCCTTGCTAAGTGCCTTCGCGATTTCTACGAGCTGCTGGTTTCCTACGCCCAGGTTTTTTACCTTCATAGACGGGTCTACGTCCAGGCGTACCTTTTTCAACACCTCTGTCGCGCTTACAATCGTTTTATTCCAGTCAATATTTCTTCCGTTCATAATTTCGTGTCCGAAATATATATTTTCATAAATACTAAGCTCAGGAACAAGTGCAAGTTCCTGATAAATGATTGCGATTCCTTTTCCTTCGCTATCAGCGATGGATTTGAACTGTTGTACTTCACCGTTATAAACAATATCTCCTGAATATGATCCGTGCTGGTGTACTCCGGACAATACTTTCATAAGGGTAGATTTCCCTGCTCCGTTTTCTCCTACCAGACAATGGATTTCCCCACGTTTTACTTCAAAATTTACATTGTCTAAGGCTTTTACTCCCGGGAACAGTTTTGTGATATTTCTCATTTCAAGTATATGATCACTCATGCCCTGCCTCCTTCCACATGCATAAAAGGGGTTTACACCCCGTTCGTGTTTGAAAGGTCGGCTTTAAACTATTAATTATTTAAAGCCGACCCTTCTAAATTACTAATCGTTCATCTTTTATTAATTATTCTAATCCAGTGAATTCTGAAGCGTCATAATATCCGGAATCGATAAGAGCCGCTTTTACGTTATCCTGAGATACTACTACGATAGCCGTCTGTTTAGCCGGAACGTCTTTTACTTCGTTGTTGTAAGTTGTATCTGTAGCAGGTGTCTCGCCGTTAAGTACGGAAACTGCCATTGCTACGGAGTCGGATGCCAATGTACGTGTATCCTTGAATACCGTCATGGACTGCTTGCCGTCGATTACGTACTGAACGGAAGCTTTCTCGGAGTCCTGACCAGTTACAACATAGCTTGTTACGTCTTTATCTGTTGCAAATACATCTGCGATAGACCTGGCCGTACCATCGTTAGGAGCGAGTACAAGAACGTCACCCTTCATGTCTGCGCCTGCTGCTGTCAAATGTGCTTCTGCTTTGGATTTAGCAACGTTGAAATCCCAGTCAGTAGTAACCTGACCGATAATCTTGCCTTCTTCTTCACGGCTCAGCTCTGCTTTGTCCTGTAAAGCAACTGCTTCAGAAGAGTTAGCAATTACGAAAGTTCCGTCAGCAATCTTGGGCTGAAGAACGCTCCAAGCGCCTTCGAAGAAGATAAATGCGTTGTTATCTGTTGCTGCGCCTGCATATAAATAAAGCGGAACGCCTGCGCCTTCAGGTGCATTATCAATCAGATACTGTCCCTGTGCTGCGCCTACTGCGAAGCTATCAAAGGTTACATAATAATCAACTGCATCTGTTCCAGTAATCAATCTGTCATATGCGATAACTGTGATTCCTGCATCTTTAGCCTCTTCTACTGATGCTGCTGCTGCCGCACCATCCTGTGCACAGATGATAAGAACCTTGATACCCTGGGAAATCAGTGTTTCTACGTTAGTTTTTTCAGTTGCGGAAGAACCCTGGCTGAATAAAACCTGATTTGTGAATCCTGCATCGCCTAAAATGGATTCAAACTGTGCCTGATCTTGTAACCATCTCGGCTCATCCTTCGTAGGAAGTACGATTCCGACCTGTACGCCGTCTGCTGCTTCTGTCTCTTCTGCAGGCGCAGCTTCTTCCTTTGTCTCAGCAGCAGGTGCTGTCTCTTCTGTTGTCTCTGCCGCAGCGGGTTCGCTTGTCGTTGTGCTGGTGCTTCCGCATCCTGCCAACAGGCTTGCTACCATAGTAGCTGCAAGAATAAGGCTAAGTAATTTCTTCTTCATTAAAATATCCTCCCTTAAATTGAATTATGACTACTTGTTACATTTATTACTCTAACATACATGTTGCTTCACATGTTTGTTATGTTCTTCATATTTTTATTCATTTCCATAGAAAGTTAAGAAAGGCTAGCACATTTTTGCCTGTTTTTTTTTATTTAGCAGAAAAATCCTATACATTATGAAGGAATACAGCCTAATCAGCCTAGGGCGTGTCTGAAAACTCTCGCGGCCAAGAACTTTGGCAGCACAGCTTTTATTCCGCGCGCGCAGCTGCGCATCTATCTTTTCTTGTAATAGGAGCACTTTCCTATTACACAAGAAAACACCCGCTATAAAGCGGATGCTATTTTCTACATGATATTATGCAGTTCATATCTCTAATCCAGCAATTCAGGCCTGTTCAAATAAACATCTTCCTTTAAATGAAATCCGCTGTCTATAATAACTGCATTGATGTTGAGAGTCGTCACTCCAATGGGTTCCATTTTAATATAAAGCACCTCCTTGCCGTCCTCGGTCGTATAAAAGTCACTTTTTAAGACTTCTCCGTTCACTAGTGAAATAGTTGCCTGCGCCGCTCTTACCGCCAGCTTTTCCACCTGCTTATAAACGGTCATATACTGTGTCCCTTCCACAATTCTCTGACAGGCAGACAAATCCGCATCCTGACCAGTCACATAAATATCTCCCGCAAGCCTTTGCTCCGCAAGTGCCACAACTGCTTGTCCGGCAAGGCTGTCGTTTCCGCACATAATTCCCTTTATCTGACTGATTAAATCACTGTGCTGCCTGACATAGGCGGAAGCATATTCCGGCTTCCACTCCTCCGCATAATAGGTATCCAAAATCTCTATATTCTTTTCCCGCATCACTTCCATAAAACCTTCGTTCACTTCTTCTACGTTATGGTCTGTTATCGGTCCGCTTATCATCAATACCTTATCCCCTACTCCCAGTCTGGCACTTAAAAGATTACCCATAATTGAGCCCACCATTTTATTATCAAAAGAAATATACAAATCCGGCTCTGCTCCCACAATTATTCTATCATAGCAAATGACTTTAATACCCGCATCCTGCGCCTTCTTAACAGAGCTTACAAGGGGGGCCGAATCTATAGGCACGATTACGATAGCATCCACCTTCTTCTTGATGAAATAATCCATCAGGTTCACCTGCTCCTCCACGCTGCTGTTGGCATTCTGGACATTGACCTCCGCTCCCAGCTCCTTCGCCGTGGAAACGAATACATCCCTATCTCTTTCCCAGCGCTCCATAACGAAATTATCGAAGATCATGCCTATCTGGATCAGTTCCTTTTCTTCCTCTTTCAAGTCCTGACGGGTATCAGCCCTGCTTCCACAGCCTGAAAACATTGCAAGTATGATAGCCGTAAGGATTATTTTCCATAAAAAACGGTTTGATTTTATCAATTATTTCCCCTCCTTGTATTCGGTAGGAGTTACTCCAACATTCTTCTTAAAAGAACGGCTGAAATAATTGGGGTCGGAATAGCCTACTTCGCTGCATATTTCTTTCATACTCTTTTCCGTCCGCGCGAGCAGCTCCTTCGCCTTCTCCATGCGAATAGAGGTTACATATTCGATGAAATTCTCGCCCGTTTCTTCTTTGAACAGCTTACTGAAATAATAGGGACTGATATTTACCTCTCTGGATACGTCGTCTAAAGATATATCTTTAAAATAATGACTCCTAATATATTCCTTCGCCTGCTCCACCAGACTGACGGAGGTCTTTTCTTTATTGTTCAGCACATTTCCGGCAGCATCTCTGACTTTTGTTAAAAACCATGAACGGAGTTCTTCATAATTCTTAAATTCAAAAAGAGTAGGGAGATAATCATGCCTGGACTCAAACCGGTAAGTGCCTCCACCGCTTTCATAGCATACCTTCTCAGCCCATAGTACGAATTCCATCGTTTTTAATTTAATATCTATAAAAGCATTGGCATATTGGCTTATCATCCAATCGAAAAAACGGTTCGCCTCGGATACGGCACCCGACACATCTCCGCTCTGCACCTTTTCGAAGAGCTTTTTTTCAGTCTCGATCGGGTAATCTTCTTCATAGCTGCATTCCATAGGAAGATCCTTAGCATGAGCCACGCTTCCCGTAGTATACCGGAAGGCATTCATTGCCTCCGTGTAGGAGGAACCCGCTTCATCCAACTTCTTAATGGAACCGATTCCTATTCGAAATTGGGCATCGATGCTGTTTCTCAGCTTGCGTACCATTTTCCGCGCATTTTCTATTATTTTTACCCTCTTCTCATATTCGTTGTCAGCATCCTCATCCGTGCACGGCACAAATACGATGACCACATTTGCCATCATCGGACCTACGATTCCAGCAAAGTATTCCTTCACGGTTTCCCGCAGTCTCATGTAGTTGGGATGAATTCTTACGCTGGCGCCTATGGCATTAGTCAAATGCACTCCATCCTGCGTATCGCCGTATTCTATTACCATCATGTAACCGTAATCCTCTTGGATTCCGAGAAGACGCTTGAAATTCTCCGTCTCCTCCGCATAATTTTCCTGAAAAAGGACGGAGTAAATCAGGCCGCTTTCTATGATGGGTATGACCGTCTCCAGCTTTTCCTTTACGAGCAAATCGTTGCTCCGTTTCATTCTGTCGTCGTCGATCTTAAGCATAGCCTTCTGCAACAGCGAAACGATGGTTTTCTGGTCAATCGGTTTATTGATATAATCCATTACACCCAATCCAATAGCTTCCTTGGCATAATCGAATTTATCATAAGCGGAAACCACAATAAAAATAATATTTTTATTGGTTTTCTGTATTTCCTTCATGGCTTCGATTCCGTTTATACCGGGCATTTGTATATCCATAAGCGCGATATCCGGCCGGAAGTTCTCCGCCAGCTCTATCACACTCCTTCCGGTCTTTGCCGACTCTATCACACACGAATCTCTGAAATTTCTCTCAATAATAAATTTTAAAGCGTCTATTACGATTCCTTCATCGTCCGCAATCATTATCTTATACATATTTTAAGCCTCCAGGGGAATATAAATTGCTATTTCTGTTCCCATATTTTCTCCCGCGCTGGTGATTTCCATAACATCTTCTCTGTCATAGAAAAGACGCAGTCTGCCTATAACATTATCCAGGCCCACTCCGCTGGTAGCATCCTTCAGGTCAGCCGCACTCAGCTTACTATGCATAATGCGCTCAATTTTCTCCGCATCGATTCCCACACCGTTGTCTCGCACGCTAACACATATATTCCCGTTCTCTCTGTATACGGACAGCTCGATGATATTTTCCCATTCGATGCCCCGAAGCCCGTGATTGATACTGTTTTCCACCAAGGGCTGCAAAATCATGCTAGGTACCTGCACGTTAATAAGTTCTTCGTCAACATTCTTTTTAAAATGAATTTCTCCCGAAAATCTTACATTGATAATATAGATATAATTATCAACCAGTTCGATTTCTTCCCTTATCGTAACCACGTCGTTATTCTTCTTCACGTTATACCGGAAAAAGTCAGCAACACTTTGGACATACTGATACGTTTTCTCCGCATCCTCCATCATGGCAAGTTGTGCCCCGGCATTTAACGTATTGAATAGGAAATGGGGATTAATCTGCGCTTGCAAATATTTAAGCTGGGCATCCTTCAAATGGGTCTCCATCATCAATTGCTTTTCCTTCATGGCGCTTTCCAGTTCCATGCTCTCCTTGAGCTGCTCAATATGGTTTTTTAAGCTTCCTACCATCTGATTGAACGCGTTTGTAACAATTCCCACCTCATCGTGAGAAACCCCTTCCGAAAGCTCCACCTCCAGCGTTCCCTTGCCGACCTCGTTCGCCGCCTCCGCCAAACGTTTCAGTGGATTGATAATTTCTCTTGTCAGCAAAACAATCAGCGTTATACTTAGAACGCTTGCCATACACAAAATAAGCATGTTTACCATCTCGGAGTACTTTAAGGAGGAAAAAAGAATCTCATATTTATTGGAATTATCTTCAAACTTCTGTTTGTTCAAGCTGTAAATATAGGAATTGATAAATCCATAAAGTTCATTGGCATCTTCAAAATATTCCTTATATTTGACCACATTGCGCCCGCGCTTGGCTTCAATCGCCTTGTCGGTAATTTCCATGTAGCGCTCAGACATATTGCGTATATTCTTTTCTGCAAGCATGCTTTCATCACCAAGGATATCCTCGTTCAACCCCTCCATCCTATTCTGATATTCCTGTCCACCCCTTAAATATCCTTCGATCGCAGCGGTATCCTTCGTATTGAGAAAGCTTTCCATGTTGCGGTGTACCTGGGTGAGATTACTTTGCAGCTCATTCAGCAGGGCGTTGCTTTCGTATACCTTGTCAATGTTCAAGATGGTCTTATTTATAATAAAGTACATATATATATTAACACTGAAAATAATCATGGTCGTCATAAGAAATACCATTAGCAATTTGGTCTGTATACTCATATAGAAAGGCTTCTTTTTACTCTTTGGCCTCATTGTGCAGATACTCCTCTACGTTGTTGGACATTACTGTATTCACATCCATAGTTACAAAATCGCTCACGTGACCAGTTTCAATATATTCATCCAGAGCCTTCACGCTATGAACCCCCATCTGCTCGGTATCCACAGCAACCGTCGCTGAAATTACGTTTCGGCTTATGGCGTTCAGAATCGTATCCGTAACATAGTAGCCCAAAATATCCACTTGTCCCACCAAGTTATAATCGATGACTGCCTGATACGCGCTGATTGTATTTTTCTCGCTCAAGCATATGATGATATCCGGAAGCTTATCCTTATAAATGAAAATATTCCGTATCGCTTCTTCATCACTGTAGGGCGTGTCCTCATTTACCGCCAGTGTATTTAACTGAAGGTTCAAGTGATTGCCCTCATTTGCCAAAGTCTCCTTTATACCATTAAATATGAGGTTCTGTCCGCTGTCCTCGGATACCGTATCCATCAGAATCAAAGCTTCCTTTGTCTCCTTTGTGGCGATTCGAACGATTTGCCTGCCGTATTCACGGCCCAGATTATAGCTTCCGATTCCGACAAAACTCTGTCTCTTGCTGTCATAACTATCCGACAAAACCGTAACGACAGGAATTCCACTGGTCACTGCTTCATCAATCAACAAACGGATTTCCTCGCTTGTGTCACCCTCCAAAATAATTCCATCCACCCGTGAAGCGATGGCTATTTTCAGCAATTCCTCCTTGGAATAGTTGATGTCGAGTCCTTCCCCTATTCTCTCCAGATAAACGTCTTCGCCTTCTCCGAATTTCTTGGCACCAACAAATACCTCTCCCCAGAAATTGTCCTCCAGGGATTCCGTAATAAAGGCATAGTGCCTGATATACTCTTTATATTCCTCATCGCTTACCTGATTCGTCCTATCCACTTGCTTCCTTATATAAATTAAACTGATAATCACCATAACTACCAAAAGGAATACAATTACCGCCAAAACAATCAGTTGCTTGTTATTTATTTTCTGCTTCATATCATACCCTATCCACTTTGCAGACCATATTATCATTCTTCTTTTAAATTAATCATTTATTTATCGTAATGTCAATGTTTTTTAACCTTGCCGGAGCAAAAACCCTCAGTCTGCAACCTTGGATTTTACCACCTTTTCAACGTTAATAAATTAACGGGATTGACACTTTTTTATCAGTATGTTTTTTTTTAAATACTTTAAGAAAACTTACTTAAAAAGTGTTTCCAGAACAAAAAAAATCTGTTACATTCATAGTATAATTGGGGAACAAGGGTTATACAATACTATAATTTTACTTTATTCTACACAGGAGGTTTTATATATGAGGTATTTCTTTAATGGTAAGATTGAAAAGTTGGAGGATATTTATTGTATCCGCATTCCTTTTAATGTTTGGGAAGTGTGCCAGCAGAGAGGTTTTATCCATGCAGACATTACCTTGAACAATAAAGTGATAGAATGCGAACTTCTTCCCGAAGAAAAGGGCAGTTACAAGATTTACCTGAATGAGGAAGATGTATCTCATGTCGATATTACAAAGGTTTATAAAATATTACTGCATATAAGCAACAGCTTAATTGAAATAGGTAAAGAAAGTCCCTATACCCTGGAGCATCCGATTCGCACAATCGACAGTATGAACATTCTCATCCAGCCGGATGACGGTCTCTGCGGACAGACCTGCGTGGCGATGTTAGCAGGCGTTACGATTGCAGAGGTGATAAGCAATATAGGCTTTCGCGAGTGGCAGGCTACCATAGGAAGAGTCATTCCCGCCCTTAACTATTATGGTCTCGGCCACACCGGCACTCTCATTTATCCGGGCGGCGGAGAAGAAGTTGTCTTCCCGAAATGCTGTATCATCATCGAACGCATGGGAAGATTCGGCCATTATCTCGTGCACTACGACGGTAAATTCTACGATCCCAGCCTGGGTATTATGGAATATTATGATACCAGTAAGTTGCTGGGATATTTGGAAGTGAATTGCGCTTAACGGATTTGAAGTTACTGTGAACGGAGTGAACAGTAACGATTTGAATTTTTTGCCGGCAAGAAATCTTTAAATCGTTTGACACCGCCTTGAGAAAATATTATCATTAAGATATAAAATTACACATGGAAGAATGTCTCCCATGAGCCATTTTTCTTATATTAAGGAGGAAAAGGTATGGATATCAAGTTTTTAAGATGCAGTCATTGTGGAAATATCGTTTTATTCGTGGAAGACAAGGGAACAAACGTAATGTGCTGCGGCGATAACATGAAAGAGCTGGTGGCAAATACTACTGATGCCGCACAGGAAAAACACGTTCCCGTATATTCTGTAGAAGGAACAGAGGTGACCGTTTCCGTTGGCTCCGTTCTCCATCCCATGTTGGCAGAGCATTACATTCAGTGGGTTGCTCTTCAGACAACACAGGGTTACCAGCTTAAATACTTAACCCCCGGCACAGAGCCGAAGGTAAGCTTCTCCATTACTGAAGACGATGAAGTGGAAGCTGTATATGAGTACTGTAATTTACATGGACTTTGGAAAGTATAAAAATATCACCATATAAGAAAAAACATGAGAGCCATTCTCTTTTCGAACTGCTGGAAGGGAATGGCTCTTTTCTTCACCTCTCTTGCCGCTCACATCAGCCCTGCGGTCAGGGCCTCGAAATCCCTACCGCGCAGATAAGTGCCGAATCAGAGGCCACATTCACTGCAGCTTCCTGTAAAGTATCGAATCCCTCTTCCTTACCGCCTCTCCCTTTGCGGACAAAAACACCGTGCCCGTCTTTCGTATAAGCATTGTGTATCAAATACTTATTATCTGCATCCTTCGTAATGCAGACTGTATGAACTGCTTTCATTATATCCATTTTATCATTGTAGACAGTGGCAATCACCGTATCGCTGCTTTCTCCCAGTCTATTAAGCACAGCCTTATCTTTACTATATGTTATTGCAGTGCCGTACCCCTTGTTTTCGAAATAATCGAATATGGCGGTGGGTGAGACGCCAAAGTCTCCGTTCAATGCGGCACCATCCGCTTCGTAATGGCTGATCAAGTTTACCATCGTCCGACCGGAAACCTTTTCTCCTAACGCCAGCAAGGCGTTGTATGTCGCAATGATTTCACAGCCGGAATATCGCATGTTATGTTTTTTCCAAGAACCAAACTTCACGTCATTCCATTCATGTTGATTTTCAATGTAACTGTCCGGCTTTAATATATGACATTCCGGACTGCATAGCGCGGTTCGGTTGGCTTTTGCGTTGCTCTTGATTTTTTTAGGAGGAATAGAACTTCTGCTTCGTAAAAATTCATATGTTTTTAACACAGTTTTATTTTTAATTCTCTGAGGAATAAATGCTCTGATAAATTCTGCCATGTTCTTGAACATACTTTTAAATTTTACTTTAAACTTCATTTCAGATTTTGGCTTAAACACCCGTTTAAATACTCCTTTCATTCCTTCCATCTCACAAGAGCACGGTCTCACTGTTCTTCCAACATCCACACTCTCATCTGATTTTCTCCGCGATTCGCCCATGCATAATAGGGAATTGCCGTTAGTTCGGCATGCTTCTTTGCCGGACGTTCTTCTGAATACAGCTCATCAGTTCCTTCCATGCAATATCCTTCCATCTTCAGGCATACATTCCCTTTCAGGACACCTTCTTTCCATAAGAAGGGTTCTGCCTTCATCTCCTTGGGAATCCGAAGCGCCTGGATATTCTCTCCGTTATCCACGCCTTCAAAGCAGTATACAATAGGTCCCCTCATCAACGCAACACAGCCTGCGTTATCCCTCACACGTTGATTTGCAAATATCTTACGGACAGGCATCGCAAATCGAATATCTACAATATCTCCGTCTTTCCATGTACGCGTTATATACAGATATCCGCTCTTTAGACTTTCTCCGATTTCTACTGGTTGTGCATTAACGGCAATTATTGTATTTTCATCTTTCATATTTACAAATTCCGGAATATGAATTGCCAAAGTAAACGCGCTGTCTGACTTTGGTTTCACACGATATGCAACTTTACCTTCCCACGGATAACTGCTCTCCACTTCCACGTCCGCTTTATGCATCTGAGCCTTCTGTCCGATGAACAAATGAGAATAAATGGTGGTATCGCTTTCACTCCATGCATACGCGCCGAGCGAAGCTATAAGCCTTACTAAATTGGTAGGACAGCAGGCACATTCATACCAGCCGGGACGTTCGGGAAGAGCATGCTTATAGCCATAAATTTTGCCGGAAACTCCGGGATTTGCTTCCAGTGGATTAACATAAAAATATTTCTTTCCATCCAACTGTATCCCGCTGATAATACCGTTATAAAGCTCTCTCTCCATAATATCCGCAAATTTACCATCGGGCTCCGTCTCCAGCATTCTCTTTGCAAAAAATACCATGGCAATGGAAGCACAGGTCTCTGCATATGCCATATCATTGGGCAAATCATAATCTAGGGAAAATGCCTCCCCTTCCATTGTGGAGCCAATGCCTCCTGTTACATACATTCTCTGCTGCACAATGTTGTTCCAAAGTGTCAAACACGCATTGAAAAGTCTTTGATCATTATCCTCGCCGGCAAGATCAGCCATTGCCGTATACATATAAACTGCACGTACTGCATGGCCTACCGCTTCTTTCTGCTCATAAATAGTAGTATGCGCCTGATTGTAAGTACTATCCAACGGTTTCAGGCTGTATTGTCCCCAATGCTGCCACCCTCTTTTTACCTTTTCCTCATAGAAATAATTCGGGTTTTTTCCTCGCTCCTCCAAAAAGAAACGTGCCATATCTTTATATTTTTTCTTTCCGGTTACATGGTATAGTTTCATCAGACCTATTTCGACCTCTTGATGGCCCGGTATTCCCCGCTCTTTATCTTCACCGAATCTGCCGATGATATGATCTGCCATACGCTCTGCAACACGAAGCAGCTTATCTTTTCCGTTCACCTGATAATAGGCGGCCGCTGCTTCCATCATATGTCCTGCACAGTAAAGCTCATGGCATTCCTGAAGGTTTTGCCAACGCTTCTCCGGCTCCTTGATAATAAAGTAAGTGTCAAGGTATCCGTCGGGCTGTTGTGCCTTCTCAATAATATCGATGATATCATCCGCTCTCTTTTCTAAATCCTCATCCGGTTCCACTGCCAGGGAATATGCCACTCCCTCCAACCATTTCGCCACATCGCTGTCCTGAAATACCATGCCATAGAATTCACCTTCACTCAGTCCGGCTGCAATGCGGAAGTTTTCGATTGCATGACTTTTAGCCACTCCCGGAACCTCGTCATTTAGTACTTTTTCTTGGAATGGAATTACAACATCAATAATACGCTCCTGTATGACAGACCAAAAATTATCCTTGATCTGTACCTGATTTACTTTAATTTCTTCTGCCGTCTTCATTTTAATAATCATACCTTTCTCATAGCCTGCAAACTTTGAGCCATATGTGCGAGTACATATTAAGCACAAAGTTGCGTGTGGAAATTTATTTTTGAGACTACTGCCTCTTCATATTCTATCGTCAGGTTGTCACAGATGTCTTTTTTTTCGCCGGAATCCTTACTATCACAAAAGAAAGCGGCGGCAGAGAATAGCTTCCCGTGTTTAACTCCACGTGAGAGCTTATGGGCCGCACGTTTTCCTTTTCCAGGGAATTTACTTCCTCATTTCGATCTCCGCAAAGCACTATTTGCTCTGCGATTATCCCTTGCAGCTCCCAGTCCTCTTCCAGCTTCCAATGGATGTGCTTCTCCCCCTCATCCATATTGACAAGCTTCACAATCAACTGACTGCTCTTTTCTTCATAACTTACCTGACAGGGGATATCCTCCATTTCATAAATTATATTATAATCCCCGGCATTTAAGGCAAACATCTGCTGTATATAATAGTTCGGAGTGGCATACGCAGTCTTCCCGTCAAACCAAATTAAATCCGGATTCCATTGCGCATATCCGATACGGGCAAAAAGCGGTGCATAACTGGTCATCACTACCACATCACTGTTTTTTGCTGCCCCTGTCAGGAATGCTGCCTCCGACAGCGCAGCTTTCAGATTATTGCCTTCGGGATGGTTCATAGGAAGCCAGCCCTGGGGATGGGCAGCATATTCTCCGAAAAATATCTTAATATCCCGAGGTACTTTATCAAAATAATCCGTATGGCTGCGGAACCATTCAGGGTCCTTATAATAATGCTCGTCTACCGCATAAACAAAATTTTTATTCCCGGCATGTTCCTGATAGAACTTCCAGGCTTTTTCAAAGCGCGGGGAATCCAGTTCCGGACCGGCCGTTCCGATAAGCTTTATCTGCGGATATACCTTATGGATTTCTTTTTCGAACAGCATGTATCGTTCGAAAAAGCGGCTCTCTTCATCCTCCCACTGTTCGTTTCCCACTCCTACCATTTCCAATCCGAAGGGTTCTTCATGTCCCATACCGATACGGAGCGCCCCCCACTTCGTGTCTGCACCACCGTTGGCAAATTCAATCAAGTCCAGGTAGTCCTGTATATATTCCCGAATAGCCTCGCTATCCGGCTCCACCCTTTCATGAGACTGGAATTGGCAGGCAAGTCCTACACCCAATATCGGCAAAGGTACCGCTCCAATATACTCACAGAGCAGAAAATACTCATAAAAACCTATCCCATAGGTCTGACCATAGTGAGAATATATGCTGTGATACTCGTTCTCCTCATTATTGCCATGCAGTGCCCAACGGTTCCAATTGTAACGCCGCTGCTCATTCGCACCTAACGTGTCTTTAAATCTATAGCGGTTGGAAAGTGTGGCACCCTCCACTACACATCCTCCCGGAAAACGCAAAAATCCGGGGTTCATCCCTTTCAGCATATCCGCCAGATCCCTGCGGAAGATACCATATACCGCATCTTCCGGCATCATAGAGAAGCAGTCGAATTCTATCGTTCCCGGATTTTCTAACACCACTGCGAACCTAGCTGCGCAGACCACTTCCTCCACAGCCAGATCTACCTTATATTTTTCCCATTTATGCCAGCCGCAAGCATCTGCCTCGCGGATTTCTACATCCCGTTCTGCAACCGTTCTCTCATCTTTGAGCACTGCAACTTTTACCTTTCCGCTATATTGTGCAGCTCTGGCATAAAAAGAAATATGGTATGTCATTTTCTTTTTCATATGAAGCCCTTCATATGCCTTATTATAAAAACCTCTGCCGCCTTCGGAAGCCGTTACACGCAGATAATGCGGGTTATTTTCATGAACAGGACTTCCTTGAACAATATCGAGCGAAAGTCCCGCATCTTTATGTAATATACTCCATGCATATAATCCGTCTTGCTTTACAAAATAATCCCGGTCTTTACCTCCCCGTACATCCATGCTTTCGAAATTTCTATTCTCCAGCATCTCCGCATACAATCCGCCGTCGATAGCATAATTGATATCTTCTATAAAAAGTCCTATAAATTCTCTCGGTATTGCCGGACCTTTTTTATTCGAAATCTTCAGTTCCATATGTTCTCTCCTTTATTGAAATAATCTCCTTTATCCGGTGAAAGCTGCCGTTCATCCTTTTTCTCTCATCTGACTATGACTGGCAGTATCTTCCCATCTTCACCGAACTCCAAAGGTGCGATGCATACCTCTCTATGGTATCCCTTTCCTTCCGGGTATTGAGCAAGGGGTGTTCCGAATCGGTGATAGGCAATCAGGTAACTATCACTTTCCGGCATCTTGCATATACTGTGGTGTCCTGTTCCCAATATACCCCGCCGCTTATCTTTTTTCAATATTGTTTGTATCTCTTTTACCGGACCGTAGAGAGAATCTGCAATACCATATTTCACATGGTAATCTTCGCTTCCGGTATCGTCGCAAGACCATGTAAAGTGATAAGTATTCCCTCTTTTTATCACAATTACCGATTCCCGGAAATCTGTTAATCCATCTATATTCCTTAAAGTCTCCTTCTCAATGCAAAGCATATCCTTTGATAGTTTTGCCACTGCCGGTTCTCCGTTGCCGAACAGAAGATAATAATTATCTCCTTCCGCATATACGGCAGGGTCGATAGTCTGTGACATCCTGATATTGCACTCTCTCATCATATCCATAGTGACCATAGGCTCTTTCATTGCCCGAAAGGGCCCCACAGGCGAATCTGCTACAGCCACACCGATACAAGAGCTTCCTCCTGCATCCTTGGCGCAGAAGTAGAAATAATATCGGCTTCCTTTTTTTGCAATACACGGAGCCCATGCATTCCCCGTCGCCCAAGGCACCTGTTCCGACGCCACATCCAGCAAGTCAGCCGCTTTTTCAAAATATTTTCCGTCAGCGGATGAAAATACAGAAAATACATGCCCCGACCAATGGGAGAATCCGTCTGTCGTAGGATAAATATAATAAATACCGTCCTCATAGTACAAATCAGGATCCGCATAAAGCCCCTCTATCGCAGGATTCTCCCCTTCATAATAATCCATAAGCCGATCATATTCCTCATCCGTTACTGACAGGATACCTCCATGGCGCTTCTTTGCCTTCCCCATATCAAATTGATCTGGTTCCGGAACCTGAAATTCACCGGAAGATAAATCGCTGGTAAGCATTGGAAAATATCCTTTTCCTGCCGCAAACCGGTCAGCAATCAGACACCATGTCTTTCCGTCAGGGAGAAGATAACCCTCCGGCCCTTCCACGCCCTCCAGACTATCCAACGCCGCAGAAGGAACTTTTACGAATTCTCCCCGTAAGGTATCTGAAACCTCCAGAATTAACCTGCCGGCAGTTTCGTCCTTGGATATCCGATAATAATGTCCCTCACTCTCTAAAATTGTAGTATCTATCACATGACTTTCCTTCTCCATATAGCAGAAAGCATCTGTAAACCTTCGAAAGTCCGATGTATATGATGCGTATATCCGGTGTTTTCCTTCTGTCTCCCCTTCTTTTCTAACCTTAGAGGCAAAAAATACAAGGAATTCCTGCCGTTCTTTGTCAAATATGGCCTCCGGTGCCCATACACAACCGGCATCCGGAACGCCTACGGTGCAAGCGCGCGGTTCGCTAAAGTGCACCAAATCTTCTGTCTCCCAGACAATCAAATCTCTGCTGCCTTCCTCCTGTGCCGCTTTCCAGCCATGTCCGGCTTCTATACGGAGATCAGTTGCTATCAAGTAGATTTTCCCATCTAATGGATTCCTCACCGGGAAAGGGTCCCTGACTCCGCATGTTCCAATCTCAGAATAAAGCACAGGCCGTCCTCCATTTAAATCCTGCCAAAGCAGCCCGTCCCAGCTCAGCGAAAAGTAAATCTGTTCTCCATCCTTTTCTTCACCGGTAAAATGTACAAATAGATATCCTGCCATCATCCTTCTCCTTAATAATCTTCTATACCTTCATCGTCTTCCACTTTCCTGACCGGAATCTCCGGAAGAATAATAATCCCCGGAATATCTCATCCATCATGAATGCAATCCAACATCCCGCAAGTCCCAGTCCAAACCGGATACCCAGAATATAAGAAAATAAAATACTGATCATCCAACAGGAAATACTGGCAATCACCATAGGAAACATCACGTCTCCCGCTCCTCTTAAGGAATTATCCTCCACATGGTTAAAAGCTCTGCCTACTTCTACAAAAATGTCAATGAACAGTATGAATCCTGACATGGCGATAATCTCCGGATTATCGGTAAATAATCCTATCAATGGTTTATGCAGCAGAAACACTACCGTTGACAATATAAGGTTCAACGTAACCGATAGCTTCAACACCTGTTGATTCAGCCGGTACGCTTTGTCATATTCCTTGGCTCCTGCCATCCATCCCATCAGTATTGCTGTAGATAATCCCAATGACATACCTATTACGTACACATAGAAAACGATAGAGGACACATATATTTTCGCCGACAACGCCACAGTACCGAGAATTGCCAATATAGAAGTAGAAACCACTTGAGAAAGAGAATAAGAAAGGGAACTGACCCCTCCCGGAACTCCTACCCTCAGTATGTTTTTAATGCAGCCCAGCGTTCTTAAGTTTTTCCGGCTAAACTGAAGATTCAATCCCGATCGCATCAACAGTATCATAATCAATATTAGCCCTATAACATAGCTGACTACATTGGAAATGGCAATTCCTTCCGCCCCATAGAAAGGCACTTCAAACGGACGATAAATTATAATAACATTAAACAGAGCATTCAATCCATTCATAAACAGCGATACGGCCACTGCCGGCTTAGGCCTTCCATAACTCCTGAGTATAGCCGAAGCCGCCGCCTTGATTCCCTGCAAGAAAGAGGTGCCCATGCAGATACGAAAATATGTCTCTGCCATATCAAGCACCTCTCCTTCTAAATTCATTGCTGCCATAATGGGCCTGCTCAAAGCTGCCAGCAGAATGCTGAAAAAAAAGCTGATACCTCCCGCTGTAAAGAGAGAGGTAAATGCAGCATCACTGGCCTCCTTTTCCTGCCCTGCCCCCAACCTGTGGCTTATTACGATAGAAGCACCTCCGCTCACTACGGCATAGAAGGTATACATCAATCCTATCACCTGACTGGCAGCACCTACTGCCACTACCGCTTCGTCGGAATATTTTCCCATAACAATGGTATTTACCGTCCACATCATATTCATAAGAAGCTGTTCAATGAACATAGGTATAAATAAGTTCTTTAATGTTATTTTTCCTTCTGCCGTCTGTATTACAGTCACTTCAGGATCAATAAAATGCATGGTCTTAGCGTATGATTTCATGCATGTTTTCCTCCGCATATCATTCATTTAATTTTAAGAAGACCGTTAGGGAATGTACATGTACTATTTTTTTTATTTTAGTAATATTTTTTCCGATGTTCCTGCACTTGAAATAATTTACTCCACAAAAAACAGATGCCTTCAGCCAACATCCGGCTCATTTACCAGCGAAATTGTATTTCCTGTCATACCATCTGTTTCAAAAATTACGATCTCATTCTTCCCCTTTTTTATAAGCGGCGCAGGTATGAAAAGCCGCTTTTGAGGTCCGATTTCCCAGAACCTTCCCAAATTAAATCCATTAATAAAGGCGGCCCCTTTTCCCCATCCCTCAAAATCAAGAAAAGTATCTCCCGTTTCCTCTGCCGAGAAGATAAAACGATAAAAGGCCGGAACACCCTCTTCATAGCCCTTGGAAAAATCTATCCCCTCCATATGATCGAGCGGCAGCTTATATTGCTTCCAATTATTATGTATATGTCCGTTTATTTGTACGCATTGGCTAATTCCCTTTCGCTGCATCTCCATTCTTGGTCCGAAGTTCACACGTCCCATGTTCTCCACCAGAATATCCAGTGCCGCTCCTTTTTCGAAGGTCACCGAAACATCCTTTTCTTCCAGAAGCTCCCTGTCATATAAAATAGCAACCGGCTTTTGATCAACTAAAATATTGGCCCGGTCATTTGCTCCCCAAAGCCTTATCTTTTCCATATTTTCTTCTGTATCCAGTGTGGAATGGTATAAGATATAGCCGTAATTTTGTCCAAGCTTTTCCATGCACTCCGTACACGGGCTAACTATGGGGCTGCTCAAATCATCCAACACCGAAAACAGGCTTACTTTATCTTGTACCGTAAGTGTACCATAAGCTTTTCTCTCAATTTTACTGCTGAGTGTAATCTTGGGAATCTCTCTATATTTAGAAATGACCTGCCGGTAACGGAGATACTTTTCCGTAATCTGACCATCCTCGGTAAGCAAAGCATCGTAGTCATAGGAAGTAACATCAGGCGTCAGCCGGTCATAATAATTTGCCCCATTCATAAAACCAAAATTAGTGCCTCCTTCAAACATATAAATATTTACATGTCCAAGCTCCAGCATTTTATCCAGATCTTTGGCACTTTCTTCCGGATCTCTCGTGATATGCCCTCCATTGCCCCAGTGATCGAACCAGCCTACCCAGAACTCTGTACACATTAACGGACCGCCATCGGTATATCTTTGCAATACTTCAAATCGCTCTTCTGTCCTGGAGCCAAAGTTTCCTGTGGGTAATATCCCTTCCATAGCTCCGGCGTTTAAATTCTCGGGAAAAGGTCCGTCAGAGGTTACCAAGGGCACCTTCACCCCTCCCTTTACCATGAGGTTCTTAATCGCTTCCATATATGCCTTATCATTGGCATAATAGCCATATTCATTCTCAATTTGCATAAGGATAACCGGACCCCCTTCCGTAATCTGCAGCGGAGTGATGATAGGAAGGAGGACCTGGTAATACTCTTCCACATGCCGCAGGAAAGAGCCGCAGTTTGCCCGAAGTCTCATATCGTCTTCTCTGAGCAGCCATGCCGGAAGTCCGCCAAACTCCCACTCCGCGCAGATATATGGCGATGGCCGGAGTATTACATACAACTCCAGCTCTCTTGCTATCTTTACAAATTTTTGTATATCCCACATCCCTTCAAAATGGAATTCTCCCTTTTCAGGTTCATGGATATTCCATGGAATATAGGTTTCTACCGTATTACATCCCATAGCTTTCAGTTTCTCTAACCGATCCCTCCAATACTCAGGAACAATTCGAAAATAGTGGATTGCTCCTGAAATAATCTGAAATGGCTTACCGTCTAAATAGAAGTTTTCTCTGATTTCAAATTTTTGAAGTTTTTCAAATTGCTCCATTGCTGATATTCTCCTCTTTTTGTCTTTTTGGATTCATGGAACAAAAGTGTGCTTCTCACACTCTCGCAGCCAAGTTTTTTGGCAGCACAGCTTTTGTTCCGCGCGTAGCTTCGCATCTATCTTTTATGTAATAGGATTTCTTTCCTATTACATAAAAGTGCTGCTGCCTCTCAGGCAGCAGCACTCCTTTTACGCACTACAATCAATATATTATTTTTACTATTTATAAAGCTCATCAAACTGTCTTTGCAGTTCCGCCGTAACATCATTAATACCTGCCGCTTCTAAAGCTGCCTGATATTCAGCAACAATTTCCTCTGCTGTTCCTTTGTATTTACCAAAAGAAATCTGCTTCATATAGTTCGTATGAATTTCATTAATATTATTGATCTGAGACTGAATCATATCTACATCTGCTACAAACTGTCCATATGGATATTCAATCTTTACTGAATCATAATGATCATATAATTTATCGATTTCACTCCAGTTTCTCGTAGCATCCCTGATTTCCAGATTGTCGTTACGTCCCCACCAGTAATTAGTTGTTCCGTTGATATTATCGGTATCCTGATTGTATCCTTCAGGAAGAACACGAAGTCCGTTTTCATCCATATCCCATGAAACACCCTGAATTCCGTAGCAAAGAAGCTTATAGCAATCAGGATCATTTCTCAGCAAATCATAGACCATAAGCGCTCTCTCGGGATTATTGCTGCCTGCGGAAACTGCCATAGCGCCGTGGGTAATAGATAATGCTACTACATTATCGCGTTCCTCACCAAAGTAGAAGAAGCCTGATGCTGCATCCGGATCATCCGCATAAATAGTATTTGCCGGAGTATGGCTTACTAAATCGGTCCAGGTCTGAGTATGATGCTGCTCTGCTGCAACACGTCCGATTCTGTAATCATCACGGTTAGTGGATGCGGTATTATTTAATACATCTGTCTTCCATACGCCAATCTGATCCCATTCTTTCATCATCTTCGCGTACTCAACCAATAAATCTGTCTCTGTTACATAAGGAGAATATATGGTATAGAGATCATCCTTTGTTCCTCCCCACATAGCGCCGGAATTCAATCCATCAATCGATACATAATCCGTGTTGGACAGGATATAACCGCTTGCCAACTGTCCATATTGTGTGCCGTCAGAGTCCCAGGGAATGATATCCGGATATGCCGATTTTACATAACGGAAATATTCTGTCAAATCAGCCCAGCTATGTACACCATCTTCAAGTCCGGCTTCCTTTGCATAATCCAAACGATAAATAAATCCATGATTAACCCACTGAGCATAATTATCTTCCGGCATCAAATAAATTTCACCATTGTATTTGCACAAATCCCAGTTCGAAGCGGGTACGCTTTCCCAAGTCTGCGGAGCATACGTTTTTAACATATCTTCAGATAATTCAAGGAACGCTCCGTTTTTGGCATTCGGCCATGCATCTAACCAGTCGGAAGCCGTACCGACCAGGTCTACCGTACCGTCCATAGATGCCAGCGTCAAGTTATAATTAGAAAGATAATCTGTCCATGGGATAAAGTATATCTGCAGTTCTGCATTCACTTTCTCTGTCAATATCTTATTGAGTTCCACCATCATCTCATCATATTTTTCCTTAGTACCGGTGGGAATCTCACCTGTGGTCATGTAAGTAATTACTACATGCTCTGATGTGTCGATATCCGCAGCAGCCGTTTCTCCTTCTGTGCTTTCTTTCGTGCTTTCTTCTGCACTTTCTGAAGAACTGCTTGACGGATTTGAGGCTGTACTGCCGGAAGCAGAAGAGTTTCCACAACCCACAAGGCCGGTAACCATTGTAGCTGCAAGTAATAATGCAACAAGTTTCTTTTTCATGTTCTTTCCTCCTTTTTTTGGGAATGCAATCGCATCATCTATATTGTCTCTGGTCTGCCAGAGCGACAATCTGTTAAGTACTGTCCAGCCTTCAGCTTCCTGTCACTGTAACTCTATTTATAGCCTTTCATGCTCTAGCCCTTCACAGCCCCAACCGTAATACCGCTGATAAAATACTTCTGAACAAAAGGGTATAATAATATGATCGGTCCGGTCGCCAGTACCGCATTGGCCATCTTAACACTTTCCTGCGGGATATCTGCCAGATTAACAAATTGCCCCGCTACTGAATTTTTCAGCGCATCTGTTTTGTTCACAATTTCATATAAGGTATACTGAAGCGGTTTCACTGCGACCTTCGAACTGAGAAACAGAGAGGACTGATACCATTCATTCCAATACCCCAATGCAAGGAACAATCCAATTGTCGCCAATGCAGGTTTTAACATAGGTAAAATCAATGCTGTGAAAATCTTAATATCTCCCGCACCGTCAATTTTGCCCGACTCTGTAATTTCGTGCGGAATTGCTTTCACGAAGTTCTTCATCAAAATAATCAGCCAGGGACTCATCAAAAGCGGCAGTAAAACTGCCAGATAGCTGTCTTTTAATTTATAAGTCTGCGTCATCAGCAGATAATAAGGCGCAAGTCCTGCCGAAAACAAACTTGTGAAGTAAATATAAAAGGAAATCGCATTCCTAAACGGAAAATCCTTTCTTTGCAGCGCATAACCTGTCATTGAAATAATGAATAACCCGATTCCGGTACCAAACACCGTTATCAGAATGGTCAATATGTAAGATTTCCAAATACCGCCGCTTTTGGTGACCATAGCGTACGCTTCCAAGCTGATTGCCTTAGGAATGAGCTGTACGCCTTCCGCACGGATTACCGCTTCACTGGTAAACGACGTGCTTATAATAATGATGAATGGAATAATACAACACAGCGCATAAAAGCTAATGAACACATACCCGAATCCTCTGATCATCATGTCTGACTTACCAAGCTTCACCTTAGCGCCTGAGTCTATCAAATCTATATCTTGTTTTGCCATAATGTGCCTCCGTTTCCGCTTAGAACAAGGAATAATCCGGTTCTACCTTTCTTACAATCCAGTTGACTGTCACAACAATGATAAATCCAATGATCGACTGATACAGTCCCACTGCCGAAGCCGTAGAGAAGTTGAAATCTGTCATAGTTGCACGATATACATAAGTTTCTATAATATCGGTAGTGCTATACAGCAATGGATTGGTACCTACCACATTGTAGAATAGTCCGAAGTTACCTTTTACAATACCGCCAAGCGCAAACAGCAGCAAAATTACAATTGTCGGTTTCAGGTTTGGTAAAATAATATACCGGATTTTCTGGAAACCATTCGCTCCATCTACCTTCGCCGCTTCAATCATCTCTGAATCAATACCCATAATAGCCGCAAAATAAACTACCGAGTTATAGCCCGTCTGCTGCCATAGATAAATCAGGATTAATAACGGAGGCCACGAGCCCGGCTCGGCATAAGGCTGCCACTTCTCCAATCCCATACTGCTAAGGATTCCATTTACAAAGCCGGTGTCATAGTTCAATAAGTTAAATACCAAAATACCGATTAATACCTGCGAAATGAAATAAGGAAGGAACATGATCGTCTGAGAAATCTTCTTAAACAATCTGCCTCTCATTTCATTCAATAAAATTGCCACAAATACTGCCAAGGTATTACCGAGTAAAATAAATGCCAAATTATAAAGAACTGTATTCTTTGTCAAGTCAAACAGCTTCCCTGACGTAGCCAAGAATTCAAAATTCCGAAGTCCTATAAAAGCACTTCCGAAAATACCGTCTCTGTAGTTGTACTTTACAAATGCTACCCATATGCCGGGCATTGGCATGTAACTAAAAAAGAAAAAGAATAATACTGCCGGCAAGCACATAAGAAGCAAGACCTTCGACTTCTTTACTTTTTTCCAGAAAGATATTTTAGG
>JAEZRJ010000008.1 GCA_023412855.1 Bacillota bacterium | reverse complement strand
AAATACTTCGGCAGCACAGCTTTTGTTCCGCGCGCGTAGCTGCGCATCGATTGTTTCAGTAATAGACGCACTTTCTATTACTGAACAAAAGTGTGCTTCGTACACTCTCGCCGCCAAATACTTCGGCGGCACAGCTTTTGTTCCGCGCGCATTTTAGAAAAAAACGAAGAGATTACTTTATCTCTTCGTTCTTTATTAAAACGTCT
Organism: Bacillota bacterium; assembly: GCA_023412855.1. Classification (GTDB taxonomy): domain Bacteria; phylum Bacillota; class Clostridia; order Lachnospirales; family Lachnospiraceae; genus Kineothrix. The sequence continues at coordinate 10,975 of JAEZRJ010000008.1, read as the reverse complement.
CCATCCTTCATTTAAAAGCAAACCGCTTTTATGCCTCAGGTTTCTCAACCGCAGAAATCGCGGATTTCTGCATCGGTATACGGCAGTTTTTGTTATTACCGAACTCTACGATAACCGTGTCTTCCGTAATGTCAATCACTATACCATAAAAACCGCTGTTAGTCAGTACGCTATCGCCTATCTCAAGGGAAGACAGCATTGCGGACATTTTTTTCTGTTCCTTCTTCTGGGGACGAAGCATGAAGAAATAAATGAAACCAACGATCAGCACGATATAAACAACCATGATCATACCAGCTCCCGTACCGCCTGCCGCCTCTGTTAACAAAATACCCATTCGTAATTCCTCCTAATATCTCTTCTTTCATCGTTTACTACAAAGTATCATACACAAATTCAATATATAAAACAAGTAGTTTTATATATTTTTTATAACTCTCCGGCAGCCATACGTTACTGTTCACTCCGTTCACAGCAACGCATGATTTCTGCATTTCAATTCGCTTCGCGAAGCAGAAATCATCTCTTGAATCACGTTCTTACGTAGCTTAACAGCAAGTGTTAAGCTACTGTGTAAACGATGACGCAGCCATATGTTACTGTTCACTCCGTTCACAGCAACACATGATTTCTGCATTTCAATTCGCTTCGCGAAGCAGAAATCATCTCTTGAATCACGTTCCTACGTAGCCATTCCTTCCAGTTTCTTTTTCTTATATGCTGCGAAATTGCCTTCGTCGAGAGCATCTCTGATTTCTTCCATCATCGTATTATAGAAATAGAGGTTATGGAGAACGCAAAGGCGCATTCCCAACATTTCCTTCGCCTTTAACAAGTGTCTGATATATCCTCTGGAATATCTGCGGCAGGCAGGGCAGCCGCAGCCCTCTTCGATAGGGCGCTCATCAAGCTCATATTTCGCATTGAACAAGTTAATCTTACCCTGATTCGTATATAAATGTCCGTGCCGGCCGTTTCTGCTTGGATACACACAGTCAAAAAAATCCACACCACGCTCAACACCCTCAAGAATATTGGCGGGCGTTCCCACTCCCATTAAATAAGTAGGCTTATCCGACGGAAGGTACGGCACCGTTTCTTCCAATATATAATACATTTCTTCATGGCTCTCGCCCACGGCAAGGCCTCCCACCGCATATCCGTCCAGCTCCATCTGAGAAAGAATCTTGGCATGCTCTATGCGGATATCCGAAAAAATGGCTCCCTGATTGATTCCAAACAACATTTGTTTCTTATTAATAGTATCCTCTGCCTCATTCAGCCGATTCATCTCCACTCGGCAGCGCTCCAGCCACCTGGTCGTCCGCTCCACCGAAGCCTGCACATATTTGCGTTCCGCCTTGCTGGAGGGACATTCGTCAAAAGCCATCGCTATGGTGGAAGCCAGATTGGACTGGATTCTCATGCTTTCCTCCGGCCCCATAAAAATCTTCCGTCCGTCGATGTGAGACTGAAAATAAACGCCCTCTTCTTTGATTTTCCTTAAGGAAGCCAGCGAAAATACCTGAAAGCCGCCGGAATCAGTCAAAATGGGCTTGTCCCATGACATGAACTTGTGCAGTCCACCCATCTTCTTTATCACTTCATCGCCGGGCCTGACGTGCAAGTGGTAGGTGTTGGACAGCTCTACCTGCGTCTTTATTCCTTCTAAGTCCTCCGAAGCCACCGCTCCTTTTATCGCGGCAGCGGTTCCGACATTCATAAATACCGGAGTCTGAATAACGCCGTGCACAGTGTGCAGCTCGCCCCTTTTGGCTCTGCCCTCCTGCTTGATCAATTTATACATAACAATTTTTCGCTTTCTTCATAATATTCATAAATAGCTTTCCACGAATTCTTCAAGAGTAATCCCTTTTTCCATAATGATTTCCGCCGCTTCTTTGCCTACATAACGGAAATGCCAAGGTTCGTATTCGATACCGGTAATATATTCTTTTCCCAACGGATAACGAAGAATGAAGCCATACTCACAGCCATACTTCGCCAGCCATTCTCCGGCCTGTGTATCTCCAAAGCCTGCATCCAGTGCCGCATAGTTGTCGCTGGTAATATCTATGGCCAGACCTATTTGATGCTCGCTGGCTCCCGGCACGGTTACCGTCTGGGATACGGTCTTATAAGCTTCCATATAAGACATACCATTTTTCATATAGACCTTAATCTTGCGGTTGAAAAGATACTCCTGCCTGCTCATATCCCGATACGGAGAACGAATAACGAGATTGACTCCATCGTCCTTCGCGCCTTGGAGCATGGCGAGAAGATCCTCTTTAATCCTTCCGTCACACTGCATGCAGCCCTTTATTGTTACCAGTTCAAATTGATAACCCTCCGGTATTGGATGCTGCTTATTGATGAGCACGAGACGCCAGTCATCTGCAGAAAAAGTGACTTCTTCTCCAGACTGCCCGTCCGCCGCTAAGCTGGTTTCTGTCCGATAATCTTTATTTTCTTCCAAAATCTCATCTAAGGTATACTGATCTTCATCCTCCAGACCGTGATGCTCCGCGTCCTCATAATCGTCCATCACATCCTCGTCGTCCAAAATCTCCATTTCAGCCTCTGCCACCGGCTCCTTGGCTAAAACTGCACCGCTTTCCTTTGCGGCAACGGCCGCTGCCTCCATCTCCGTCTTCGCCTCGGATGCTCCCGAAGATACGAAACTACTCGCACCTACAGCAATCGGAAAGGCGAAACTGCTGTTGAGCAGGAAAAATATGATAACAAATCCCACACCCGCATATCGCTTTCCGTTATCTGCAAGATGCCGTAAGGCATAATAAACCATCAACACTATTGTCATACAAAATAGCATCGGCTCTTTTAAATATTTATTTTTTTTGACCACTTTAAGAAAAATTTGGCGTACTTTTTCTCTAAATTCATTCTCCATAAGATGCCCACATCTCCACCGCACGAATTTGAGGATTTACATAACTTTTATACATGTCTACAAATTAACATAAATTTCTACAATATATGATAACACATTTATTTTATTTGTACACTGTTTTTTCAAAATAAACCCTCTATTTCCCTGATTTTGAAGAGGTTTCCCGACCTGATGGAGATTTTTGTTTCTTTCTGCGGCAAAGGAAAATAAAATTTACATAAAATTACCCAGCTTATGGAATATGATACAGTTGGGCTGTTCCACCCTTACCTCCGGTCCATTCATGATGAGCAATCCTTTTTTTAAGTCTACCTTAAAGAATGTCATGCTGGCAGATTCGTGGTTGAGAGATACCAGATGCTTATTATCCGGGAAAAGAGCCGCGTCTTTCGGATAATCTCCGCTTACCGGAAGGCAGAACAACTTTGTGAGCAGCCCGGTATCTTCATTTATTTTATAAATGATCACGCTGTTGTCCCCTGCATTGGAGCTCACCAGATATTTGAAGTCCGCAGAAAAGTTAAGGGTGCTGGCCGCGGCGTTGCTTGCATGGTAATCGTTTAAGGTAGAAATCTCCTGAATCCTTTCAAAATACGGGTTGCCGTTTTTCACTTCATAGCTATAGACATCCACACAGTTTTTCAGTTCGTGTACGATATAAAGATATCTTCCGTCCTTGGAAAATTTCAAATGCCTGGGTGCCGATTCCTGATCGCTCCTTATGACATCCGCCAGTTTCAGTGTTCCTTTTTCCAGATCCAGCGAATATACCTTGATATGATCCATTCCAAGATCCGCCGCACACAAATATCTATTATCTCTTGTCATCTTCACACAGTTAATATGGGGGCGGAAATTTCTCTCAGCGATGCTTCCCAAACCTTTGTGGAACACTTCGTCGGTTATGCTTCCGATACCTCCGTTTTCCTTCAGCCTGAGTACTGTAATCTTTCCGTCATGATAACCGGCCACGAAAAGGTATTTGTCACAGTAGTCGGTGGACAGATAACAGCCTCTCATACCATTGATAGATTCGAAGTTGATCAGTGAAAGTTCTCCATTTTCTAGTATCTTATAGGCTTCTACTCCGAAGTCGGTAATGGAATAAAGATACTTCTGATTGTGGGAAATCGTAATATAGGAAGAGTTGGTGATTTCTACCTGATCCTTTTCCATCATCCTTCCCTGCTTCATATCTACATCATAAATTTTTATTCCATGCTTGTCTCCTATTCCTGTAGTGTAGGTGGAAACATATGCTACGTATTTTTCGTTTTCCATGGGATCGTTCTCCTTGTGTTTGCTGTTGAAGGGCACCGGGGTTGGGCGCCTTGGCCTTCCGGATGGTGTATAATCTTCGGAAGGGGTTGGGGCTTGGATACCGGCAGGCGGGGAGGGACTCAAAAACTTCGTTTTTGAGTTCGCTTCGCTCGTCGGATAATCGGTTGCGCTATTATTCGTGCGAGCACGATAATAGCGCAACCGATTATCCGACTCTGCCCTTTTCGGACATTATACCACACCCCTAATTTTTTGTTAACTATATTATAATCGATTTTCTACCCTGATCAGACTAAATTTGTTTTGAAATTCTAAATGTAAATTCTTAATTTTTCCTATTGACAACGCTTTAACTCCTAGTATAATTGTTATCAGCGTTTGTTTAGTATCAGTAAACTTTGTGTTTACCTTTTCTTCACAAAAAGGCCGGACACACCACAAAAAAAGCGGTAAAATATGGAAATAGGAAACAAATTAAAGGAATTACGAATACAGAAAGGGTTGACGCAGGAAGAACTGGGGGCGCGGTGTGAGTTGTCGAAGGGATTTATTTCGCAGCTCGAGCGCGATCTGACCTCTCCTTCTATCGCTACCCTGATGGATATTTTGCAATGTCTCGGAACGGATTTGCCAGAGTTTTTTTCAGAGCATCCGCAGGAGGAACAAATTGTTTTTCACGATACGGATTATTTCGAAAAAATCGATGAAGAGCTTGGCAATAAAATTGAATGGATCATTCCCAATGCCCAGAAGAATATTATGGAACCGATTCGTCTGACCTTGGCTCCGGGCGGTTCCACTTATCCGGATAATCCTCACGAAGGAGAGGAGTTCGGCTACGTTTTGTCCGGAAGCATCGCCATCACCTTGGGAAAGAAAACAATTCGCGCTAAAAAAGGGGAAACTTTTTACTTTACACCGAATACGACACATTATATTACAGCAAATAAGAAAACCGGAGCAGTCATCCTATGGATCAGCTCTCCGCCCAGTTTTTAACGTTTACGTACCGGAGGATCTCTTCTATGAACAAAGAATTAATTAATATGATCGATATATCGAAGTCCTTTGATGGAGAAATGGTATTGGATGAGCTGCATCTGAACATTCATGAAAATGAATTTCTTACGCTTCTTGGCCCAAGCGGATGTGGGAAAACTACTACCCTGCGCATACTCGGCGGCTTTGTTACCCCGGACAAGGGAAGGGTTGTTTTCGACGGACAGGATATTACGAACATGCCTCCCAATAAGCGCCAGCTCAATACCGTATTTCAAAAATATGCTCTTTTTACCCATATGAATATTGCGGAAAATATTGCTTTCGGACTTAAAATTAAAAATAAAAGTAAAAACTATATTGATGATAAAATCAAGTACGCTCTAAAGCTCGTAAATCTGGATGGTTATGAAAAGCGCATGCCTGATTCCTTAAGCGGCGGTCAGCAACAGCGTATCGCTATTGCCCGCGCTATCGTAAACGAGCCCAAGGTGCTTCTTTTGGACGAACCTCTGGGTGCATTGGATTTAAAGCTTCGTCAGGATATGCAGTATGAGCTGATTCGCTTGAAAAATGAATTGGGGATTACCTTTATTTACGTCACCCACGATCAGGAAGAAGCCCTTACCATGTCCGATACCATCGTCGTTATGAACCAGGGCTATATCCAGCAGATCGGAACACCCGAAACGATCTACAATGAGCCGGAAAATGCTTTTGTTGCCGACTTTATCGGAGACAGCAATATCATTGCCTCGATGATGTTAGAGGATAAGCTGGTGTCAATTCTCGGTGCAAAGTTTGCCTGCGTGGATACGGGTTTTGGTCATAACAAGCCGGTGGATGTGGTTATCCGTCCTGAAGATGTGGAGCTTACCAAGCAGCCGGAGGACGGAACGATTCAGGGAACTGTCACTCATTTGATATTTAAAGGTGTACATTACGAAATGGAGGTCACGGCGAACGGTTTCGAATGGCTTGTTCATTCTACCGGTATGTTTCCTGTAGGTACACCGGTGGGCATTAAGGTAGATCCGTTTAACATCCAGATCATGAACAAACCGGCATCGGAAGACGAGGAGGCAGTAGGCGTTGAAGAATAGCAAATCATCCCAAAGGCTTTTGTCCTCTCCTTACATCGCATGGGCTGTTATTTTTATCATCATTCCCTTGTGCATGGTATTTTATTACGGACTGACCGATAAGACCGGCACCTTCACTTTAGAAAATGTGACGGCGATCATGTCCGCGGAGCATGCAAAAGCGCTTTGGCTTTCACTGGGATTATCCCTTATAAGCACTGTTATATGCTTTTTCATCGCTTATCCTCTGGCGATGATTCTGGCAAATATGAACGTGAACCAGCACAGCTTCATTGTTCTTATTTTTATTCTTCCTATGTGGATGAATTTTTTACTCCGTACTCTCGCATGGCAGACACTCCTAGAAAAGACCGGTGTCATCAATAACGTGCTGGCAGTTCTTCATCTGCCGTCCTTAAATATTATAAATACGCCTTATGCCATTGTGCTTGGCATGGTTTATAACTTTTTGCCCTTTATGGTGCTGCCCCTTTATAACGCATTAGTTAAAATCGATCCTAACGTTATCAATGCTGCCAAGGATTTAGGTGCCAATAAATTACAGACCTTTTTCAAGATTACGTTCCCCCTGTCGGTTCCCGGTGTCATCAGCGGTATCACCATGGTGTTCATCCCGGCGCTTACTACCTTCGTCATCAGTAATCTTTTAGGCGGAAGCAAGATTCTTCTTATAGGCAACGTGATCGAAGAATCCTTCACGCAGGCAGGAAACTGGCATCTGGGAAGCGGACTTTCCATCGTACTCATGATCTTTATCATCGTCAATATGGTCGCTTCCGCTATCTTCGATAAAGATGGGGAGGGTTCCGCACTATGATTAGAACAACTGCTAAAAAAATATATATCGCTTTGATTTTTATTTTTCTCTATGCTCCTATCGCCACTCTTATGGTGCTGTCCTTTAATGCCAGCCGCACGAGGGCGAAATGGGGAGGGTTTACGACAAAATGGTATTTTTCGCTTTTCGAAAACAGGGAAATCATGCAGGCCCTTTGGAATACTCTTCTGATTGCCTTCGTATCCTCCTTCATTGCCGTTATCATCGGAACCATCGCCTGTATCGCCATAAACAACATGAGCAAAAGAAACCGTACTATCATCATGGGTGTTACCAATATTCCCATGCTGAATGCGGATATCGTTACGGGTATTTCCCTTATGCTACTCTTTATCAGCTTAGGGCTTAAATTCGGACTTGGAACAATTCTTCTGGCCCACATCACCTTCAATATTCCTTACGTGATTCTGTGCGTCATGCCGAGAATGAAGCAGATAAGTCCCAGCACCTATGAGGCTGCCCTGGATTTGGGCGCATCTCCCATACGGGCTTTTTTCAAGGTGGTCTTTCCCGATATACTGCCTGGGGTGTTGTCCGGATTTTTGATGGCTTTTACCATGTCTCTGGACGATTTCATCATTACGCACTTTACAAAGGGTGCCGGCGTCGACACGCTGTCCACCAAGATTTATACCGAAGTGAAAAAAGGAATCAAGCCGGAAATGTACGCGTTATCTACTATTATTTTTGTAACGGTATTGCTGCTTCTATTCCTCGTCAATAAAGCACCGAAAGAAAAAGCTTAAATCGTTACGCTTCAGTTACTGTTCACACAGTAGCTTAACACTTGCTGTTAAGCTACGTAAGAACGTGATGCAAGAGATGATTTCTGCTTCGCGGAGCGAATTTAAATGCAAAAAATTTGCATTGCAGAACATCATGTGTTACTGAAAACGGAGTGAACAGTAACACGCTTCAGCCTATGGCTTCGTAGTAACAATAAATTAACATCTAAGGAGGATATTACCGCAATGAAAAAACATTTATCTATATTATGTATGTCTACGGCAGTACTCTTATCTCTCGCAGGCTGCGGCACCGGTTCTTCCGGTGCAAACGGTGAGGTTATCGTATACAACTGGGGCGAATATATGGATCCCGACGTACTGGATATGTTCGAAGAAGAAACCGGAATCAAAGTCGTTTACGATGAATTCGAGACCAACGAGATCATGTATCCGAAAATCGAAGCAGGTGCTTCCGAATACGATGTTATCTGCCCTTCCGATTATATGATTCAGAAGATGATTCAAAATGATTTGCTGGCCGAGCTGAACTTCGATCATATGCCTAACGCGAAAGCCAACATCGGCGAACAGTATTGGGAGCAGGCAAAGCAGTTCGATCCGGAGAACAAATATTCCGTTCCCTATTGCTGGGGTACCGTAGGAATTCTCTACAATAAGACCATGGTAGATGAACCGGTGGACAGCTGGAGCATATTATGGAACGAAAAATATAAGGACAATATTTTAATGCAGGATTCCGTCCGCGACGCATTTATGGTGGCTCTTAAATTAAACGGCTATTCCATGAATTCCACGGATACCGCCGAACTGGATGCGGCAAAGAATTCTTTAATTGAACAGAAGCCTCTTGTTCAAGCATATGTCATCGATCAGGTACGTGACAAGATGATCGGAGGCGAAGCTGCTATCGGAGTTATCTACTCCGGCGAAGCTATTTTCACACAGCGCGAGAATCCCGATTTGGAATATGTGATTCCCAAGGAAGGGACTAACGTATGGATTGACTCCTGGGTAGTGACGAAGAATTCGCAGAACAAAGAAAATGCGGAAAAGTTCATCGATTTTATGTGCCGTCCGGATATTGCCCTGAAAAATTTTGAATATATTACCTACTCTACTCCCAACGATGCTGCAAGAGCGCTGATTGAGGATGAAGAAATTAAAAACTCTGCCATCGCATTTCCTGATTTGTCACAGTATTCCAATCTGGAAACCTTCCAGTATTTGGGAGAGGATGGCGATGCTCTTTATAACGACCTATGGAAAGAAGTAAAATCGAACTGATATATGATATATAAGAAAAAGCGGATTCAGATTTGAATCCGCTTTTTTGTCCTTAAATATATGACTATTTCTTTTTTACCGGATAGCATACCTCCGTAACCAGATCATCCTCTGTTGCCGCATCGTGCGGACTCACATGATAAATGCAAAAAGATGCTCCGTCGAAATCATATCCGTTTCCTAAAATCCAATGTGCGACCGCTTCATTCACCCTGGTAATCTGATTATAGCTTCCCTTATACGTCGCAGAGGCTATCTGAACCGGGGCCATCGTCTTGAACTTCACATGCTCCGTATCTTTATATTTTCCTGCTACAGAAATCTGAATCTCCACATCCACATCCTTCTCTTTATATCCCTCATCGTGAAAGATTGCCATGCTGTAGCAGGGATTATCTGGCTGAATATTCTGAGGACCACCCTCCTCCCCGAGCATTCCCCATAGCATTCCTTCGCTGTCATAGCTGGGTATCACCTGACGTATGCTTGCCACATATCTTTCGGGCAATGTTTTTAACGATACTGTGTAATCCATAAAATTACCATCCTTTCTCAACCAATTAATCGCATTGTCGAGAAGTATAATCCGCTGCCTCGTAGCGTTCTCCTCTTCCTCCAGCTCCCTTCGCTTTATCTGTAAGAATTTTTCCATTTCCTGCGCATCATCAAATTTTTCTAAGATTTCTTGAATGACGGCAAGGCCGAATCCCATATTTTTTAACACATGGATTCGCTCGGCCAAAGGAAGTTGCGCCTCGCTATAATACCGGTATCCCGTAAAAGCATCTATGGAGGCCGGTACCAGCAATCCGATTTCATCGTAATGCCTGAGCATACGTATACTGATTCTCGACAATTTTGAAAAATCACCAATTTTTATCATTTATTTCTCCTTTCACATATGTGAATTCCTGAGCTCAAGTTTATAATAAAGTATAACACTATGTAAGAGTCAATACCTAATCGCATAATTTTTATTACAGAACAAAAGTGTGCTTCATACACTCCTGCGGCCAAAAACTTCAATAGCACAGCTTTTGTTCCGCGCGCGTAGCTGCGCATCCATTGTTTCTGTAATAGACGCACTTTCCTATTACAGATCAAAAGTGTGCTTCATACACTCCTGCGGCCAGAAACTTCAACAGCACAGCTTTTGTTCCGCGCGCGTAGCTGCGCAAACGGCAGACACCCATGTGCCTGCCGCCTTACTTCAAAGCTTTTTATATTTTACAATTCTCTACGAGCCAAATGCTTAGGGACGTACCTGCCAATCGCCTTCAATTGTGTATTTATAGGAGGTAAGCTCCTTAAGTCCCATAGGACCTCTGGCATGAAGCTTCTGATTGCTGATTCCTATTTCTGCCCCGAAGCCGAATTCAAAGCCGTCGCTGAACCGCGTGGAGGCATTCACATAAACGCAGGCTGCATCCACTTCCCGTAAAAATTTATCTGCGTTCTCTTTATTCTGGGTAAGGATCGCATCGGAATGCTTGGTTCCATACTTATTGATATGAGCGATCGCCTCATCCACAGAAGATACCGTCTTCATAGAAATGATGTAATCCAAATACTCCGTGCCGTAATCCTCATCCGTAGCAGGAAGCGCATCCGTGATGATTTCCCTTATCTCATCATCGGCCCGCATTTCCACCGAATGCTCCTTAAGTGCCTTCGCTAACATAGGAAGGAATTTCTCCTTCACCGCTTTATGCACGAGCAGCGATTCACAAGCGTTGCATACGCCGATACGCTGGGTCTTCGCATTAATAATGATGGGAAGTGCCTTTTCAAGATCTGCTGTTTCATC
>JAEZRJ010000007.1 GCA_023412855.1 Bacillota bacterium | reverse complement strand
AATAGGAAAGTGCTCCTATTACATAAAAGCCCTTCGGGCAAATAATGCGCAGCTGCGCGCGCGGAACAAAAGCTGTGCTGCCGAAGTTCTTGGTCGCGAGAGTGTGAGAAGCACACTTTTGTTCTATAATAGGAAAGTGCTCCTATTATAGAAAATGAAATGCGCAGCTGCGCGCGCGGAACAAAAGCTATGCTGCCGAAGTTCTTGGTCGCGAGAGTGTGAGAAGCACACTTTTGTTCTATAAGTAGGAAAGTGCTCCTATTATAGAAAATGAAATGCGCAGCTGCGCGCGCGGAACAAAAGCTATGCTGCCAAAGTATTCGTCCGCGAGAGTATGCGAAGCATACTTTTGTTCTGATAATTATTCTTCCATTAAATATTGCAGGAAGAGGTGGGCAGTTTCCTTTTTTACGGAAGAATAGGCGAAGCCCAGGATAGGCGGTGTTTCGTCGGTAGTGTAGCATTGATACTGCGCCAGCTTGGCGGAGTCCTTAAGGTAGATGCCTACAGGCATCGGGTCTGCCATTGCGGAAGGGTCTGAGTGGTCGATAGATTCGTCGGTGACTACAGGCATCCCGCTTTCGTCATAAACGAGCTCGTCATCGGAGTCCAGAGTAGCAGCGTCGATATAGAAGAAATAGGGCTCATATTTTTCGAATTCTTCGGCGGTCAATTCTTCACGCAGGTCGATGAACATCATTCCTTCTGCGAAGTTGGTGAAGGGAGCAGTGTCGCTGACAAGTACATCGAGACCGTCAGTTTGGGACATGGCCGTTATTTTTTGAGAGACGGCGAGGTCCATTTGCGACATGGATTCGTAGGATAGCATAGAAGCGGTATCGATGTAGCAGTCGTACGTATTTAAATCGATATCAGCATACCCGGCGAATTCTGTCTCCAGCATATCCTGGCTGTCACTGCCGTAGGAGTTGAGAAGGATTGCGGAAAAGGCATGGTCTTTTGCAGTTACTGCATCATGAATAAAGACGCCCCCCACAATGGCTGTGACAAGGATTACGATTGTGTGAATCTTGTAATAATCCCAGAAATAACTGAGCTTTTCTTTAAAGGTCATATCCTTCAATTTTTTTTGCTGATCCCGGATTTCTTCATGTATCGACATATCATACTCCTCGCTTTTTGTATATTATTGGTAATTACTGTTGGTATATTCATAAACTTATTACTTTGATAATGATAACGTTTTGGAAAATGAGTGTCAATGCGACTATGCCAATAATGTATGAAAAAAGAATAAACAATTTATAAAGGTTAAAAAAACTGGAAGGGATGCGGTGTATATCCCTTGAAACTTTGGGGAATTTGTAATATGATATTACCTAATAATAGAAAGAGGATGGTAAAGATAATATGATAAGTGATACATACGTAGAATGTCTCGTTAAGAAAAAAACAAGTACGCTGTTTCTGCTGCTTCGGATTCTTTCCGTTATGCTTACCGTCGTTTTCATACTGCTTGGACTGATTCTCTGGCCGGCGCTGATCGTTGGGGCATTAACCGGAGTTGCCGCGTATTTTATTTATCTTAATTCCGATTTGGAATATGAATACCTTTATCTGGATAAAGAAATTACCATAGATAAGGTAATGGCTAAGACGAGAAGGAAAAGAGTGGCGAAGTACGATGTGCAGCGCATGGAGATTCTTGCTCCCATGAACTCTTATCATTTGGGCGATTATAAGAACAGGACTGTCAAGACCTATGATTACAGTTCCGGTGAAGCGAAACAGCCGGAGGCAAGATATGTCATGTATTATGAGGGCGGACAAAAGATTATTTTAGAGCCCGGCGGCGAATTAGTAAAAGCGATTAAAAATGTGGCGCCCAGAAAAGTATTTACTGATTGACATAATGATGTAAGTTTGGTAAACTTTTTCAAACTTACATCATTTATTATGAGTTTTTTTATTAATTATAAGTTTTAACTCATTATAAATGCTATTTACTCATTGCTTACTGCGCAAATAAAAGAACAGGAGGAAGAAAAATGGGTCAGATAATTGGCGAAGGAATTACATTTGACGATGTACTGCTGGTGCCGAGCTATTCGCAGGTAATTCCCAATCAAATCGACTTAACAACATGGCTTACAAAGAAAATCAAACTCAACATTCCGATGATGAGTGCCGGAATGGACACCGTTACCGAACACCGCATGGCGATCGCTATGGCAAGACAGGGAGGTATCGGCATCATTCATAAGAACATGTCTATCGAAGAGCAGGCGGAAGAAGTAGACAAAGTAAAGCGTTCGGAAAACGGCGTTATTACGGATCCCTTTTCATTGACTCCAGATCACACGTTGGCAGACGCGGATGCGCTCATGGCCAAATTCAGAATATCAGGTGTGCCTATTACCGAAGGAAGACGGCTGGTAGGTATCATTACAAATCGTGACTTAAAATTCGAAACAGATTTCACCAAAAAAATTAAAGAATCCATGACTTCTCAGGAGCTTATCACAGCCAGAGAAGGCATTACGTTAGAATCTGCGAAGCAGATCCTTGCAAAGGCGAGAAAAGAGAAGCTGCCGATTGTAGATGAGAACTATAATCTGGTAGGGCTTATTACCATAAAAGATATAGAAAAGACGATTAAATATCCTCTGTCAGCGAAAGACGGACAAGGAAGACTTCTTTGCGGCGCCGGTGTAGGAATTACGGCGAATGTCCTGGACCGTGTAGGTGCGCTGGCCGATGCGAAGGTGGATGTGGTCGTATTGGATTCCGCGCACGGACATTCAGAGAATGTACTCCGCTGTCTGCGCATGATCAAAGAAAAATACCCGGACATGCAGGTAATTGCAGGCAACGTGGCGACGGGAGAAGGTACAAAAGCGTTGATTGAAGCGGGAGCGGACGGTGTAAAGGTCGGTATCGGGCCCGGTTCCATCTGTACCACCCGCGTTGTGGCCGGTATCGGTGTGCCCCAGATCACGGCGATTATGAATGCTTACGAGGTGGCGAAGGGATACGGTGTTCCGATTATTGCCGATGGCGGTATCAAGTACTCCGGCGATATGACGAAAGCCATCGCAGCGGGCGGTAATATCTGCATGATGGGAAGTATTTTTGCGGGTTGTGATGAGAGTCCGGGAACCTTCGAGTTGTTCCAGGGAAGAAAATATAAGGTATACCGCGGTATGGGGTCTATCTCAGCTATGGAAAACGGAAGCAAGGACCGCTACTTCCAGTCGGATGCCAAGAAGCTCGTTCCTGAAGGAGTAGAGGGAAGGGTAGCATATAAAGGGACAGTGGAAGATACTGTATTCCAACTTCTGGGCGGTTTGCGTTCCGGTATGGGATACTGCGGTACATGTACGATAGAAGATTTGAAACAGAACGGAAGATTTATTAAGATATCTGCGGCATCATTGAAGGAAAGCCATCCGCATGACATTCATATCACAAAGGAAGCTCCAAATTACAGCGTGAATGAATAGAGGCGAGCAAAATGTATTGAGGCCTGGGAGGTAACATGTGCAGAACTTAATCGATGAGAAGACACTAAAGAGATGGCAGGATAAGTTTTGTAGTGCAACGAATGTATACGCGTATTGCATTGATTCGGACGGACAGCCAATTACGGAAATATCGGGAAGAGATACGGATATTGAGCAGATAAAGCGGGCGGTTTCAGAGGAAGCGCTTCGCAGCATTTTTAAAAGGGTAACGGAAGGCGGCTTGGAGGAGCAGGCGGTGGAAAACACCGCCGCTGCGAATCTGCGCCTTGCAGCAGCTTCTATTATGTTGGAGGGAAAGGTCGTAGCGGTCTGGATCGTCTTCGGGATTATTACGGACGAGGAAGAAGGCGGCGGGAATGACCCCTTCCATGACTTCGAATATGAAGTGACGGAACGAGAGTTTTACTATGCGTTGGATTTGCTGAGAGATACCACATACTCTCTGCTGAAGATTAGATTCTCCATGCTGGATGCGGAAGCGGAGACGAGAAGAAGCCGCTACTCAGAGCATGAGATGAGCGCTTCCTTAAAACGAGGTGAAGCGATAGCCGATGTGGTACAGCTTCTCGAAAGCGATGACACGATCGAAGCGATTATGGCAGACGTACTTAGAATATTGGGAACCTATCTCGATATCAGTACGGCTGTTCTTTGTCGTGTGCATAAAGGCGGAGAGTTGATGGACGTTGCCGCGGAATGGTGCAACAAGGGAGTCGTGTCGAATTTCGACAAGACGAAGGATCTGCCTTGCGGAGGGGTGCTGAAGACGGATAAGGTGCTGGTGATTTCCTCCGGCAGCGTATGGGACGCAGGAGAACAGGATAAAATGAAGTTCTTCCGCGTAAAGGCGCTGATCGTCATTCCCATTGTTATAGGCGGGGCGATAAGCCTCTATGCTTGTTTCGGAGAACATGCAAAGGAAAGGCAATGGCGGGTAGAGGAGGTCAAGTTCTTAAACGACGCTGTTAAAATATTACAGGGTATTATTACGAAGAGAATCCAGAAGAATTCTCTTGCAGGCTCCTATGCTTCGCTAGAGATGATTTTGGACAACGTAGGAAGCTCTATTTATGTAAGAGATATGCAGACGGGCGAGGTATTGTTCGCCAATAGAGGACTGCGCAACAACTTTTCTAAGGAGATCAAAAATCAGACGCTCGACCTTCTCTTTGAAAAGGATTTGATCAAGGGTAACAGAAGGGGAAAGCAGGAGATTTACCAAGAGGAGAGAGAACGTTGGTATGACTTGTACTATACCCATATTACATGGGTAGACGGCCGGCCGGTCACTCTTTTTGCTATCTATGATATTACTGAGAAAAAGGTATATCAGAAGAAAATTGAGCAGCAGGCCTACACGGATTTCCTTACCGGACTATACAACAGATTGTGTTGTGAAAGAGATTTGGCACGTCATATCGATGAGGCGAGAAAAGACGGAAGCAAGGGAGCTTTGCTCTATTTGGATCTGGATGACTTCAAGCATATCAATGACGGTCTGGGCCATCAGTATGGGGATGTCTTGCTTAAGGCAATTTCCCATAGCCTACAGCGTGTGGAGGAAATCGAGAATTCCTGCTACCGCGTAGGCGGAGACGAATTCATCATCATCATTCCACCGAAAAGCCGGAGTAAATTCGATCAGATCATCGCAGATATCAAGCAGATTTTCGTGAAACCATGGTTTCTGAAGGATGCGGATTACTATTGCACCATGAGCATGGGCATCGTAGATTTCCCCGATGAAGGGGAGAGCGTCCACGAACTCATTAAAAAAGCCGATATCGCTATGTATGAGGCGAAGAAGCTGGGTAAGAACCGGGTGGCTATGTATTCGGATAAGATAGATTCCAGCTCCAACAGACGTCTGGATATGGAAAAGAATATGAGAGATGCGGCAGTTTCAGGATATAAGGAATTCGAGGTTTATTTTCAGCCGATCATGGACATCCAGTTGCCGGGAACGCCTTGCACGGGCGCGGAGGCACTCATCCGCTGGAACAGCGAAGAGCTGGGGTTCATTACTCCTGGTGAATTCATTCCGCTGGCGGAATACCTGGGACTCATCAATCCGATCGGCAACTATGTATTGAGGCAATCCTGCTTTTACTGTAAGAAGTGGAACGATAACGGGTATCCCAGCTACAAGGTAAATGTGAATTTATCTGTGGTGCAGCTATTGCAGACAGACATTGTGGAAATTGTCGCCCAGACTTTGAAGGATACAGGAATTAATCCGAGGAATCTTACGCTGGAGGTAACGGAAAGTCTTGCAATCAATGATATGGAGCGTATGAAATCCATACTTGGCAAAATTAAGAAATTGGGCGTGCGCATCGCGCTGGATGATTTTGGTACCGGTTATTCGTCTTTAAATCATATAAGGGAGATTCCCTTCGACGTAATAAAGGTAGACCAGAGCTTCGTGAAGGATTTGGCGGGGGATGCTTATTCCCAGTCGTTTATCCGTATGGTGGCGGAGCTTGCCGATGCGATAGATGTGTCCATCTGTGTGGAGGGCATCGAGACAAAGGAGCAGTATAAGGTTCTGGAAGGCATGAAGGTACGTCTGGTACAGGGCTATTATTTCGATAAACCGTTGCCGAGGGTGGAATTCGAGAAAAAATATATGAATATTAACAAAAACGAGGAGGAGAAAAAATGAGAGCATTGATCAGTGTTTCGGACAAAACGGGCGTAGTGGAGTTTGCCAAGGAGCTTGTGGGTTTGGGAGCCCAAATTATTTCTACGGGCGGCACTTATGCCAAGCTGAAGGAGGAGGGTGTTCCCGCGGTAGAAATTTCTGAGATTACCGGTTTTCCCGAGTGCCTGGACGGAAGGGTAAAAACACTTCATCCGGCAGTGCATGCAGGACTTTTGGCGATGCGTTCTAATCCGGAGCATATGAAACAGCTCGAAACCTTGAATATTGAGCCTATCGACATCGTGGTGGTGAATCTCTATCCTTTTAAGGCAACGATTTTGAAAGATGGAGTGACGAGGGCGGAAGCGGTAGAGAATATCGATATCGGCGGCCCCACTATGCTTCGTAGTGCAGCCAAAAATTATCAGGATGTTGCGGTTGTGACAGACCCTTCCGATTATGAGAAGGTAATTTCCGAGCTCAAAGAGGAGAGCAGCGTATCTTTGGATACGAAGTTCTATTTGATGCAAAAGGTATTCATGCACACCTCCAATTACGATACGATGATTGCGGATTATTTGAAGAAGGAGAGAAATGATCACGGATTCCCGGAGACGCTGACCATGACCTTCGAAAAGGTACAGGAGATGCGCTACGGCGAGAATCCCCACCAGAAGGCGGCTTTCTACCGCGAAATCGGCAAGAAGAAGGGCTCTCTCGTGGATGCGGAGCAGTACAATGGAAAAGAGCTTTCTTTCAATAACATTAACGATACCAACGGTGCGCTGGAGCTTTTGAAGGAATTCACGGAGCCTACTGTAGTAGGGTGCAAGCACGGCAATCCTTGTGGCGTAGCCAGCCGCGACAACATTTACGATGCGTGGGCCAGCGCTTACAGCGCGGACAAAACTTCTATCTTCGGTGGTATCGTAGTGTGTAACAGAGAAGTGACGAAGAAAATGGCTGAGGAGATGAATGAGATTTTCCTGGAGGTAGTGGTAGCCCCCTCCTATGAAAAAGAAGCATTGGAAACGCTTTGTTCCAAGAAAAATATTCGCGTGCTTGAGTTGAAAGATATTGAAATCAGCCAAGATTCCAATGCATATGATATGAAGAAGGTAAACGGCGGATTAATTATCCAGACTATCGATTCCGAGCTTTATAAGGAAGAGGACTTCAAGGTCGTTACGAAGACACAGCCGACCCAGAGCCAGCTGGAGGATATGAAGTTCGGCATGAAAGTAGTAAAATTCGTAAAATCAAACGGCATTGCTGTAGTGAAGAATAAGCAAAGCATCGGTATCGGCCCCGGGCAAGTGAACCGTATATGGCCGACCAAGCAGAGCTTCGAGCATGCGGAGGAATTGATCGGACCGGATGCGACCAAGGGAGCGGTACTTGCCTCAGATGCATTCTTCCCATTTGACGATATCGTGGAGGCGGCTTATCAGGCCGGAATCACGGCGATTATTCAGCCGGGAGGCGCGATGAGAGACCAGCTTTCTATCGATAAGTGTGATGAATACGGCATCGCCATGGTATTTACAGGAATGAGACATTTCAAGCACTAATAAATGGGATAATTTAGAGGAGAGGACATGCGGCTGAAGGAATTAGAGGGGTATAAGCATATCGTGATACAATGTCACGATAACCCGGACGCGGACGCCATCGCTTCGGGCTACGGCCTTTACTGCTATTTCAGGAGCAGAAATAAGGACGCGGCTCTCATTTACAGCGGAAAGAACCGGATACAGAAGAAGAATCTGGAGCTTATGATAGAAAAGCTTCAGATTCCCATTCAATATTGGGATAAGGACGAGGCGGTGGAAGGGCTGCTCATCACGGT